>NZ_JBEZFY010000015.1:0-168724 GCF_040649765.1 Micromonospora sp. NPDC048894 | reverse complement strand
AACTCACGAGGGTAGGGCTTGGGCACAGCAACATCCTTCCAGCTCACCGTCAGGGCAAGCCATCTCAGATGTCACCTATCGGTGCAGCAGACCCACCTGTCAACTTTGCGGATTTGCGTTGTACGGGCACGATTCCGCAGTGTGACGAGACGGTTGAGTGTCGCTTTGATGTCGGTCGGCGGGTTGGTTCTGCTGTCGGTCGCGCTGGTATTGGTTCCCCACTCCTGGTGGGGTGTCCTGGCTTCCGGGTGGCCGGTGCTGGTGCCGGTGGCGGGAGGCTTGGCAACACTGGTCGCGGGGGTGCTGCTGTGGCAGCGGGGCGGCGTGCATCATGAGGTATCTGCCGCGCCGACGCCGCCGAATCGGCAGGTCCGCCCCCTGCCGTCGTGGGTAATCCCAGTTGGGGTGGCCCTGGTGGGAACGGTTACCTGGGCGGCGGTTACCTGGTTGCAGGACTCGGTGCCGGCGGTGGGTGACGGGGTGCAGCGGGCGCAGTTGCGGGTGGAGTCCATTCGTACGGGCTTGACCATCGGCGCGGCGGTGACCGGCGCGTTCGCGCTGCTGCTGGCGTTCCGCCGGCAGCAGTTGGCCGAGCGTACCCAGCAGGCCACCGAGTACGACGCCGGGGAGAAACGCGTCACCGAGCTGTACGTCAAGGCTGCCGACCAGCTCGGCTCGGACAAAGCCCCGGTCCGTCTCGCCGGCCTGTACGCCCTGGAACGCCTCGCCCACGACAATCCGATCCACCGGCAGAGCATCGTCGAGGTGATCTGCGCTTACCTGCGAATGCCCTACACCCCACCCGACGACCAGCCCACCCCGCCATCACCTCCGGACTGGGCCACTCCGGTGGTCGCCACCGGTGACAGCGACAAACCGGCCGTGGACCCTCGGGAAGAACGCCAGGTT
This sequence comes from Micromonospora sp. NPDC048894, assembly GCF_040649765.1. Taxonomy (NCBI): domain Bacteria; kingdom Bacillati; phylum Actinomycetota; class Actinomycetes; order Micromonosporales; family Micromonosporaceae; genus Micromonospora; species Micromonospora sp. NPDC048894. Next base: position 167,815 of record NZ_JBEZFY010000015.1, on the reverse strand, counting down.
CGCCTCGCCGCCCAACGCATCCTCGCCCGCCACCTACGACCAACAACCCCAGAAGGACAATTCCACCCCCTCTACTGGGGGCCGAAGATGATCCTCGACCTTACCGAAGCCGTCCTTATCGACCTCGACCTCACCGGCTGCCACATCCACAACGCCACCTTCACCAAGGCCCACTTCAGCGGCGGCGCTTGGTTCGGCGAGGTGACGTTTAGCGGCGGTGCCTGGTTCGACAAGGCGACCTTCAGCGGCGATTCCCGGTTCGACAAGGCGACGTTCAGCGGCGATGCCTGGTTCGACAAGGCGACGTTCCGCAGCGGTGCCTGGTTCGGTGAGGCGACGTTTAGCGGCGGTGCCTGGTTCGACAAGGCGACGTTCAGCAGCAGCTCCCGGTTCGACAAGGCGACATTCGGCAGCGGTGCCTGGTTCGGCGAGGTGACGTTCGGCGGTGATGCCTGGTTCGGCGAGGTGACGTTCGGCGGCGGTGCTCGGTTCGGTGAGGCGACGTTCGGCGGTGATGCCTGGTTCGGCGAGGTGACGTTCGGCGGCGGTGCTCGGTTCGGTGAGGCGACGTTCGGCGGTGATGCCTGGTTCGGCGAGGTGACGTTCGGCGGCGGTGCTCGGTTCGGTGAGGCGACGTTCAGCGGCGATGCCCGGTTCGACAGGGCGACGTTCGGCGGCGGCACTTGGTTCGACAAGGTGGCATTCTGCGGCGACGCCTGGTTCGACAGGGCGACGTTCAGCAGCACCGCGAGCTTTGACGGGGCGACCCTCGGCGGGGCGAGGTACGACGGGCCGGAGCCGATTGTTGCCGAATAGCATTGCCCGAATTGGCCTGTACGGGATCAGGGCGCGGCCAGCTGCCCGGCCGGGCCGGACACTGCCGTTGCCGAAGCTCGTTGACGAGCCTCCGGCGGCGGGTTGCCGAACGGATCTGAGGACCTCACCAGAGTGCCTGATCGACTAGTACTCCAACGTCATTTAGCTTGTCTGCGCTGGTAGTGGGATCGGCGGGCGCGGGCTTGGGATGTTCGTCGCCAGAGCGACCAGTGCAGGGTGTGCTCTGGCGGGAGCGATGTGGCGAGGACGAAGGCGTTGATGAGTCGGCGGATCTCGGCGACGGTCAACGCGATGATCTTCGGGTCGGTGTGGGGCTGTTGGGCTGCGAGGATGGTCAGGACGGCCAGGGAGAGCATGGCCAGGGTGATGAATCGGTGCCAGCCGGTCCAGCTGCGGACTTGGTAGTGGTCCAGGCCGACCTGGCCTTTGCCGGTTTGGAACAGCTCCTCGATGTTCCAACGGGAGCCGGCGACGGTCACGAGGGTGTGCAGCGGCACTGGGCGGGGTGACCAGCACAGGTAGAAGGCCAGCTCGCCGGTGGTGCGGTTGCGGCGGATGAGCAGCCACCGGTGCTCACCAGGGTGGGCGGCGGTGGTGATCCAGGCCCACAGGTAGTCGCGGGGACCTTTCGCGCCCGGCCCGCAGCTGTGGGGCTGCCATTCGCGGGTGGGTATCCGCTCGGCGAGGTCGTCGACGCGGATGAGGGTGCGGCCATCGTTGACCGCCACGCGTCGGTCGCACCCGACTGCGAGGGCGTAACCGATCCCACAGTGTTCGAGGTCAGCGCGTAGGCCGGGGTCGGCGCCGTAGACCTCGTCGCCGGTCACCCACGCGAACGGGATTTCGGCGTGCAGGGCGGCGGCGATCATCTGCCGGGCCAGGGCCGGCTTCGTGGCGAACCCGACCTGGCCGGGGACGCCGGCGGCGGTGAGACGCTCAGGTCGGTCGCACCACGTCGTCTCGGGTAGGTAGAGCCGGCGGTCGATCATCGCCCGTCCGAGAGGTGAGACGTAGGCGAGGAACACCCCGACCTGGCTGTTCTCGATGCGGCCGGCGGTGCCGGTGTACTGCCGCTGCACCCCGACCGAGCACAGGCCCTTCTTCAGGAAGCCGGTCTCGTCGCAGGCCAGCACCGCGTCGGGATGGCCGAGCTGCTCGATCAGCCAGGCCCGAACGTCATCACGGACGGCGTCGGCGTCCCACACCGCGGTGCGCAGCAGCCGCTGCATCGCCTGCGGATCAGCGTGACCCGCCCGTTCCGCAAGCGACCAGCAGGTCTTTCGTTCCACACCCGACAGCAGTCCTTCCACGAACTGCCCGGCGGTCCGACGGGGCTCCGCCCGCACGAACCGGTCAGCGACACGCGTCACCGCCTCGTCCAGGATGACCCGCCACCCAGCGGGGTTTACGCTGTGGCACGCGGCCACCGCACGATCTTCGGTTGTCTTCACAAACCATCGATGATCAACGCGGTGGCCGTCTTCATGACCGCGCCACGCCCAACGCCGAAGCCAAGTGACGTTGGAGTACTAGGCTGCCTGTCTTCAATGGACGTCGCCGATGCGTGGCGGCGCATCCACGTAACGGGGTGAGCAGTGACAGACCAGAAGCACGAGGCAGATGGCACTGGCGGGGGACGAGCCACCGTCGCCCGGATCTATGACTACCTCCTCGGCGGCAAGCAGAACTTCCCCGCCGACCGTGAGGCCGCCCGGCAGCTCCTCCAGGTCGTGCCGGACGCCGCCAACGTGGCCCTGTCGAACCGCCTGTTTCTGCGGCGTGTGGTCCGAGTGCTCGCGGAGGCGGGCATCACGCAGTTCCTCGACCTCGGCTCCGGCATCCCCACCCAGGGCAACGTCCACGAGATCGCCCAGGCCATCAATCCCGCCACCAGAGTGCTCTACGTCGACATCGACCCGGTGGCGGTCGTCGCCTCCAACGAGATCCTCATGGGCAATCCGGGGTGCCGGGCCATCGAGGGGGACTTCACCCGTCCCGAACACATCCTCCGTGCCCTCGACGACACCGACCTCGCCACGGTGATCGATCTCGACGAGCCCACAGCCCTGCTGTACTGCTCCGTCCTGCAACAGGTCCCCGACGACCGGATCGACGCCGTCATCGCGCCGATCCGTGACCGGCTCGTCCCCGGCAGCGCCATGGTCATCTCACACCTGAGCGCGACGGTGACCGAGGCATACGGCGCGAACGGCGTCGCGAAGGCCCAGAACGTCTACCGCACCCAGGCCGCCACCGAGATCATCCCCCGTACCGGCGACCAGCTCACCGCCCTGTTCGGGGACCTCACCCTGCTGCCGCCCGGCCTGGTGTCGCTCACCCACTGGCGCGCGGAACTCAGCGAACCAGACCCGTACGCCGTCGCCGGGACCAGCTCCCCGATGCTCGGCGGCGTGGCCACCCGCTGACGCTGAGAGCTGGCCTGGATCCGGGGTGCCGGGCCAACAGCACCTTCCTACGGGCTGAGGCCCTCCACGTCCTGACCCGATCCGAAACCCGGTGACTCGTTGCGCTGGTGCGCATGAGCCACTTGCCGATGATCTTCTGACCGCTGCGCCTGGAGGGGATTGCGGGACGGTGGGGCAGGCAGGCCCTGTTGGCGGGTGGAGGCGGAGGGGACCAGGCTGGCTGAGGGGCGATGCTGGGCGCGCAGGGTGCGGTTCGTCGTGTTCTGCGGGTCGTACTCATGGATTCCCGGCAGGACCGTGATGCCGGCCTCTCGCGCGATTCTGCTGGCGCTGCGCCGTAGCTGGCTGGTGGCGCTGAGAACCTGGACTCCTCGGGGGCTGCCGGTGGTGGCTCTGATCCATCGTGACCGTGCGGTGATTGAACTGGCTTCGCTGAGCCGGTGGGGCTCGAGAAGGTCGCCGCGATGCAGGGCTGCCCTGGCCGCGCGATGAACCAGGGTGACGAAGTCCGGCAGCCTCCCGGCGAGTTCGCGGCCGAGCCTTTCCCAGCTACCGGCGTCGACGGTGGCCCGGAGCTCACGGGGATCTCGCCAGCCGCCATCAGGTCGTAGTCGGTCACGGAGCCAGAGTTCGGCGGCAGCGAGCACGGCCGGTCCCACCCCCGGCCCGGCGGTGGTGAGGCTCTGCAGGTGGGTGGTTGCCCGTGCCGCGAGACGCCACCCTGCGGCGAGAGAACCGATGGCACCGGAGGGTGTGTCGCGGCCGGTCGCCTGGGTGAGCAGGTAACCGGTCTCGTAGGTCAGCGCCAGACTGGTCCGGGTGAGCGTCCTGAGGTCCACGGCGGTGAGATCGTGTTGATGTTGCACAAGCCAGGTGCGGGTGACGTCCAGGGCGGTGACGCAGTCGGTGGGGGAACCGATGCTGGTCCATCGGCCGGCGTAGTCGGTGAGCGGCGGCGGTTCAAGATGACGCAGCGGGCTCTGCTCGGACGGTCGAGCCGCCACGGCGCGAACAGCCGGATAAAGAACGGCGCGAGCGGTGCGCGAATCCTGGAGTGCCGTGCGGACGACGTCCTGCTGGCTGCCGTCGACGTATCCGGCCGCCAGCCACCGGGCGAGTGGACGATCAACCTCGCCGGCGGCGCGGGCGAGCCGGGCAAGGTGTGTGAGGTTCTCCGACCGGTCGACTCCGGCGAGGATCGCATAGCCGTCGGATGACCGGGGACGCCCGCTTGACGGGTCGAACTGGCTGTCCACGATCTCGCCGGCAGCACGGACTGCGTCGGCAGCTTGGCGCAACGCCACGGCGGCGGGATGGTGGGACGGTGGCGGCAACGGAAGATCGGACGTGGTGTTCTCGGTGGCGCGTCCGAGCAGCCGATCGAACTCCTGGTCGCTCCCGCCGGCGAAGCGTGCCACCTGCCGCTGAAGTGCCCGGTAGAGGTGGGTGCGGGCAATGGCCGCTGCGGCGTGGTCGGTGATCCTGCCCGCCTCGGGCTGGCGGAGCGCGAGCTGCGCGGTGGCGAGCGCGGTCGCCGCTTGGGCGAGGTGGCGACCGTAGGTCATGGCAGTTCTCGTAGGGCGCGGTCCAGGTGCTGTGTGACCGCGGCCCAGGCCAGTCGCCGCCATGGCGGACCGTCGTGGCGGCCGGCGGCGGTGGCGTAGAGAGCGGAGAGGCTGGTGAGCAGCATCCGGAGCGGTTCGTGGACGGCATTTGTGGCGTCCCCTGCCAGGTCTGGCACGTCGATGTCGGGAGGTAGCTCGTCGGGCAGGCCCTCGACGAGCCGGTCGATGCCCTCGGCGATACTCAGGCTGGTGAAGGTCCACCGGTCCTGACCGGTCGTCGCCTCGTCGGAAGCGACGTCTGCCGTGCGATGGGCGAGAAGAAGTGCCGCACGTGCCTCGATCCCGTCGGGATCCGAGTCCAGCGAGATAGCCCGGTGTGCCGTGCGAAGAGCGTCCTCGATCATGGTGCTCAGCCTGCCTCGTCTCCAGCGAGTGGATCGGTCAATCGGGCATCGGCTGTGGACGGCGGGCAGCTATCCACAGGCGGCTCTCCAAGCCGAAGCGGTCCAGCTCAGTCCCTCTGTCGCCAGAAGTCGCGCAGCGGCTCCCACGAGGAGCCCAGGCCATCGGTCCAGTAGGCCAGGAACACCCCGGCGACAGGTTCGAGGGGGTCGGCGTACCAGATGGCAGCGACTACCTGACCAGCCTGTTGCCCGGTCGGGACGGTGTACGCGTACTCCACGTAGTTCGTACTGCGGACGTCACCCGCTGCTTCCCGGTCTGGGGCTGAGCCGGCATCGGGCGTCAACCGCGATGCCGATTCGGCCTGTTGCCGGTAGCGAGCCAGCGCACGATCGCGGTCGGCGATGCTGCGGTAGGAGATCCAGTAGGTGGTGACGATGCCTGCTGGGCAGCGGGTGCGGCTCGCCTCGCCCGCGCCGGGTCGCGGGCCGCCGCTGCTGCTGTCGGCGGTGCAGTCACCGACCCGGCTCAACCAGGGCTCGGCGAACTCGCCGGCCGCCTGGTCCTGGAACCGGGCCCGGTTGGCGGCAGCCTGACGCTGCCCGAACGCCTTACCGGCCGTGGCGGCGTGGTCTGCACTCGAAGATGTCGGAGCGGGTGACGCCCGGCCGGGCGCTGAATCGCTCGGCCAGGCGACTCTGAAGAGCGCAGCACCAGCGGCGAGCACCGCAATCGCCGCCAGCGCAGGACCGAGGGAGGCCAAGCGAAGCCGTAGCCCCGGCCTCGTCGGAACCCGCTCAGCGTCGGGTGAACGCTCGGCAGGAGTGGACGACCTCGGGGGTACGGGTGCAACGGCAGGTGCCCCGCCGGGCGGCACAGCCGGCACATCGCCGCGTGCGATCGGCCATATCGCCTGGCCGGGGCGCTGCGTCGTCACTGGAAAACTCCTCTCGGGCCTCAGCCCCGGCCCATCCTCGGGTCAGCTGGGGCGCCGCCGTGCGTTGCGCACCATGACGACGCCGACGAGGATCGCCGCAGATCCCGCGACCAGCAGAGGCAGGAGACTGTCGCCGGTCACCGGCAGCCCCACCTTCGAGTGGCCGGAGCCGCTGTCGCCGGTCGTGGAATCGGTGACGCTTCCCGGTCCAGTTGACGACGGCCTGGGCGACGGTGTCGGCCGGTGGGACGGCGGCCTTGTCGACGGCGTACCCGGGGCAGGGGGTGGCGGCGCGGTGGTGGGTTCCGGATCGGGCGGTGCGGTCGTCGGCTCCGGCTCGGGATTCGGGGTGGTCGGCTCGGGCTCCGCCGACGTCGTGGGCTCCGGCTCGGGCGGATCGGTGTCGGCCGTGGGCCGGTGCGGCACCGCGGTGAAGGTTCGCCCTGGGTCCGCCACCGGGGTCGGGTCCGCCCCTGCCGGTGGCACTCCGACGACAACGGCCGCGGTGGCGCTGGATGCCGACAGCGCCAGAAACCGTAGGACGGTGGTGGGATAGCGGTGCACGAGTAGTCCTCCCCGCGATGTATGGAAGTCGACCGCAATGGAGCGGATCCATTTCGCCGACGTGATTCGCGGCGACGCTAGCGGCCCTCCCGATCCCGCGCTACAGGTCCGATCCCGAATGCCGTGTCAAGCATCCTCATCAGACCAGCTCAAAGGCGATCTGAGGTGGTCGGTGGAAGTCCGGGGATGCGGCTAGATGTGGTTGTACATGTAGACGGGCCGCTTCTCCTGGTGCGTAATTGACCGAGCCGAGTGCGGTGCCGGTGAAGGCAAGTGCGGACTTACGGCTCGCTGAAACCGTTCACCCGAGAATCTCTACTACTCCCCGGATTGGTGTTCACGCCATGCGTAAGCCGTTCCACCTGTTTCCCCAGCGCTACTCCACGATGACCAGCGCACGGCCGAGGACACATCGACGCCTGAGAGCCCTGGCTGCGGCAGCCGGATGCGCTGCCCTGGCGTTCACGGTGGGCTGCTCCCACCCGGCAGACAGCCCGGACGCAGGCGCTGAGCCGCCCCGTGACTCGGCGGCAGCCACGATCAGCACCGCACCACCGACACCCGCAGCGACCTACCGACAGTCCGGCAAGCTGTGCGCAGCGCTGGACCTCAGCCCTGCTGTGGAGCTGTTCGGGCCCGCCGGTCTGCAGCAGGACGACTTGCGGCGCTCCAAGGGAAGCGTCCACCTGCAGTGCACCATCACCGTCGGCGACCTGCCCGATGGCGCGATCCTGCTGGTGCAGGCCGACATCGGCGAACCCGATTCCGGACGCACGATGTACGAAGGACTGCGCCAGGCCCAGCGAGACCTCGGACCCATCTCCGAGATGGCCGACCTCGGCTCGGGCGCCTACAGCTACGTCGACGAGCTGACCGGCACCAACGTCGTGACCTACGACGCCAACCTCTACCTAACGGTCACCGCCAGCCCGCTGCGCCTCGGCACCACGCTGCCAGCCGATCTGCCGTCGCGACTGACCGGCATCGCCGTCTCCGCGATGCGGGGCCTACGCGCCTGACCAACGTCGCCCGGGGAGTCACCCCACCAACCTGCGTCGATCACCACAACGGGAGACCGATCGTGCCCACCAACACGCTTCCAGCCGTACTGCCCGGCAACGGAACCACCGACTACGCCCGCTACCTGCGCACCGACGAACTACTCGCCCTGCAACGCACCCCAGCCCAATGGGTCCACCCCGACGAACTCCTGTTCCAGATCGTCCACCAGAGCAGCGAACTCTGGCTCAAACTGGCCCGCGTACATCTGGCGCGAGCACGGGACCACATCACCACCGACGAACCCAGCGCGGCCGAGATGCTACTGCAGCGGGCAACGCTGAGCCTGCACCTGATCACCGAGCAGCTGCGCATGCTGCGCCACCTGCACCCCGGACAGTTCGCCCTCATCCGTACCGTACTGGGCAACGGGTCCGGCTTCGAATCACCCGGCTGGCAGGACGTGCGAACAGCGACCACCGAACTCGACATCGCGTTCAGCCGCCTCCTGGCATCGCTGGAAACCACCGCCCTGGCCGTGTACCAGGGGCAGCCGGCGAATCCGCTCCATCGACTCGCCGAAGCCCTAGTCGGACTGGACGAGCAGATCGCGCTGTGGCGCACCGAGCACTACAGCATCGCCACCCGACTCATCGGTCACGGCGTCCTCGGCACCCGCAACACCCCCGTCGACAGCCTCGCCAAACTGATCTCACACCGTCGGTTCCCCACCCTGTGGGAGGCACGAACAGCGCTCACCGAGACCAGCGCGCGAGGCCGCGCCGCCCACCGGGCCCACCCATGACCACCACGATGACCCGACCACCGACCGCGCTCCGCAGTCGGCTGCCCGAACTGGCACACACCGTGCACCTGGCCGCCTGCAGCATCAGCCCACGCAGCCTCGACCTGGACAACGCTCTGGCGACCATGCTCGACGACCTTGCCCGCCCCGGATTCTGGACCGCCTGCGAAGAAAAGGTGCTTCAGGCACGACAACGCTTCGCCGCCCTGATCGGCGCCGACGTCGACCAGATCGCCGTCGTACCGAACGTCCGCAGCGCGGCGCACCAGGCCATCAGCGGCAGGCGCTGGCGATGGAAACGGACGCTGCTGAGCAGCACCGCCGAATTCCCGGGCGTCGCTCACGCCTGGCTCGCCGCCCAGCAGCGCGGTGCCCGGGTGCACTGGTGCGGCACGGACACCGGCGAGGTCACCACCGCTGACTACCTGCACGGCATCACCTCCCGGACCGCCCTGGTGTCGGTGCCCGCTGTGACCTACCGCGACGGGATCCGCCTGGACGTCGCGCGGATAGCCGAGGCCGCGCACGCCGCCGGCGCGAACGTCTTCGTCGACGACTACCAGGCCGCCGGCGTACTGCCCGTGAACGTCGATGCCATGGGCTGCGACTACCTCGCCGGCGGCACCGGAAAGTACCTCCTGGGGTTACCCGGCATGGCCTTCCTCTACGTACGCCACCCTTGCCGCCAACCCGCGTCCACCCTCACTGGCTGGCTCGGCCGAGTACACCCATCCACCATCAGCCCGGACTTCCCGCCGCACGCGAGCCGGTTGGGGACCGGCACCCCGGCCGCTGCTGCGGCCTACGCCGCCGTCGCCGGAATGTCGCTGATCGCCGACCTCGACCTCGACGCGGTACGCCAACAGACCCAGCGGCTACTCACCCACGCGACCGACCGCCTCGAACAGATGGGGGAGACCGTACGGGTGCCCGCCGAACCCGACGAGCGCGGCGCACACCTGGCCCTGATGGAACCGCACGCCGAGAACCTGGGAACTTGGCTCGGACGCCGAGGTATCACCGTGGCGCCACGTGGCAACGTCGTCCGCATCGCCGTACACGCCTACTCGACCGTCGACGACATCAACGCGCTCTGCGAAGCGATCGGGACCTACCGGACCCGCTTCACTCCCCGAGCGCATGCCGGGGACTGCGATGACCAGTCCTGAACCCCTGCAACGGTGGCTGTTCCAGCGTCGACCCGCCGCCGCGCAGTTCCCGTACGCCGCCGTCGTCGACGCGTACCAGCGCCACGGCAAACACCTGATCCCTGACCAGTGGACCGAGCTGCTCACCGCCACACGGAATCGCCTGCCGGAAGTGCGAGGCATCCGGCACAGCCCTCTTGCCGCCTTCCTGACCAATGCCCTCGACAAGACCGACGGCCGGTACGACTACCGCACCTATCTGAGCTTGAACCTGCTGCCACTCGCCGCCATCGACGGCGCTCCGGCGTCAGCCGCCAGGCTCCTGGCCCGCCGCGACCGACTCCACGTCCAGCTGCTGACCGACGTCATCCGCTTCGAGTTGCGCGCCATCGACGGCGCGACCGCGCCCCTGCCGCAGCTGCGTCCAGAGTCCCGACTCGTGACCAAACGGATCCGCCACGCCCTCCGTGCAGCCCAGCCGGCGCTGCACCGGCTGAGACTCATCGAGGAGACGCCCTACGGTGACCATCGAGAGGTTGCCCAGAAGGTACTGGCCGCTGTCGACCTCGACCTGGCGACCGAGGAGCAACTCGTACTCACCCTCAGCATGCTGCCGGTCTGGACCGTCCACGACGAGTGGATGTTCATCCGCATCCTGCAGACCTTCGAAGCGACCTTCGCGCTGCTGGCGGTGGACCTGCACGCGATCATCGCAGCCGTGGACGCCGGACGTCCGCAGCAGGCGGCTGCTCGGCTGTCGGCAGCGGCGACGCTACTGCGCGAGAGCGCTCCGCTCTGGTCGCTGATGGCGACGTTGCAACCCGAGGCATTCCAACGGTTTCGCCCCTACACCGAAGGGGCCAGCGCGATCCAGTCACGCAACTACAAGCTGGTGGAGGCCCTGTGCCGTAGGCCCAGCGCCGATCGGCTCGACTCATCCGCTTACCTGTCCGTACCCGAGGTCCGTGACCGCATCATCGACGGGCAACCCGGCCTTGACGACGCACTGGCCGCCGCGCAGTACTGCAACCGCACCGCGGGCACATCGGCGCTGGCGGTCGCGATGAAGGAGTTCGCCGGCGCGCTGCACCAGTGGCGGCACACCCACTACCGACTCGCCGTACGAATGCTGGGCAGCGGGGAGGCTGGTACCGGGTACACGGAAGGAACTCCCTATCTCGCGCGGATCCGTGATCAACCTATCTTCGAGGCACGTTGCCACCCCCTTGCGAAGGGGATGGCCATGGAGAACTGACGTTGAGAAGCGGCGAGGATCGCCCCGAAACGCAGAGTGAGTCCAGACGGGTAGATAGTTCGAGCGGCGGGCGATGCAAGCTCGTGTGAGAAGCCGACGCCGGTCCGGACCAGAGATTCAGCATCTGATGGGGGTGGGGGCATGGCAGTTAGGGGAGGGGGAGAGCACCCTCCTATGTCAGGTCGATGTAATTGTGGCCAGGGGATTTCGAGGCACGGATTGCCGCTTCCGCAGTTCGGGCAGAAGCCGCAGCCGGAGATGGCGATCGGCGCCATCACGCCGCTAGACGTCAACGGCCGTCTGGCCGACCGGGCACCTCTGCGAGCGCTCGGTTGGACGGCGGGTGACGCTTGGACCCTCAAGTATCGGAACGGGGTGGTTGTGGTGGAGAGACGGCGCGGTGGGCGGTGGAGGCTCACGCGCCAAGGCCACCTGCTGCTGCCGGTCCCGATGCGGCGACGCTGTTGTTTGGCCGCTGGCGACCGCGTTCTCGTCTTGGCGTACCCCGACCGTGATTCGTTGCTGGTGTTCACGATGGGGGTACTGGAGGCGATTGTTGCCCGGCACGCCGACGAGCAGCGACGTGGTGGGTGAGATGGGCCGGCGGGGGACCGAGGGTGAAGATCTTCGGACGGCGCGCATCCTCCTCGCTCGGTTAGGGGTGACCCCCGAGCAGTTGGTCACGGCGACAAGCGAGATCAAAGGGATGCCTACCTTCGACGAGTACATCGGTCGGGTCTCGGAAGCCGTGTCAGCGGGCACCCGTCGCGTCTACGGCACCTATTGGAGGCGGGTACAAGACGTCTGGGGTGGCAGGCGGCTGGACGAAGTAAGCCCACTCGACATCAGGCAGCTCGCCGAGCGGATGAAGGAACAGCGGGTGGTGCGGAGGAACTCGCGTGGCGGTCGGACGGCCGCTGAACACCTGATCTCTTCGCTCAGGTGCCTCTACCACCATGCGGTGGCCGACGGCATCATCGCTGAGAGCGGCAATCCCGCCAAGCGGGTGCCAAAGCCACGACGACTATCCAGCACGCGTCGTGCCCTGTCGGAGAGCCAGCTTGCCTCGATCAGCGAGACCGCAGCCTGCACGGGAAACGACCCCGAGCTGGACACTCTCCTGCTTCGGCTGCACATCGAGACCGCTTGCAGGCGTGGCGGCGGCCTCGCACTGCGTCGAGCAAACCTTGATACCGAGCAGTGCATGATCCAACTACGCGAGAAGGGAGAGGTGCGGTGGCAGCCGATCTCCCCGACGCTGGCTCATCGTCTCGCTCAGCATGTCGAGGACCGACCAGATGTTGAACCGAATGCCCGGCTGCTCAGATATCGCACGGGCAGGCCTATCACCAGCCGCCGCTACGACCATCTGTGGCAGCGCCTCGGACGGCATCTGTCCTGGGTGGATACTCAGCAGATCAGCACGCATTGGTTACGCCACACGACCCTGACCTGGGTAGAGCGAAACTTCGGATACGCGGTAGCGCGCGCATATGCAGGCCACAACGGCAGAGCCGATGCGGGTACGACGAGCACGTACGTGCGAGCAGACGTCTACGAGGTTGCCCGGGCGCTTTCGCTGTTGACCGGTGAGCAGCACCCGCTGCTGTCGGTCTCAGCAACCACCGCCACCCCGCCGTGGCTGTCTTTCAGTGACATGGAGTCCGCCGGAGACAGTCTCGATGATGCCCGTCGAGGGCGTCCCGAGCCCGACTCGGCGAGCTACCCGATCGACGAATCGAACCTCTGATGCGGCGCATCGTGCCAGTGGGTTACCGGGGGCCAAGAGACCATTGACGCTTCTGATCACGATCCAGTACGGTGCGTGTTCGCGAAAAAGCCGAGCGTTCATCGGGGGAACATGAGCGGCTTCTCCGCAGACCCGGTCGGTCTGGACGGGCTGTACAACGTCCTGCACCGGGCGTCCGGCGATGTCTATGACATCCTCGGCTACGTCGAGCGGCACTGTGGCCTCAGCTTTGGTGACGAAGGTCTGCTCGTTATCCTCGCCAGCCCGCACAAGTTGGTCTACGACCGGATGACGCAGGGTCTGCACCGGTTGCAGGCGGTTGCCCAGGGTGCTGCCACTCAGGTCAACCTGGCTCAGCGTGCCTACACCAGCGCGGATGCGGAATCGGCAGGCCGGCTCGACCGGACCTACCCGGGCGCGAAGGACCCGGCCGTGATGTGGTCGACCCTCAGCACCGGTCGTCCCGACCTCTGGCCCACCGTGCCCCGTCCTGCGTTCGCCGATGTAGCGGAGCCGACCAACAAGCTGGTGTCGCCCAACTACGCGACTGCGGTAGAGATGTGGAAGATCAACCCGCTTGCGGATCTGATCAGCCCCGCCGCCTGGTTGCGTCAGGTGAGCGTATGGCTGTTCGGGTACGACCCCTTCGAGGACTGGAGCAAGCAGCTCAGCGGTGACTGGGATGCCTACGTCCACTGCGCTGCGGCGTGGCGGATCATCGGTGATGCGCTGTTCGACGTGGGCCGGAACCTGGTCGCGACCGCGGGGGATGTGCCGAAGGTATGGCGTGGCAATGCCGCCGAGGCCGAGCAGGAGTTCCAGCTCAAGCTCGGCACTGCCGCCATGGCCCTGCACCCGATCTGTGACCAGTACGCCGAGCTCTACACCAAGGCCGCCGAGGCTGCCAAGCAACTCTTCGACGTGGTCAGCGGGTTGACCGCCAAGCTGATCGATGTCCTGGTCGTCATCAATCTAGCCTCGGCCGTGGGCACCGCGACGATCGAGACAGGGGTGGGGCCGGTCGTCGGCTACGGCGTGGCCGCCTACTACGCCTGGCAGGCGTACGACCTCTACGACGAGATCTCCACCTTCTACGGCAACGCCGAGGCCACCTTCAAGGGCATCGCCGGCACAATTGGCATGATTCAGGCCGGAGCCGCCGTCGCCGCGCTCCCCGACCTGAAGCCCTACCACCACCCCGGACAGCAGGGATAGGCCATGACCGACGAAGTCCACCGTCGAGCCCTGGCCCGGGTAGTCCTCACGGCGGTCGCCAAGAGCCGCGGCAACGACGACCCGCTGGGCTCCCTGGCCGGCGCCGTCCTGCGCGGCGAGGCAGACCTGCGCATGGCTCTCGGGGTCTCCTGGCACGGCCGGGCCCTGGAAGATGCCTTCACAGTCTCGCTGGCAGAGCGCGATGCCATGAGCGCCGACGAGCGGGCCGAGTGGCAGCAGCAAGCGCAGCGTCTCCGTGACGCGGGCCCGGCGGTGACCGTCGACGTCGATCCCTGGGACGGCAGCACCGGCGATGGCAGGGAGGAGCGGCGGTGAACGCGGGCACACGGTGGAAGCTGGCCGTCCCGCTCATTGGCCTGAGCCTGCTGATGACGGTCCCCGCTGTTTGGGGCACCTGGGTGTTCTGGTCCGAGTTTGGCAACACGTACCGGGCGCTCAGCATTGTCATCTGCCTGGTGCTGCTGGCAAAGCTCGGGTTGGCGGTCTCGATCGGCGTACGACCGGCCCCGGACGTGCCGTGGCTACGGGTCGGACTGATCGCCCTCGCGTTCCTCCTGGCATGCGGAGTTGCCGCAGTAAGAAGATCGGTCTGACCTCGACCGCACTGCGACCATTTGCGCTCTGTCGGCCCGATCTCGCGCTAGACCACCAATTGAACCATCCCCCTAGGATGATTTACGCGGTATGCCTGAGTGCGTGCTTGAGATGTGGTTGGTTAGGTCTGGTTGAAGGTGCGGCGGGCTTGTCGGTGTGCGGGTTGGCCGCGGGTGATGCGGCGGGTCATGCCGGTGATGGCGGCCCAGCGGATGAGGGCTGCGGAGATGCAGGGGTGGCGTTCGTAGTCGCGGGCCAGTCGGCGGCAGGCGGTGAGCCAGGCCAGGATGCATTCGGCGACCCAGCGCCGGGGGTGGACGGCGAAGCCGCGTTGGTCGGCGGGTTTTCGAACGATCTCCAGGGTGGTGCGCAGGGTGTCGCGGGTCCAGTCGACCAGCCGTCCGGTGAAGCCCTGGTCGGCGTAGACATGCCGGATCGGGGTGAGCATGTAGGCGCTGAGCAGGGCGGTCTTCGCGCCGTCGCGGTGCTGCCAGCTCGCGGCGAGCACGGTGACGGTGACCAGCAGGCCGAGGGTGTCGGTGACGATGAACCGTTTGCGGCCGTTGATCTTCTTCCCTGCGTCGTAGCCTCGGGTGTCCCGGCCGACGGTGTCGGCGCCCTTCACACTCTGGGAGTCGATGATCCCCGCCGACGGCTGCGGCGTACGGCCTTGCTGCACCCGTGCCTTGATCCGCAGCGTGGTCAGGAGTTCCTCGGTCACGCCGGCTCTTCCCACCGGGTGAAGTACCAGTACACCGTCTGCCACGGCGGCAGACCCGCCGGCAGGTACCGCCACGGACACCCCGACCGCACCACGTACAGGATGGCGTGTTGACGATCTCCCGCCGGGGGTGCTTCTCCCGCCTACCGTCCGTGTTCGGCTCCGGTAACAACGGCTCGATCAGCGCCCACTGAGCGTCAGTCAGGCCGCAGGGGTAGTCACGGCGCACAGACACCGCGCCAGCCTGCCCGCCCCACCGCCGGATGTCATGCCGCCATGCCGTCCACAACAGACCCTTCCGAACACGCTCAAAAGCGATCCCGCGTTGGAGAAGTGTGCGCTGACGTACTCGATCCGGGCGAGCTTGACGCTCCGGTTCGGGTCGGTGGGATTCCTACCAGGTCTTGGTCTGCGGGGAGGTGATGGAGTGCCGTTGCAGAACCTGCCGCAACCGCTCCCGGCCTATCTAAACGGACCGGGCGGCGTGAACCCGCAGCTGATCGGTGAGCTTGCGGATGCTCTAGCGGGTGAATGGTCACCCCATTTCCTTAGGGCGGGTGGTGGCCGTCTCGACGCTGAACTGCTCGTCGTCAGGGCTGATCTGGTCGGGACGGTTACCCGCCGCCGAGGGCCCAAGCCGGCCATCCGGGTCGAACGATTGGCGGGGATACCTCTCGCTAGCGAGGACGTCGCGAAGATTCTCGACGAGATACCAATGGTCGAGCTCCCTCGGTCCCTCTCCGAAAACACCGACGATGTCTGGGACCATCGGCATCAGTTCCCGGTAGAAAATCTCCAGCTCGGGGTGGTCGAGCAGGAGGAGCGGGGAAGCGGCGACCACGGCGGCACTTAGGAGGACGATCCTTGCCATGTGGGGACCCGGACGCTCGCCGTGCCGGATGTACCGCTCCAGTAGATGCACGACGGCTCTCATCAGCGACCTGAGGTGCGCATCCGAGAGTGACGTGGTCTTCCTCGCCGCTAGCAGCGCGATGAGGTGCACGGTCTGTTCGTCGAGCCCGGAGCGGCCGTCCATTTCGTCGGTAACGTCGCAAATGCCGCCTAGATTGCCGTTTTGGTGCAGCAGGGCGTGGAGAATCGCCCCGCGCAGCTCGTGTTCGTCCCGTCTTAGGAAAGGGGTTGCACTGCCTAGTGCAGCGGAGGCGGCCAGGTAGGAACCCAGCGTGTCACCGACGAGGGCTTCCTCGTCTGCGGGCAGCAGCCCGTGCAGAGCGTAAGAGTGCCGGCGGGAGTGAACCTCCCTTCCGTTCGCCTCCAGCGTGCCTACCATGGATCGCCAGCCCTCTCCATACAGACCGCCCTGCCACAGGCGGACGGTCGTCCGGAACCACTGGTGCTCGAACTCCGCCGGCGGGATGCCGGGGCAGTTCTCGGCGAGGAGGACCCGGACCAGGGTGAGATTGGCGAGGTAGGACGCGAGGGCTGTGACGTGGTTGACCCGACCGCTGACATAGGGACGGCCGCCCTGCAGGATGGGCCGGTACGGGGCCTCACGCAGCAACTCGTCGACGAACGCCCGAATCCGGGCGGCGGTTGTGGCGTCGAGGCCTGCCAGGATCTCTCCCAGGAAGAGCAGGATTGGACGGGCGAGGGACAGCGGGCGGTGTGAGAGCAATGGCCGGAGAATGCTGTCGTCCAGGCGGGGGATCGCAGAGTATTCCTGGTGGTCTGACCGGTGGCGATCGGCGGCTTGCTTGATCAGTCGGACGACGTACCGTGCGATGAGGTATTCCCCGAAGGTGGCATGCAGGAACTCGTAGGAGCGGTCCCCATCGTTTCTAGCCCGTTCCAGGGCAGCGGTGTGTACGAAGAAGAACCGCTGAACCGTCTCCTCCGCGAGCATTCTCCACTCTTTGCGATCCGGGCGGCTATTACCTGGGTCAAGGAGCGACGACAGGTCGTCGATCAGGTCGTCCTGTCGGATGAACTGCCGACCCCGGTTGTAGATGCCGAAGGCGACGATCGCCAGGCGCCACATCTGCTCCTGGATCTTGGCTTGAACCGTGTCACCATCCACGCTGTATGGCAGTTTGCTCAGCTCTCTCCGGATGTAGGTTTCGAGCAGTTGCTTGTAGAGGCCGGTGCGGGACAGGTTCGCCTCCTGCTGAGCGGCGAACGACGGGTCCGCCAAGTACATCGCTAGCATCACCAGCAGCAGTGGCTGGGTAGCAAGCTGCGCATGCTGTAGGACTGCTTCCGGTGCCACCGGCCGGGCGCGTCCCGTGTCGATCGCTGCCCGGTTGTCATGGTTCCAGTACCCGAGCCAGTCGCTCACCTGCTCGTGACTGAAGTCCTCGATCCTGATCAGTACCGAGCCCTCCGGGATGTTCACCCAGTCCGCGACGAGAGTGCGCGAGGTGACGACGGCCACCACTGGATGGCCCTGCGCGGCCTCGACCTGCTGGAAGTAGGCGGTATCCTCCAGATAGCTACCGCGTCGCTGGGACGTGGCCTGCAGCAGCTCATCCAATCCGTCCAGCAGCACCACCCGAGTCATATCGCGGCTTGCCTCAACTAGACCCGGCCAGCTCGATACGCGGCTGTTCGTGGCGGAGCTCAGCGCGAGTTCGATCTGCCGATGGACGAGCGCGTCGGGATCCACCTGTCGCAGCGGGACCACGACGGTGGTGAAACTCTCGGTCGGCAGCCGGGCAGCGAGTACGCGCGTGAGCAGCGATTTACCCGCTCCCGGGTGCCCAAGTACAACGAGGGGCAATTCGGTGCTCTCCGGGCTGATGAAGTACCGGGCGAGGAAGGCCTCAAGGTCCGTCCCGAGAGGTGCTTGGCCCCACCAGTCCTCGTCCGAGGGTCGCGCGGACTCCGAATGAATGGCCCAACGGTAGTGCGGTGTGACGTAGGCAGCATTGATGCTGGGAAAAGTCAGGGTCTTCGCGTGGGTAACCAGGCGGCCGGGTGCGATCGACTGGCCCAGGATCATCCGGTTGGCGTGTGCGAGTTGCTCCCGCATTTCGTGGCCGTGCCGAGTGGAGGTGGGTCGGATCTGGTCGAGAAGCCGCTCCAACCGTGCGAGCGCGCGCTCTTTCACTATGAGGGCGCCACGGATTTCGTCGGAGACGTCGCTTAGCTTCCGGTGGATGGAGGAGGTCTCGTTGAGAGTCGCCCACATCTGGAACTCGGGAACCTGGCTGCTGATGGTGATGTATGAGCTACGGTAGCGCTGCACTGCGGACCTGGCGAGCTGGTCAACGGAGACGTGGGGACGATATCTCCCCCACGCGGCCAGGCCCTCGCAGAACGCCAGCAGTTTGGTGGTCAACTGATTCAGGTACGGAGTGAGGTACTCCTCTACGGTCTGCTCGAATCCCACCGTGGTCGACGGACACGGCACCCGCCCGTCGTAGAGGGTCCGGTAGGCGTCGTCGGCGAGGTCACGACCGCCGACCGTCAGACTTTGCTTGTCGGCCTCGCCGATCTCTAGCGCCGCATAGCTATTCGTCCCGATGGCGGCTCGCAGGCTCTCGAAGGCGGCGTCCACGACGATGACCGTGTGCGAGGCGATCAGGAGGCGCTGACGGTCTAGGCCCGACTTCTCGACAATGCGGGCGGTAGCGGTGCTTCTGAGTTGCCCGAGTAGACGCACGGCCTCGTTCTTCTGGTCTACCAGTCCCCACAGCGCCGCCGTCGCCGCTCCCGGTAGACCGGACGCTAGGATTACGCAACCGAGCGCGGCGTCCAGCGCGGTCAGGGATGAGCTGTCTTCGGCACCGAGGATTTTCAGGGCGCCCCGGTATGTGAACTCGATCCGGCGGATCATGACGTCTCCTGCGCGATGGGATGGCAGACTCGCGGCCTCCGAGTCTCCCAGACGGACGCCGTAGTACGGCCGGGCCAGATAGAACGTTTCCGTGTGCCGATGTCCGTTGGGTAGCGTGGTCGGATGCCGGACCCAACCGAGGGCACCTTCACCACGACGCCTGGTACGCCGAAGACTGATCTGGCGGGGACGGCCACCCGTACATGGAGCCTTTTCCAAGCTGGTCTTGCAGGGCGGGTGCAACGAGCCCGGAGTTCGATAGGGCGAGGCTCCAGGTAAGACAGCAGTCGACCAAGATCCGATGCCCCGACCGGGAGCCTCACCTGTGCTGTCTTACCCTTCCATGATCCCGCTGTCCGGCCGCACCCTGAACCACCTCACTGACCTCATCCGAGCGCACCGCACTCAGCACCGGTCCCAATGGCGGCGCCTCGAACCGGGCCGGCAGGCGCTGCTCGCCCTGGCCTACCTGCGTAACGGCGACACCTACACCCGGCTCGCCGCCGGGTCCGCCGTCGGCGTCGCTACCGCCTGGCGGTACGTGCAGGAGATCATCGTGCTGCTCACGGCAGCCGCCGAGGACCTGGCCGCGGCGATGCGGCGCATCCGCCACCTGGCGAACGCAATCCTGGACGGCACGCTCATTCCGATCGACCGGGTGGCAGACCAGAAGCCGTACTACCCCGGCAAGCACAAGCGCCATGGCGTGAACGTCCAGGTCATCACCGATGCCGCCGGCCGGCTTGTGTGGACCTCACCGGCACTGGCGGGCTCGGCGCACGACCTCACCGCCGCCCGCATCCACGGCAACATCGACGCGCTGACCAACGCTGACATGATGACCTTCGCCGACAAGGGCTACCAGGCCGCCAGGGGCAGCGTCCGTACCCCGTTCAAGCGGCGCCGCTTCCGGCCGAAGCTGCCAACCCGGCAGAAGACGATCAACCGAACGCACGCGAAGATCCGCGCTCGTGGCGAACGAGCCATCGCCACCCTCAAGACCTGGAAGATCCTGACCAAGCTGCGCTGCTGTCCACGCCGCACCACCGCGATCGTGCAGGCCATCCCCGTCCTGCACCACGCCGAAACCAACCGCTACGCAGGATGAAAAGGGCTGTGAACCTCATGACCGTCGCCGGGTCGGGTCGCGCTCCGCCGCGAAATACGCGCCCGCGGCCACCAGGATCTCGTTCGCCCGTCGCAGTTCGGTGATTTCCCTGCGCAGCCGGCGGTTCTCCTCGGCCATCTCACTGGTCGGCCGGTCGTGACGCTCGTCGGCGTCAGCCGCGGCCTGGCGGATCCAGTTCCTGAGCGCCTCGTGATGCAAGCCGAGCTGCTCGGCCAGACGCAGGACCACCGGCTTCGGGTCCGACTCGCGGTACAAACGCACCGCGCGCTGACGTAGCTCATCGGGGTACTTCTTCGGTGTAGCCACGGACTACTTCCTCCCCACGGCCATCAGACCATGGTCAAGAAGCTCCATGAAAGCGGGGTGACTCACGATCACCTATCAACACACGCGTTGCCCTGACGGTACCATCGCCCGCTACGGTTATCGAAGGCGTGCCCGAAGGGACTCGAACGCCTAACCTCCTGATCCGTAGGCGGGGGCGGTGACGACGAGGGCGAGGCAGCCGCCGGGGCACAGTAGCCGCGGGTAGGCAGTGGTTGCCGCGTAGTACTAAGGTGTTTGGACTGGGTAACCATGGTCGACCGCCCTTAAGGCGGTCACACTACTGATCCGTCGCTTTGGGAGGTTCGGGTGGGTAGGCGGCGCTGGATCAGGTCAGGCATTGCGTTCATGCTACCAATCGCAGTTCTGCTCGTCGCCAACCTGTCAGGCTTCGCCATCAATATTCTCTCGTCCGGCGACAAGCAATTGCCCAATGTCTTGGATTTCATTGTTCAAGAGCCGTTGATCTCCATTGCCGCATTGACGATCGCGGGTTCGCTCCTCGCTGTCGTCTCCGTGCGGTCCCAGGGGCCGGCGGTCGAAGGGCAGAGTGACCCGTCACCACCTGCGATGCCCGCCCCCCCTGGATGGGTGGTCGGGCGCCCGAAAGAAGTGGAAGAGATTGTGTGGGGCCTCACTCGAAGCGATGGTCGCGCAGTTGGAATTACGACTGCGCTCCACGGAGCCGGAGGTTTCGGTAAGACCACTCTGGCCACGGTGGTCTGTTCGGACAGGCGAATAAAGAAACGGTTCAAGAATCGCATTTATCAGATAACGTTAGGGCGCGACCTCCGCTCATCAGAAGCAATCGCTGGGCGAGTGAATGACGTCATTCACTTGATCACAGGTGAGAGAACGACTTATGCCGATCCGAGGCTTGCAGGACAGCACCTCGGCAGGGCCTTAGATGCTCGCCCAAACATGCTGCTTCTCATTGACGATGTCTGGAACGATGACCAGGTTGCTCCCTTCCTTGTAAGCGGATCAAAGTGTGCACGACTGATCACCACACGCCTGCCAGCCGTTCTTCCGTCGCAGGCGATCGCCATCAGGGTCGACCAGATGTCTCCAGAGCAAGCTCGCCAGCTTCTGACATGGGAGCTTCCTCCTATGGAGCCGAGGACCTTGCGCGGGTTGCTGTCGGCAACGGGGCGCTGGCCGTTACTTCTTCGGTTGGTAAACCGTGTACTCGCAGATGAGTTGACCCATCGTCGGGATCCATCGGAAGCCGCTGCCGAGGTTCTACGTCTCCTGCAAGATGGCGGGCCTGCTCAGGTTGACCTCATTGCCGGGGATGTCGTGGAACTTGACTTGAACGTTCCTGAGCAGCGATCAAGAGCAGTGCGCGCGACGATCGAGGCGAGCACTAAACTCCTTACTAAAGATGGTGCTCGACGATTAGCAGAGTTGAGCATATTTGCCGAGGATGAAGTGGTCCCGATTGAAGTCATTGGTAAATTGTGGGCCAGTACGGCAGGGCTCTCGGCGCTTCAGACGCGATCGCTATGTCGCCGTATGATGAACTTGGCGCTTCTAAATGTGGCTTCTCAAGGCGACGATGCGCTTTCCATGCACGATGTTGTGCGGGATTTTCTTCGTGCGGAGTTGGGTGCATCGGAGCTGCGGGCACTTAATGGGAAGTTCGTAGACGCAATTGCCGAAGGACTTCCCCTCGTCAGCCCGCCTGGTGAAGGCGCTTCGCAGACGCAGTGGTGGGATCTCGGTAATCGGGACCACTATTTGTGGGAGCACATAATTAGCCACCTTATAGCAGCTAACCGAATGGCCGACGCAGCCGCAATAGCCACTAACCTTCGGTGGGTTGGAGAACGACTCATGCGCTTCGGGTCAGCCGCGCCGTACAGTGACTTATCGTTCATCGATTCGAAGCATGCGAGCCAACTTCGCGCAGATTTAGCTCGTGCGTCGCATCTCTTGCAACCTACTGATCCCCGAGAAGCGTTAGTCGATGTTCTCCACAGCAGGCTCGGCGATAGCTCTGGCTGGAGAATGCAAGTCCAATCTCTCCGCCATGCTCTCAATCGACCCCGCCTCGTGAACGCGTTATCCCTGCCGGACCTCCCGCATCCGGCGATGCGACGGACACTCGTCGATCATGTTGGAGCCGTGTTGGGAGTGGTGACTTCGTCGGATGGCGACTGGTTTGTGACGGCTGGTGAAGATGGAAAGGTTCGCCTATGGGATAGCTCATCGGGCCAGGCGAAAGTTCTCTTCAACGGAGAGGCGCGCTCGATATCCACCGTTTCGGTAGCAGCTAGCGGAATGTGGATAGCTATTGCCGGATCAGATAGCGTGCAACTGCGCGATGTGGAAGGTGGTCAACTTCTGGCACAACTTCGAGCACAACCAGGCGCTTTTGCGCTCGTCGCCTGCTCTCCTGATAGCCGATGGCTCCTGACGGCTGGGAGCCACCCGGAAGCACTCGTATGGGACGCCACGCAAGGGAGTCTTATCCACAAACTGTCAGGCCATGCTGCCACAGTTAGCGCAATAGCGGTTTCGCCCGACGGATCGTGGGTGGCAACAAGCAGTGGCTGCACGGCCCGCATTTGGGACGCACGAGATGGAAGTCTCGTTACTACCCTGAGCGCCCACCGAGGCGAGGTCACCTGCTTAGCCTTTTCGGCCGACGGGAGGTTATTTGCGAGCGGTGGGCGGGCCGAGGCTGTCAAAGTTTGGCACACGCGGTCCTGGGAATCCCATCTCAGCCTTTCTCCGCACTCGGGCTGGGTAACGATGATCAGATTTGCCGCGGACGGAACATGGATCGCGACTGCCGATCAGGAGCACGTGAGATTGTGGGACCTTACGAATAAAGGTAAGAAGGTTTCCTTAGAGAAGGCTGACAGTAGGGCGGTTGCCCTTCACTCGTCTTCTGATTCTCGCTTTCTAGCAGCAGCGGGACAGGATGCGGTGATACGGGTATGGGACACGAAGAAGCGGAACCTTTTAGCTAGCCTCCAGGGCCATTCAGACGACATAACAGCAGTTCGGTTTGCCCCCGATGCCACGTGGATGGTGTCGGCTAGCCGCGATGGCACTGTTCGCACCTGGGATATGGAAGCTGCCGAAGAACGGGCGCCAATCGCTGCCGAGGCGGGCCTCGCGACCATCAGTCCCGCGCCAGGGGAGATGTGGGTTGTCACCACAGGTCAACATGGCGGCGCTCAAATTTGGGATGTCTCCAGCGGTCGGAGCCTTGGCACCATCATTCACGAAAAGGAGTTGCCAGGAGACAGGCTGAAGGCGGCTAAACTTCGCCCGGCCGGGCCAACCCGGGATGCGGTTGTAGTCAATGGCATGATTGCCACAATTGGGCGAGGGTAAATTGTGCGGTTATGGAACAAGTCTACACGCCTCCAAGCGGAGTTCAGTTTCAACAAGGACAGTAACCCTGAAATCAGATCTTTGGCAGCGGACCCAAATGGTGTATGGCTCGCGGCGGTTGACTCTGAGCGAAGCCTCCGGGTCTGGGATATTAGCGCGGATCGGTCCGCAGTAAAGAACCTTGATCAGGCTCTGGGTCTCAGGAGGGCGACTGACGGCAAGATACTATTAGCTGTTGCTTCCTCCCGCCTTATCGTCAGTGACAGCAAAAACTCGCTCCAAGTTTGGGATCTGGTCGCTAAATCCAAGCTTGAAAAAATCGACATATCGGGCCAACCTGACTCGATTTCAGTATCCTCAGATGCGGCGTGGGCGGCTACGACATATGGAACGGAGTCGGTTGGTTTGCACAAAATCGATCAGCCTGCGGCCGAGGTTACACTTCGCTGTGCTGGCCCGGTGACCTCTACCGCTTTCTCGCCCACCGGTTCTTATCTTGCGGCCGTGACGAGCAAAGGGACGCTCGAAGTGTTTGCTACGGACAGCGGGACAAGATGTGCTTTTATGAGAGTTGACGGCAGTCTTTCTTGTTCTGCTTGGCTTCCCCGATCTAGCGCTATCGCGGTCGGGGGTTTGCGGGGGCTCTACTTGTTCGAGTACCAGGACGAGAAGCTGTCTAGCAGTACGGCGGCCACGAGCGAGAGACGGGCCGCGACTGCCGCACCTGAGTGAGCCTTTCGCATGTCTGATGCTCCTATGGATGTCAAGCGGCGAGTTCAAGGTCTTTGGTGGTGATGATCTGGTAGAGCTCGCGGGCGATGTACCGCTTGAGGCAGCGGATGATCTCTTTCTTTGAGAGGCCTTCCTTGGTGCGTCGTTGCATGTAGTCGCGGGTGCGTGGATCCCAGCGCAGGCGGCAGCGCACGACGCGGTAGAGGGCGGCGTTTGCCTGCCGGTCACCGCCGCGGTTGAGTCGGTGTCGGGTGGTCTTGCCGGATGAGGCAGGGATCGGAGCGACGCCGCAGAGCATGGCGAACGCTGCCTCGGAGGTCAGCCGGTCATGGTTCTCGCCAGCGCTGACCAGCAGTTGGCCGGCGACCTCGGCGCCGACGCCGTTGGCAGTCAGCAAGGCAGGGTTGATCGCGGCGACGAGAGGCTCGAGCAGCTCGTCGAGGTCGGTGATCTCGGTGGATAGCTGCTGGTGGCGGCGACCCAGACTGCGTAGGGCGAGCTTGACGGCGGTGGCCGGGGCAGCGGCGTCGGCCGGGTCGGGGCGCGAGTTCGCGCAGGTGGCGACCAACTGCTTCACGCCCAGGCTGCGTAGTCGGACGCGCAGCTCCTCCGGGGCGGTCACGATCAGGGTCTTGATCTGCCGTTGGGTGTCGGCACGCTGAGCCGACCGCGCTGCGCCGGGCCACCCGCAAGTTACGCAGCGCTTCGACCCGGCCGTCGCGCTGTTTGGGGATCCTGGTACGTTCCCCGGCCATGGCGTTCTTGGCAGCCTGAATCGCATCGATCGGATCGGATTTCCCCTGGAAGCGGCGGGTCTTGCGGTCCGGCCGGTCGACCTCGATCACGTCGACGTGCTCATCGCGTAGCAGCCGGGCCAGTCCCGCGCCGTAGGCACCGGTGCCCTCGACCCCGACCCGGCCCAGCCGGCCGTGTCCGCGTATCCAGGCCAGCAGGTCACGGTATCCGGCTGCGGTGGCCGCGAACTGCTGGGTGCCCAGCACCCGCCCGACCGAGTCGATCACCGCCGCGGTGTGGGTGTCCTGGTGGGTATCGACCCCACCGGCAACCTCGATCGCGGTCCTATCAGGTGTAATGGAGGGCATTGTCGTCCTGTCGTTCGTGACCGTGGGGCAGGGCGGCACGCACCAGCCGGGCAACGCGGACAAGACGGAGTGGGCCTGACCCGGTTTGACGGACATCCGAGATCAGGAGCCCGGTGGGCTCCGGGAGGATGTCCAGCATCATGGAGAGCATGGGTAAGAAGCGGCCCCGGCCTCGTCGGTCGTTCACGGCACAGTTCAAGGCCGAGATCGTTGAGTTGTGTCAGCGTGGGGATCGCACGATCCGGCAGGTCAGCGACGATTTCGACTTGACCGAGACTGCGGTACGGGAGTGGATCAAGCAGGCCGAACTCGACACCGGCACGCGCTCGGACGGGCTGACCAGCGACGAGAAGGCCGAACTCGCGCAGCTGCGGCGGGAGAACCGCCGGTTGCGGGAGGACGTCGATATCTTGAAGCGGGCGACGGCTTTCTTCGCGAAGGAGACCCGATGAACGTGTATCCGTTCATCGAGGCGGAGAAGGCCGGCGAGCACAACGTCACGCGTGCGTGCAAGCTGATGAAGGTCTCCAGGTCCGCCTACTACCAGCAAGCCGCCGGCCAGCAGTCGCAGCGGGATCTGGCCGATGAGGTCCTGACCGCGAAGATCGTTGAGGTGCACGCGATGTCGAAGGGCACCTACGGGGCCCCGCGCGTGCACGCCGAGCTTGCCGACGCCGGACTGCGGCACGGCCGCAAACGCATCGCCCGGCTGATGCGTGGCGCCGGTGTGCGCGGCAAGAACCCGCGCCGGTGGCTGACGACCACCATCGCCGACCCGGCGGCAGCCGATCGTGTCGACCTGATCGGCCGGGACTTCACCACCGACCCCGCCCGCGTCGACGCCCGCTGGTGCGGAGACATCACCTACATCAACACGTGGCAGGGTTGGTTGTATCTGGCCACCGTCATCGATCTGGCGTCCCGCCGCGTCGTGGGCTGGGCCGTCGCCGACCATCTCAAGACCGACCTGGTCGATGCCGCGCTGGGCGACGCGATCGTGCGACGCCGCCCGCCCTCTGGGTTGATCTTCCATTCCGACCGCGGCTGTCAGTACACCAGCGCTCAACACGCCCGCCTCGCCGCCGCGCACGGCATCCGCCTGTCCACGAGCCGGCGCGGGCAATGCTGGGACAACGCGGTAGCCGAATCCTCCTTCTCCACGGTGAAGACCGAGCTGCTACACCGGCAGCCTTGGCCCACCCACACCGCCGCCCGCCAGGCCATATTCGAGTACATCGAAGGCTGGTACAACACTCGCCGCCGGCACTCGTCGCTGGGCTACCTCAGCCCAGCCGCGTACGAAGCCACCCACCACGTCACTCAACCGATAGATTCGGCCGCCTAGATAAGATCAACACATCGACCCCGTCCGTCGAAACGGGTCAAGCCCAGGGTGGGTCGGTACTGGGGTGCGCGGATGAGGCGTTGTGGTTCGCTGATGCGGGCGTGGCGTTTGATGGTGTTGAGGCCGAGGTGGAGCCGGCGGGCGCATTCGAGCAGGCAGACGCCTTGTCGAGTAGGTCGTGGACCTGCTGCCACCGCTGCCGGGTCGTCACGGCCCGGATGCCGGCCTGCCGCGGCAGGTCAGCAGCGGCCCAGCACTGTGGGCGGTGACCTCCTTTTGGACGGCCTCGGCGAGGTTGTGCCACAGGTGCTAGCGGTCGGCGACCTGCACCGCGTCGGGCAGAACGCGGCGGACTGCTTCGGCGTAGGCGCCGGAGGAGTCCCGGCACACCACCTCGACACCGGGATGCTCACGCAGCCATCCCTGCAACGTGTGGGCCTTGGACCGCGGAAGCGCGTTCTGGAAGCGAGGGGTTCCCCTGCGGGGTATACGGCCGGTAGCCTTCACTGCATGCACACCTATTGTGTGCAGGGATGCTGTGTGTGGGGGTTCAAGTCCCCCCTCGGACACGTTAACCCCCACGGGTGGTCTTCGCGGGTAGTCGATGCGTTGTGGCCGCCTCGGAGATCTTTGTGATGGTCAGTGTCCCGCCGATCGCGCAGGTGATGTGGAGCTCGTGTTCGAGTAGCGCGTCGGTGACCGTGTGGGAGTCGGCGGCCGGGATGCCGATCCATTCGGCGAGTTGTGTGATCGCTTTGGCTTCGTGGATGTAGACGTTGAGCGGCCGGGGCGCGTCATCTGTTGAGGCGGTGCGGTGGCCGTGGCGGCAGCGGTAGGCGGCGTGCTTGTTGACCCAATGGGCGTCGAGGATCCGGCCGCATTCCTGGCAGCGGATCAGTCCGGTGAGCAGGTAGCGCCCGTTCGAGCCGTCGGCAGGTGCGGGCAGGGCGTTGGCCTGTTGGGCGGCGACGAAGTCGTGCTCGCTGACCAGCGGCGGATGCGCGAGGTCCCGGGAGATGACCCACTGCTGCATCAGGTTCCAGCGGCGTGCCTCTGACTGGCCGAGGAGATCATCGGCGGCGTCGAGCGGGCCGCGGTCGGTGTGCTGCCGGTTCCAGACCTGCCGTCCGGTGTAGCGAGGGTTAGCGAGGATCGCCGCCACCGTGCGTAGTGTCCATCCCGTGCCGCTGCGGTGCGGGTTGCGGCCGGGATCGACGCGGGACGGGCAGGGCACGTGCCGATCGTTGAGGTCGCGGGTGATCCCGGCGACGCTGCGGCCGGCGAGGCGCTGGGCGAACATCCACTGCGCATGCGGTGCCGTGGACGGGTCAGGTTCCAGCCGGTGGACCACGCGTCCCCATTTGGCGTGTGCCCGGTTCGGGTGCGGGCCCGCGTCGGCCAGCCGGTAGCCGTAGGGCGGTCGGCCACCGAGATGACGGCCCTGCTCGACCACCTGGGCGCGCATCGCCGCCTTGGCCCGAAACCGGGAGCGTTGGACCTCTCGTTTCGAGTGCACGCCGAGCAGGGCCAGCAGCGACAGGTGGAACTCGTTGCTGGCGTCGACCGGTCCGTTGAGCTCGGGCAGCCACAGCTGCACGCCGTACAGGTTGAACATCGGCGCGAGGTCGCGGAACTGGCTGCCGTAGAACGCTTGCTCGAACTCGCCCATGACCACCGCATCGAACCCCCGGCCAGGGTCCGCGAGAGCTGCCAGCAATCGCGCGGCTTGCGGGCGACGCGGCCAGGGCACCTGACGGGACTCGCCGACATCGAAGAACTCGGCCACGATCACGCCCCGGCCGTCGATCACCTCTTCGGCGAAGTCGCGTTGCCACCGCGCCGACGACAACCGGTCCTGGAACTCCCGCGTCGACATCCGGCCGTAGAACGCGAACCGGATACCCATCGGCTTTGGTGTTGCCTGGCGCCGCGTCCGAGGGCGGCTTCGCCGGGTCGGCTGCCGCATCCACCAGCCGAGCAGGTCAGGGCCGTCGAGTTCCGGCGTGTACTGCATCAGGACCTCCCACACCGAGGCCTACGGGCATCCCTCGACATGGAGGGACAACGATGCAGTGGTTTGTTGGACTCGGCCACTCACCACACCCGTTGGCGCGGAGGAGGGGTCGAGGCTATTACTCGCCTGGCGCGGTGCCAGTGTCGGCCGTGTATCGGTAGTCCTGCCTGAACTTGGTGGAGTCCTCTCTCCACCGAAGTGGGGGTAGCTCACCGCATGGTCTACACCGGACGCCCCTTCACCCGAGGTGTCCCCGCCGAAGTGTGAGACAGCGCGACCGGTCGGCTGTGGCGGTATGGCACGGGGCCCTCCAAGGCCAGTGGCGCCGATGGTGCCAAGAGGACCGCCCGCCGGTCCTTCGGCCATTCCATAGCAAAGGTTTCCCCTATGGACTGCCGGGACACACCCGATCTTCGTCCGGAAGTGTGGTCGGCTGGGGTGATGTGCTGCGGTCAATGGATGTTCTAGCGTCTCGGCTCGTGCGTTTTCTTCACACCTCGGACTGGCATCTGGGCCGTCATCTGCACGGCCTCAGCCTGCACGACGCGCATCAGGCGTTCATCGACCATCTCGTCGAGGTCGCTCGGAGCGAGCGGGTCTATGCGGTGCTCATCGCGGGTGATCTCTACGACCGGGCGGTGCCGCCGCCGGACGCGGTCGGTCTGTGGGATCAGGCGCAGACCCGGCTCGTGCTGGAGGCGGGGACCAAGGTGGTCGTCATCGCCGGGAACCATGATTCGCCGGCGCGGTTGGGTGTCAGTTCCCGGTTGCTGGAGCGGGCCGGTGTGCACGTGCGGGTGGGCACGGGTGCGGTGGGTACGCCGGTGCTGCTGGAAGACGAGGACGCGAGGGTCGCTTGCTACCCGGTGCCGTTCCTCGAACCGGCGTCGGTGGTTGCCTCCTGGGGGGTCGAGGATCGGAGTCACGCGGCGGCGCTGCGTGCCGCGATGGGTAGGGTTCGGTCGGATTTGGCCCTTCGTCCCGGCTATCGGTCCGTCGTCATGGCGCACGCCTTCGTGTCCGGCGGTCAGGGTTGTGACACTGAGCGGGACATCAGCGTGGGTGGAGTGCAGCATGTGCCCGGTGCGGTGTTCGAGGGCGTCGACTATGTGGCGTTGGGTCACTTGCACGGGCGTCAGCGTCTGGCCGACGGGTTGCGGTACAGCGGTTCACCGCTTGCCTTTAGCTTTTCCGAGGCCGCGCACGTCAAGTCGTCCTATCTGGTGGATTTTGGTGTCGATGGGCTGCGTGGTGTGGAGGAGGTTCCTGCTCCGGTGCCGAGGCGGATGGCCCGGCTCACCGGCACCGTGGAGGAATTGTTGAACAGCCCTGCCTACAGCGCGTATGAGCAGTGTTGGGTCGAGGCGACGTTGACCGATGCGGTGCGTCCGTTGTCGCCGCACGAGCGGCTCAAGCGTCGGTTCCCACATCTGCTGAAGCTCGTGGTGCCGAGCCTGGCCGTCGAGGTGGGCGGCCGGGATCTCGCCGATCTGGATCGGCTGTCACCGGTGGAGGTGGCGCTGGACTTCGTGACCGAGGTGCGTGGTCGGCCGGCGGACAACGACGAGGTCGCGCTGCTGCAGCGGACCTTCGACGAGCTGCGCCGGGTGGAGGTGACCCGCTGATGCGACTGCACCGGCTGACCATGACCGCCTTCGGGCCGTTTCCTCACACGGTGAGCGTGGACTTCGAGGCGCTCACGGCCGACGGCCTGTTCCTGATCCACGGGGACACCGGTGCGGGGAAGACGACGATCCTGGACGGGATCTGCTTCGCCCTGTACGGGTCCGTGCCCGGTTTCCGGGACGATGCCAAGTCGCTGCACTCGCAGCATGCCGCCGTTGGTGTCGGCCCCCGGGTCGAACTGGACGTCACCCTGACCAACCGACGGCTGTTGATCAGCCGCAGCCCGGAGTGGATGCGTCCCCGTAGGCGCGGCAGCGGGACCACCCGGCAACAGGCTCTTGTCGAGATCGTCGAACAGCTCCCGGACCGGATCGAGTTCGTCACCAGGGAGCACCGGGAAGCCGCCGACCTGATCAGGGCGGAGACCGGCCTTGACGTCCAGCAGTTCTGCCAGGTGGTCCTGCTGCCCCAGGGCGGGTTCGCCAGGTTCCTGCAGGCGTCTGCCGACGACCGGCAGGGGCTCCTGCGGCGCCTCTTCGACATCGAGATCTTCACTCGCGCCGAGGGATGGCTGGCGGAGCACCGGACGCAACTCGGCCAGCAGGAACGCGCGGCCCTCGGCACGATCCGCGACCTGACGCAGCGCTTCGCCGAGGTGGTCAAGGTCGAGGTGCCCGCCGATCTCGACAAGCCTGACACCTTGAGTGAGCTGGACGCCTGGGCCGCCGTGCACCGAAACCGGGCCGCTGACCTGGTGGAGGCCCTGGCCCAGAACATGGCCGTGGGTACGGCGGAGGAGCAGCGCCTCGACCAGGTTCGGCAGGCCGCCGCGACCCTCGCCAGGCAGCAACGGGAGTACCAGGCGGCGGTGCAGCAGCGCGATGAGCTGACGACACGCAAGCCGGAGCGTGACCGCTGGAAGCGCCAGCTCGACTCCGCCCGCGCGGCGGCGACGCTGAAGCCGTACCTCGACCAGGTCGACCGGCGGCACACCGACCTCGACCTGCTCCGCCGCACGACGATCGAACACCTCGCCTCGCTGCCCGCTGACGTGGCGGTGCTGCCGGACCGTATCGCGCTGACTGTCCCGGACGGCGGGGAGGCCGTCGACGTGGCCGGCCTCGACGTCAACGCGCTGACCCGGGCGGAACAGACCCGCACCACGCAGCTGCGTGCCGCCGAGGCCGCGATCGACAGCGAGGCGCGACGGACCACGCTGCGAGGGCAGCGGACGGCGGTCGGCAAGAAGCTCGAAGATCTGGCCGGCCGAAGCGAGAAGGTCAACGCCCGCCTGGTCGAGCTGCCGGTCGAGCATGCCGAGATCACTGGCCGGCGCGAGCAGGCCCTGGCGGTGGCCGCCGACCGGGAGGCCGCCGAGCTGCGGCTGGACGAGGCGCAGAAGCAAGCCAAGGCGTGCAAGCGCCGCGACGACCTCACCGCGCGGCTTGCGACCGCCGAGGAGGAACGGCGTACTGCCGTCGACCGCCACCAAGCCGCCGAGGCCCGGCACCTCGACGTACGGCAGCGTCGGCTGGCCGGCATGGCCGCGGAGCTCGCTGGTGAACTACGGCCCGGTCAGCCCTGCGGGGTCTGTGGCTCCCCGGAACACCCCGAACCCGCGCAGGCCGCCGCCGACGCCGTCTCCGCCGCCGACGAGGACCACGCCAAGACGGAGGCGGGCGAACTGCTCGACGAACGTCGCAGCGCCGAGGTCACCGTCGAGCGCATCAACGCCCAGCTCAACGAAGTCACCGAGACGGTCGGTGACCTGACCGCAGCCCATGCGAGGTCGACGGTCACCGAGGCACGCAAGGCGGTGCGGGCGGCGACCGAGGCGACGAAACTGGCCGACGAACTCGGCGCCCACCTGGAAACCCTCGACGTGATGCTGGCCGATCAGCACCGCGAGGCCGCCGACATCGGCCGCGACGAAGCGGTGGCGAACGCCCAGCAGGCCGCCCTGACCGCGCAGATCACCGAACTCGACGAGAGCATCGACGCCGTCCGCGGCCAGGACAAGACCCTGCGGGCGCGGGTGACCCGCCTGACCGGGGAACTCGCCGAGGTCAGGACCGCAGCGACCAACCTGGGGCAGTGGCTACAGGCAGGAAGGGAACTCGCCGACGCCCACCGGGAGGCGCAGCACCACCTGCACCTGTCGGAGTTCGCCGACACCGTGGCAGCGCGGGCCGCAGCCCTGACCGACCCCGAGATCGTCGACCTGCAGGAGCGTATCGACGCTTTCGACGGCGAGTACCACCAGGCCGCAGGACGAGCACAGGACCCCACCCTGCTCGCCGCCGCACACCAACCATCACCGGACGTTGAGGGCAGCGAACAGACCTACCAAGCCGCCCGACTGCGGGCCACCGAGCTGCACGCCCAGCATGGCCTCGCCGTCGAGCAACACGACCGGCTGAAGCAGCTGGGCCCGGATCTGGTCAACGCCCTCGCTCAGTGGAGACCCATCCGCGCCGAGTACGAGATCGCCAACCGCCTCGCCCAACTCGTCGAGGGCAATAGCAGCGACAGCGGTACCCGGATGACCCTCTCCACCTATGTGCTGACCCACCGGTTCCGGCACGTCGTCACGGCGGCGAACACCCGACTCGGGCAGGTCACCCACAACCGCTACCTGCTGCGCCATGTCACCGAGTCGGACACCGGCCGCCGCGCCGGCCGCAATGGGCTCGGCTTGTCCGTCGTCGACGCCTGGACCGGCCAGGAACGCCGCCCGGCCACCCTCTCCGGCGGGGAAACCTTTCTGGTCTCGCTGTGCCTGGCGCTCGGCCTCAGCGACGTCGTCCTGGCTGAGGCTGGCGGCACCCAACTCGGCAGCCTCTTCGTCGACGAAGGCTTCGGGACTCTCGACCAAGAAGCACTCGACCAGGTACTCGACGCCCTCGACGGCCTGCGCTCAGGTGGCCGTACCGTCGGACTGGTCAGCCACGTCGCGGAACTACGTCGGCGGATTCCATCCCGCCTCTACGTCCGTAAGACAGCCACCGGCTCCACCGTGGCCGTCGAAACCCAAGCAATCGACTGAGGACACTTTGTCTACGCCTATTCCTCTCGGTCAAGCCCAGCTACCAGGGCTTTAACGACTCCGGTTGGTCAAGCCACTGCCACCAAACAACGATTGACCTGTAGGGGCCGGCAGTAGCCCCGCCGCCGGTGCTTGCCGGCGGCGTTGTCCTGTCCTGCGGCGGGCGGCACAAGCATCACACGGCGTTACCTCCGCGCGCGATGATCAGCAACCGGCCGTACCAGCCATTCCTACGGCGTGCTCAGCGAGGAGATCGGCGTAGATGTCGACGTCCACGGTGTCGTAGTGGCAGCGTTCGAGGAGCCGGTTGAGTCGCTGGGCGATCTCGTCCGAGGCGAGGTCGAGGCGTTCACACAGGTAACGGTGCGCGCCTACGAGCGGCTCGGCGATCTCCTGCGGTTCGGTGCGGGTGATGTGGTAGGCGTCGCGGAGATGCCCGGACAGGTCGTCCCAGACGAGGATGGCTTCCTCGACGAGGTCGAGCGCGGCGGGGGTTGCGGGGTGGGCGCAGAGGATCTCGACTTCGGCGGCCAGGCGCTCCCCCGTGGTTTCCACGTCGGAGATCTGCCACCTGCTGCCGGCGGTCACGGTCGACGCGTCCTCGACTGCGGTGCGGAAGTCGGCGAGGCCGGACGTGTCGGCGGCGTCGAGCATGCCGGCCCCGCCCAGCAGCAGGGTGGCGAAGAGGCGGTCCCGGGCCGCGTGCCCCGCCACCAGTTCGGCGAGTTGGTGGGGCGACAGCCGCTGCACGGCTCGAAGGTAGCGGGCGTGTTCGGGCACACCGGGAGCGGCGCCGGGCGGGGTGGCGGCGCCGGAGAAGGTGGCGCCTGCGTGGAACGCGGTCAACGCGGCCGCGACCGAGTGTGCGCACAGGTCGTCTCCGCTGATCCCGCAATCGCAGTCCCCGGTGAAGATCCCGTCGACGATGCCCACCCAGGGCTGGAAAGTGGCGTCGTGGTCGCGCACCAAGGCCTGGACACCGCCCCCGGCGGATCCCAACTCACCGACGTTGCCGTCGGCCAGCAGTCGCGCCGCAATCTCATCCACCACGGTGGGGATCGAATCACGAAAGGCCTCTACGTCGATGCGGACCGCCACAGGCACATCCTATCGGCTGGGCTGGAAGCGGGCGTCGTCGAGCTTGGCCAGGAACGTCGGCCGGCGGCGGTGTTCTGCGCGCAACGTCTCCAGGTACGCCTCGAAACAGGTGACCTCACCGGTGTCCACGTACGCCTCGCGCAGGTTGCGCAGCAGCGTGATCGCCCTGTCGTAGCGGCGTTTGTCGTAGGGGTCCAGCAGTTGGGCGTCGATGAGCGCCTGGTAGGGCTCGCACACCTCGGCCGGGTGGGTGCGCCGCCGCAACTCCACCAGTTCGACGCGCTGCTGGGTGGGAATCTCGTTCCAGCGCGTGAGCCCGGTGTGCCAGGCCTCATCGTCACGACCGGCGAGGATCAGCACGTCGATCAGGTGGGGCAGATATCCCGCCTGCTCTGCGGCGCGTTCGCGTACCACCGTCAATGCCGCCTCGGTGTGCGCGGCGTCCCGGTCGGTGTCGGCCACCGTGGCCGGCAGTGACCGGAAGTTGTCGATCGTCGGTTGGACGTCGAACGCCGTCCGGCGCTCGGCCACCGCCGCCTCCGGTTCACCGGTCTCGATCAACAGCCAGACGAGCAGGTCCGTAGCGCCACAGCCTGATGCCCCGACGGGTGAGCGGCGAGTCCGCGTCGGGCCCAGCCGATCGCCTCGGCGGGGCGCTGCGCCTGCGCCAACACCGTGACGATCCGCCCGTACTGGTCGGCGCTGACCAGATGCTCCGCCAGGACCTGTACGTGGCGGTCGGTGTCGCCGGAGACCTCAGCGATCTGCTCCCGCAGGTACCGCACCGCCCACTGCCGATGCCAGCCATCGGGCTCGTTCCCGGCGGCGGCACGCTCGTCGACCAACCGGGCGACCTCAGCGAGGCCCTTCGGCCCCAGCGCCGGCGCCCACTCGCGCAGCACCACGTCCGGCCAGCCCGGGCCGTCACACACCA
Organism: Micromonospora sp. NPDC048894; assembly: GCF_040649765.1. NCBI lineage: Bacteria > Bacillati > Actinomycetota > Actinomycetes > Micromonosporales > Micromonosporaceae > Micromonospora > Micromonospora sp. NPDC048894. The sequence goes on along the minus strand of NZ_JBEZFY010000015.1, from coordinate 132,081 downwards.
GCTTCACCAGCCACGCCGCCAACCCTGCCGGCCGCGGCAGCGCGGCCCGACACGCCCGGGCGTAGACCTCCATCAGGTACGCGAGGTCGTTGCCGAGCACGCCCGAGGAGCTGTCCATGTACATCAGGGCGCTCGTCATCCGATCGACCGCCTTGCGCAGCACCGGCACCGCGACCAACGCCTCACCCACGTCGATCAACTCCTCGCAGCGGTCGGCGACCTCCCGCACCGTACGCGAGTAGGCGTCCCGGCCCGAGTACGGATCACGGCGACGATCCCGCCGCAACCGATCCACCAGCACCGTCAACTCGCTGTCGCCCTGCACCCCCACCGGTACATCACACCAGACACGCAGGCCACCCGGTGGGCCAAGCGACCCGACACGTCCGCGAGGCCAACCGACCTGCCACCGATCACCGTCGAGAAGACCTTCCTGGTTTCAGAGCGGGCTCGGGCCGAGGAACTCGCCCTGTCGTCCGAGGGCCGAGGTGGGGGATGAGGACGGTATCGACGTCGCGGGTGTAGTGGAAGCGAGTGGTGGGGCGGATCTTGGTGCGGTTGTCGAGCCAGTACCGCAGCCACCGCTCGACCGTCCAGCCCTGTGCCGTCCGGTCCGCCTTCGTGGCGGTCAACCATTCGTCGCGGGCGTGGCGGGTTCCTCGCCGAGCAGTGGAAGTACCAGGTGCCGTGGCCACGATCGCCCAGTCGGGGGCAGACTGCTCCCATCTCCGCCGCTGGTCGTCTCGGCACCCACACCGTTTGAAGATCACACCTGACCTCGCCATGACCGGGCCCTTTCGATGGAGTCACCTCTCCACCGACGCCGACCCACCTGCCGGTACGGGCCCGTCGACCGGCGCGCGCCACCTGTGACTTCCGACGGTCCACCCACCGGCGGGGCGGCGGCCAACACGGGAGCTGGTGGTGACTCTCGTCGAAGGCCGGAGGCAAGGCGTGCCGTGGGGCAGCGGTACCGCCAGAGACAGGATCCGGCGATCTTGAGTCCAGCAGACTGCACGACGCCCTCGAAGTTGGTGTACCGGGTCGTGTTGGTGCTGGGCGCTGCCCGCTTCGGTCTACTCGGGCCGCCGAGGGCGGTTCAGGCCGGCTGTATCGCCCACGCTTCGCTCGGGCCACAGGATCATCGGGTGACGTCGGTATGGAAGCGGCCGCGGTAGTAGACCAGCGGGTCGTCGCTGCCGGTGTAGTCCAGGGCGACCACCCGGCCGATGACGATGGTGTGGTCGCCGCCGGGCAGGACGTTGGTCACCTCGCAGTCGATCCAGGCTATGGCGTCGGTGAGCCGGGGCGAGCCTGTGATGGTGGCCAGGGCCCAGTCGGTGGTGCCGAACTTGTCGGCCTCGGGGGTGCCGAAGGTGCGGCACGTGTCGATCTGGTGCCCGCCGAGGATGCTGGCGCAGAACGCGCCCGAGCGGGCGATTCGCGGCCAGCTGCGCGAGGTGTTGGCCACCGAGAATGTCACCAGCGGCGGGTCCAGGGAGAGCGCGGCGAAGGACTGGCAGGCGAAACCGGCCGGGCCCTGGTGGTAGCCGGCGATCACCGCGACGCCGGTGCAGTAGTGACCGAGGGTGGCGCGGAAGTCGGACGAGGCGACGGCGGGCGCGATCGGGCTGCGCAGCGGACTGGTGCCGGTCATCGGTTGCCTCCGTCGATCAGGCGGCGCACGATGCGGTGCCGGCCGCTGTCGTGGACCCGCAGGAAGGTTTGCAGTCGTGCGGCGTGGCTGGCGCTGCTGACCTGGAGCGGCAGGTAAACGGTGCCATCCGGGTCGATGCTGAGCTCGCGGTACATCGGTGTCGCCGGTTCGCGGACGAACTCGGTCACCCGGGCCAGCACCGCACCGGCCGAGACCTCGGCGGGGAAGACCAACTCGCCGGCCTGCGCCTTGGACTCGTAGAAGCGCAGCATCTGCTTCGCGAACGCGGCCCGCAGCTCGTGCTGGATCTCCGGGGTGCGGACCCGGGCCAGCAGCGCCTCCGGTTTGGTGGTGCGGCCCAGCTTGATGCGGTGCCGGACGTCCATGGTCTTGCGTCGGGACGAGTCGGACAGGTACATCAGTACCGTCCGGTCGGACACCGTGGTAAAGCGTTCGCCCTGGTCGGCCATCCGCAGCCAGAGATCCCAGTCCTCCATGCCGGTGTGCTCGGTGGTCCAGCCGCCGGCCGCCTCGGCCAGCCCGCGTACGTGCCCGACGCGGGACGGCTCGTACAGCGCCCAGAGCAGCTGCAGATCCGGGTGCCACACGTGGTTCAGCAGGTCGGAGCGGTACTGCTCCTCGTCCTGGCCGTTCATCCCGATGCTGGCGGTGACCACCAGCCGCGCGCCACGGTGGAACTCCCGGCGCAGCACCGCCAGATGGTCCGGCAGCCAGCGGTCGTCACTGTCCAGATAGGCGATGTACGGGGCGGCCGCCGCGGCCAGGCCGATGTTGCGGGGCCCGCCGGGGTGGCCATGCCGCTCGGTGCGGATCAACCGCACGCGGGAGTCGGCGTAGGAGAGGACCACCTCGTCGGTGTCGTCGGTGCTGCCGTCCGAAACGACAAGCAGCCGCCAATCCGTCATGTTCTGCGCCACGACGCTATCGATGGTGTTCTTGATGGCCACGGATCGGTTGAAGGCCGGGCAGACGATATCGATGGTCGCAGGCAACGAAACCTCACAGACATCGGACGGGTTTCGGCCGACGCTGAGGTGAGCGTCTATGCCTGCTCTATGTGGCGGCCATATAGGCCCCGGGTAGTGCGACGGCCGAGCTTCTGCGGAGTAGCCGTGAACCCTCCCATGGAGCGTGAGTCGATTGGCAGTCACCGAGGTCCCCAGCCTGCAAGCCGTCCGGCTGCCCGTCACCGCTGCCCAGCTCGGCGTCTGGGTGGGTCAGCGGCTCCAGCCGGACAGCCCGATGTATCAGTGCGCCGCGCGCTACGACGGCGACGGGCCGATCGACGAGCGGCTGCTGGCCGCTGCGGTCGACCGGGCGGTCGGGGAGGCCGAGGCGCTGCGCGCGGTCTTCGGCGACGACGGCGAGGTGCACCAGCTGATCCGCCCACGGGTCGAGGCCGGCCTAGACGTGCTAGATCTGCGAGATGAGCCGGACCCGGCCTCCGCGGCGATCGAATGGATGGATAACGACCGGGCGACCGCGGCCGACCTGACCACCGGCCCACTCTTCCACCACGCGCTGCTGCGCCTCGGCGACACCCGCTGGGTGTTCTACCTGCGGTACCACCACATCCTGCTGGACGGCTACGGACAGAGCCAGTACGTAGCTCGGCTCGCCGAGATCTACACGGCGCTGGCGTCCGGCGCCGGCGCCGGCGAGCCCAAGTGGGACGGCCTCGGCACCGTCACCGGCGAGGAGGCCGCCTATCCGGGGTCGGACCAGTATCACCGGGATCGGCGGTACTGGCTGGACCGGTACGCGGAGGAGACCGCCGGCCAGGCCCTCGCCGAGCGTTCCGCGGCCCCGGCGTCGGACGCCCTGCGCAGCCGGACCACGCTCGACGGACCCCTGGTCGCCGCACTCAGCGCGGTCGAGCGCTGGCCGGTCGTCATGACCGCCGCGACCGCCGTCTACCAGCACCGTCTGCTCTCCGAGTCGGACATCGTGATCGGCCTGCCGGTCGCCGCCCGCCGCACCCCGGCCGCGCTGCGCACCCCGGCCATGCTCGCCAACGACGTGTCGCTGCGGCTGACGGTCACCGCTCAGGACAGCTTCGCCGAGGTGGTGAGCCAGGTCCGCGAGCGTCTCGGCGAGGCGCTACGCGCACAGCGGTTCCGCCGTGAGGAGATGCACACCGAGCTGCGCCGGGCCGGCACCACCGGCACCCTGTACGGCCTGCTCGTCAACGCGATGGCGTTCGGCGCCCGGGTTAGCTTCGGCGACACCGTGGCGACCGGCGTTCAGCTGGCCAACGGGCCGGTCAACGACCTGATGCTGCAGAGCTTCGGCGACCCGGCGTCGGACGACGTGCAGCTGGAGTTCGCAGGCAACCCGCGCTCCTACCGCTACACCGACGTGATGGCGCACCAGCGCCGCTTCCTCACCCTGCTCGCCTCGCTGGCCGCCCGGCCGGACGCGCCCATCGGCACGGCCGATCTGCTCGACGACGACACCCGTACCGTTCTGCTCCGGCTCGGCCGTGGCCCGGGCGGCCCGGTGCCGGCCGGCCTGGTCGAACGCTTCGAGCGGCAGGTGGCGGCCACCCCTGACGCCCTTGCGGTTCGTGGTGAGCAGGCCCTGACCTATGCCGCCCTCGACGAGCGGGCCAACCGGATCGCGCACGCCCTGATGCGGCACGGCGCCGGCCCGGAGCGTCTGGTGGCGGTCGCCCTGCCTCGGTCCGCCGACCTGCTGGCCGCCCTGCTCGGCGTGCTCAAGACGGGCGCTGCCTACCTGCCGCTCGATCCGGAGCACCCGGCCGACCGGATCGCCGGGGTGCTGGCCGACGCCCGACCGGCCCTGCTGCTGACCGACGACGCGACCTGCCCCGCGTCAGCCGGTGACACCCCGGTGATGCTGCTGTCCGACGTGCCGGCCGACCCGGCCGGGAGCCCGGGCGTGCCGCAGACGCCGGAGAGCCTCGCCTACGTCATCTACACCTCCGGCTCCACCGGCCGGCCCAAGGGCGTCGCGATCAGCCGGTCCAACCTGGCCAACTTCCTGCAGGCGATGGTCGTCCGCTTCCCGCTGGCCGGCGCCGACGTGGTCCTGGCGCTCACCACGATCAGCTTCGATATCGCCGTACTGGAGCTGTTCCTGCCGCTGCTGTCGGGTGCCTCGACCGCCATCGCCACTCGTGACCAGGTCCTCGACACCGGCGAACTGCGTGCCCTTATCGCCCGGGAGCGGGTGACCGTCATGCAGGCCACGCCGAGCCTGTGGGACATGTTCCTGGCCGGCGGCGGCGACGACCTGGCCAGGCTACGCGTGCTGGCCGGCGGCGAGGCGCTGCCCGACGACCTGGCCGCCCGGCTGTTCGCCGCGGCAGGCGATGTTACGAACGTCTACGGCCCGACGGAGACCACCGTCTGGGCCACCGCCGGCGCGGTCCGGGGCAGCACCGTCGACCTGGGGAAGCCGATCCTCAACACCCAGGTCCACGTGCTCGACGCGGCCCTGCAACCGGTGCCGCCCGGCCACGCCGGCGAGCTCTACATCGGCGGCGGCAACGTGGGCCGCGGCTACCTGGGCCGGCCGGGGCTGACCGCCGAGCGGTTCGTGGCCAACCCCTACGGAACCGGCCGCCTCTACCGCACCGGCGACCTGGTGCGGGTCGGCGACGACGGCCGGTTGTTCTTCGTCTCCCGCGTCGACCACCAGGTCAAGGTCCGCGGTCACCGGATCGAGCTCGGCGAGATCGAAGCCGTGCTCGCCGCGCACCCGGCCGTGGAGCGCGCCGCCGTGATCGTGCGCGAGGACTCGCCCGGCGACAAGCGGGTCGTCGCCTACGTGGTCGGCACCGACGCGGACCTGACCCGCCACATCGCTGACCGGCTGCCCGAATACATGGTCCCGGCGGCGATCGTGGCCCTCGACGTACTGCCGCTGACCCCGAACGGCAAGCTCGACCGGCGCGCCCTGCCCGCGCCCGTGCGCACCGGGACGGCCGGTAGCCGGGCGCCGCGTACCGAGTTGGAGGCGCTCCTCTGCCGGATCTTCGCCGAGGTGCTGGAGAGTGGCCTGGTCGGCATCGACGACGACTTCTTCGCCCTCGGCGGGCACTCCCTGCTCGCCACCCGGGTGGTCGCCGCCGCTCGCCGGGCCGGCGTGGACGTGCCCATCCGGCAGCTGTTCCGGCTGCGTACGGTGGCTCGGCTGGTCGGCGTCTGCACCGCGGTGCACACCGCGGAGACCGAGCTGCCCGCGCCGCTGCCGGCCGGCGAACTGGAAGCGGTTCTGGCCGAGCCGGGCGTCGCGGAGGTGCTGCCGCTGACGCCGCTGCAGGAGGGGCTACTGGCCCGCAGCGCGTACGCCGAGGACGACGTCTACGTGATGCGGATCCACCTCGACTTGGCCGGCGACGTCGATCCGGCCGCGCTGCGCCGGGCGCTGGCCGCAGTCCTCGCCCGGCATCCGGTCCTGCGCTCGGCCGTACGCCATGAGGGTTTGAGCCGGCCCGTGCTGGCCGTGCACACCGCTCCGGGGGTGCCCTGGGACGACGAGCCGGGCGGGCCGATCGACGTGACCGTCGCGCCGCTGCTGCGAGCCGCTCTGGAGGCGCTGCCGGAGGGCGGTCGTCGACTGACGATCACCTGTCACCACATGGTCCTCGACGGCTGGTCGGTGCCGGTGCTGCTGCGCGAGTTGCTCCAGGCGTACCACGGGGAACTTCCCGCAGCCGGCCCGCGGCCCTACCGGGACTACCTGGCGTGGCTGGCCGGCCGGGATCGGCGGTCCTCGCTGCAGGCGTGGACGACCGCGCTGGCCGGCGCCGAGCCGACCCGGGTCGCCGCGCCGCACACCCCGCGGCGCCCGGAGCGGCTGACCGCCGCCCTGGACGCCGCGCAGACCGCCCGCCTGGCCGCCCGCGCTCGGGCCGCCGGCGTCACCGTGAACGCGTTCGTGCGGGCGGCCTGGGCGGCCGTAGTCGGCCGGCTCACTGGCCGGAGCGACGTCGTCGTCGGCGTTACTGTCGCGGGCCGCCCGGCCGAGCTGATCGGCGTCGAGGAGATGGCCGGCCTGTTCATCAACACGGTGCCGTTGCGCGCCGTCGTCGGGCCGGAGCACACCCTGGAAAGCCTGGCCCGGGACATCCAGGACCGGCAGTCGGACCTGTTGGAGCACCAGTACCTGCCGCTGATCGACGTGCAGCGGGCCACCTCCGGCGGCGCCGACCTGTTCGACACCATCCTGATCTTCGAGAACTTCCCGGCCGATCCCGCCGCGGTGGCGGCCGCCGGTCACGACCTGCGGATTCTTGACGCCGGCGTGGACGACGCCACGCACTACCCGCTCGCCCTGTACGCCTTCCCCGGCGACGAGCTGCGTCTGCGCCTGGACTACCAGCCGGTCACCGGACTGCTGGCCGGCCACGCGCTGGACTGGCTGCTTACCCTGCTGCGGGCCGTCGCCGACGACCCCACCCGAACCCTCGGCGCGGTCGCGCTCGAGAGCGGCCCGGCCGCGCTCGCCGGACCGGCCGGGGAGCTGCCGGCCGGCGACACCGTGCAGTGGTTCGCCGAGCAGGCCCGACGGACCCCGGACGGGATCGCGCTGGTCGCCACGGACGCGACGCTCACCTACCGGGAACTCCACGACCGTGCCGACGCGCTGGCCGCGCGCCTGGTGGCGGCCGGCGTCGAGCCCGGTGAGTTCGTCGCGATCGCCCTGCCCCGCACGGCCGACCTGCTGGTGTCGGTGCTGGCGGTGCTGCGCTGCGGCGCCGCCTACGTCCCGATCGACACCGGGTTCCCGGCCGACCGCGCCGACTACATGCTCGCCGATGCCGGGCCGGTCCTGCTGTTGACCGACCGTACGGTCGAGCTGGACCACCCGGTCACCCGCCTCTACGTCGAGGACACCACGGTCACCGGCACCGCCCCGGTGCGGGTCGACGTGCCCGGCGGAGCCGCAGCGTACATGATCTACACCTCCGGCTCGACCGGGAAGCCGAAGGGCGTGGTCGTCCCGCGCGCGGCGATGGACAACTTCCTGATCGCGATGATCGACCGGACCAGCCTGGCCGCCGGCGACTACCTGCTCGCGGTCACCACCGTCGGGTTCGACATCGCGGTCCTCGAACTGTTCCTGCCGCTGCTCGTCGGCGCCACCGTCGTCCTCGCCCCGCGCGACGTCGTGACCGACCCGGTCGCGCTCTGCGCCGCCCTGCGCCGGCCCCGCCGCTCCGGATCGGCCCTGCTCGTGCAGGCCACCCCCAACCTGTGGCGGGCCGTGGCCGAGGAGGACCCGGCGGCGCTGCAGGGGCTGCGGGTCCTGGTCGGGGGCGAGGCGCTGCCGCCGGACCTGGCGGCCGTGCTGGCCGGCGCGGCTGACGTGGTGCTCAACATGTACGGCCCGACCGAGACCACCGTCTGGTCGACCGTCGGCGTCGTCACCGACCACCGGCCGGACATCGGCACGCCGGTTCTCAACACCGTCGCCCGGGTGCTCGACACCGCGCTGCGCCCGGTCCCGCCCGGCGTCCCGGGCGAGCTCTACCTCGGCGGGGACGGGTTGGCCCGCGGCTACCACGGCCGGGCCGGGCTCACCGCGGAGAGGTTCGTCGCCGCGCCGGACGACCCGCCCGGCGCTCGCATGTACCGCACCGGAGACCTGGTCCAGCGTCGTCCCGACGGCCGCCTGGACTTCCTCGGCCGGGTCGACGACCAGGTCAAGCTGCGTGGCTTCCGGATCGAGCTGGGCGAGGTGGCGGCCGCGCTGGCGACCCACCCGGTCGTGGTCCGCGCGGTCGCGGTGGTCCGCGAGGACCGGGCCGGTGACCGCAAGCTCGTCGCCTACGTCGTGGGCGCCCACGCGGCGATCGATCCGGACGCGCTGCGCGAGCACGCCGCGGCCACCCTCCCGGAGTACATGGTGCCCGCGGTGGTGGTGCCGCTCGACGAGATCCCGCTGACCCCGAACCGCAAGGTCGACAAGCGGGCGCTGCCCGCCCCGCCGCAGCGGGCCGAATCGGCCGGGCGTGCCCCGCACAACCCGCGCGAGCAGCTGCTCTGCGACCTTTACGCCGAGGTGCTCGGTCTGCCGCGGGTCGGTGTCGACGATGACTTCTTCGCGCTCGGCGGGGACAGTGTGCTCTGCTTCCGGCTGCTCAGCCGGGCCCGGGTCCGGGGTGTCACGTTCGCCATCCGAGACGTCTTCGAGCGCCGTACGGTGGCCGCGCTGGCCTCGGTCACCCGTGACCGCGGGACGGCGCCGGAGTCACCCGCGGTGGCCGCCCCGCGCGCCGAGCACGCCGAGCTGCTGGCCCGGCCCGGGGTCGCCGACGTGCTGCCGCTCGCGCCGATCCAGCAGGGGCTGCTATTCCACAGCTCCTACGACGGCGGTACGCGTGACCCGTACCTGATCCAGATCGTGCTGCACGTCGCCGGGCTGATCGACGCGGCGCGGCTGCGAGCCGCCTGCTCGTCGCTGCTGGACCGGCACCCCGTGCTGCGCACCGGGTTCGTCTCCACCGGGCTGCCCGAGCCGGCCCAGGTGGTGCACGAGTCGGCCGCCCTGCCGTGGAGCGAGATCACCGACCTGGACGCGTTCCTCGACCACGATCGGGCCGAGCGGTTCGATCTGGCGAACCCGCCGCTGATCCGGGTCGGTCTGGCCGAGCGGGCGATCGTCCTCACCCTGCACCACCTCGTGGCCGACGGCTGGTCCCTGCCGATTCTGGTCCGGGAGCTTCTCCAGCTGTACGGCGGCGCCACCGAACTGCCGGTCCGCCGGCCCTACCGCGATTACCTCGACTGGCTGGCCACCCGGGACGAAGGCTCGGCCCGGGTGTGGCAGCGGGCCCTGGCCGGCGTGGAGCGGCCGACGCTGCTCGGGACCGGCACCCCCGCGGCGGCCGACAGCGAGCCGATCCGCCTGGACCGCGAGCTGACGGCGGCCGAGACGCGGGCACTGGTCCGGGCCGCGCACGAGGCCCGGGTTCCGCTCAACACCCTGGTGCAGGCGGCGTGGGCGCTCGCCCTGAGCCGGCTGACCGGCCGTGACGACGTGGTCTTCGGCATCACCGTCGCCGGGCGGCCGGCCGATCTGGCCGGTGCCGAGGACATGGTCGGCCTCTTCATCAACACGGTGCCGTTCGCCGTCCGCCTGGACCCGGCCGAGCCGGTCACCGCCCTGCTCGGTCGCCTGGCCGGGGAGCAGGCCAGGCTGCTGGACCACCAGCACGTCGCGCTCACCACCATTCAGCGTGACCGCAGGCTCGGCGAGCTCTTCGATACCGCAGTCATCTTCGAGAACTTCCCGTTCGAGCAGGACGCCCTCGACGACCTGGCCGCCACCACCGGGCTGCGCCTGATCGACGCCCGGGTCACCGACGCCAGCCACTACGCGCTCGGCCTGATGGCGATGCCCGGCGAGCGGCTCCGGTTCCGGCTGCACCACCAGTCCGCGCAGATCGACCGGGACACCGCGGCCCGCGTCACCGAGCTGTTCCTGCGGGCCCTGCGCGCCTTCAGTTCGGCGCCGGACCGCGCCGTCGGCCGGCTCGACCTGATCAGCGACGAGGACCGCGACCGGGTGCTGACCCGCTGGAACGGCACCCTTCCGGAGCGGCCCCGCACCAGCCTGCCGCAGCTCTTTGCCGAGCAGGTCGCGGCTGGCCCGGACCGTCCCGCGGTCGGTTCCGGCGGCGCCGTGCTCACCTACCGGCAGCTCGACGCCCGGGTCCGGGAACTGGCGGCCGGACTTCAGGCCCGCGGCACCGGACCGGAGTCGCTGGTCGCGGTCCTGCTGCCGCGCGGCATCGACTTGGTCGCGACGCTCCTGGCGGTGCACCACGCGGGTGCCGCGTATCTGCCCCTCGACCCGGACTATCCGGCCGACCGCATCGACCGGATCCTCACCGAGGCCCGCCCGGCCCTGGTGATCCGCCCCGCGGACCTGCCCGGCCTGGCCACCGGCTCGACGGCCGTCCCGGCCCCGAATCCGGGCCCCGAGCAGGCCGCCTACGTCATCTTCACGTCCGGCTCGACCGGCGTGCCGAAGGGCGTGGTGGTGCCGCACGACGCGCTCGCCGCGCACCTGCTGCGCATCCGCGAGGCGTACCCGGAGGTCGGCGGTACCAGCCTGGTGCACTCCTCACCGGCCTTCGACCTGACCGTCACCGGGCTGTTCGGCCCGCTGGTGACCGGTGGCTGCGTGCAGCTCGACGAGCTCGCCGACGCGGCCGAGCGGCCGACCTTCCTCAAGGGCACCCCGAGCCACCTGCCGGTCCTGGTCAACCAGCGGATCGACGTGTCGCCCACCGGGCTGCTGATGCTCGGTGGCGAGCAGCTCACCGCCGAAGGGCTGCACGAGTGGCGGGAGGCTCACCCGGACGTCACAGTGATCAACTCGTATGGCCCGACCGAGACCACGGTGAACTGCATCGACCACCGGGTGGAACCGGGCGAACAGCTGCCGCCCGGGCCGCTGCCGATCGGCCGCCCGTTCGCCCACACCCGCGCGTACGTGCTGGACAGTGGCCTGTGCCCGGTCCCGGTCGGCGCTGTCGGCGAACTGTACGTGGCCGGCGCCGGGGTGGCCCGCGGCTACTTGAACGCGCCGCGCGCCACCGCCGAGCGGTTCGTACCCAGCCCGTACGACGCGCCCGGCACCCGGATGTACCGCACCGGCGACCTGGTCCGCTGGACGCCGGAGGGACTCCTGGTCTACCTCGGTCGCTCGGACGAGCAGATCAAGATCCGTGGACACCGGATCGAGCTCGGGGAGATCGAGGCGGCGCTCGGCCGTCAGCCCGGCGTGACCCGCGCGGTCGCCGCCGTCCGCGACGGCCGGCTGGTGGGCTACCTGGTGGGGGTCGCCGAGCACGACACCGTCCGGGCCGCCCTGCGTGCCACCCTGCCGGAGCACTTCGTACCGTCGGCGCTGGTCTCCCTCACCAACCTGCCGACCACCGCGAACGGCAAGGTCGACCGGGCCGCCCTGCCGGCGCCCGACTTCACCGCGGCGGCGTCCGGGCGAGCCCCGGCCACCCCCGGCGAGCAGCGCCTGTGCCGGCTGATCGGCGAGGTCCTCGGACGCGACGACGTCGGACCCGACCAGGACTTCTTCACCCTGGGTGGGGACAGCATCATGTCGATGCAGCTGGTCGGTCGGGCTCGCACGGCCGGTCTGCACTTCACCGCCCGGCAGGTGTTCGAGCACCGTACGGCGGCCGCCCTGCTCGCCGTCGCCGCGGAGGCGGCCGCCCCCTTCACCGAGCCGGTCGCCGCCGCCTTCGGGCGGATGCCGGCCACCCCGATCATGCGGCGGCTGGCCGAACGCGGGGGCCGGACCAGTCGCTACCACCAATCCGTCGTGGTGACCGTCCCGCCGACCGACGCGGCCCGGCTGACCGCCGCCCTGCAGGCCGTGCTCGACCACCACCACGCGCTGCGGCTGCGGCTGCTCGACGACACCGAACTGGAGATCACCCCGCCCGGCTCGGTGGACGTCACCACCTGCCTGCGCCGGATCGCTGGCCCGGGCGCCGACGCGGAGCTGACTGCGGCCGGTGAAATCGCCCGCGACGAGCTGGACCCGGCATCCGGAGTGATCGTCCGGGCCGTCTGGTTCGACGCCGGCAACGCTCCGGGACGACTGCTGCTGGTCGTTCACCACCTGGCCGTCGACGGCGTGTCCTGGCGGATCCTCCTGCCCGACCTGGCGGCGGCCTGGCGGGACCCGGACGCCCCGCTCGACCCGGCGTCCACCTCGTTCCGGACCTGGGCGGCGCGCTCGACGCGGCTGCCGGCCGTGGGCGCCGCGCCGTGGCTGGCACTGCTCGACGACGAGCCCGGGCTCGCCGTCGACCCGGGCCGCACCGACCCCGGCACCGTGGCCGGCGCCGGTCGGCTTACCCGCAGGCTGTCCACCGCCACGACTCTGCCCCTGCTCACCACGATCCCGGCCGCGGTGCACGGCGACGTCGACGACGTGCTGCTGACCGCCCTGGCCGTGGCGGTCTCGGCCTGGCGCGGCGACGACGACGGCGTGCTGGTCGACACCGAGCGCCATGGCCGTGCCGACTGGCTGGTGCCGGGCACCGACCTGTCCCGTACGGTCGGCTGGTTCACCGGTGTGCAGCCGGTCCGGCTGCGGCTGGGCGCGGCCCGGGCCACCGACGTGCTCGCCGGCCGCGGCGGCCACGGCCTACTCAAGACGGTCAAGGAGCAGCTGCGGGCGGCCGGGGAACAAGATCTCGCGTACGGGGTCACGCGTTACCTCGACCCGGTCACCGCGCCGGAGTTCGCTGATCGCGGCCACCCCGGGCTCGCCTTCAACTACCTGGGCCGGCTCACCACCGGCGAGGCCGGAGAGTTCGCCCTGGATGCGCATCCGGGCGCGCCCGACGACCCGGAACGCGCCCTCGGGCACCTGGTCGAGCTGAACGCCGCCACCCACGAGGGCCCGGACGGCCCCGAACTCGTCGCGACCTGGACCTGGGCCGGCGCGGCGCTCGACGACGAGCGGATGGAACGACTCGCCGACCTGTGGTTCACCGCGCTCCGGGCGCTCGCCGCGGCCCCGCCGCGGGCCGGGCACACCCCATCCGACCTGCTCGTCCGGCTGACCCAGGCGGAGATCGACGAGCTGGAGGCGGCGGGCGACGTCGCGGCGCTGCTACCGCTCGCCCCGCTGCAGGAGGGCCTGGTCTTCCACAGCGCCCACCAGGAGGGGGAGCGCGACCCGTACCTCACCCAGCTCGTCGCCGATATCGACGGGGACCTGGACGTGGCGCGGCTGCGGACGGCCGCGACCGAGGTGGTGCGGCGGCACACCGCCCTGCGCTCCGGATTTCGGCTCACCGTCAAGGGCACCACGGTGCAGGTCGTGCTGGCCGACCCGCCGCTGGACTTCAGCGTGCACACCGGCTCACCGGACGCGGTGCTGGCCGCCGAACGGGACCGGCGCTTCGACCTGGGCCGGCCGCCGCTGATCCGATTCACGCTGATCAGTCTGGCGCAGGGGCGGTGGCGGCTGGCGATCACCGGTCACCACGCGGTACGCGACGGCTGGTCGGTGCCGATCATCGTGCGCGAGCTGCTCGCCCTCTACCGCGGTGAACCGCTGGCGGCGCCGCGGCCGTACGCGATTCAGCTCGCCTGGTTGGCCGGGCGGGACCGGCCCGCCGCCCTGGCCGCCTGGCGCACCGCCCTCGACGGGCTCGAGGATCCGACGCTCGTCGCCGCCGCGCCCGGCGTCGCCGAACCGGCCCGCATCGACGTCTCCTACGCCGGGCCGGTCCCGCTGGACGTCACCTCGCGCGCCCTGGGCGTCACCCCCGGCACCGTGCTGCAGACCGTCTGGCTGCTGCTGCTGGCCCGGCTCACCGGCCGGGACGACGTGGTCACCGGTATGACGGTGGCCGGTCGCCCGCCGGAGCTGCCCGGCGTGGACGAGATGGTCGGCCTGTTCATCAACACCCTGCCGCTGCGTGCCCGCCTCGACGCCGGGGAGAGCCTCGCCGCGTTCGCCCGCCGGCTGCAGCGCGAGCAGGTCACCCTGCTGGAGCACCAGCACCTCGGCCTGGCCGAGATCCAGCGGGCGGCCGGGGCCGACGAGCTGTTCGACACGGCCATGGTGTTCGAGAACTACCCGTTCGACCCGGAGGCGATCCGGGCGTACGCCCGCGGCGCCGGCCTGGAGATCGGCGACATCGCCCACCACTCGGCGCCGCACTACGCCCTCGCGCTGGAGGCCGCGCCCCGGCTCGGTGGCGGACTTGACCTCCGCCTGCACCACCGGCCGGACGTGGTGCCGGCCGAGCGGGCCGCTCTGGTCGCCCGCTGGCTTGGCGAACTGCTCGACGTCGTCGCCCTGGCCCCGGAGACGCCGGTCGGCGCGGTCGGCCTGGTCGGGCGGGACGATCCCCGCCAGCAGGGCCGGCCGGTCCCGGAGGCCACCGGACTGTGGCCGGTGGAGTTCCTGGCCCAGGCCCGCCGGACGCCGGACGCCCCGGCGCTGGCCTTCGAGGGCGTCGAGGTCACCTTCGGTGAACTGGCCGGGCGCGCCACGGCCTGGGCCGGAGCGCTGGCAGCAGCCGGCGCCGGCCCCGAGCGCCGGGTGGCCGTCCTGCTGCCGCGGTCGATCGAGCTGATCACCGCCATGCACGCGGTGGTCCTGGCCGGGGCGGCATTCGTGCCGGTCGACCCGGAGTACCCGGCCGAGCGGATCGCCTACATCCTGCGGGACGCGGCGCCGGATGTGGTGATCACCGAGAAGAGCATCGCGGGCCTGGACGCGAGTTCCGCCCCGTGGACCGAGCCCGGCCTGCGAGCCGATCATCCTGCGTACGTCATCTACACCTCCGGCTCCACGGGGCGCCCGAAGGGCGTGGTGGTCTCGCATCGCGGCATCGACTCCCTGGTCGAGGCGCAACGCGAGCGATTCGACGTGCGGCCGGACAGCCGGGTGCTGCAGTTCGCCTCGCCCAGCTTCGACGCCGCCGTCTCCGAGGTGGCCGTCACGCTCCTCTCCGGAGCCTGCCTGGTGGTCGCGCCGAAGGCCCGGCTGCTGCCGAAGGCACCCCTGGTCGACCTGATCACCGCCCAGCGGGTCAGTCACGTCACCCTGCCACCGGTGCTCCTGGCCGAGCTGGACCCGGACTCGCTGCCCGGCGTCCGTTCGCTCGCGGTGGCCGGTGAGCACTGCCCGGGCGGCATCGTCGCCCAGTGGTCGTCCGGCCGTCGCATGATCAACGCGTACGGGCCGACCGAGACGACGGTCTGCGCCACCATGAGCACGCCGCTGGCCGGCCCGGACACGCCGACCATCGGCGGGCCGATCGTCAACGCCCGGGTCTACCTGCTCGACCCGCACCTGCAGCCGGTGCCGCCCGGCGTGGTCGGTGACCTTTACGTCTCCGGCCACGGCCTGGCCCGTGGCTACCACGGCCGCTCCGCGCTGACCTCGGAAAGGTTCGTCGCCGACCCGGCCGGTCCGCCCGGCGCCCGGATGTACCGCACCGGCGACGTGGCGGTCTGGACCGGCCACGGCGAGCTGGAGTTCCGCGGGCGCAGCGACGACCAGGTGAAGCTGCGTGGCCACCGGATCGAGCTGGGTGAGGTCGAGGCCCTGATGGCCGGGCATCCCGGGGTGACCGCCGCAGTCGCGGTGGTGCGCGAGGACCGGCTCGGCGACCGGCACCTGGTCGGTTACGTGACCGGCACGGCCGAACCGGCGGCCGTACACGAGCACGTCGCCGCCGGCGTTCCCGACTACATGGTCCCGGCCGTGGTGATGGTCCTCGACCAGCTCCCCGTCACCCCGAACGGCAAGGTGGACCGGAAGGCGTTGCCCTCGCCGGTGCTGGCCGGCCCGGCCGGCACCGGCCGGGAACCGGCCACCCCGCGCGAGGCGCTGCTCTGCGACGCCTTCGCCGAGGTGCTCGGCGTGCCGCGAGTCGGACCCGACGAGAGTTTCTTCGCGCTCGGCGGCCACTCGCTGACCGCCACCCGGCTGGTCGCCCGGATCCGGGTGCTGTTCGGCGTCGAGGTCACCGTCCGGCAGCTCTTCGAGACGCCGACCGCGTCCGGGATCGCGACCCTACTGGACGGCGCCGCGACCGGCCGGCCCCCGGTCGGCCTGCGGACCCGGCCGGACCGGCTGCCGCTCTCCGCGGCCCAGCGTCGCCTCTGGTTCCTGCACCAGATGGAGGGCCCCAGCCCGGCCTACAACATCGCCGCCGCCCTGCGCCTGCACGGCGACCTCGACGTCGCCGCGCTGCGTCAGGCGGTGACCGACCTGGTCGAGCGGCACGAGACGCTGCGGACCGTGCTGGCCGACGACACCGACGGGCCGTACCAGATCCTCGTGGACCGGCCGACGCCGTTCGAGACGGGCGAGGTGAGCCCGGCCGACCTTCCGGCCGTGCTCGCCGAGGCCGCCGCGTACCGGTTCGACCTGTCCGCCGAGACGCCGCTGCGGGTCTCGCTGTTCCGGACCGGCGACCGGGAGCACGTCCTGCTCCTGCTGTTGCACCACGTGGCCGGTGACGCCGGCTCGGTCCAGCCGCTCGCCGCCGACCTGGCCACCGCCTACACCGGCCGCACCCGCGGCGGTGAGCCAGACTGGGCGCCGCTGCCGGTCCAGTACGCCGACTACGTGCTCTGGCAGCTGGAGATGACCAGTGAAGCCGACGACCAGCTTGACTACTGGCGGTCGGCGCTGGCCGGGCTGCCAGACGAGCTGGCCCTGCCGGTCGACCGGCCGCGCCCGTCCGGCAGCGCCGGCCGAGGTGGCCGGGCCGAGTTCACCCTCCCCGCCGACCTGCACGAGCGGCTGCGTGGCGCCGCACGGGCGCTGCGGGCCACGCCGTTCATGGTGGTGCAGGCGGCGCTGGCGGTGACGTTGTCGCGGCTGGGAGCCGGGGCTGACGTGCCGATCGGTACGCCGGTGGCCGGTCGGGTGGACGAGGCGCTAGCCGAGGTGGTCGGGTTCTTCGTCAACACGTTGGTGTTGCGGACCGACGTCTCCGGTGATCCGAGTTTCGCCGAGTTGGTCGGCCGGGTCCGGGAGACCGATCTTGCCGCGTACGAGCATCAGGACGTCCCGTTCGAGCGGCTCGTCGAGGCGCTGCGCCCGGCCCGGGTCACCGGACGCCACCCGCTCGTCCAGACCGTTCTCGACTGGAGTGACGGGCAGCCGGCCGCGCTCGCCGCCCTCGGCGCGATGCCCGGCCTGGCCGTCACGCCGGTGACCGTCGATCTGCGGACCGCCAAGTTCGACCTGGTCTTCCACCTCACCGCAGGCGACGCCGGGGAGGTGGCCGGGGTCCTGGAGTACAGCGCCGAGATGTTCGACCCGGACACCGCCGCCCGGCTCGCCGCCCGGCTGATCCGGGTCTTGGACGCGGCCCTGACCCGCCCCGAGGAGCCGATCAGCCGCATCGACCTGCTCGACGCGCAGGAGCGTGCTTGCATCCTCGGATCGTGGAGCCGGCCCGCCCCGGAACAGCCGGTCCCGGCCGGCGCCCAGCGGAACCTGGTGCGCGAGTTCGAGGCGGCGGCGCGACGGCACCCGGACGCGGTCGCGGTGACCGGCGAGGACGGCGAGTTGACGTACGCGGAACTGGACGCCGCCGCGAACCGGCTGGCCCACCTGTTCGCCCGGCACGGGGCCGGCCCCGAGCGCTTTGTCGCGCTGGCCCTGCCGCGCCGTACCGAGCTGGTCGTCGCCATCCTGGCGGTGCTCAAGTCCGGCGCCGCCTACCTGCCGATCGACCCCGGTTACCCGGCCGACCGCATTGCGTTCATGCTGGCCGACGCGCAGCCGGCGCTGATCGTCGGCACCGCCGGCGTTCGGTCCCGCATCGACGCCGGGGACGTGCGGTGGGTGCTGCTCGACGACGTGGACCTGACCGGGCTGCCGGACACCCCGCCGGTGACTGAGCCGGCCGCCGAACACCCGGCGTACGTCATCTACACCTCCGGCTCCACCGGCACCCCCAAGGGCGTGGCGGTCACCCACGCCAACGTGCTGCGGCTGTTCCGGCAGACCGCGCACTGGTTCGGCTTCGACGAGACGCACACCTGGACGCTGTTCCACTCGTACGCGTTCGACTTCTCGGTCTGGGAGCTGTGGGGCCCGCTGCTGCACGGCGGCCGCCTCGTCGTGGTTCCGTACGACACCAGCCGGAGCCCGGCGGACTTCCTCGACCTGCTCAGCCGGGAACGGGTCACCGTGCTCAACCAGACCCCGTCCGCCTTCTACCAGCTGATGCAGGCTGACCGGGAGGTCGGCGGCGCCGATCTCGCGCTGCGCTACGTGATCTTCGGTGGGGAGGCGCTCGACCTCGGCCGTCTCTCCGGCTGGTACGAACGGCACGCGGACGACGCGCCGGTACTGGTCAACATGTACGGCATCACGGAGACCACGGTCCACGTGACCTACCAGCCGCTGACCGAGCGCACCGCGGCCGAGCAGGCGGCCAGCCTGATCGGCGTCGGCATCCCGGACCTCGGCATGTACGTCCTCGACGAGGGACTGCAGCCGGTGCCGGCCGGGGTCGCCGGCGAGATGTACGTCTCCGGCGCCGGCCTGGCCCGCGGATACCTCAACCGCCCGGGCCTGTCCGCGATCCGGTTCGTCGCCGACCCGTTCGGTGCCCCCGGCACCCGGATGTACCGCACCGGCGACCTGGCCCGCTGGCGGGCCGACGGCACGCTGGAGTATCTCGGCCGGATCGACGACCAGGTGAAGATCCGCGGTTTCCGGATCGAGCTCGGCGAGATCCAGACGGTGCTGGCCGCCCAGCCCGGTGTCGCCCAAGCCGTAGTCGTCGTCCGCGAGGACCAGCCCGGCGACCAGCGCCTGGTCGCCTACCTGGTCGGCGAGTGCGACACGGACCAGCTGCGGCACGCTCTCGGCGAGGCGCTGCCGGACTACATGGTCCCCTCCGCCTTCGTGGAGCTGAGCGCCATCCCGCTCACCTCCAACGGCAAGCTCGACCGGCGGGCGCTGCCGGCGCCGGTGCACGTCTCCACCGCGACCCGCCGCGAACCCCGCACGCCGCGCGAGCGGCTGCTCGCCGAGGCGTTCGCCGAGATCCTCGGCGTGCCCTCGGTCGGGGCCGAGGACGACTTCTTCGCCCTCGGCGGGCACTCGCTGTCGGCCACCCGCCTGGTCGCCCGGATCCGGGCCGTCCTCGGCGTCGAGGTCAGCGTGCGGCAACTGTTCGAGGAGCCGACCGTGGCCGGCCTGGACGCCGTGCTGGGCGGCGCGGCCCGGACCACCCGGCCGCCGGTCACCCCGGCCGAGCGCCCGGACCGGCTGCCGCTCTCCGCCGCGCAGCGGCGGCTGTGGCTGATGCACGAGCTGGGCGGCCCGGACGCCACCTATAACATTCCGGTGCTGCTGCGCCTGGGCGGCGACCTCGACGTCGCCGCCCTGACCGCGGCCCTCGCCGACGTGGTGTCCCGCCACGAGAGCCTGCGCACCCTGGTGGCCGGCTCCGGCGACGACGCCTACCAGGTGGTGGTGCCGGCCGAAGCGGCCCGGCCCGCGCTGCCAGTGGTGCCCGTCGCGGCCCTGCGGGAGGCGGCGGCCGAGCCGTTCGACCTGACCACCGACCTGCCGATCCGGGCCCGGTTGGGGCGGGCTGGGGAGCGCGACCACCAGCTGCTCGTGGTGGTGCACCACATCGCCGGCGACGGCGCGTCCATGCCGGTGCTGGCCCGGGACCTGGTGACCGCGTACACCGCGCGGCTGGCCGGCCGGGCGCCCGGGTGGGCGGCGCTGACGGTGCAGTACGCCGACTACGCGCTCTGGCAGCGAGCGGTCGCCGGCGACGAGGAGGAGCAGCTCGACTACTGGCGGTCGGCGCTGGCCGGGCTGCCGGACGAGCTGGCCCTGCCGGTCGACCGATCCCGGCCGCTCGACGGGCCGCAGCGGGCCGGAAGGAGCACGTTCACCCTGCCGGCCGGGGTGCACGACCGGATCGCCGGCCTGGCCGCCCGGCTCGGCGCCACGCCGTTCATGGTGGTGCAGGCGGCGCTGGCGGTGACGTTGTCGCGGCTGGGAGCCGGGGCTGACGTGCCGATCGGTACGCCGGTGGCCGGTCGGGTGGACGAGGCGCTGGCCGAGGTGGTCGGGTTCTTCGTCAACACGTTGGTGTTGCGGACCGACGTCTCCGGTGATCCGAGTTTCGCCGAGTTGGTCGGCCGGGTCCGGGAGACCGATCTTGCCGCGTACGAGCATCAGGACGTCCCGTTCGAGCGGCTCGTCGAGGCGCTGCGCCCGGCCCGGGTCACCGGACGCCACCCGCTCGTCCAGACCGTTCTGACGGTGGACACCGCGGGAGCCGAGGCCGCCGAAGCGGTCGCCGAGCTGCCCGGCCTCGTCGTCACCACCGATCACGTCGGGCCGCAGCACGTCAAGTTCGACCTGATGGTCACCCTGGTCGGTGAGACCGGTGCGGTCGAGTACAGCGCCGACCTCTTCGACGTCACGACCGTCGAGACGCTGACGCAGCGCTTCCTCGGTGTCCTCGAGCAGGCGACCCGCCGGCCCGACGCGGCGATCTCCGGCCTGGAGACGCTTGTCGGCGGCGAGCGCGACCGGTTGCTGGTCGGCCTGCTGGACACCGGGCAGCCGACCTTGAGCGGGTCGATCCCGGACCTCTTCGCCGCACAGGTCCGGGCCACGCCGGCGATGCCCGCCGTGCGGTTCGGCGAGCGGGTCCTCACGTACGCCGAGCTCGACGCCGCCACGAATCGCCTCGCCCACCGCCTGATCGCCTGCGGCGTGACCACGGAGACCCGGGTCGGTGTGCTGATGGAACGCTCCCTCGACCTGATCGTGACCCTGCTGGCGATCCTCAAGGCCGGTGGCGTCTACGTGCCGCTCAGCCCCACCTACCCGGACGACCGGCTCGCCGCGCTGCTCGACCGGCAGGTGGAGGCCCCGTTCCTGGTCACCGACCGGCCCGGCCGGGCCCGGGCGGAGAGCCTGGGCGTCGCGGCGGCGGTGATGACGATCGACGAGACCGGCTGGACCGGTGGCGACGCGAGCCCGACCGGTGTGGTGGTGGCGCCGCTGCAGCTGGCGTACGTCATGTTCACCTCCGGCTCGACCGGGGAGCCCAAGGGGGTGGCCGTCCAGCAGTGCGATGTCGCCACCCTGGCCGGTGACCGGCTCTGGGACGACGTGCTGGACCGGGTGCCGCTGCACTCGCCACACGCCTGGGACGGCTCGGTCCTGGAACTCTGGGTGCCGCTGCTGCGCGGCGGCTGCGTGGTCGTCGCCCCGCCCGGTGACCTGGACGTCGCGGCCCTGCGCGAGCTGATCGAGGGCAACGACATCACCTCGCTGTTCATGACGTCCGGACTGGTCCGCGTCATGGCGCAGGAGGCGCCGGAGGCGTTCCGCCGGGTCCGCCAGCTCAGCGCCGGCGGCGACGTGACCACCCCGGGCTCGGTCCGGCAGCTACACAAGCACGCGCCCGGCTGCCGCGTCGTCAACGGCTACGGCCCGACCGAGACGACCGTGTTCGCGCTGGTCTACCGGGCCGATCCGGAGACCGAGCGGGAGTGGGCGACCACCGTGCCGATCGGCCGGTCCCTGGACAACCTGCGCCACTACGTGCTCGACGACCGCCTGCGGCTGGTGCCGCCCGGCACCACCGGTGAGCTCTACCTTGCCGGGGACGGCCTGGCCCGCGGTTACTGGGACCGGCCCGGTTTCACCGCGGAACGGTTCGTGGTCGACCCGTACGGCGCGCCCGGCGCCCGGATGTACCGCACCGGCGACCTGGCCCGATGGACCCGCGACGAACAGATCGACTTCGTCGGCCGCATCGACGACCAGGTGAAGCTGCGCGGGTTCCGGATCGAGCTGGGTGAGGTGGAGGCCGCGGTGGCCGGTGCCGGTGGTGTCGGCACCTCGACCGTCCTGCTGCGCGAGGACCGGCCGGGAGAGAAGCGCCTGGTCGCGTACGTCGTCCCGGTCGACGGCTACGACACCGAACGGGCCCGGGAGCACCTGCGCGCGGTCCTGCCCGACTACGCCGTACCGGTCCTGGTCGAGTTGCCGGAACTGCCGCTCACCGGGCTCGGTAAGGTCGACCGGCGGGCACTGCCGGCACCGGTGTTCACCACCGGCGAGACGGCCCGGGCGCCGCGCTCCTCGGTCGAGCGGATCCTCACCGAGCTCTTCGCCGAGGTGCTCCGGCTCCCCGAGGTCGGCCCCGACGACGCGTTCTTCGACCTCGGTGGCGACAGCATCATGGCCATCCAGCTGGTCAGCCGGGCCACCCGGGCCGGGCTGCGGATCACCGCGGCCGACGTGTTCCGGCATCGCACTGTCGCCGATCTGGCCACGGTGGCCGGCACGGACGACGGCGAGCCGGACACCCCGGATGTCGGCGTCGGCGACGTCGTGCCGTCGCCGATGATGCACTGGCTCGCCGACCGGGCCGCGCCGCTGGAGGCGTTCAACCAGTCCACGCTGGTGCGGTCGCCGGCCGGACTCGACCTGGCCACCCTGCACGCTCTGCTGCAGGCGGTCCTGGACCGGCACGACAGCCTGCGGATGCGGGTGGACGCCGTCGATCCGGGGGACGCCACCACCTGGCGCTGCGAGGTGCCCGATCCGGGCTCGGTGCGGGCCGAGGGGTGCGTACACCGCGTCGACGCCTCCGGCCTGGACGACGACGAGCTGTCCGCCGCCGTCGACCGGGAGGGCCGTGCCGCGGTCGGCAGGCTGCGCCCCGCCGACGGGGTGATGCTGCAGGTTGCCTGGCTGGACCGGGCTGACCGGCCCGGCGTGCTGGTCCTGGCGGTGAACCACCTCGCCGTGGACGGCGTCTCCTGGCGGATCCTGATGCCCGACCTGCTGGAGGCGTGGCAGGCCGTGCAGGCCGGTCGGGAGGTGTCGCTGGCCCCGGTGCCGGCCTCGCTGCGCCGCTGGTCGCACGCGCTGGCCGCGGAGGCCATCAGTCCGTCCCGGACCGCCGAGCTCACGCACTGGACCGGGGTGCTCTCCGGCGACCGGCGCGGAATCGGCCGGCGTCCGCTGAGCCGGGCCGACACCTACGCCACGGCCGGGCGGCTGACCCGTACCGTCCCCTCGGAGCTCACCCGGACCCTGCTCACCACCGTGCCGGCCGCGGTCGGCGCGGGCGTGGACGACGTGCTGCTCACCGCGCTCACGGTGGCGGTGGCGCGGTGGCGCGGGGACGGCCCGGTGGTGATCGACCTGGAGGGGCACGGCCGCACCGGCGGCCCGGGCGGCGGCATCGACTTGTCCCGGACCATCGGCTGGCTGACCGCGATGCACCCGGTCGCCCTGGACCCGCGCGGCTTCGACACCGCCGCCGCGCTGGCCGGCGGACCCGCCGCGGGCGCCCTGCTCAAGGCGGTCAAGGAACAGCTGCTGGCGGTCCCCGACAAGGGCATCGGCTACGGCCTGCTGCGCCACCTGAACCCGGCCACCCGCAGCGCGCTGGCCGGGCTCGGCGAGGCCGACCTCGGCTTCAATTACCTGGGCCGCTTCGTCACCGCCGAGACCGTCGACTGGGCGGTGGCCGATGGTCTGCCCCGTCCGCCGGGCGAGGACCCGTCCACTCCGCTGCCGCACGTGCTCGAGCTCAACGCGGGCACCTCGGAGACCGCGGACGGGTCGGTCCTGAGCGTCACCTTCACCTGGGCCGGCGATTTGCTCACCGAAGCGGAGACGGCCGCGCTCGCCGACCTCTGGATCAGCGCTCTGGGCGGTCTCGCGGCCTGGGCGCAGCGGCCCGACGCCGGCGGTCTCACCCCGCATGACGTGGGCCTTATAGGCCTGACACAGAACGAGATCGAAGAGTTCGAATCAGCATTCGACTCGGATTTGGAGTAGTGACGTGACTCGTCGGGGGACCATCGAAGACATCCTGCCGCTGTCACCCCTGCAGGGTGGCCTGCTCTTCCACAGCGTCTTCGACGAGACGACGCCGGACATCTACACCGTGCAGTCCACCTTCCACCTGGCCGGGACGCTCGATGAGGAGCGGGCCCGGGCGGCCGCGGACGCGCTGGTGCGGCGGCACGCCAATCTGCGGGCGGCGTTCCGGCATCGGGGCAACGGGGACTGGGCGCAGCTCATCGCGGCGCGGGTGACGGTGCCGTTCACCGTCCTGGACCTGGCCGGGTCGGGCGCGGACGCCGAGGAGCAGGCCCGGCAGGCCGTTCTCGCGGACCGGGCCACCCGGTTCGACATCAGTCGGCCGCCGCTGATCCGGTTCCTGCTGATCCGGCTCGGCGAGCGGGACCACCGCCTGGTGCTGACCATTCACCACACGGTTCTGGACGGCTGGTCGTTCCCGACGCTGCTCAAGGAGTTCCACGCCCTCTACCTCGCCGGCGGCGACGCGAGCATGCTGCCCCCGGTCGCGCCGTACCGGGACTACCTGGCCTGGCTCTCCGCCCAGGACCAGGACGCGGCCCGCGCCGCCTGGGACGAGACGCTCGCCGGGCTGGACGCGCCCACCCGGGTGATCACGGTGCCGGCTGACCGCGCCCCGCAGGATCCCGGCCGCACCGAGTTCGGGCTGACTGCCGAGCGCACCCGGGCGGTCACCGCGCTGGCCCGGTCCTCCGGCGTCACCGTCAACACGGTCGTCCAGGCGGCCTGGTCGCTGGTGCTGGCCGGGCTCACCGGCCGCGACGACGTCGTTTTCGGGGTCACCGTCAACGGCCGTCCGGCTGAGCTGCCCGGCGTCGAGTCGATGGTCGGCCTGTTCATCAACACCCTTCCGCTGCGGGTACGCCTCGATCCCGGCCAGACCGTCGGCGACCTGCTCGCCCGGGTGCAGGACCAGCAGCTGCGCCTGGTCGCGAACCAGCACGTCGGCCTGGGCGAGATCCAGCGGCGGGCCGGGCTGGGCGCGCTCTTCGACACCTCGGTGGTGTTCGAGAACTTCCCGTTCGACGACGCCCCGGCCCCCGCGCCGGACAACGACGAGCTGCGCGTCGTCGGTGCCCGCAGCCACTCGGCCAACCACTTCCCACTCAGCCTGGTCGGCATGCCGCAGGACTGTCTGCGGTTCAAGCTGTTCCACCAGCCGGACCTGTTCGACGACGCGGCCGTCGCGGCGATCGTCGACCGGTTCCGGTGGGTGCTCGACGCGCTCGTCGAGCACCCGGACCGGCCGATCGGCCGGATCAGCCTGCTCACGCCGGCCGAGCGGGAGTTCGCCCTAGCGAACGACACCGCCCGCGAGGTCGCTCCGGCCAGCCTGCCGCAGCTCTTCGACGAGCAGGTCCGCCGGACCCCGGACGCGCCGGCCGTGCTAGCCGGCGGCCGGACCCTGACCTACCGTCAGCTGGACGCCCGGGCCAGCCACCTCGCCCGGGAACTGGCCTCCCGCGGGGTGGGCCCGGGCCGGCTGGTCGCGGTGCTGCTGCCCCGCTCGGTCGAGCTGGTGGTGGCGCTGCTCGCGGTGACCAAGGCCGGCGGGGCCTATGCGCCGATCGACCCGGACTATCCGGCCGACCGGATCGCGGTGATCCTGGGCGACGCCGACCCGGTTCTCGCGGTCACCACGGCCGGGACCGCCCTGCCGGAGGGCCTGCGGACTGTCACCTTGGGGGAGCATGAGTCCGAGCCGTTCACCGTGCGGGTCCGACCGCACGACCCGGTCTACGTCATCTTCACCTCCGGTTCCACCGGCCGCCCGAAGGGCGTCGTGGTCGAGCACCGCTCGGTCGGCGCCTACCTGAGCCGGGCCCGGGTGGTCTACCCGGACGCGGCCGGCATCGCGCTGGCGCACTCCTCGGTCGCCTTCGACCTGACCGTCACCGGGCTGTGGTCCCCGCTGGTCTCCGGTGGTCAGGTGCACGTCGCCGAGCTGCCGGACGCGGTCGACGGGCCCCGGCCGACCTTCCTCAAGGGCACCCCGAGCCACCTGCCGCTGCTCGACACCATGTCGGAGACGGTCAGCCCGAGCGGCACGCTCATCCTCGGCGGTGAGGCGCTGCGCGGTGAGGCCCTGCGCGCCTGGCGGGCCGCTCACCCCGAGGTTCAGATCATCAACGCGTACGGCCCGACCGAGGCGACCGTGAACTGCCTGGAGCACCGCATCCCGGCCGGTGAGCCGCTCCCGGACGGCCCGGTGCCGATCGGCACCCCGTTCTGGAACACCCGGGCGTACGTGCTGGACTCGGCCCTGCGCCCGGTCGCCGACGGGGTCACCGGGGAGCTCTACGTGGCCGGCGTCGTGCTGGCCCGTGGTTACCTCGGCCGCCCCGGCCTGACCGCGGAACGGTTCCCGGCCGATCCGTTCGGCCCGCCCGGCGCCCGGATGTACCGTACCGGCGATGTGGTCCGCCGCCGGGTCGGCGGCGCGCTGGAGTACGTCGGCCGCGCCGACGACCAGGTCAAGATCCGTGGTTTTCGGATCGAGCTCGGCGAGATCGCCGCCACTGCGGCCGCCCACCCGGCGGTGACCCGCGCCGTCGCCGTGGTCCGCGAGGAGTCCGGCGACCGGCGCCTGGTCCTCTACGTCGTCGGCACCGACCCGGCGATCCCCGCGCTGCGCGAGCACCTCGCCGCCGCCCTGCCCGAGTACATGGTGCCGGCCGCGATCGTGCCGCTGGCCGACCTGCCGCTCAACGCGCACGGCAAGGTAGACCGCGCGGCCCTGCCGGCGCCGGACTGGGCGGACGGCGCCGCGGCTGCCCGCGGCCCTCGCGACCCCCGCGAGGAGCTGCTGTGCGACCTGTTCGCGGCGGTCCTGGGCCGGCCGTCGGTCGGCGTCGACGAGGACTTCTTCGCCGTCGGCGGGCACTCCCTGCTCGCCATCCGCCTGGTCAGCCGGGTCCGGGCCGCCCTGGGCGCGGAGCTGTCCGTACGGCAGCTCTTCCAGAATCCGACGGTGGCCAAGCTGGCCCGGTCCCTGAGCTCGGCCGGCACCGCCCGCCCGCCGCTGACCGCGGGCCCGCGCCCGGAGCGGCTCCCGCTCTCCTTCGCCCAGCAGCGCCTGTGGTTCCTGCACCGCCTGGAGGGTCCCAGCCCGGTCTACAACCTCGGCTCGGCGCTGGAGCTGACCGGCCCGATCGACGTGGCCGCGCTGCGTGCCGCCTACGGGGACGTGCTGGCACGGCACGAGAGCCTGCGGACCGTCTTCGCCGAGGACGCCGAGGGCGCGTACCAGATCATCGTGGACGAGCCGGAGTTCGACCTGCCGGTCGTCGACTGCTCCGAGGCGGCCCTGCCGCAGCGGCTCGCCGAGTGCTCCCGCTACGCCTTCGACCTGTCGCGGGAGAACCCGCTGAAGCTGTGGCTGTTCCGCCTGGACGCCGACCGGCACGTGCTGTTCGTGCTGCTGCACCACATCGCCGGGGACGGCTGGTCCACGCCGCTGCTCTCCCGTGACCTGACCCGTGCCTACACCGCCCGGGCCGGTGGAGCCCCTCCCACCTGGACGCCGCTGCCGGTCCAGTACGCCGACTTCGCCCTCTGGCAGCGTGAGCTGCTCGGCTCCGAGGACGACCCGGACTCGCCGGTGGTCCGCCAGCTCGGCTACTGGACGAGTCACCTGACCGGGCTGCCGGAGGAGTTGCCGCTGCCGGTCGACCGTCCCCGGCCCGCGGTCGCCTCCTACCGGGGTGGCACGGTGCCCCTGCATGTCCCGGCCGGGGTGCACCGCGCGCTGCGTGAGCTGGCCCGCGACCAGCAGGTGACCGTCTTCATGGCGGTACAGGCGGCCCTGGCCGTGCTGTTGTCCCGCCTCGGTTCCGGCCACGACATCCCGATCGGCGTCCCGGTCGCCGGCCGACCGGACGACTCCCTTGAGGAGCTCGTCGGCCTCTTCGTCAACACGCTGGTGCTGCGGACCGACGTGTCCGGCGACCCGACCTTCACCGAGCTGCTGGCCCGGGTCCGGGAGACCGACCTGGCCGCCTTCGCCCACCAGGACGTGCCGTTCGAGCGGCTCGTCGAGGTGCTCAACCCGGTCCGGTCCCGTTCCCGGTCGCCGCTGTTCCAGGTGCTGCTCTCGTTCAACAACAACGATCAGGGCGGTAAGACCGAGGCGCTCGCCTCCCTCGGCGACCTGCGCATCCGCAGCCACGGCGTGGACGGCGGCGTGGCCAAGTTCGACCTCGCAGTCAACCTGGCCGAGCAGCCCGGCGTCGACGGGCTGACCGGCATCATCGAGTTCTCCGCCGACCTGTTCGACCGGGCCACCGTGGAACAGCTCGCCGACCGGTTCGCCGCCCTGCTCGCGCAGTTCGCCGCCGACCCGGCGTTGCGGGCCGGCGCCGCCGACGTGCTGACCGCCGTCGAGCGCCGGCTGCTGCTCGACGACTGGAACGACACCGGCGCCGAGCTGACCGGCGGCTCCCTGCTCGACCGCATCGACCGGTTCGCCGCCGACCAGCCGGACGCGATCGCCGTCGAGTGCGCCGGTGTGCGGCTGACCTACGCCGAGCTGGACGCCCGCGCCGACGCCCTCGCCGGCCGTCTCGCCGCCCGTGGCTCGGCGCCGGAGACGTTCGTCGCGGTGGCCCTGCCGCGCTCCGCCGACCTGGTCGTGGCGCTGCTCGCGGTGCAGCGCACCGGGGCCGCGTACCTGCCGATCGACACCGAGTACCCGGCCGAGCGGATCCGGTTGATGCTCGCCGACGCCGCGCCGGTCGCCCTGCTAACGTCCACTGCCCTGCTGCCCGGCCTGCCGGCGACCCCGGCGGCGCCGGTCCTGCTGGACGTCGCCGAGCCGGCCCGGGAGTTCAGCCGCCGGATGGTCCCGGACAGCACGGCCGCCTACGTCATCTACACCTCCGGCTCCACCGGGGTGCCCAAGGGCGTGGTCGTCTCCCGGGGCGCGCTGGACAACTTCCTGCTCGCCATGCGCGACCGGCTCGGCCTGACCGAGGGCGACCGGCTGCTGGCGGTGACCACGGTCGGCTTCGACATCGCCGGCCTGGAGCTTTACCTGCCGCTGTTCGCCGGCGCGACAGTGGTGGTCGCGGAACGGGACACGGTGCGCGACCCGGCCGCCCTGCGCGACCTGCTGGCCGGTGACCGGATCACCGCCATGCAGGCCACCCCGACGCTGTGGCAGGTGCTTACCGCCGAGCAGCCGGAGGTCCTCGGCGGCGTGGACGTCCTGGTCGGTGGCGAGGCGCTGCCGCCGGCCCTGGCGGCCACCCTGGCCGGGCACGCCGCCTCGGTCACCAACGTGTACGGCCCGACCGAGACCACCGTGTGGTCGACCGCCGCGGCGGTCACCGGCGCGCCGCCGACCATCGGCGCCCCGATCGCCAACACCCGCGTCTACGTGCTGGACGACGCGCTGCGACCGGTGCCGGTGGGCGTGGCCGGCGAACTGTACATCGCCGGCTTCGGCGTGGCCCGCGGCTACCTGCGGCGGGCCGGGCTGACCGCGCAGCGGTTCGTCGCCGATCCGTACGGCGAGCCGGGCGAGCGGATGTACCGCACCGGCGACCTGGTCCGCTGGACCGCCGCCGGCGAGCTGGAGTTCTTCACCCGCGTGGACAGCCAGGTGAAGCTGCGCGGCTTCCGGATCGAGCTGGGCGAGATCGAAGCCGTCCTGGCCGGGCACCCGGACGTGACCGCCGCGGTCGCCGCGGTGCGGCCCGACTCGCGCGGCGAGAGCCGCCTGATCGGTTACGCCGTGACCCGTGGCGCGGTGGACGTCGGCGTCCTGCGCAAACATCTGGCCACCGCGGTGCCGGACTACATGGTGCCGTCGGTGTTCGTCCTGCTCGACGAGCTGCCGCTGACCGCTAACGGCAAGATCGACCGGGCTGCGCTGCCGGAGCCGGCCGAGGTCGTGACCGACGCGGCCGGCCGGATGCCGCGCTCGCCGCAGGAGGACATCCTCTGCGGGCTGTTCGCCGAGATCCTGAACCGCCCGCAGGTCTTCATCGACGAGGACTTCTTCGCCTCCGGCGGCCACTCGCTGGCCGCGATGCGCCTGCTCAGCCGGGTCCGGGCGGTCTTCGACCAGGACATCCCGATCAGCGCGCTGTTCGAGACGCCGACCGTGGCCGGGCTGGCCGCGCTGCTCACCACGAACGGCACCGCCCGGCCCCCGCTGATCGCCGGCGACCGGCCGCGGCGGCTGCCGGTCTCCTACGCCCAGCAGCGGCTCTGGTTCCTCAATCAATTGGAGGGACCGAGCGCCATCTACAACGTGCCGGCCGCGCTGAGGCTCACCGGCGACCTTGACGACGCCGTGCTGGCCGCGGCCCTCGGCGACGTGGTGGCCCGGCACGAGACGCTGCGCACTCTCTTCGAGGAGGACACCGAGGGCGTCCACCAGCGGATCCTGCCCCCGGCCGAGTTCCGCCTGTCGTCGCGGACCGTGGCCCCGGACGACCTGGACGCGGCACTGACCCGCGCGGCCCGGGTCGGCTTCGACCTGGGCGCCGAGATCCCGCTGCGGGCCCACCTGTTCCGGGTCGCCGCCGACGAGCACGTGCTGCTGCTGGTCATGCACCACATCGCCGGTGACGGCGGGTGGTCGATGCCGTTGTTGATCAAGGACCTGACGGTCGCCTACACCGCCCGTACGGCCGGCGCCCCGCCCGCCTGGGCCGCCCTGCCGGTCCAGTACGCCGACTACACCCTGTGGCAGCGTGACGTGCTCGGGGAGGCCGAGGACACCGGCAGCGAGATGGCTCGGCAGCTCGACTACTGGCGAACCAAGCTGGCGGGGCTGCCCGAGGAACTGTCCCTGCCGGTGGACCGCGGCCGGCCGCTGACCGCCACCCACCGCGGCGCGACCGTCGCGTTCACCGTGCCCGCCGCTCTGCACGCCCGCCTCGACGACCTGGCCCGCGAGCACCGCACCAGCACGTTCATGGTGGTGCAGGCGGCGCTGGCGGTGCTGCTGTCCCGGCTCGGCGCGGGTGAGGACATTCCGCTCGGCACACCCACCGCGGGCCGCACCGACGCCGCGCTGGAAGGTCTGATCGGGTTCTTCGTCAACACCCTGGTCCTGCGTACGGACCTGTCCGGCGACCCGACGTTCGCCGAGGTAATCGCCCGGACCAGGGCCACCGCGCTGGACGCCTACAGCCACCAGGACGTGCCGTTCGAGCGGCTCGTCGAGGAGCTGAACCCGGGCCGGTCGATGGCCCGGCACCCGCTGTTCCAGACCATGATCACCTGGAACACCGCGCGGTCGCAGGCCGGCGCCGCCGACACCCTCAGCCTGCCCGGCCTGTCGGTCGGCCAGCTCGAGCTGGGCACCGACGTGGCGACGTTCGACCTGCTGCTCGCGATCCAGGACCGGCGCGGAGAACGCGGGGCGGCGGCCGGGCTCGCCGGGCGGCTGGAGTTCAGCACCGACATGTTCGACACCGCCACCGCCGCGCGGATCGCCGACCGTTTCGTCCGGGTACTCACCGCGGTCACCGCCGCGCCGGACCGGCCGGTGCACCGCATCGACATCGTCGACGACACCGAGCGGGCCGCCCTGGACCGGATCAACGACGCGACGACGGCGTCGCGCACCGACGCGTCGCTGGCCGAGCAGTTCAGCGCTCAGGTCGCCCGTACGCCGGAAGCCGTGGCGATCGTCGAGGACGGCCGGGAGCTCACCTACGCCGCACTGGACGCCGCCGCCGACCGGCTCGCCGCCGAGCTGGCCCGCCGTGGCGCCGCCCCCGAGGAGTTCGTCGCGGTGGCCCTGCCGCGCGGCGCTGACCTGGCGGTCGCGGTGGTCGCCGTCCTCAAGACCGGCGCGGCCTACGTTCCGTTCGACCTGGAGTATCCGGCCGAGCGGATCCAGGCGATGCTGGCCGACGCCCGCCCGGCGCTGGTGATCAGCACTGCGGCGATCCCCGGGACGCTGCTGCCGGCGGACACGCCGCGGCTCCTGCTCGACACGGCCACGCTGCCGGAGCGGAGCTTTGGTCCCGCGCCGGACATCCGGCCGGACCATCCCGCGTACGTCATCTTCAGCTCCGGATCCACCGGCCGCCCCAAGGGCATCGTGATGCCGGGGCGGGCGATGACCAACCTGATGGCCTGGCACGAACAGGCGATGCCGAGCCCCGACGGCGCGGTGGTCGCCCAGTTCACCGCGGTCAGCTTCGACGTCTCGGTGCAGGAGTTCCTCTCCGCGCTGCTGCACGGCCGTACCCTCGCGGTCTGCCCGGAGGACGTCCGCCGGGACCCGCGTGCGCTGGCGCGGTGGCTCGACCGGCACGGTGTCGCCGAGCTCTACGCGCCCAATCTGGTCGTCGACGGCCTTTTCGAGGAGCGCGGTGACGCCGGGCTGGGCCACCTGCGGCGCGTGGTCCAGGCCGGCGAGGCGCTCACCCTGCGCCGCGGGGTCCGCGACTTCTACGCCGCGCACCCCGGTCACCGGCTGCACAACCACTACGGTCCGGCGGAGACCCACGTGGTCACCGCGTGGACGTTGCCCGCCGACGTGGCGGAGTGGCCGGACAGCCCGCCGATCGGCGCCCCGATCAGCAACACCCGGGTCTACGTGCTCGACAGCGCGCTGCTGCCGGTCCCGCCCGGCGTCACCGGCGAGCTCTACATCGCCGGCGACAACCTGGCCCGCGGCTACCTGCGCCGAACCGGCATGACGGCCGAGCGCTTCCTGCCCGACCCGTTCGGTGCGCCCGGCCGCCGGATGTACCGCTCCGGCGACCTCGCCCGCTGGCGCAACGGTGTCCTGGAGTACGTCAGCCGCGCCGACGACCAGGTCAAACTGCGCGGCTACCGGATCGAGCTGGGCGAGATCGAGACCGTGCTCAGTCGGGCGCCCGGCGTCCTGCGGGCCGCCGTCGTGGTCCGCGAGGAGGGGCCCGGCGACAAGCGGCTGGTCGGCTACGTCGTACCGGAGCCGGGTTGGACCTTCGACGCGGACGCGCTGCGCCGTAACCTGGCCGCCTCGCTGCCGGACTTCATGCTCCCGTCGGCGCTGGTGCCGATGGACCGGCTGCCCCTGACCCACAACGGCAAACTCGACCGCCGGGCGCTGCCCGCGCCGCGCTACACCCGGGCGACCGAGGGCCGGGCGTCGCGTTCGCCGCGCGAGGAACTGCTCTGCGGGCTGTTCGCCGAGGTGCTGCGGGTGCCGGTGGTGAGCATCGACGACGACTTCTTCACCGCCGGTGGTCACTCGCTGCTCGCCACCCGGCTGACCAGCCGGATCCGCACGATGCTCGGCGTCGAGCTGTCGGTTCGGCAGGTGTTCGAGACGCCGACGGTGGCCGGTCTCAGCCGGGCGCTGGCCGGCGCCGCCGGAGCCCGGGCCGGGGTCACCGCGGCCGAGCGCCCGGAACGGCTGCCGCTCTCCTTCGCCCAGCAGCGTCTCTGGTTCCTGCACCAGATGGAAGGACCGAGCGCCACCTGGAACCTCACCACCGCGCTGCGGATCAGCGGCGCCCTGGACCCCGGCGCGCTGGCCACGGCGTTCGCCGACGTGGCGGGCCGGCACGAGAGCCTGCGCACCATCTTCGCCGAGGACGACGATGGCGCCTACCAGGTGGTACGGCCGGAGTCGCGGCCCGGCCTGCGGGTGATCAGCTGCTCGCCGGACAAGCTGGAGCGTGCGGTGGCCGCCGAGGCCCGGCTCGGCTTCGACCTGGCCACCGAGCCGCCCCTGCGTACGGTCCTGTTCGACCTCGGTTCCGACGAGTACGCCCTGGTGGTTGTGCTCCACCACATCGCCGGGGACGGCTGGTCGATGCCGGTGCTGGTGCGTGACCTGGCCGTCGCGTACGCCGCCCGCAGCGCCGGCCGCGCGCCCGGCTGGGCGCCGCTGCCGGTGCAGTACGCCGACCACACCCTGTGGCAGCAGCGGGTCCTCGACGAGGGCGGCGAGTTGAGCCGCCAGCTCTGCCACTGGACCGGGGCGTTGGCCGGCCTGCCGGACGAGCTGACCCTGCCGGTCGACCGGTCCCGTCCGGTCACCGCCTCCTACCGCGGTGGCCAGGTGCCGCTGGAGATCCCGGCCGAGGCGCACCGGCGGCTGGCCGCGCTGGCCGCCCGTACGCAGGTCAGTGTCTTCATGGTGGTGCAGGCCGCGCTCGCGGTGCTGCTGCACCGGCTCGGCGCCGGCGACGACATCCCGATCGGCACACCGGTCGCCGGTCGCACCGACGACGCGGTCGAGGACCTCGTCGGCCTGTTCATCAACACGCTGGTGCTGCGGACCGACGTGTCCGGCGATCCGAGCTTCACCGAGCTGTTGGCCCGGGTCCGGGAGGCCGACCTGGCCGCCTTCGCCCACCAGGACGTGCCGTTCGAGCGGCTCGTCGAGGTGCTCAACCCGGCCCGGTCCACCGCCCGTCACCCGCTGTTCCAGACCCTGTTGATGTGGAACAACAACGAGAGCCTGGGCGACCGGGAACTGCCGCTCGGTGACCTGGTCGCCCGGGCGCTGCCCACCCCGGCGGTGACCACCAAGGTCGACCTGACCCTCAACCTGGCCGAACGGCGGGCAGCGGACGGCTCCCCAGACGGGGTGACCGGCGCCCTGGAGTACGCCACCGACCTGTTCGACCGGTCCACCGCCGAACGGCTGGCCGACTGGCTCGGGCGCGTCGTCGAGGCGGTGGTGACGGACCCGGACGCCCCGGTGAGTCGGTTCCCGCTCACCACCCCGGCCGAGGTCGCCGAGCTGGTCGTCGCCGGTTCCGGCGAACCCGCGGGGACGCCCCCGGAGCTGCTCGACAGGTTCGCGGCGGCGGTCGCGCGTACGCCGGACGCGGTCGCCGTGGACGCCGGAGGCGTCTTCGTCACCTACGCCGAGCTGGACCGCCGGGCCGCCGCGATCGCCGCCGCCCTGGCCGCCCGGGGCGTGACCCCCGGATCGACCGTGGCGGTGGCCCTGCCGCGCGACGCCGACCTGGTCGCCGCCCTACTGGCGGTGCTGCGCCGGGGCGCCCAGTACCTGCCGGTCGACCGGGACTTCCCGGCCGAGCGGGTGGCCTGGATGCTCACCGACGCCGCCCCGTCGGTGCTGGTGACCGACACCGCCGTGGACGCCGGTGTGCCGGTGCTGCTGATCGGCGACGTCACCGGGCCCGACCGGATCCCGGACGAGACGGTGCCGGGCATGGCGCCGGCCTACACGATCTACACCTCCGGCTCGACCGGCCGGCCCAAGGGCGTGGTCGTCCCGCGCGCCGCCATGGACAACTTCCTGGCCGCGATGGAGCAGCGGTGCGACCTTAGCGCCGGCGATCGCCTGGTCGCGGTCACCACGGTCGGGTTCGACATCTCGGTGCTGGAGATCTTCCTGCCGCTGACCGTCGGCGCGACGGTGGTGCTGGCCGCACGCGACGTCGTCGGAGACCCGGCGCGGCTGGCCGCGCTCGTGCACGCCCACCGCTCCGCCGTCGGTGACCTGCTGATGCAGGCCACGCCGAGCCTGTGGCAGGCGCTGCTCGACGAGGACCCGGCGGCGATCGACGGGCTGCGCGTCCTGGTCGGCGGGGAGGCCCTGCCGCCGGCGCTGGCCACCGCTCTGACCGCGCGGGCCGCGCAGGTCCTCAACATGTACGGACCCACCGAGACCACGGTCTGGTCGACCGCATCCGTGGTCGACGGCAGCCCGCACATCGGCGGACCGGTCCGCGCCACCACACTGCACGTGCTCGACCCGGGGCTGCGCCGGACCCCGGCCGGTGTGCCCGGCGAGCTCTGGATCGGGGGTGCCGGGCTGGCCCTCGGCTACCACGGCCGTCCGGCGCTGACCGCGGAACGGTTCGTCGCCGATCCATTCGGCGGGCCCGGCGAGCGGATGTACCGCACCGGTGACCTGGTCCGCTGGCGGCCTGACGGCCGTCTCGACTACCTCGGCCGGGTCGACGCGCAGGTCAAGCTGCGCGGCTTCCGGATCGAGCTCGGCGAGATCGAGACGGTGCTCCAGCAGCACCCCGGGGTGGCCCGCGCGGTGGTCATCGTCCGCGAGGACCAGCCCGGGGACCGGCGGCTGGCCGGATACGTCGTCGCCGAGCCCGGCTTCGCCCTGGACTCGGCGGAGCTGCGCCGGCACGCCGGGCAGACACTGCCCGACTACATGATGCCGCGGGTGATCGTGACGATGGACGCCGTTCCGCTCACCCCGAACGGCAAGGTGGACCGCCGGGCGCTCCCGGCACCCCGGTACGACACCGGACCGACCGGACGGCCGCCGCGCGACCCGCGCGAGGAGAACCTCTGTTGCGTCTTCGCCGACGTGCTCGGACTACCCCGGGTCTCGATCGACGACGACTTCTTCGAGTTCGGCGGTCACTCGGTGCTGGCCATGAAGGCCATCGCCCGCATCCGGACCGTCCTCGGCGCCGACCTGACCGTCCGCACCCTCTTCGAATGCCCGACCGTCGCCGACCTCGCCGGCCGCCTCGCCGCGGCCGGCGACTCCCCGGCCGCGGCCCCGGCCCGCCCGGCCCTGCGCAGGAGGACCACCCGATGATCCCGTTGTCATACGCCCAGCAGCGGCTCTGGTTTCTCCACGAGCTCGAGGGCCCGACCGCCACCTGGAACATCGCCACCGCACTGCGGATCACCGGCCGACTCGACGGGCCGGCCCTGCACGCCGCACTGCATGACCTGGTGCTGCGGCACGAGAGCCTGCGCACGGTCTTCGACGGGGAGCAGCAGATCATCCTCGGAGCGGATCACCGGCCCGGCCTGGAGACGGTTCGGGTGACTCCCGCGGAGCTGCCGGCGCGGCTGGCGGAGGCCCAGCGCCACGCCTTCGACCTGCGGGACGTGCCGCAACTGCGGGCCAGCCTCTTCGACCTCGGCGGCGACGAGCACGTCCTCCTGTTGCTGGTGCACCACATCGTCGCGGACGGCTGGTCCCGCTCGCTGCTGGTGCGCGACCTGATGACGGCGTACGCCGCCCGGGCCGAGGGACGTGCGCCGGAGCAGCCGGAACTACCGGTGCAGTACGCCGACTACGCGCTCTGGCAGCGTGAGCTGCTCGGCGAGGAGACGGACCCGGCCAGTCTGGCCGCCCGTCAGCTCACCCACTGGACGAGCACTCTGGCCGGGCTGCCGGAGGAGCTCCAACTCCCGGTCGACCGGCCGCGTCCGCCGGTGGCCGGGCACCGGGGTCACTCCGTGCCGTTCACCGTCCCGGCCGAGGTGCGTGCCGGCCTAACCGCGCTGGCCAAGCGGCAGCGCACCACCGTCTTCGCGGTGGTGCAGGCGGCCCTGGCTACCCTGCTGCATCGGCTGGGAGCCGGCGACGACCTGCCGATCGGCACGCCGGTCGCCGGTCGCCCTGACGAGGCGTTGCACGAGCTGGTCGGGCTCTTCGTCAACACGCTGGTGCTGCGCAACGACCTCAGCGGCGACCCTGCCGTCGAGGAGCTGGTCGGTCGTACCGCCGAGCTGGTGATGACCGCACAGGATCACCAGGACCTGCCGTTCGAGCGGCTGGTCGAGGCGCTCAACCCAGCCCGATCCCGGTCCCGCAACCCACTTTTCCAGACCCTGCTGACCTGGAACACGCTGGACGAGCGGGCCGCCCGGGAAAGCGTCGCCGCGCTGCGCGGGCTGACCGTGCGGGTGGAGCCGGCCGAGGCCGGCACGGCCCGGTTCGACCTGTCGGTAAGTGTGGAGGAGCAACCCGGCGGGGCCGGTCTCTGCGGCTCGCTCACCGCGTCGGCCGACCTGTTCGACGAAGGCACCGCCGAGCGGCTCGCGACCCGCCTCACCCGGGTGCTGACCGCGTTCGCCACCACGCCGGACATCCGGGTGTCCGCGGTCGACGTGCTGCTCGACGACGAGCGGGCCGACTTCGGGGGCAACCGCGCCGACGAGCCCGCGGCATCCCTTGCCGCCGCCTTCGACCGGTGGCTGGCCGCCGCGCCGGACGTGGTCGCGGTGGAGTGCGGTCCGATCCGGCTCAGCTATCGCGAGCTGGACGAGCGGGCCGGCCTGCTCGCCGCCGAACTGGCCGGCCGCGGTGCCGGCCCCGACCGGTTCGTCGCGGTGGCGCTGCCCCGCTCGGTCGACCTGCTGGTGGCGCTGCTGGCGGTGCTCCGCTGCGGCGCCGCCTACCTGCCGGTCGACATCGAGTACCCGGCCGACCGGGTCGCCTACCTGATCGAGGACTGCGCGCCGGTGCTGGCCATCACCGACACGGCCACCTCGGCGCTGCTGCCGAGCGACGCCGAACGGCTGTTGCTGGACACGTTCGCCCCGGGTGAGACGTCACTGCCGGCGCTTCCAGTGCCGGGAACCGCGGCGGCGTACACCATCTACACCTCCGGTTCCACCGGCCGCCCCAAGGGCGTCGTCATCCCCCGGTCCGCGTTCGACAACTTCCTGGCCGCCATGCGCGAGCGGATCGGCCTCGACCCCGGCGAGCGTCTGCTGGCCGTCACCACCGTCGGCTTCGACATCGCCGGCCTGGAACTGTTCCTGCCCCTGACAACCGGCGCGACCGTGGTGATCGCGCCGCGGGAGACGGTCCGGGACACCGCCCGCATAGCCGCCCTGCTGCGCACCGCGTCGGTCATGCAGGCCACGCCCACGCTGTGGCGGGCGCTGGTGAGCGACGAGCCCGACGCGGTGGCCGGCGTCCGGGTCCTAGTCGGCGGCGAACCGCTGCCACCCGACTTGATCGAGGCGTTCGGCCCGGCCGCGGCGGTACACAACATGTACGGCCCGACCGAGACCACCGTCTGGTCGACGGTCGGCGACGTCACCGCCGGCCGTGCCGTGCGAATCGGAACGGCGATCCGGAACACCGACGTGCTCGTACTCGACGCCGGCCTGCGCCCGGTGCCGACCGGTGTCCCCGGCGAGCTGTACCTCGGTGGTGACGGGCTGGCCCGCGGCTACCACGGCCGCGCCGGGCTCACCGCCGGGCGGTTCGTCGCCTGCCCGTACGGCCGGCCCGGCGAGCGGATGTACCGCACCGGGGACCTGGTCCGCCGTACGCCGGAAGGATTGGAGTTCTTGTCCCGGGTCGACGACCAGGTCAAAATCCGCGGATTCCGGATCGAGCTCGGCGAGATCGAAGCCGTGCTCGCGGCCGCGCCGGGGGTGCGCCGGGCCGCAGTCGCGGTCCGGGCCGACGCCGGTGGTGAGCCCCGCCTGGTCGCCTACGTCAACGACCCGTCGACCGACCTGGCGGCGGTGCGCGGGCACCTGACCGGGCTCCTGCCCGACTACATGGTGCCCTCGGCGTTCGTCACCGTGCCGGAGTTCCCCCGGACCCCGAACGGCAAGCTCGACCGGAAGGCCCTGCCGGCCCCCGTGTTCGCGAACGCGAGCCCCGCCCGGGCCGCGCGTACTCCGCAGGAGGAGATCCTCTGCGGGCTCTTCGCCGAAGTGCTGCGTCGCCCGTCGGTGGGCGTGGACGACGACTTCTTCGGCTCGGGCGGGCATTCCCTGATGGCCATGAGCCTGATGGGCCGCATCCGGACGGTGTTCGGCATCGATCTGCCGATCAGCGTCCTGTTCGAGGCGCCCACCGTCGCCGGGATCTCGGCGGCGATGGAACGGGCTGGGCGTGGGAGGCGATCCCTCACCGCGGTACCCCGGCCCGAGCGCCTGCCACTCTCCTTCGCCCAGCAACGGCTGTGGATCCTGCACCAGATGGAAGGGCCGAACCCCGCGTACCACGTGCCGGCCGCGCTCCGGCTCATCGGTGACGTCGACCCGGCCGTTCTGGCCGACGCGTTGGCCGACGTCGTCGCTCGGCACGAGGTGCTGCGGACCGTCTTCGCCGAGGACGGTGACGGTGCGTACCAAGTGGTGCGGCCGGATGCCCGGCCGGTGCTGACCGTGGTCGACGGGGACGATCTGGCGTCCGCGATCCGGCGGCCGTTCGACCTGTCGGCCGAGATCCCGATCCGGGCCTGGCTGTTCGAGCCCGGTGGCAACGAGCGCATCCTGCTGGTGGTCGCGCACCACATCGCCGCCGACGGCGGCTGGTCCATCCCGCTGCTGATGGGCGAGCTCACTGAGGCGTACGCCGCCCGCACCGCCGGCGGGGTGCCGGACTGGGCGCCCCTGCCGGTGCAGTACGCCGACTACACCCTCTGGCAGCGCGCGGAGCTCGGCGACGAGTCCGACCCGGACAGTGCGCTGGCCCGTCAGATCGCCTACTGGACCGAGGCGCTGGCCGGGCTGCCGGACGAGCTGACCCTGCCGGCCGACCGGTCCCGCCCGGTGACCGCCAGCTACCGCGGGGGCCAGGTGCCGCTGGAGATCCCGGCCGCAGCCCACCAGCGGATCGTCGAACTCGCGGCGCAGGCCCGGGTCAGCGTCTTCATGGTGGTGCAGGCCGCGCTCGCGGTGCTGCTGCACCGGCTCGGCGCCGGCGACGACGTCCCGATCGGCACGCCGGTCGCCGGGCGTACCGACGACGTGCTGGACCGGCTGGTCGGCTTCTTCGTCAACACCCTGGTGCTGCGGACCGACCTGTCCGGCGATCCGAGCTTCACCGAGCTGCTGGGCCGGGTGCGGGAGACCGACCTGGCCGCCTTCGCCCACCAGGACGTGCCGTTCGAGCGGCTCGTCGAGGTGCTCAACCCGCCCCGCTCGATGGTCCGGCATCCGCTGTTCCAGACCATGCTCGCGCTCAACACCGTCGATCAGGTGGAGAAGATGGGCGGCGTACGGGAGCTGCCCGGCCTGACCGTCGCCGCGGAGCCGGTCGCCACCGGCTCGGTCATGGTCGACCTGCGATTCTCGCTGGCCGAGAAGCCCCGTCCGGCCGGGCACACCCCGGCCGGCCTGGCCGGTCACCTGGAGTACAGCACCGACCTGTTCGACACGGCCACGGCCACCCGCCTGGCCGACTGGTTCGTCCGGGTGCTCACGGCGGTCACCGCCGCCCCGGACCGCCCGGTGAGCCGGTTCGCGCTCGCCACCCCCACCGAAGAGCGCGCACTCACCCGGGCCGGGGAGCACTTGCCGGTGCCCCCGGACGGGCTGGCGGACTGGGCGGCGAGCACCGCGGCGGCCGTGCCGGACGCCGTCGCCGTGGATGGTGACGGCGGCCCGCTGACCTACGCCGAGCTCGACGCCCGGTCCGACCGGCTCGCCGCGCTGCTGGTGGCGCGCGGGGTGACGACCGAGTCGTTCGTCGCGGTCACGTTGCCCCGCACTGCCGTCCTCGCGGTCGCGCTCCTGGCGATCGTGAAGGCCGGCGCCGCGTACGTGCCGATCGACCCGGCGTATCCGGCCGACCGGATCGACTACATGCTCACCGACGCGGCCCCGGCGCTGCTGCTCACCACCCACGGCACCGACCCGGACGCCGGCACCGCGGTCGGCCGGCTGTTCCTGGACGAGATCGACCTGGCCCAGGGACAATCCGAGCCGGTACGGGTCGCCGCCCCGGCCACCGCGGCCGGCTACATGATCTACACCTCGGGATCGACCGGCCGTCCCAAGGGCGTGGTGGTGACCCGCGGTGGTTTCCAGAACACCCTCGTCGCCGTGCGGAGCCGGTTCGGCCTCACCCACGGCGACCGCCTGCTGGCCGTCACCACGATCGGCTTCGACATCGCCAGCCTCGAGTTCTTCCTGCCGATGATCACCGGCGCGACGCTGGTGATCGCCCCGGTGGACGTGGTCCGCGACCAGATCGCCCTGGGCGCCCGGATGCGAGCCGAGCGGGCTCGTGCCGGCACCCTGATGGTGCAGGCCACGCCCAGCCTGTTCCGGGCCCTGGCCGAACAGGACCCGGAGGCGTTCGCCGGTCTGCGCCTGCTGGTCGGTGGCGAAGCCCTGGCGATCGACCTGGCCGCCACCGTGATGGCCACCGCGGAGTCGCTGTCGAACGGCTACGGCCCGACCGAGGCCGCCATCTATTCGACGATGGCCTGGGTCGACGGGGAGACCGTGCCGGACATCGGCCCGGCGGTCGCCAACACCACCGCGTACGTGCTCGACGCGGGCCTGCGCCCGGTCCCGGCCGGAGTGCCCGGCGAACTCTACGTCGGCGGCGCCGGCGTGGCCCGCGGCTACCACGGCCGGCCCGGCCTGACCACGCAACGCTTCGTCGCCGACCCGTTCGCCGGGCCGGGACAGCGGATGTACCGCACCGGCGACCTGGTCCGCCGGCGTGCCGACGGCGCCTTGGACTACCTGGGCCGGGTCGACGACCAGGTGAAGCTGCGCGGCTTCCGGATCGAGCTCGGCGAGATCGAGACCGTGCTGGCCGGCCACCCCGAGGTGGCGCGGGCGGTCGTGCTGATCCGCGAGGACCGGCCCGGGGACCGGCGGCTCGTCGCCTACCTGGCCGCCGAGCCCGGGATCGACCTGGCCGCGGTCCGCGCGCACGCCGCCCTGGCCCTGCCCGACTACATGTTCCCGTCGATGCTCGTGCCGCTGCCGAAGATCCCGCTCACCCCCAACGGCAAGGTCGACAAGCGTGGACTGCCGGTGCCGGAGTACCGGCTCGACGACGCCGGCCGCGAGCCGCGCACCCCGCGGGAGGAGATCCTCTGCGGCCTCTTCGCCGAGCTGCTGCACCGGCCGGTGGTCCACCTGGACGACGACTTCTTCGGCTGCGGCGGCCACTCCCTGCTGGCCACCACGCTGGTCAGCCGGATCCGCGGCGTGCTCGGCGCGGAGGTGGGCATCCGCGACCTCTTCGATCACCCGACGCCGGCCCGGCTCGGCGCCAGGCTGGACGGCGCCGGGCGGAGCCGCACCCCGCTGGTCGCCGGAGCGCGTCCGGCCCGGGTGCCGCTCTCCTACGCCCAGCAGCGGCTGTGGTTCCTGCACGAGCTGGACGGGCCGAACCCGACGTACAACATCCCGACCGCTTTGCGGCTGACCGGCGCGCTCGACGTGGACGCCCTGCGGGACGCGCTGGCCGACGTGGTCGCCCGCCACGAGGCGCTGCGCACCGTGGTCGCGACCGACGACGACGGCGCGTACCAGGTGGTTCTGCCGGAAGCCCGGCCGGAGCTGACCGTGGTCGCCGGCGACGACCTGTCCGAGGCCGCCCGGTACGCCTTCGACCTGTCCGCCGAGATCCCGATCCGGGCCTGGCTCTTCGAGCCCGGCGGGGACGAGCACGTGGTGCTGCTGGTGCTGCACCACATCGCGGCCGACGGCTGGTCGCTGCCGGTGCTGGGCCGGGACCTGATGGCCGCCTACGACGCCCGGCGTAGCGGCTCGGCGCCGGACTGGGCGCCGCTGCGGGTCCAGTACGCCGACTACACCCTGTGGCAGCGCGCCCTGCTCGGCTCCGAGGACGACCCGGACAGCCTGATCAGCGCGCAACTCGCGTATTGGCAGGACGCCCTGGCCGGGCTGCCCGACGAGGTGGCGCTGCCCGGCCGCCGGCCCCGACCGGCCCAGCCGACCAACCGTGGGGAGACCGTCCGGTTCGAGCTCGGCGCCGACGTGCACGCCGGCCTGGCCGCGTTCGCCGCCGCCCGGCACGCCACTCCGTTCATGGTGGTGCAGGCCGCGCTCGCGGTGCTGCTGCACCGGCTCGGCGCCGGCGACGACGTCCCGATCGGCACGCCGGTCGCCGGGCGTACCGACGACGCGCTGGACCGGCTGGTCGGCTTCTTCGTCAACACCCTGGTGCTGCGCACCGACCTGTCCGGTGAACCCACTTTCGCCGAGGTGGTCCGCCGGGTCCGGGAGAGCGACCTGGCCGCCTTCGAACACCAGGAGCTGCCGTTCGAGCGACTGGTCGAGGTGGTCAACCCGGCCCGGTCGATGGCCCGGCACCCGCTGTTCCAGGTGGAGCTGCTCTGGCAGGACCAGAGCCTGGGCGTACGCGCGGTGTCCGAGGCCGGTGGCGTACGGCTGGCCGAGGAGCGGCCGGAGACCGGCATGACCCGGATGGACCTCTCGTTCGCCCTGTACGCCCGCCGGGACGAAGCCGGCGCACCGGCCGGGGTCTCCGGTCGCCTGCTCTTCGGCGTGGACGCGTTCGACCGGGACACCGCCGAGCGCCTAACCGTCCGGCTCACCGAGCTGCTCGCGACCGTCCTGCAGAGCCCGGACCAGCCGGTGGCCGAGCTGAGCCTCGGCGCCGTGCCGGCCGGTTTCGGCGTCGGCGCGGTGTTCCCGGACGACGGCGCGGGCCTGGCCGACCGGTTCGCCGCCGTGGTGGCGAGCACCCCGGACGCGGTCGCGGTGCTGGATGGCGACGTCCCGGTCACCTACCGGGAGCTGGACGCTTGGGCGACCCGGCTGGCCCGGCGGCTGCTGGCCGAGGGCGCCGGCCCGGAGCGGTACGTGGCGGTGGCCCTGCCCCGCTCCGCTGACCTGGCCGTGGCCCTGGTCGCGGTCCTCAAGTGCGGCGCTGCGTACCTGCCGGTCGATCTGGCCCTGCCGGCCGGGCGGATCGCGCTGATGCTCGCCGACACGGCCCCGGCCGTGCTGGTCTGCGCGGGCGGCTTCGACTGGGACGGCCCGGTCGTCGACGTGACCGCGCCCGGCGGCGCGCCGGAACCGGACGTCTGGCCGGTCGCCGGTCCACTGCATCCGGCCTACGTCATCTACACCTCCGGTTCCACCGGCCGCCCCAAGGGCGTGGTGATGACCCAGCTGGCGATGCGCAGCCTGCTCGCCTGGCACGAGCGCGCGTTGCCGGCCACCGGCACCCGCCGGATCGCCCAGTTCT
Source organism: Micromonospora sp. NPDC048894 (assembly GCF_040649765.1). Classification (NCBI taxonomy): domain Bacteria; kingdom Bacillati; phylum Actinomycetota; class Actinomycetes; order Micromonosporales; family Micromonosporaceae; genus Micromonospora; species Micromonospora sp. NPDC048894. The sequence goes on along the minus strand of NZ_JBEZFY010000015.1, from coordinate 87,358 downwards.
CCGCGGTCGGGTTCGACGTCTCGGTGCAGGAGTTGCTGGGCGCCCTGCTGCACGGCTACACCCTGGTCCCGTGCCCGGCCGACATCCGCAGCGACCCGCCACGGCTGGCCGCCTGGCTCGCCGCCACCGGGATCGAGCACCTGCTGGCGCCGAACCTCGTGATCGACGCCGTCCTCGATGCGGCCGGTCAGGAGGGGATCCGGCTGCCCGCACTGACCGCGGTCGCCCAGGCCGGGGAGGCGCTGACACTGCGCCCGCACGTACGCCGGTTCTTCGCCGACCACCCGCACGCCCGACTGCACAACCATTACGGGCCGGCCGAGACCCACGTGGTCACCGCCACCACCCTGCCCGCCGCGGTGGCCGGCTGGCCGGAGACGGCCGGGATCGGCCGTGCCGTCGACAACGCCCACCTGCGGCTGCTCGACGAGCGGCTGCGCCCGGTCGCGCCCGGTGTTCCCGGCGAGCTCTACATCGCCGGTGCCGGCCTGGCCCGGGGCTACCACGCCCATCCGGGGCTGACCGCCCAGCGTTTCGTCGCTGACCCGTCCGGTACGCCGGGGGAGCGGATGTACCGGACCGGTGACCTGGCGATGTGGACCGGTGGCGGTGATCTGGTCTTCCTCGGCCGGGCCGACGATCAGGTCAAGATCCGCGGCTTCCGGGTGGAGCTGGGCGAGGTGGAGCAGGCCCTCACCGAGCAGGCCGGGGTGAGCCGGGCCGCGGTGCTGGTCCGCGAGGACGTGCCCGGTGACCGGCGGATCGTCGCCTACGTGGTGGGTGACGAGCCGGATTCGGTCGCCCTGTGTGCTGCGCTGGCCCGGCGGCTGCCGGACTACATGATCCCGTCCGCCGTCGTGCCGCTGGCCGCGCTGCCGCTGACCGGCACCGGCAAACTGGACCGGCGTGCGTTGCCGGCCCCGGTTCACACCGCCCGGGTCGGCCGGGCGCCGCGAACCCCGCAGGAGGAGCTGCTCTGCGGCCTGTTCGCCGAGGTGCTCAGGGTGCCGGCGGTCGGCGTGGACGACGATTTCTTCGCCGTCGGCGGACATTCGATGCTCGCGGCCGGCCTGGTGGCCCGGATCCGGGCGGTACTCGGCGCCGAGATCGGCGTCCGGACGCTGTTCGAGGCGCCGACCCCGGCCGCTCTGGCCGCGCGGCTCGGCTCCGGCGACGCCGGTGGGCCGGCGTTCGGGCCGCTGCTGCCGCTGCGGGCCCGGGGCGGCGAGCCACCGCTATTCTGCGTGCATCCGGCTTCCGGGGCCGGCTGGTGTTACGCCGGGCTGCTCAGCCACCTCAGTCCGGAGCAGCCGGTCTACGCCCTGCAGGCCGAGGGCCTCACCGGCGACGACCGGCCGGACACCCTGCGGGAGATGGCCGAACGCTACGTGCGGCTGATCCGCGAGGTGCGGCCGGAGGGCCCGTACCGGCTGCTGGGCTGGTCCTTCGGCGGCCACGTGGCGCAGGCCGTCGCGGTGCTGCTGGAACGCTCGGGCGCCGAGGTCGACCTGCTGGCCGTGGTGGACGCGCACCCGCAACCACCGGGCGCCGTGCCGCCGACCCGGCAGCAGGTGATTGCCGACCAGATGCGCGCGACCGGGTTCACCCACGAGGGCGACGACGTGCCGGTCGACGCCTACCTGACCTTCCTGCGCGGCGAGAACCCGTCGATCGCCGATCTTCCGGACGATCAGCTGCTGCGGATGATCGAGACCTTCGTCGGCAACGTGCTGATCATGCGGGCGCACCAGCCCGATCCGTACGGCGGAGATCTGCTCTTCGTCGCCTCGGCGCCGGGCGGCAAGGTCCGCGAGGACGCGTCATCGTGGGCGGCCCACATCGGTGGCCAGATCACCGAGCATCCCGTCGACGCCACGCACGAGCAGCTGTTCACCACGCCTGCGGCGGTCAGCGAGATCGGCCGTGTGCTGGCCAAACGCCTCGGCGCGACGGCATAGGAAACGGATAGACCACTGCCGGAGAGTCGAACTCGTCGTCACCGGACGACACCGATCCGATGTGAGGAGCAACCATGCCGAACCCGTTCGAGAACGACGAGGCGCCGTACCTGGTCCTGGTCAACGACGAGGGGCAGCACTCGCTGTGGCCGGCTTTCGCCGAGGTGCCGGCCGGTTGGGAGCGGGTGTACGGCGAGGACACCCGCGCCGCGTGCCTGGAATACGTCGAGCAGAACTGGACCGACATGCGCCCGCTCAGCCTGGTGCGCGAGATGGCCGGCGACGCCGCCTGAGCCGAGGCACCGAAAGAGAGGCGCCGGTGATGACTGCCCGCGAGATCGTGCCGCTGCACCGCAACCGCGACTTCGTCCTGCTCTGGACGGGCCACTGGGTCTCGTTCCTCGGCTCCCGGATGAGCGCGGTCTGTTATCCCCTGCTGGCGCTCTGGATCTCCGGAGGGTCGGCGGCGGCGGCCGGTTTCGCGACCGCGGCGGCTATCCTGCCGAGCGTCGTCTTCCAGTTGCCGGCCGGAGCTCTTGTGGACCGGTGGGACCGCCGCCGGGTGATGGTCTTCTGTGCCGGGTGCCGGGCGCTGGCACTCGGCGCGGTGGCCGCCACCCTGCTGACCGGCACGCTCACCCTCACCGTGCTGCTCGCCGCGGTCTTCGTCGACACCAGCCTGGCGATCTTCTCCGGGCTCGCCGAGCGGGTGACCGTGCGTCAGGTGGTGCCGGCGTCCCAGCTCGGCTCGGCGATGGGCCAGAACGAGGCCCGGGGCCGGGTGGCCGGGCTGGTCGGCGCGCCGCTCGGCACGCTGCTGTTCACCTGGACCCGGTGGAGCCCGTTCCTGCTGGCCGCCGTCGGTGCCCTGGTGGCATTCGCCAACGTCTGGCTGATGCGGGCCGACACCCGTCCGGCGCCCGTCGCCGGTGACCGGCACGTCGGCCGGGACGTGCTCGACGGCCTCGCCTGGCTGCGAGGCCACGCCTTCCTGCGCGCCGCCGTCGTCCTGGTGTCCCTCAGCGGCGTGTTCTTCCAGCTCGTCTCGCTGTCCCTGATGGTCGTCCTGGTCCAGGAGCAGGGCCATCCGGCATCGGCGGTCGGTCTGCTCTTCGGCATCAGCGGCTGCGGCGGCGTGGCCGGGGCGCTCACCGCGCGCTGGTGGCTGAGCCGGCTGCCGCTGCCGGCCGTGGTGATCGGCGGGTTCGCGGCCTGGGGCGCCCTGATGGCGGGTAGCGCGTTCATCGTCACGCCGGTGGGCCTGGGCGTGCTGTTCGCCGCGATGAGCTTCGTCGGCGCCGTCTTCAACGTCGCCTCGGCGATCTACCAGATGACCGCGACTCCGGCCGAGCTGCAGGGGCGGGTCGGGGCCACCGCGGGATTCACCGCAGCTGCCGCCGCCGGGCTCGGCGCGATCGGCGCCGGATACCTGCTGGACGTGACCGGTGGCGCGACCGGGCTGCTCATCGCGGCGGCCGGGATGGCCGTCGTTACGGCGGCTGCGCTCACCGTCCCGGCGATCCGGCGGACCCGGCTGCCGGCCCCGGAGCCGGTGCCGGGCGACCTCGTAACCACGACCTGACGGGACCACCATGGATCTGAGCCTGTTCTACTTCGCCAACGACAGCACCGCCCCCGGCGCGCGCGGCCGCTACGAGCTGCTCATCGAGGGCGCCAAGCTCGCCGACCGGGCCGGCCTCACCGCGGTGTGGACCCCGGAACGGCACTTCGACCCGTTCGGCGGCGCCTATCCGAACCCGTCGGTGCTCGGCGCGGCCATCGCCACGATCACCGACCGGATCGGCATCCGGGCCGGCAGCGTCGTCGCGCCCCTGCACAACCCCCTGCGCATCGCCGAGGAGTGGTCGGTCGTCGACAACCTCTCCGGCGGCCGGGTCGGCATCGCCTTCGCCTCCGGGTGGAACGCCGTCGACTTCGCGCTCGCGCCGGGTAACTACGAGAACCGTCGCACCGTGTTGAGGCAGACCGCCGAGGAGGTACGGCGGTTGTGGCGCGGCGGCACGGCGACCGGGGTGGACGGTATGGGGCGGGCCGTCGAGGTGCGGCCGTACCCGCCGGCCGTCCAGCCGGAGCTGCCGATCTGGGTCACCTCCGGTGGCGGCGTCGAGACGTTCCGGGCGGCCGGGGAGATGCGGGCCGGCCTGCTGACCCATCTGCTCGGGCAAAACCTCGGTGAACTGGCCGGGAAAATCGCCGAGTACCGCCGGGTCGCCACCGAGCGGCACGGGTGGTCCGGGCACGTGGTGCTGATGCTGCACACCCTGCTCGGCGACGACCTCGACCAGGTCCGCGAGGTGGTCCGGGCCCCGTTCACCAACTACCTGAAGAGCTCGGCGAACCTGACCGCGAAGTCGTTCCTCGGTAAGGACGTGAACCTGGCCGACCTGAACGCCGCCGACATCGAGTACCTCTCGGCGCGCGCCTTCGACCGCTACTTCTCCACCGGCGGCTTGTTCGGCGGCGTGGACCACGCCGCCGAGCTGATCGACCGGGTGGCCGGCCTCGGCATCGACGAGATCGGTTGCCTGATCGACTTCGGTGTCCGCCCGGACGCCGTTCTGGCCGGCATCGAACTGCTCGGCAAGCTCAACGCCCGCGTCACCGCCTGAGGCCGCGGGCCCGGGAACGGACGCGCCGACCGGCGCGCCCGTCGGCGCCGTGCCGGGTGGCGCGGCCGGGACGAAGGATGAATTCATGACGGACATCGCCACCGCGTGGACGCCGTACGAGATCCGGGCGACCGACACGGGTGTCCGCCGGCTCGCCGGATGGCTCGACGAGCTCGGCCCCGACGGTCTGTCGACCCTGCTGGTGGAGAAGAAGGCGCTGGTCTTCCGCGACTTCGGGGTGACGCCGGGGGAGCTCGACGGCGTGCTCGACCGGTTGCTGCCCAATCGCCTGCCCTACGTGCACGGCAACTCGCCGCGTGCCCGGGTGCGCGGCAACGTCTACACCTCGACCGAGTATCCGGCCGAGTTCACCATCTCCCAGCACAACGAGCTCTGCTATGCCCGGCGCTGGCCGGCCCGGCTGGCGTTCTACAGCCAGATCGCGGCGCTCACCGGCGGCGGGACGCCGATCGTCGACGGCGAGCTCTGGTTGGCCTCGCTCGACGTCGAGGTCCGCGAGGCGTTCGCCGGCGGGGTGCGCTACGTGCAGAACCTGCACGACGGCTACGGGCTCGGCAAGAGCTGGCAGGACACGTTCGAGACCGACGACCGGGCCGCGGTGGAGAAGTTCCTGACCGACGCGGAGGCCGAGTTCGAGTGGCGGTCGGAGGGCCTGCGGGTCACCCAGGTGCGCCCGGCCACGACCCGGCACTCGGTGACCGGCGCGGAGGTCTGGTTCAACCAGGCCGACCAGTGGCATCCGGCCGGGCTGGGCGACCAGACGGCGGCCGAGCTCTACGACATCCTGCCGCTCGACGAGCTGCCGCAGTACGTCACGTTCGCCGACGGCAGCCCGATCCCCGGACGGTACGTCGAGCAGATCCGCGACCGTGGCCTGGAGAACGCGGTCGACGTCCCGTGGCAGGCCGGCGACCTGATGCTCATCGACAACGTGCTGGTCGGGCACGGTCGCCGGTCGTTCACCGGTGACCGGCGCACGCTGGTGGCGATGTCCGACTGACGTCACGCGCGCACCGGAAGGGGGGCGGACCATCCGCCCCCACCTCCGGTGTCTCAACTTCTGTCCTCCCCGGCCGCCAGCTCGGCGGCGAGCAAGCGGTTCAGCCCGGTCAGCCGGAACCTGGTGAATCCGGCGTCGTCCACTGCGGCCGGGGCGACCAGGTGCAGATCGGCCAGTTCCTCCAGCCGGTCGGCCGTCTCGGTCAACGCCGTGGCCGCCGACGTTACGGACCGTGCGGTGAACCCCGCAGGATCCGCGCTGACCAGTGCCGGCAGCAGTGCACGGGCCGGTGCGGGCAGCCGCTGCATCACGGTCATCAACCGGCCGCGTACGGTCTGCCGGGCGTGGCAGAGCTCGTCGAGCCGCCGGGCCGGATCGGCGAGGCGGGTGGCCAGTTGCTCAACCGTCCACAGCGGATGGGATGCGAGCCGGGCGCCGGCGATGTGCAGGGCCAGCGGCAGACCGTCGCATAGCCGCACCACCGTCCGCGCGGCGGCGAGCTCCTTGTAGACCCGGTACTCGCCGGCGATCGCGGCCAGCAGCTTCACCCCGTCGCGCTCCGACAGCGGGTCCAGTGCCATGACGTGCCGGTGCGGGAAGCCGGTGAGATACTGACGGCTGGTGACCATGGCGGCCGCCATGGGACTGGTTGGAATGAGGTCGTCCAGGCGTCGCTCGTCGACGACGTCGTCGAGGATCACCAGTATGCGACGGTCGTGCCCCGCGATCCGGTAGTCACGCAGGAGGTCGCGCACGTCGGTGCCGGGGGCCGGTTCCTCGCCCATGCCGTGCAGTAGCTGGGTGAGGATGTCGGCGACCGGCCGGGGTGTGCCGTCCCACTCGGTCAGCGGAGCGTAGAGAACCCCGTCCGGGAACTGCTCGGCCGAGGTGTGCCCGATGCGTATGGCCAGGGCGGTCTTGCCCGTGCCGACCGCGCCCGTGATCAGCAGACGGCTCGGTGCCGTTCGGGCCCAGGGACCGCCGGTCGCGGCCCAGGCGCCGCGGACCGTGGCCAGCTCGGCGCGGCGTCCGGTGAAGTGCCCGATGTCGGGTGGTAGCAGTGGGGAGTTGGCCCGCCGTCGGCGCTCCCGGGCGACGACGACGCCCGGCTTCGGCGGGTACTCGGGCTCCTCGTCGTGCAGCGCCTCCTGATAGGCCCGGACGAGCATCGGTCCCGGATCCACGCCGAGATGGTCGGCGAGCACCCGGCGGCCCTCGTGGAAGGCGAGCAGGGCGTCGGCACGCCGACCGCTGCGACACAGCGCCAGTACCAGCTGCGCACGGAACTGCTCGCGCAGCGGGTACTTGCCGACCAGGCTGGTCAGCTCCGGGGTCAGCCCGGTGTCCTGACGCAGCGCGAGGTCCGCCTCGATGCGCTGCTCGGTGGCGTTGGCCCAGGCCTCCTCGAGCGGCGGCCGCTCGACCTCGGCCAGGTGCTCGGTGACATTGGTCAGCGCGGGTCCGCGCCACAGTGCCAGGGCGGCGCGCAGCTGCTCGGCGGCGGTCCCGTAATCGCGTACGGCGAGGGCGCGGCGGCCCTGCTCCACCCGGCGGTCGAAGGCCACCACGTCGAGCTCCGCATCGAGCGTGTCGAGTGTGTACCCGGCGTGCTGGCGTTCCAGCCTCACCTCGTCGCCCAGCTGTTTGCGGAGCTTGTAGACGTAGGAGTATATCTGCGCGCTCATCGTCGCTGGTGGCGTCCAACCCCACAGGTACTCACTGAGCTGTGTGTAGGACAGGGCTCTGCCCCGGGCCACGAGCAGCGCACAGAGCACGGTGTTTATCTTCGATCCCGACAGCGGAATCTCCGCACCGCATTTGCGCGCCGTCACCGGACCCAGAATTGAAAATTCCATTGTCGTTCCCCCGATAGTCCGTATAGCTGGACCGAGCTGTTCAAAGCAGATTCGCCTTGGCGGCGCGATAGCCGGCCTGGAATCTGCTGTCGGCGGAGAACCGTTGCATCAGGGCCGCGACGGTGCGCCGATAGGACCGAATCGCGACACCCAGGCTGCGTGCCGCCAGGTCGTCCGTCAGGCCGAGGGCGAGCTGACTAAGCACGGCCTGCTCGGCGTACGGCAACCGGTGCGCCTCGCCGGCCCGCGGTACCGCGTCGCGCCACATCGACCGCTCGATCATCGAGGCCAGTCCGGGGCTCGCTAGCACCGCCCCACCGGCCGTGTAGTCCCAGCCATTCTGCGCTGCGACCAGGATCTTTCCGTCGATCACCGCCATCCGGCACGGGACCGTGACGGTCGGCAGCACCGCCAGGTCGGCCATCGCCGGGCACAGGCCGCAACGGTCGGAGCCGACATGCACCCGGACCCGTACGCCGCGCCGGACGGCCGCGGTCGCGGCCGCCACGTCCGGGCAGCCGTCGGTCAGCGCGGCGGCCGGAGCCAGCAGCGTGAGGTGGTGCGCCGCGCCGCCCAGCACTGGTTGAATCTGTCGAGCCGTGACGGTTTTGACGTGCATCGTCACGGCCACCAGATCGTGATGTCGGCCGCCGGGAAGACGTTGATGGCGGTGGTAGTGAGGGTGAGAATGAGGGCAGACAGCATGACATCGACCTTTCATGGGGAGAGTTTCGGCCGTTGATCCGTCCGGCTCTGTAAACCAGGATGTCGATGTAGCGGGGCTATTGGAAGGCTTGGTAAAGGCGGCAACTCGCAGTGGCGGAGAGTCGCCACTGTCTCACTGTTGGTTACTGGTGGTGCGGCGGGCTGCGGCATCGCCCGGCCGGTGGGCATGCCGACGGTCGCCAACCTGGCAGCAAGCTGCCAACCTGACGCGATCGAGCGCCGATGACGCACGGCGCTCCGGACACTGGGCGGTCTCGGGATCGGTTGCGATTAGGAGGTGTGCGCCGATGCGCATACTCACGTGCGTCTTCAGTGCGGCGACTGCCGACTTCGATCCCCTGCGTGTCGAGCTGGAGCGGCTCGGTCACCGGGCCGACGTCGTGGTCAGCGGGGAGCTGACCCGCGCGGCCGTCGCCGCGGCGTGTGGTGCGTTGCGCGCCCGCGCCGTCGAACCGAAGATCGACGTGGTGCTCGCCTGGGGCACCGAGTCGCTGATCTTCGCCGCGCTGCTCGCCCTGGAGCTGGGCTGCCCGCTGGCGCATTCGGCGTTGGAGGCGCCGGCCGCCGCCGGCGACGGCTCGCGGGCCTGGGCCCGGCTCGTTTATCAGAGCCTTCCCGTCGACGTCCATCTGCTGTACACCCAGTCGGCGGTGGCCGAGGCCGACCGGTTCGGCTTGGCCGCCGATGCGGTGCGCCGGGTCCCGGTGGCCGGTCGGAGCCAGGTAGCAGGCGAGGTGCTGGCCGGGTGTCTGGCGGCCCGGGTGCGTTACGCGTCCCGGCCGGCCCGGGACGGCCGAAGCGGCGGTACCAGGCCTATGGGGGTAGGTTGATACCGTCTTTCCGCCCTGAAAAGTGATTCGGATCACTCCTGGGCTGGCCTCGTCCTGGTCTGACAATCGTGCGACCATGCCGCGTGGTGGACTAGCACGGGGGAAGTGCGTATGCCTGCTTTCGATAAGCCTGATGTCGATCTGGCATTAAGACTCTACGAACACATGTTTCGTGCCGGGTGTTCGGACGTGAACAACGCCGCCGAGGCTCTCGATCTCAACGGCGCCAAGCGGGAACGTGCCGTGGAGGTGCTGTCGGCGTTGCGGCTACTGGATGGCGAGGGGATCCAGCAGTCCGACGCCCTGCTCACCCCGGACGCGGCGCTACGCCGACTACTCAGCGACGAGATGGACACCTTGGACGTGGCCGCCCAGCGGGTTGCGGAGACCCAGGCCGCAGTGGCCACCCTGGTTCAGGGGTTCCTGCCGATAGACATCGTTCCGTCCGACGACATCCGGGTCGAACTTGTCCGTGACAGCGGACGGATCCGGGGCCTACTGACCGAGATCACCGACCGTGCGGTCAACGAGGTGATCTCCGTGCACCCCGGCCCGCCGCCGCCCGAGGAGGTGTTGCGGAGCGGTCTCCAACGTGACGAGATCATGTTGCGCCGGGGCATCCGTATGCGCGCGCTCTATCAGGAGCAGTACCTGCGGGTCGGTTATGCCCGGCAGTATTTGAACTCGCTGCGCAACATCGGCGCCGACGTACGCACCAGTCCGGTCGTACCAACGCGGATGATCATCTGCGACAACACGCTGGCGCTGCTAGCCGCAGTTGGTGATCAGGAAGAGTCACCAGTGCTGGCGCTGCGGGGCGGGGCCATCGTGCAACCGATCGCCCACCTGTACGACCTGGCGTGGAATCCGGGCACCGCGCTGCCGCACGACGATGAGCTGCCCCGCCCACCGCTCGACCAGCTCGCGCCGCAGCACGCCGCGCTGCTGCAGATGCTGGCCACCGGTCTCAAGGACGAGAAGATCGCCCGCAACCTGGGCGTCTCCCCACGTACGTTGAGCCGGCTCATCCGCGAGTTGATGGACGCGCTCGGGGCGCAGAGCCGTTTCCAGGGCGGGGTTCGCGCACAGGAGCTGCGCTGGTTGAGCTGAGGGCGCCGACACAGAGTTCCGGCATAGATCACTGCGCGACATTCGGGTGATCCGAGCCTGTGTTGGAGGAACCATGCCCGTCGACAAGCTGCGCCTGCTCGTCTCGTGCCCGGACCGTCCGGGCATCATCCGCGCGGTCACGCAGTTCCTGCACGACCGTGGTGCGAGCGTCCGCCAGGCCGACCAGTACACGACCAGCCCGGAGGGAGGCACGTTCCACCTGCGGATGGAGCTCGCGGTCGACGCCGTGGACCGGCCGGCCCTGGTCGGGGAGTTCGCCGCGGAGGTCGCCACGCCGTACGACATGGCCTGGCACTTCGCCGACGCCGGTCGGCCCAAGCGGATCGCGGTCCTGGTCTCCCGGACCGATCACTGCCTGCTGGATCTGCTGTGGCGCTGGCGCCGCGGTGAACTGGCCGGCGAACTGGTCCTGGTCGCCTCGAACCACCCCGACCTGCGGGACACCGTGGAGTCGTTCGGCCTGACCTTCCACCATGTGCCGGTGCCGCCCGGCGGCAAGGCGCAGGCCGAGGGGGCGCTCGCCGACGTGCTCGCTGGTGAGTGCGACGTGATCGTCCTGGCCCGGTACATGCAGATCCTCTCCGGTGCGTTCCTGGAGAAGGTACGGGTGCCGGTGATCAACATTCATCACTCGTTCCTGCCGGCGTTCGCCGGGGCCGGGCCGTACGAACGGGCCCGGCAGCGGGGCGTCAAGCTGATCGGCGCGACCGCTCACTACGTCACCGAGGATCTCGACGAGGGCCCGATCATCGAGCAGGACGTGGTGCGGGCCTCGCATCGGCACGACACCGCGGACCTGGTCCGGCTGGGCGCCGACGTCGAACGCACCGTGTTGTCTCGGGCGATCGAGTGGCACTGCGACGATCGGCTGCTGCGCCACGACAACCTGGTCCTCGTGTTCTGACCGGACCCGCAGACGACTTTGGGGCGCCCCGCAATCGGGGCGCCCCAAAGTCGTTGCGCCCTACGAGCTGCGTCGGCAGCTCTGCTGCACGGCCACGTAGAACGCGCCGTTCACCTCGTACTCACGCTGCAGGCTCACCGCCTCCGACCCCTCGATGGTCATCGACACGCGTGACTTGACGATGTCCGCTGACGCTGTGGTGGTGATGCCGTACGCCATGATCGTGTTGCCCTGCCAGCCCGGGCTGCGCAGGATCGCCCGGTACCCCTCGCCGTACGTGTCGAGGGAGTAGGTCTTGGTGACCGCGTCCCAGCCCCAGACGGCGAACTCGGTGCCGACGTAGCCGTTGGCCAGCGTGGTCGTCACGTCCCATTGCAGCCAGCGCTGTCCCTGCGAGAACTTGACGGCGGCCGAACCGGTCGCGGCGATCGGCGTGGCCCCCGGGCGGGAGTAGTTGAGTCCGGTGCAGTTCCAGACCCCCTCCAGCGGGTCGAGCCGTTCCATCTCCTGGATCGGCCAGTCGATGGTCGCCGCCCGGACGGGAGCGGCCGCCTCGGCCGGGAGCGGCGCCACGAGCGCCACCGCTACGGCGAGCAGACCCGCCGTGATCTTGAAAGAACGCATGATTCCCCCTTATATCTGTGACTTCTGCCGGACGCACTCGTCCAGCAGAAAGACGGTGAGCTGGTCGACCGTGGAGTAGTCCCACAAAGCGGTCGGGTCCAGGCTGATCGCGAGATGGTCCTCGATGTCGGCGGCCAGGGCTAGCACGACGATCGAGTCGAGGCCGTACTCGCCGAGCGGGTTACGCGGGCTGATCGGCTCCTCGACGTCGGGCAGATACGCCGCGACCCGCTCCAGCAGCCAGTCGCGCAGCGTGGCGACGGCGCCGTCGACCGAGGTCGTTCCGGTGATGCTGTCCATCAGAGATTTCCCTTCACAGTGAGTGCGATGACCTGTCAGCGCAGTTGACGGGCCGAGATCCCGAAGCCGGCGCCCTGGTCGTGCCGTCGCCGCAGCTCGGTCAGGAGCGCGTCCTCCACCTCGACGGGCACGTCCCGGGTGACCGGCAAATGTGCGGCGGAGAGCCGGGTGAGCGCTGCGACCAGCCAGTCGGAGCCACCGAGGAAACCGCTGGTGGCGCGGTGCCGCAGATGAAGCTCGATGCAGGCCGAGGCGGCCAGCGCCGTCACGTACGCGGCCGCCAGCTGCCGGGTCCGTGCGGTCGCGACGATGCTCAGGTCCGCGGGCGCGAGGGCCGCGCACTGTGCGGTCAGCGTCGCCAGCTCACCGGCCTGCCGCTCGACCAGCCGGCGCAGCGTGGCCGGCGCGTCCGGGCCGAGCCGGTCGGACGCGGTGGCCAGTGACCCGGCGAGCGGGTCGTGGCCGCCGGAAGTGATCGTCAGCCCGGCGAAGTCCAGCGGCGGCAGATCCGCGATCGGGGCGAACAGGCCGTCCGGGGCCGGCTCGGCGGCCCACCAGCCCCGCCGGGCCAGCAACGGCAGCTGCGGGATGAGGCTGGTCAGGCAGGCCGCCCGGGCGACGTGCCCGAACCCGACCGGCTTGAGATCCCGCGCAATCTTCTCGAAGATCGCGTTCACGCCGTCGCGCCGATAGAACTCCGAGCCCATCACCAGCACCAGCTGCTGCATGGCGTCCAGCAGCAGGCCGGAGAGCAGATACTTGACCGCCGGGGCGTAGACGCTGCCGGCCCGTGGGGCCAGGTGCAGCGCCCGGGTCGCCGCCAGCGCCAGCGCCTCGCAGACCAGCTGATCCACGAAAGCGTTGACCAGGGTGGTGCGCACCATCGGGATGGTGTCGGCGGTGCGACCGTAAAGGGTGCGCGATCGGACGTGGTCGAGCGCGGTGCGCAGACCGGTGTCCAGCAGCGCGGTGCACATCGCCGGCAGCGCGGTCCGGGTCAGCTGGTAGGCGCGGGTGGTCACCTCCATGCCCCGGCCGGGCGGCCCGAGTACCGAGCCGGCGTCGATCGGGCAGTCCCGGATCTCGATGCCGCCCAGATCCACCCCGCGCATCCCGACCGAGCGGAAGCGGGGCAGATACGTGTAGCGGCGCGGATCCAGATCGGACTTGCGCACGTAGACCTGCGAGTGGCTGCGCCGCCCCGGTCCGGGATCGGTGCGGGCGAAGAACACCACCGCGTCCGCGCGCCGCAGGTTCGACACGACCTCCTTGCGCCCGTTGAGCAGCAGCCCGCCCGCCGGCCCGGGCAGCGCCGAGAACTCCATTGCGCCGATGTCGTTGCCGTGCGCCAGCTCGTGGTATGCCGCTGCCACCCGCCCGTTGGCCAGCAGCAGCTCGGCCAAGTCGGCCCGCTGCCCGGCCGAGCCCGCCGTCCACACGTTCACCGCGCCCAGCAGGGTGCTGGAGGCATAGCCCAGGCCCAGGCACGGATCGCGCCGGTAGAGCGAGCGCATCAACTCCACCAGGTCGTCCGCTCGGGTGAAGCGTCCGCCCAGCTCGGCCGGCACCATCTCGGCCTTGAGCCCGAACTCGTCGAGCAATTCCTCGCCGGCGGGCAGCAGCTCGGCCCGCTCGTCGGCGCCCAGGATCGCCGCGTGCCCGACCGGGTTGGCCGGATCGCGCGGATCCCCGAGCAGGTTCTCCAGCGCGCCGATCCGCTCGTCGATGTCCGGAGCCAAGAAGACGTCCGCGGCCATCAGACCACCCCCGATCCTCGGGTCAGCAGCGTGGGCGCCGCCCCGTCCGGGCTGAGCAACCTATCCGCCAGCAGGTCGAAATAGTCCACCGGGGCTCCGGTGAGCTGCGCGAGCACCAGCGACAGGACACCCTGTAGCCACAGGCCCGACTGCCACCACGGCAGGGCGTGCCGCTGCGGGTTGGCCGCCCACAGGCTCACCGCGGCGGCGCCCGCGAAGCACCACTCGTACCGCTCGGCCAGGCGCATCACAGCGGTCGGCGGCAACCCGGCGCTGGGCCGGATCGTCCGCAGTTCGTCCTGGACCGCCCGGGCCGCCGCCACCAGCCGATGCGCTTCCGCCAGCACATCCGGCGGCAGGCTGCCGTCCCGCTCCAGGCCGGCGACCACCCCGGGCAGCGCCCGCACGATCGACTCGTCGGCCGGTGTCAGTCGCAGCACCGACGGGTCCAGGGCGGGCAGCGGCGTGTCCAGGTCCAGCCATCCGGGCGGCCCGACGGGACCGGCGCCGCGCTCCAGGATCCGGCTCACCGCCGGCAGGCTGGTGACCAGCGCACGGCGGTTGACCCAGGTGCTGCCGTCGAAGATGCCGACGATCTGGTGGTCGCGCTCGAGTTTGGCGAACTCGCCGTAGCCCTCGACGCCGATCAGGAACCCACGGGCCCCGAGCAGGTCGCCGAGCTGCCGCAACTGCTCGTGGACGACGCTCGGCACGAACGCCTTCGCGATGGCGGCCAGCACGCTCAGCTCGCCCGGCGCGGCCTGCGCGGCCCGGGCCGTGGTGGTGGCGACCACCTCGGCCAGAAACAGCCGGGCCACCCCCTCCCCGGCGCCGGCGCGGGCGTGTGGCAGGTCGCCGAGCCGCCGGTCGTAGAGCCGCCGTTCGGACAGGTAGCGCCGGGCCAGGGCAAGGCCGTGGTCGGCCGCGCCCAGCGACAGCGCGCTGCACGCGGTCCGGGTCCACTGCAACGCCTTGAGTACCGTCTCCAGGCCGCCCCCGACCGGGCCCACCAGAGCGTCGGCCGGCAGCGGGGCGGCGGTGAACTCCAGCCCGCTGATGTCGGCGCCGCGGATGCCGTGGGTCGACACCTTCGCTATCGGTGCGGTGGCGCCGGGCGGCATGACGCGCTTGTCGACCAGGAAGAGACTGAAGCCGCGCGGGCCGCCGGCCTCGGAGGTACGGGCGAGCACGCACATGAAGCGGCCGCGGGTGGCGTTGTTGATCGGCCACTTCCGGCCGTCCAGGCGCCAGCCCTCCGCAGTGCGGGTGGCCGACACCGTCCCGGCCAGTAGATCGCTGCCGGTGCCCTCCTCGGTCAGCCCCCACGCCACCGCCTCGCCGGCCAGCACGTGCCGGGCCAGCCGGGTGGCCTGGGCGGGGTCACCGGCCAGCCACACCGAGACCGCCCCGAGGAACGTCTTGCCGTGCGCCACCGCCACCGTCAGGTCGGTCGCGGCCGTCTCGCGCAACCGGGCGATCAGGGTGCTGAGGCCGTCCAGCCGGCCGCCGAGCGGGACCGGCACGTAGTGCGCCGGCAGTCCCGCCTCGTCCAACGCGGCGCAGGCGGCGATCGGGAACGCCGAGACCTCGTCCAGGCCCAGGCTCTCCAGCGTCACCGCAGGCCGCCGATCGTGGCCAGGGTGCGCTCGGCCGAGTAGCCGTCGGCGTGCAGGGGCTGCAGCTCGCCGGTCTGGAAGAGTGCGCGCATCGCGGAGCGCTGGATTTTGCCGCTGGTGGTGCGCCGGACCGCGCCGCGGCGCATCAGCAGCACCGCGTACGCCCGGACGCCGAACTCCCGGGACACCGTCTGGCGGATGCCGGCGATCAGGTCGGCCGCGTCCCGGCCTGCGGGCAACTTCTGCACCTCGTGCGTGACGATGAGCCGGCCGTCGGGGCTGCCGTCCCCGGCCGGGACGGTGAAGACCGCGCCGACCCGGTCGCGCAACTCCGGGTGGTGCAGACGCAGCTCCTGCTCCACGTCGTGCGGGTAGATGTTGCGGCCCCGTACGATGATCATGTCTTTGATCCGGCCGGTGACATAGACCTCGCCGTCGAGCAACGTGCCCAGGTCGCCGGTGCGCAGGAAGTCGTCGGTGTCGCCGACCCGATGGCCGAAGGCCGCCGCGGTGGCGGCCGGATTCTGCCAGTAGCCCTGCGCGACGCTGGGACCGTTCAGCCAGATCTCGCCGACCCGGCCCTCGGGCAGTTCCACTCCGGTCGCCGGGTCCACGATCCGCAGGTCGATGCCGACCGGCGCACCGCAGCTGACCAGGTCGCGGTGCTCGCCGTCGACGGCGGCCGGCACGATCCGGTTCTCGGCCAGGGCGGCCGCGTCGCAGCGCCGCACCACCGGGTCGCCGGTGGCGAACGCCGACACCACCAGGGTCGCCTCGGCCATGCCGTAGCAGGGCGAGAAGTTCTCCGCGCGGAAACCGGCGGCCGCGAACCGCTCGGTGAAGGCGCGCAGCACCGTCGGGTTGACCGGCTCGGAGCCGTTGGCGGCGTTCTGCCAGCCGGACAGGTCAAGCTCGGCGATCTCCTCGTCGGTGACCCGGTTGAGGCACAGCTCGTACGCGAAGCTGGGGCCGGCCGAGAGCTTCAGGTCGAACCGGTCGACCAGCTGCAGCCAGGTGACCGGCCGGCGCAGGAACGTCGCCGGGCTCATCAGCACGACCTGACCGCCGACCACAAGGGGCGGCAGGATGTGCCCCATCAGGCCCATGTCGTGGTAGTTCGGGATCCAGCCGCCGAACCGACTGGTCTCGTCGGTGTTCAGGCCCTCGTGCACCGAAGCCGCGTTGAGCAGCAGGTTCTCGTGGGTGATGACCACGCCCTTTGGGTCCGACGTGGACCCGGAGGTGTACTGCAGGACGGCCACGCTGTCCGGCCGTACCGGATGGATCGCCTCCGCCGCGAGCGGGAACAGCTCGGACGTGTCGGTGGCCAGGATCGCCGCGTCCAGGTCGGTCTGCTCGGCCCAGGAACGCACCGAGTCCAGCTCAGCGTCGACGGTGAGCACGCCGGATATCTGGGCGTCCCGGGCGATGTTGAGCACCCGGCGCTGGTCGTGCATGTACCGGCCGGGCATCGACGAGGGCACCGCCACCATGCCGGCGTAGAAGCAGCCGAGCAGGGCCGTGACGAAGTCACCACCGGCCGGGTAGAGCAGCAGCACGCGGGAGCCGGGCGGGGCCTGCTGGGTCAGCCAGCCGGCGATGCTCCGGGCCTGGCGATCCACATCGGCGTAAGTCCACCAGCGGATGGTGGCGTCGTCCAACGGGTCGCCGACGTAGGCGACGGCGTGACGGTCGCTCCTGCGCTCGACTATCTGGCGGAAGACTGCGGAGACTGTACGGGATTCGGGCATGGTTACGGACCCCTAGCTGTTCGACGGCTGTTGGACGGCGACCCGTTGGTGCCGGCGGGTGGCGCCGGACGGCAGAGAGCAGGCCAGCCGGCGCAGGACGCTCGCCTCGTCGGCGACGAGATAGAAGTGGCCGCCCGGGAAGACGGCCGAGTCGAAGCCGGCGCTGCTGAACCGGGACCACTGCAGCAGGTCGGCGCGGCTGACGTCCGGGTCGGCGTCACCACCCATGGCCAGCATCGGCGCTCGCACCGGCACCACCGCCGTACGGTCGTAGCCGCCGATCAGCTGGTAGTCGGCGCGGATCGTGGGCAGCACCAGCTCGAGCAGTTCCGGGGCGGCCAGCAGATCACCGAACGTGCTGTTCACCCGGCTGATCTCCGCGATCAGCGCGGCGTCGGTGAGCTTGTGCTTGTCACCCGGCTCGCGCTGGTCTGGGGCCCGGGAGCCGGAGACGGCCAGCAGGTCGACGACCGCGC
Source organism: Micromonospora sp. NPDC048894 (assembly GCF_040649765.1). NCBI lineage: Bacteria > Bacillati > Actinomycetota > Actinomycetes > Micromonosporales > Micromonosporaceae > Micromonospora > Micromonospora sp. NPDC048894. Next base: position 69,778 of record NZ_JBEZFY010000015.1, on the reverse strand, counting down.
CGTGGCGCCGCTGGAGCTCCAGCGTCACCTCGTAGGCGACGATCGCGCCCATGCTGTGCCCGAACAGGGTCAACGGCGAGCCGAGCAGCGCGGTCAGCTCGTCGGCGATCGGGCCGACCAGATCGGTCAGCGCCTCGGCGGCTGGCTCACGCAGCCGGTCCTGCCGGCCCGGGTACTGGACGGAGTGCACCGCCACGTCGGCCGGCAGCCGGCCCGGCCAGCTGCGGTACGCCTGAGCGGTGCCTCCCGCGTGCGGCAGGCATACGAGGTGGCTGGTCGGGTACACGACGTCGTTGCACGGCCGCAGCCATCGCGCGGACGTCTGGCTCCCCCGGACGACCATGCTGATCGCCTCCCATCGGATAGGTGGAAGCCGTAGCGAATCGCCGGGGGCTACCTGCTTTCTATAAGCGTCGATCCGTCTAGGCGGATGGGTGGACACGACGGAGCCCGAGGACAGCGGCGGGGGTCCGCCGTCCTCGGGCTCCTCGGGATGGGGGTCTGGCCACGGGACCCCATCCCGGCTCAGCCGGCCGCCACCCGGGGCCGGAGCACTCGCCACGTGACCGCGACGCTCGCGCCGATCGCCATGATCAGCGAGCCGATGATCGCGGCGGTGACCACGCCTCCGCTGAGCTGGATCGTGACGTCCGTGCCGGTCACCTGGGACAGGCCTGAGGCCATGCCGGCCAGCGGCGGGAGCGTCACCAGCAGGCCCAGCGCGATGCCGATCCCGGAGATCAGCGTGGTCTCGCCGACCACGAACCTCATCAGCTGCCGCATGGTGCCACCGGCCGACTTCATCACCGCGAAGTCGTCCTTGCGTCCGTACGCCGCCATCGCCATGTTGTTCGCCACCGCCAGGCCGCTGTAGCCGACCGCCACCACGATCAGCATCATCGCGAGGCTGGTGGTGAGGCGGGCGTCGGTGTTGTAGTCGGCCAGGGCGTAGCTCTGCGCGTCGTGCAGCGCGGCTCCGGCGGCCACCGTCTGCGGAGCGTCGGCCTGCGGGATGAAGATGGTGTCGGTGAGCGCCGCGCGGTCGTGCTGCCGGACCAGCGCCCGGGACATCACGAAGGCGCCGCGACCCGGATCGTCCGGAAGCACCCGGGAGACCTTGACCGTCTCGCTCAGGCCGTCGACGAAGCGGACGGTGACCGTCTGGCCGGCGGTAACGCCGAACATCTTCGCGGTGCTCTCACCCAGCACGGCCTCGCCCGGCTTGTCCCAGAGGGGGTCCCGTGAGCCGAGCCCGTCGATCACGGTCGGGCCCTTGCCCGGACGGTCCAGGAAGATCCGGGTCGGCAGTGCCGCCTTGCCCACCGGGTTCTGCGTCACCACCTGGTCGCTCAGACCCGGTGTGCCTTCCGGTGCTATCAGGACCTGGCCGGCCAGCTTCTTCGTCTCCCCGGCCGGGTACGCCATCCGCATCGTCTCCACCATGCCGCTGATCAGCACCGCGAACCCGACTGCCGCGATGATCGGCGCCGCCGTCGAGGCCGCCCGGCGGGTCGCGTTGAGCAGCTCGGAACGGATCAACATCGGGCCGGCCGAGGCGGACCGCCGGGTCAGCGGCGCGGTGACCAGCCGGACCACCGGGCCGATGAGGACCGGAGCGAGCAGCGCCGCCGCCACGATGAAGCACATCGCCGCGCCCATCGCCATGTTGATCCGGTCGTCCGCACCGGAGACCGCGGTCATCACCGCCAGCAGCGCGCCGAGGCCCAGCGTCCCGGCTCCGGTGAGCCACCGGGCCGGCGTCATCGCGCGCTTCTCGGACTGGGCGTCCAGGAGCGCCTCAAGCGGAGCCACCTTCGCGGCCAGTCGGCTCGCCGCCCAGGAACCGACCACGGCCACCCCGACGCCGATCAGCGTCGCGGTCAGCAGCGGCCAGGCGGACACCGAGATCGCGAAGCCGGGAGCGGTCACGTCCAGGCTCACCAGGATCGCCTTCATCAGCGGCGCGGCCGCCACCGCCAGCACCGAGCCGGCCAGCGAGCCGGCCAGGCCGACCCCGGCCGCCTCGCCGAGGATCATCCGGCGGATCTGCTTGGGCTGGGCGCCGATGGTGCGCAGCAGGCCGATCTCACGCCGCCGCTGAGCGGTCGCCAGCGCCAGGGTGGCGGCCACCACGAACACCGTCACGAACAGGCCGAGGAGGGCCATCGCCGCGATCAGTTGGGTGCCGAGGAAGCGCTTGTGCGCCACGAACTGCGGCTCCAGCGCGGACCGGGCGTCACCGGTGAGGACCGTGCCCGCGTCGCCGGTCACGGTGCCGGCCTGGTTCGCCACGACGCCGGCCCTACCTGGGTCGTCCAGCAGCGGGGCGATCGCCCGCACACCCGGATCGAGCTGCGCGGCGGCCGTGTCTGTGTAGAAGAAGCCGGGCCCGTCGACCGTGCCCGACACGGTCAGCTCTCGCAGCCCGGAGGCCAGGTTGACCTGGAGTTTGTCGCCGGGCTCGACGTTCAGTGACGCGTCCACCGCGACCTGGTCGGCAGTCTGCGGCGCGGTGCCGGCCACCAGCTTGTACGGTGCTAGCAGAGTGCTGGACCAGCCGTGCCCGGCGTCCTCGGCCGCGTCGTCGTGGACCGGCTGTCCGTTGCGGAACGCCTGGGAGTAGAAGGACCGGTCGATCACGGTTCCGTGGACTCCAGCGATCCCGCCGAGCCTGCCGGCGAGGGCCGCCGCGTCCGTTTCGCTCCACGGGATCGGATCCTTGGGGGTGCCGCTCTCGTTCGCGGCCTGGTGGGGGATGACCAGCACCGGCGCCGCCCCATAGCGTGACTGGACCTGCGGGCGTGCCGAGTCGTAGACGATTAGTGTGACGCCGATGAGGGCGACACCGAAGGCGACCGCGAGGAAGGCGGCGACGAAGGAGCGCCAGCGTTCGCGGATGTTGGCGAGTGCGAGCATGATCAGTTCTCCAGCCGGGTCATATGGGCGGCGATGAGCTGGGGGTTGGCCGGGTCGCCCCGGCGCAGCGTCACCCGATCGGCGATCCGCCCGTCCTTGAGGAAGACCACGACATCGGCGTACGAGGCGGCGACCGGATCGTGGGTCACCATGATCGTGGTCTGCTGTTCGTTGTCGACGAGCGTGCGGAGCAGGGTCAGCACCTCACCGGAGGTGGTGGTGTCGAGAGCGCCGGTCGGCTCGTCGGCAAAGAGCACGTCGGGGCGGGTGATCAGCGCGCGGGCCAGGGCCACCCGCTGCTGCTGCCCCCCGGAGAGCTGGCTGGGCTTGTGCCCGGTGCGCTCGCCGAGGCCGACCTGGGTCAGCGCGGCGCGCACCGCGGCCGGGTCGGGCCGCTTGCCGGCGAAACGCATCGGCAGCTCCACGTTCTGCGCGGCCGTCAGCGAGGCGACCAGGTTGAAGGCCTGGAAGACGAAGCCGATGTGGTCGCGGCGCAGGATCGTGCGGCGATTCTCGTCCATCGCGCCGACGTCTTGCCCGGCTACCAGGATCTGCCCGGAGGTCGGCTGGTCGAGCCCCGCCGCGCACTGCAGCAGCGTGGACTTGCCCGAGCCGGAGGGGCCCATGACAGCAGTGAAGGTGCCACGGGGGAAGGCGATGGAGACGTCGTCGAGCGCAGTCACGGCCTGGTTGCCGGATCCGTAGACCTTGCGGACGGAGTTGAGTTCAACCGCCGTCGTAACGGAGGTCATATGCGTCGTCGTCATGCCAATCATCAGACCCCACCGACCGGCTCCCGCACATTGACCCGGACTGTAGTTCTGCAGGTAGAGTCCGCTCTACTGTGCGGCCCATGCGGGATGTCCTACGGTCGTGGAGTGCAAACCCGGACAGCGTGGCAAGCGATGGCCCAGCGCCCATTCGGATTCCTGTTCACCTCCTGGCCGTGGCGCGCTCTCGCGTACCTGATCTCCGGTGTCCTGCTCGGTGCGGTGACTCTCGGGATCCTGGCCGTGTTGATCGCGGCCGGCGTGATCTCTCTCGTCATCCTGGTCGGGCTGGTGCTGTTGCTCGCGACCGCCCTGTCCGGCCTCGCCGTGGCCCGCCTGGAGCGCTGGCGGATGCGGCTGGTGGACATGGACCGCACCGACGACCCTCACCAGGCGCCGGCCGCCCCCGGTTTCCGAGCCTGGCTGCGGACCCGGCTGACCGAGCCGGCGACGTGGCGCGAGCTCGCTTTCACCGTCATCTCCACCACCGCCCTGTGCTGGCTGGACCTTGTGGTGCTGGCGTTCGCGTTCGCGCTGCCGTGGATCTGCATCCAGGCCGCGGTTCAGGATCCGGCGGTGTGGCCGTGGGCGATCATCGGTGTACTGCTGCTGTCGGCGTGGCCGTACTCCATCACCGCGTGGGCCGGCGCGCGCGCCGCGCTCACCCGGATCATCCTGTCGCCGCGCGACCAGGAGCTCGGTGAGCAGCTCACCGAGGTGAGTCGGTCCCGGGCCCGGCTGGTCGGCGCGTTCGAGGCGGAACGTGCCCGCATCGAGCGCGATCTGCATGACGGCGCCCAGCAACGGCTCGTGTCGCTCAGCATGCGGCTCGGGGTGATGCAGCTGGACACCGAGCCGGACTCCCCGTTGCACCGGCGGATCGGCGAGGCGCAGGAGCAGCTGTCGATTGCCCTGGCGGAGCTGCGCGACCTGGTGCACGGGCTCAACCCGCAGGTGCTCGCGGACAACGGCCTGGTCGCCGCGATCGAGGAAAATACCAGCCGGTTCACGATTCCGGTGACCGTCGACGTGCAGCTGCCGGCCCGGCTGCCGCAATCCGTCGAGCTGGCCGCGTACTACGTGGTCACCGAGGCGATGACTAACATCGCCAAGCACAGCGGCGCGACCAAGGCCCGGATCACCGGGCGGCACCATGCCGACGTGCTGACCCTACAGATCACCGACAACGGCGTCGGTGGCGCCTACCAGGGTGGCGGAACCGGAATGACCGGTCTCGCCGACCGGGTCGGCGTCCTCGACGGCCGCATGCGCGTCTCCAGCCCGCCTGGCGGCCCCACCATCATCCACGTGGAGATACCGTGCCCCTTCGTATAGTCGTCGCCGAGGACTCGTCTCTGCTGCGGGAAGGCCTCGTCGGCATACTGAGCCGTTTCGGTCACGAGACCATCGCGGCGGTCGCTGACGCCGATGCCGTGGTGGAGGCGGTGCACGCGGACCAACCCGACCTGTTGATCACCGACGTGCGGATGCCGCCGCACCACTCCGATGACGGATTGCGTGCTGCTGTGGCGCTCCGCGATGCCTTGCCCGGCCTGCCGGTGCTGGTGCTCAGCCAATACGTGGAGCAGTCGTACGCCGCCAAACTGCTCGACTCCGGCGACGGGGCCGGGGTGGGGTACCTGCTCAAGGACCGGGTCGGCGCGGTCGCCGACTTCATGAGTGCGGTGGACCAGGTGGCGGCCGGCGAGACGGTGGTCGACCCGGCCGTGGTCCGCCAGCTCATCCGCCGCCGGCAGGATCCGCTTGAGCGGCTCAGCCCCCGTGAGCAGGAGGTTCTGGCCCTCATGGCGGAGGGCCGCTCGAACGCCTACATCGGGGCGAAGCTGCGCGTCAGCGATGCCGCGGTGAACAAGCACATCGGCGGCATCTTCAACAAACTCGAACTCCCGGTCGCCACCGACGGGCACCGTCGCGTGCTCGCCGTCCTCGCCTACCTGCGCGCCTGAACACCGTGACCTGGTCTGAACCGGTTCGCCCGAGGTGCCACCCGGGAACCTCTCGCCTCCGGCGGCTACGGATCAGAAGGTTAGGGGTTCGAGTCCCTTCGGGCGCACAAGATTATAAGGGGTCTGACCTGCCGAAATGGCAGTCAGGCCCCTTCGCTTTTCCGTCCCTTGTGGTCGGTTGGGTGCTCGGTGGGTGCTCGTGCGACGAGCATCCCTCACGTCCGGTCCTGTCCGACGGCCCGTTGCTGCGTCCGAGCGCGTCCCTGGTCACGCCGGCCGCGGGTGCATGTCGCAGTGGCGAACCTCTTGTTGTGCAGGCTCCGGTCCCTGCCTTCCGTGGGGTTAGTCCTTGTCGCTCTGCTGCGCGAAGCGGCCCTAAAGGACGTCTCGTAACTCGGCGTTCGGTCCATGGTGGATCATGTTGGGGTGCAGGTAATCTCAGCGGCCCGCCAGGAGTGGATCTTCCCGTTCACGGGGCTGCAGCCCGCCCAGTTCCGCAGACTGGTCAGGTTGGTCGCCGAGCGTGGTGGTGATGCGATCGCTGATGGTCGGCCGGGCCGGCAGTGGTCTCTCGACCTCGCCGACCGGGTGTTGCTGGTGGCCGCATACTGGCGCACGAACCTGACGATGCGGCAGATCGGTCCGCTGTTCGGGGTGTCGCACTCCGCCGCGCACCGGGTCATCGACACCCTCGGCCCTCTGCTCGCTCTCACTCCGGGGCGGCGGCGTCGGGTCGAGCAGATCACCATCGTCGACGGCACCCTCGTCCCGACCCGGGACCACCGTCTGGCCGCCCCGAGCAAGAACTACCGCTACAGCACGAACCTGCAGGTCGCTATCGACGCCCACACCCGCCTCGTCGTGGCTCTCGGCGATCCACAACCCGGCAACCGCAACGACACCATCGTCTACCGCACCTCCGGCATCAACCAGAAACTGACCGGAAGGCCGGTCATGGCCGACGGCGCCTACCGCGGCAACCCGGAGGTGATCATCCCGTACCGCAAGCCCGCCGACGGCAGCGAGCTACCCGATTGGCAGAAGGAGCTGAACAGGCAACACCGCACCGTCCGCGCCCAGGTCGAACACGCCCTGGCCCGCATGAAGACCTTTCCACAACATCATCCTCACGGGGTGACCCAGCACCGGTGCCGGGCAAAGCCTTCACCGAGTTACGAGACGTCCTTTAGTGGCCGCGCCGACCAGGCTGTGTGACCTCGGGATCCTCCGCATCGCGGAAGCGCGTGCTGGAACCGAGGGGTTCCGTCATGGGGTATACGACCGGTAGCCTTTGCTGCATGCACACCTACCGTGTGCAGGGATGCTTCGCGTGGGGGCTCATCCCCCCTCGGACACCAGTTTTCGTGGAGATTCGCGCAAGATCGACCGGCAACGGCGGGGCAGCGGATCACCACCAGCAGCATCCATGCTCATGACGAACCTCGGGGGACGCCCCCGCCTGCGCTGACACTGGCGCGGCCACATTGGCGGGAACGGCCGTGAGCCGCCGACCGCTCCCTCCCCGCTGGCACGACGAGCAGCTCGTCGAGGCGCTCGTGCCCACCCCACTGCCGGTCGCGCCGCCGCAGCCGGCACCCATGCCGACCCTGCCGCCGCCCGCTGACCAGACCTCCGGCGGGGTGTTGTTCGACGTCGCCCGCCCCGATTCCGCGGGTCGGGTGACCGCCCGCCCGCTGCTGCGCGCCCTGGGTTGGACGCCTGGCCTCGCCCTGCGCGTCGACGTCGTGCACGCCGCGCTGCTCATCGCCCCTGCCGTTGACGGGGAGCACGTCGTGGGCGCCCGTGAAGAGCTTCCCCTGCCGGCCGCCGCCCGCCACCTGTGCGGCATCACTCCCGGTCAACCGGTGCTCCTGGCCGCCTTCCGCGGCCGAGACCTGATCGTCGTGCACCCCTCAAACACCATCACCACGCTCCTGGCCGACCTGCACGCCCACATCCTCGGAGCACTCGATGAGCGCTGACCCCGACCGCATCACCATCGCCCGAGCGCGGCTCGACCATCTCGGCCTCACCGCCGCCGACCTCACCGACACCACCAGCCGCGCGGTGCCGACAATCGCCGAATACCTGCCCCGCGTCGAAGCGGCGGCGAGCCCCGGCACCCGGCGCGGCTACCGAAGCTACTGGAACCGCATGGCCGCGACCCTCGGCGACCGCCGCCTCGATACGGTCACCGCAAGCGACATCGAAGCCCTCATGCGCCAGGCCACCGCCGGCGCCCGCTCCCGCCGCAACTCCCGTCACGGTCGGCACGCCGGCGAGCATTTCGTCGCCGCCGCCCGCGCCTTCTACACCCGGGCTATCGCCGACGGCTACATCACGGCCGTAGACAGCCCCGCCCACCGGGTGCGCAAGCCCCGCCGGCTGCCCAACACCCGCCGCGCCCTCACCCCGATAGAACTGGAGGAGATCAACCGCGCCGCCCGCAGCGGCGGCAACGACATCATCCTCGACGCCCTGCTGCTGCGCCTGCACACCGAAACCGCCTGCCGCCGCGGAGGTGCCTTGGCGCTGCGCCTGATCGACCTCGATACCGACCACGCCCTGATCCGGCTCACCGAAAAGGGCGGCACCCAACGGTGGCAACCCATCACCCCGATGCTCGCCGAACGCCTCCTCGATCACGCCAACGCCCGCGGCGCCGTCGCGCCCACCGACAAGCTCCTGCGCTACCGCAACGGCCAACCCGCCAGCTACCGCCGCTACGACCTGCTGTGGAAACGCATCGGGCGTCAGCTCCCGTGGGTCGCCGCGCAGGGCATCTCCACCCACTGGCTACGCCACACCACCCTCACCTGGGTCGAACGGCGCTTCGGCTACGGGATAGCCCGCGCCTACGCCGGCCACACCGACAGCCGCGGACCCGCCACCACCACCTACATCAAAGCCGACCTCCACGCCGTCGCCACCGCCCTGGTCGCCCTCACCGGCCAACCCCACCCGCTAGTGCCGTGACCACGAACGTTCAGGGTGTTGGGGTCAGGCTGCGTGGGTGGTGGGTTGGCCCCATCGTCGTTGTCGTTCGCTGCGGATTCGGGCGCGTTCGCGGCGTTGGGCGGCGAGAACGTCGGGGTGGCGGGCGTTGGCGTTGCGCCACCGCAGGTAGGTCTGTAGCCGACGCGCCAGGACGGTGTGGTTGGGGTGGTTCGAGCCGGCGATGACGAAGGTGCGTAGCGGCCCGAACTGGGCTTCGATCGGGTTGGCCCAGGAGGCGTAGGTCGGGGTGAAGCAGAGTTCGACCTTGCTCCGGGCGGCCCACCTGCGGATCTTGAGCCCTTTGTGCGCGGACAGGTTGTCCAGGATCACGTAGATCGGTGCCCCGTCGGGTCGAGAGGCCCGGATCGACTTGAGCGCCGCCAGGGTGTTGCCGGCGCTCTTTCGCCGCCGGACGACACCCCAGAGCTGGTCGTCACCGACTGAGTAGCAGCCGTGGAACTGCCGGACGCCGTGCAGCTTGTGGTAGTTCGCGGGCAACCGGTGCGGGTGCCCCGCCGGTGCCCAACCTGCGCCGGCCTGCGGACGGATCACCAGGGGCCCGAACTCGTCGAACGCGAACACCCGCTGCGGGAAACAGGTACTCACGTACTCGATCCGGGCCAGTTTGGCGTCCCGGTGCGGATCGATGGACTCCTTCCACGTCTTGGTCCGTTGGAAGGTGATCCGGTGTCGGTGCAGGATCTGCCGCAGCCGTTCCCGCTCGATCCGGACCCGTCGAGCGGAGTGGACGCGCAGGTGATCGGCGAGCTTGCGGATGCTCCAACGGGTGAACGGTCGCCCCAGCTTCTCGGGGCGGGTGTTGGCCGTCTCGACGATGAACTGCTCTTCGTCAGGACTGATCTGGCGGGGACGGCCACCCGCCCACTGAGGGTCCAGGCTGGCCATCCCCATCTCGTTGAACCGGTGGACGACCTGCCGGATCGTGTCCTCATCGGCTTGCACGAGACGGGCGATCGCCGGCACCGTGTTCCCACCAGCGGACGCGAGCACGACCATCGCTCGCCGCAGTCGGATCGGTGAACCGGTGCCCCGGCGGGTGATTCTGAGCAGCTGCTGACCCTCCAGGTCACTCAGCCGCCGCACGCGTACAGGATCTGCCACCGCCACAGCCTGACCCCCACGACGCCGCCCGACCAGCAGGCCGGACGGCGTGTCAACCAACACCGTGAACGTTCGTGGTCAAGGCACTAGCAGTTGGTCGTGATCGTTTGGCTGGCTGTGGACTCTGATCAACGCGGCGGCCGGCCTGGGTGTGCTGTTGCCGCACCTTGGCCATGTGGTCGTCGATGCCGTGATACACACGGCGGTAAGCACTCGGATTCTGACGCGACCGCCGTACGGCTACGCTCGACGACCGGCGGGCAGCAGGTGGTCCTTGCCGGCTACCTGCCGGCCACAGCGGAGTTCGCCATGGTCGACGCGGAACCGGCACCGTCGGTGGAGCCGTTCGGGCTGCTGGTCAGCGGCGTCGCCGGCGATGTAGTTGCCGGACAGGGGACATGCCGGCGGCGTAGCTGCACGGGGACACGCCAGCTCGGCGTCCCGGGCAGTCAGTCGGTGCTGTTGTCGCCGCCGCCGAGGCGCAGCATGGCGCGGTAGAGCTGTCCGGGAGTCAGGGGCGGTTCGGGGAGCGGGCGGGCGCGCTCAGCGCGGAACCCGTCGAGCATCAGGTACAGGTGGCGGCGCCAGGCGTGCGGGGCGATCCCGTCGGTCGCCTCGATGATCCGGCTGTGGGACCAGATGACGAAGGCGAGGTCCTCGGGTACCAGGTCGGCTCGTAGGCGGCCCTGTTCTCGCGCCCGTTCGACGATGCGTACACCGAGGTCGTGGACGCGGGTCTGCTGGCCGGCCAGGCAGGCATCCTCTGGCAGCCGGATCGAGGCGAAGTCGTTGAAGCCGCGGTCGCGGGCCTGCAGTTCGCACATGGTTTCCAGGAACAGGCGGAGCCCTTCCCACGCGTCGTCCATGCTCAGGGCTTGTTCGGCTGCGGCGATCCAGGTCGCGAGTTTGCCGGCGAATACCTCTTGCACCAGGTCCAGCCGGGCGGGGAAGTGGTTGTAGAGGGTGCCGATGGCCACCCCTGCACGCTTGGCGACCTGCTCCAGCGACGCCTGCATCCCCTGCTCGGCGAACGTGGCCCGGGCGGCGGCCAGTAGCGACTCGCGATTGCGCTGGGCATCGCGGCGCAGCGGGCGGGCGGGCGCGGAGACCGGGGTCGCGGCTGGTGCACGGTCAGGGGGCATACCCCACAGTCTATCAATTTGAGGGGTACCTCGACTTTCGTGCTAAGCTCAACATGAGGGCGGCCTCATTTTGTCACGCTGTGTCGCGACTCGGCGCGGACCAGGCTTGGGGAGATTTGATGAAACTGGCCATCTTCGGCGCGAGCGGCCACACCGGCGTGCATCTGGTCGAGCAGGCGCTCGCGGTCTGGCCCGATATGGTGGCATTGATGCGCAATCCGGCGAAGCTCGCCCTGCGCCACGACCGGCTGCGGGTCGCGCAGGGCGAGTTGACCAACGAGGTGGTCGTCGCCGACGCCGCCCGCGGCGCTGACGCCGTCCTCGCCTCCCTCAGCCCCAAGATCCTCGGCGGGCCACGGGAGGTGCCTCTCGCGTCGGGAACGGGCACTATCCTGGCCGCGATGCGCGCACACCGGGCCCTCAGGCTCGTCTACAACTGGGGGCCGAGCATCGTGATTCCCCGCAATCCCCTGCTGCGGGCGTTGCGCAGCGCGAGCTTCGCCCTGTTCGGGCTGCTGCCCGCTACCCGCTCCATGGTCAACGAGACGGTTCAGGTGGGTGAGGCCGTTCGTGGCTCGGATTCGGACTGGGCCATCGTGGTCGTCACCGCACCCAACGACCAGCCGGGATCGGGCAGGGTCAAGGTGCGCACCAGGACCGGATCCGGGGACCGGGTCGGCTCGCGCATCGCCCGGGCCGATCTCGCGCAGTTCATCCTCGCTCAGACCGAGGACCTGCGATACGCGCGGCAGGAGCTGCGAATCAGCGACTGACATCGGCCAGTGGTACGCGGTGCCCCGCCTGCTCCTCTTGCGCCTCATCAACTCCCAGCGGCACTCGGCCCCGACCGAACCCGCTGTCCACAACGCTGTTGTCATCGAAGGAGAAGTCATGCCGACCATCGCCATCATGGGTGCCGGTCCCGGAATGGGGCTCGCCATCGCCCAGACCTTCGGCAGCCAAGGCCACCAGGTCGCGCTGCTGTCGCGTACCCCGGCCAACCTGGAGGCGGTCGTGGCCGAACTGACCGGCCAAGGCGTCGAAGCGGCGGCCTTCGCGGCCGACGTCCTGGACCGGCCGTCGATCGTCTCCGGCCTCGCGGCGGTCAAGCAGCGATTCGGGCAGATCGATGTCCTTGAGTACTCGCCGGCCAACCTGACGCTGCCGATGGCTTCCTCCACCGAGCTGACCCACGACAACGTGCAGATCCAGCTCGACTTCTACGTGCACGGCGCCGTGGCAGCGGTCAACGAGGTCTTGCCGGAGATGCTCGCCCGAGGCTCGGGCACGATCCTGTTCACCACCGGCGCCTCCTCCGTACGCCCCGAGATGGGTCACGACATGTTCGGCAACGTCGCCCCGGCCGCGGCGTGGCTACGCAGCTGGGCCCATGGTCTGCACGCCGCCGCCGCTCCTCGAGGAGTACAGGTCGGTCACATAGCGATCGGTGCGTGGCTCGGCCGCCAGCCGGGCGCCACCGCACCGGAAGAGATCGCGCCGCTGTACTGGGAGCTGCACACCCACCACGACCAGGTCGAGAAGGTCTTCTTCCCCAGCGAGCAACCCGCGTCCTGAGTACACGCCGTTGATCTGCATACGCCCCTCGGCGGGACGACGGAGGCTGCCCCAGGAAGATGCAGCGCATGTTCTGCAGGGCCCCGGGGGCGGAATCCGTGGCTGCGATGACGCCGGCCTGCAGGGTGCCGCGCTGACCGAACAGCCCGGCACCCTGCAGGCCCCGTTACCGGCCTGACAGCCCTCAACCAGTCGGCCCGCGGCAGCTGCTGCGCGTGAGCGCCCCACCGGCACACCGATGCCCGCCGACTTACCAGTCGGCGGGCATCGTCCGTCACCGGAGTCCGGTCAGCCACTTGCCGTGGCAACCTGGGCCAGGCGCAGCGGCCGGTAGCCGTCGGCGTCGAGCTGGGAGAGTTCGCCGTCGATGTCGACGGAGTCGGTGCCGTAGAAGTGCCGTTCTCGTGGTAGGTCGGCCAGATGTGCGCCAGGATCACCTTCGTGTCGTAGGTCGAGTGCTGGTCGGAAACGTGGGTGTAGGTGGAGATGCCCTGCCCGTGGACGAGGTACTGCGGCAGGTGCCGGGCGGTGATGCTCTTGCCCTTGACCGGGACCGCTGCCCGCCCGAGGACGACAGGGTGCCCGAGCCGGACGCCCGGGTCAGCGGCAGCCGATGGTGGTAGTTGACCACCGTGGCGTTAGCTGCCTCCAGGGCCTCCGGCCGGAGGTACCACTCGGCGGTCCAGGCGAGCACGTCGTACGACTCTTCCATCGCGGACAGGCCCAGGTTCGTGGCCTCCGCGATGACCACGTACATCAGACTGCGCTTGAGCTCCGCCGGCCGGGCGAACTTCTCACCGGCGTGCACCAGGTGGTCGGTGAACCCGATCCGGGCGTCGACCTCTACCAGCACCGACGCGATCGGCGCCCGTGGCAGCATCCCGGCCAGCTCGGCACGCAGCGCGTCGGTCTCGGCGGGTACGTCCTCAGCCGTCAGAGGCGGGATGATCAGCTCGCCGTCGTCGGTGATCCGGACGTCGCCCGGTTGCCCTTCGCGAGTTGGGCCTGCAGGTCTGCGAGGGCGGTGTGCAGATCGTCATCAGCCGCCGCGAGCGCGTCGGCGGCCTCGCCCGGTGCCGTTGCGGTATGGATCCCGCTCGGTCGCGCCTGCGGGATCCGGTTTCGCGTGACGAGGTTGAGGCCGACGACCGGCTCAGGGGCATTAGGCCGATGCCGCCGGGATCGTCTGGTGCGTCGGGTCTGCGGCGGGTGTCTGACCGGTGGCCGAAGCGGCGTCGTCGGCCGGTTCGACCGAGACGTGTGGGAGCCACCTGTCGATCCATGTCGGCAGCCACCAGTTGGCCTTGCCCAGCAGGTGCATCAGTGCTGGCACCAGTAGTGTCCGCAGCACGAACGCGTCGATGAGCACCGCGCTGGCCAGGCCGACGCCGAATTCGGCGATGACCCGTTGGCCGCCGAAGACGAAGGCCAGGAAGACGCAGATCATGATCGTTGCCGCAGCGGTGATGATGCGGCCGGTGGAGGCCTGACCGATGGTGACCGCACGCCGGTTGTCGCGGGTGTGCACCCACTCCTCGTGCATCCGGCTGACCAGGAACACCTGGTAGTCCATGGACAGCCCGAAGAGGATGGCGAGCATCATCACGGGCAGAAACGCCTCCACCGGGCCGGCCTTGCCGATTCCGAACGCCTCGGAGCCCCACCCCCACTGGAAGAACGCGACCACCACACCGAACGAGGCACCGGCCGCGAGCAGGTTCATCACCGCCGCGGTCAGCGATACCACGACGCTGCGGAACGCGAGCAGCATCAGGAGGAAGCCCAGGCCGACGATGACACCGATGAACAGCGGCAGCTTCGCGGTGATGACGTCGGCGAAGTCATCGAAGATGGCGGTCTGGCCGCCGACGTACACGCGCAGCCCGGTGTCCGCCTCGGCGGCGGGGATGACGTCTTTGCGCAGGTGTGTGATCAGGTCACTGGTCTTGGAGTCCTGCGGTGAGGTGGTCGGGATGACCTGGATGATGCCGAGCTTCGCGCCGGGCTGTGCCGGCAGTGCGATGGCCGCCGCGACGCCGGGCGTCCTGCTGACGGTGTTCGCGAGGCCGGCCAGCGCCTGCTGGTCGGCGGGGGAGGAGGTCGCGGCGACCAGTTGTAGCGGCCCGTTGAAGCCTGGCCCGAACCCTGTGGCGAGCATGTCGTAGGCCTTGCGGGTGGTCGTGCCGGCCGGGTCGTTGCCCTGGTCGGAGGAGCCGAGGTGCAGCGAGAAGACCGGGATGATCAGCGCTACCATGACGGCCAGCGCGGCCGGTGCGAGAAGCCGCGGGTGCCGCTGCACGAAGGTGGCCCAGCGGGCCCAGAAGCCCTGGCCGGATACGTCGCGCGGGCCCTCGGCGGCGAGTTGGCGCCGTTCCCGCCGGCTCAGCACCCGGTGACCGATGATGCCGAGCATCGCGGGCAGCAGGGTCGTCGCCGCTGCCACGCTGATGAGTACCATCACCGCCGCGGCGATGCCGATGCCGGTGAGGAACGACAGCTGTAGCACGAGCATGCCGAGCATGGCGACGCAGACCGTGAGGCCAGCGAAGATGACGGCTCGGCCCGAGGTGTTCAGCGCTCGTACCGTCGCCTCCTCGGCGGTGAGCCCTGCCTTGAGGCCGCTGCGGTGCCGGGAGACGATGAACAGCGCATAGTCGATGCCCACGCCGAGGCCGATGAGCACGGCCAGGGTCGGCGCGATGTCGTTCATGGTGACGACGTGGCTCAACAGGCCGATGCTCAGAATGCTGACGAACAGCGACACGATCGCGGTGACCAGGGGCAACAGCATCGACAGCAACGAACCGAACGCGATGAGCAGCACCACCGCCGCGGCGACGACACCGACGACCTCCGACACCGAGGTGGAGACCTTGTTGACCTGACGGATCGCGTTGCCGCCGAGTTCCACCGCGACGTTATCGGTGCGCGCGGACTCGGCCAACGAGATCACGTTCTCGACATCTGCCTTCGGGACTTCCTAGGCGAGTCCTTCCAGGTTCACCGTGGCGTACGCGGTATGCCCGTCCGGGCTGATCTGCGCCGCGCCGCCGGCGACGTAAGGGCTCTTGACGGCGGCGACCGACGGCGCGTCGGCGACCTTGTCCAGCATCACGGTGATCGATTGCTGGACCTGGGGGTCGCGGACTGACCCGGCGGACACCCGCCACACGATGGTGTCGGAGTCGCCGGCCTGCGCCGGGAAGGCTGACCTGAGCAGGTCGAGTGCCTTACTGGAATCAGTGCCGGGCAGCGAGAAGCTGTTGGAGTAGGCGCTTCCCGCGGCCTGGCTGAGCGCTCCGAGGCCGACCAGCACCGCTACCCACAGCAACACGACGACATGCCGTCGACGAAAACACCAGCGTGCGACCCCTGCCATGCCGGACCCCCTTTTTAATCAAACGGTCGGTATGTTCGCGCGCAAGGTAACCAACGTTCCTGTGAACTGGCTGAGACCGCGTTCGCTCCGACGGCGGACGGTCGCACGCGGCGATCAGGCGGTTTGCGTCGCCGGGGAACAGCCGGTTTGCTGAGCGCGTGGCCACGGCCGGTCGGCCACGGTCTGGCATCGGATCAACACCCAGGCTCGGATGGCAGTACGGGAGGTGGCAATGGCGCGGACCGTGGGAAGTGCGGCGGAGAAGACCCGCCGGCGGATCCTGGACGTGGCCCGACGGCTGTTCGTCGAGCGCGGATACGCCGGCACGTCAGTGCAGGATGTCGCCGAGCAGGTCCAGATGACCAAGGGTTCCCTGTATTACCACTTCTCCTCCAAGGAGGAGCTGCTGCACGCCCTGATGACACCCCCGCTGGGCGAACACGATGCGTTCGTCGCCGACCTCAACGCCGCGGGAACGATGACCACCGACCTCCTGGCCCGCCTGGTCGACATCTTCGACGAGCACGCCGCGCTGCTGCGCTCGCTGTTCGGAGACCCGTCGGTGGCCCGCGAGCTGCGGCGACTGCGCCTTCCCGAACGCGTGCTCACCCTCCAAAAGGCCATCGGCGGAGGCACCGACCAAGCCGCCGTACTGCGTGGGCGATGCGTCGTGGGTGTCATCCACGCCGGCGTGCTGACCGCGGCGGAGACCGGCACCACGGCAGAACGATGCGCCGGCACCCCTCGAACGTCGTTCGATCAGCGACGCCGACTCACCGCCGAGGAGAAATCGTTCGTCATCGCCGCCGCGCGCGCCGTCCTCAGCGTGCCCGCGTCCACGACCCACGCCACAGCCGCGGGCCCGGGCCCGCACCGGTGGGCAGGCTGACAACACTCAAATACTCTGCTGGCTGTGCCGAAGAGGTCACTGTGACGATCTCGCGAGAAGACCCTGCCTCCCCTGTCCGCCTCACCAGGACCAACAGACCACCGCTGCGCATAACCCAGCACTGTTCATAGGGTTCATTATGTTCAGCTGAGCATAAAGACCCCTGCGGCGTTCCGGTATGGGTGTCCGCGCAACCACCGACCTCGGTGAGGATGCCGCCTTGAGGAACGCCTTGACCAGAGCCAGCACGCGCTTGTCCGCTACCCGTCGACGCTGTGGGTGCCGAGAACTACGTCCGCCCTGGTCGCGGCGGCCTGGCCGTGGTGAGGGATCTTGCGCCGGCCGGTCCTATCAGAGGACGGTTCGGAACATTAGGTCCGTTTCGGGGCGAGGGTGAACACTCCGGGTTCGTCTTCGGTCAGGACCTGGCGGGTGACCATGCGTTTCAGCTTCGCGCGGGCGCCTTCGACGTGTTTCGGTGAGGGCTCGACGCCGAGCGCGAGGCAGATGCCTTTCGCGCGCATGCCGGTCGGGGCGGTGGTGAGGACTTCCAGGATCTGTTGGTAGGGGGCGCTGGCGATCGTCGGGTCGTCGGCGGTGAACTCGGCGGCGGCGAGGGCACGCAGGGTGGTGCGGGTGGTCTTCAGGTCGGCCAGTTCGCCCTCGACGCGGGTGAGTTCGGTGGTGAGTGTGGTGATCTGCTCGCGGAGCCGGTCGGCGGCCTGGCGTGCGGTGGCCTCGTGTTCGGCGATCAGGTCGAGCAGCGTGGGAAGGTTCACCGGTGTCGCCAGGAGGATGTGGTGGTCCCGGTCAGCCGGCGCACGATGTTTGCCGTCGATGCCCACACCGTCCGTGACACCGCCGATTCCGGTCGGCTCTCGTACTCGCGCACGAGGCGGCGGTGCAGCATCAGCGTGCCGTTGACCTGCTCCACGATCCACCGTTTGCGGATCGGCACGAACCCGGGCCGGGTGTCGGATCGTTTGACGACCTCGACGTCGATTCCCAGCACGGCGCCGTGCAGCGCCACGTCCTGTTTGAACCCGGCGTCGACGAAGGCGCGGGTGACCGTCGGGGTGTGCGTGGCGACCTTGTCGAGCAGTCGAACGCCGATGGCGTTGTCGGTGGACGACGCCGCGGTCACCACGACCGCGATGATCAAACCCAGGGCGTCCACGGCCAGGCCCCGCTTACGCCCCGGTACCTTCTTCGCCGCGTCCTTGCCGGTCGTGGCAGCCGGGACATGGTTCGCCGCGCGGATCGACTGGGTGTCCAGCACGACCGCGCTGGGGTCCTCGGCCCGGCCGGCGTTCTCCCGAGCCTGGCAGCGCAGTAGATCGTGGATCGTCTGGTCGGTGCCGTCGTCGCGCCAGAGAGCGAAGTAGTAGTAGGTGGCCGACTTCGGGGGCAGGTCATGTGGCAGGTACGCCCACTGACACCCGGTCCGGTTCTGGTAGAAGATCGCGTTCACGATCTCCCGCAGGTCGTAGTCACCCTGATGGCCCGACACCGAGACCCGCTTGGTCTTCCGCGCCCGCAGGAACGGCCCGATCAGCGCCCACTGCTCGTCGGTGAGGTCACTCGGGTACGGCTTTCGATCACCCATGACCGACCTAACGCCACTACCGCCCGTCGGTCACGACCAGGATTCACCTTCCACGCATCGAGTGGTAGCGATCACCGACGAACCTGCCGAAAGCCCTTCAACCGGATACAAGCCATAGATCAACTCGAACATCCTCGGACCGCCCTCTCACGTCGAGGCAAGCGCGAACCCGGCCCTGCGCGGCGGATACTTCATCAAGATCCGGGAGGGCGTGGCCGGCGAGGTGCGGGACCTGCTCGACTCGATCAACCGCGACCGGGCCGATATGCTGCGGTTCACCCAAGCGATCGACGATGGGCAGGAACTGCTGCGCACCAGCGCCTCCGGCTTCGATTTCACCCCGCTCTACCCGAAGTTGCCGGCCGAGCCCGTCGGTCTCGTGGAACTCGCCTACGACACCGACAACCAGGCGCAGATGCGGCACGCGGGGCACCCTCCGCTCAGTCGGCGGTATGCGTAGCAGCGCCGGCAGGGCGGTGTGTCGGGACATGACGACCATCGCCAGGACTGACAACAGGCGAGCGCCGCCCCGGCCAGCCAGATGACGCAACACCGTAGCGACCTGGGAGATCAACCGGGGTGTGCGGTACTGGTAACGCTCCAGAACAGCCGGAAGCTGTTCACGGAACGTCTGTGGGCAGCCCTGCGTCGGGCATGCCAGGTGACGTACGCGTACCCGGAGCACCACTGGCCGGGCATCGACCGACACGTCCGCGAGGCTCCACTGGTGATACCCGTGCACCCGGTCCGTCACGGCCGCGCAGTCCGGACAGGCGGCCGTCCCTTCAGGAGTCCGAGCCCTCTCTACGGGTGGCTTCCGCGTTCACCGAACTCGCCGGAGCAATCTGACCAGCGCCCACTGGCGGGGCTCGGCGTGCCCACCGATCCGCCAACGCGACAGCGCCTGCCGTCGCTGGTCGGCACCTCGGCATATGCATTGACGTTCATCACTTGACGGTCCGGTGATGCCGACCGTACGGTGTGGCGAATCGATTCGTCGAGCCTGCGGAGACCTGTCTGAGCATGCCCCGCGTACGCGGTCAGTCGCCCATCGGTGCCCGTCCACGCCGCCACGTCCGGCTCACCCGTCCTCGGCGTGATCGCGGCCGTCCGTGATCGCGGGTCGTACGCCGACAGCGGCGGTGGGCCGACAGCGGGAGGCCGGTCCTCGCCGTACCGTCCCGGGTCGGTGCCGGCGGATCAGGTGCGGCTCCCGCCCGGCGGGGCCGGGAGCCCTGCCGCCACGGCGAGGCGTGGGACGGGCAGCCAAACCCGACCACCCAGGCAGGCGGGTAGCCGAAACCGGGGGCGGGATGTTCCTGATAGAAGGAGTTGAATGGTCGTGAAACACAGAGCAACCCTGGCATCCGTGGCAGCCGCCGCGGTCGCCCTCACCCTGGCCGCCGGCCTCACCATCAGCGGCGGACTCGCCTCCGCAGCCTCCACCGCTGGTGCTGGTGTGCTGGCCGCGACCGCCGGGTGCGGCAAGGCGCCCACCCTGACCAGCGGTAAACGCACGATCACCAGCGGCGGACAGAACCGCAGCTACATCCTGCGGATCCCCGACAACTACGACAGCAACCACCCCTACCGGTTGGTCTTCTCCTTCCACTGGGTCGGTGGCACCGCCGAACAGGTCGACAACGGCAGCACCAGCGGCATCGAATGGTCCTACTACGGACTGCGCGTCGACAAGTACGGCAAGGGCAACACGATCTTCGTCGCCCCCCAGGGCATCAACAACGGCTGGGGAAACTCCAACGGCCAGGACCTCACCTTCGTCGACGACATGATCAGGCAGATCGAAGGCGGCCTGTGCGTCGACACCACCCAGCTGTTCGCCTCCGGCTTCAGCTACGGCGGCGCCATGACCTACGCCATCGCCTGCGCCCGCGCCACCACCTTCCGCGGCGTCATCGTCTACTCCGGCGGGGTCCTCAGCGGATGCCAGGGCGGCACCGATCCCATCGCCTACTTCGGCATCCACGGACTACGCGACGGCACCCTCCCCATCTCCGGCGGACGGTCGATGCGCGACCGGTTCGTCCAGAACAACGGCTGCACCCGACAGAACCCGCCCGAGCCACCCCAGGGCAGCCTCACCCACATCGTCACCTGGTACACGGGCTGCCGCACCGGCTACCCCGTCGTCTGGGGCGCCTTCGACGGACCACACGCCCCCAACGCCGTCGACGGCTCGGCCGACCCCTACGCACCCGGCGCCAAATCCTGGACACAGGCAGAGGTGTGGAGATTCATCACCTCACTGAGCCCCGACGGACCCACCACCCCACCCACCACCACCCCACCCACGACGCCGCCGCCGGCAACCGGGCAGCAGATCGTCGGCGCGCAGTCCAACCGCTGCGTGGACGTGCCGAACTCGACCCAGAACAAGGGGTCGTCGGTTCGAATCCGGCCGTCCCGACAGACAAAAAGCCCTGACCAGCGGGAACGCTGGTCAGGGCTTCGACTTTCTTCTATGAAGATTTGAACCGCCCCCCGAAAACCCCCCGTTTACCGGGGTCGGCGGTCAGGTTCTGTCATCCATGTGCATCGTTGGGATTCGGTGGTGCGGAACGGCGGTGGCGGTGGGTGCCCAGCCGTTCGAGGATGTCGGAGACGTCCGGGCGAGTTCGATGGTGACGACCGTGCCGCCGGGGTTGGTCAGTTCGGCGAGGAGAGCGGCGTTGATGCCCGTGGCCGCGCCGACTCCAGGATGCGGTGGCCGGGTTGGGGGGTGTCCCTATGGGTTTGGTCAAGCGGGGACGGGGCTGGTGGGGTGTGGTTGGTAGGGGATTTTGTCGCGGAGCATGGCGTGGAGGACGTCGCAGCGGCGTCGGGCGAGGCAGATGAGGGCGGCGGTCCTGACGCCGATGCCGGGCATCGAGGTCAGGACCGGGGCAAGAGGGTGCGCATCAAGCATCCTCTCGACCTCGCCGGCGACCTGGTCGCGTTGTCGCAGGACGTCACGGAGGCTGTCGGCGAGGCGGGGCAGGATCGTCTCGGCCGCAGCGGTGCCGGGGACGGTGACGGTCTGCTCGTCGAGGGCGGTCATGATCTGCTCGACGAGCCGTTCACCCATGCGGGGTGCGTGGACGGCGGCGATCGAGGTCAGTTTGCGGCGGCCGGCTTTGCGTAGCCCGGCCGGGCCGCCGCACCGGGACAGCAGCTCCAGGAGCGCCTTGTGGTGGACTTTCGGGCCGAGGACTCGTTCGAGGGCGGGGTGGATCTGGGTGAGCAGGCCCCGGATGCGGTTGGACACGCGGGTGGCTTCGCCGGCGAGGTCGTCGTCGAAGCCGACGAGGACTTCCAGTTCGGCCAGGGCCTCGTCGCCGACGTCGACCCGCCGCAGGGTGTGCGGCAGGGTGCGGGCGGCGTCGGCGATGACGTAGGCGTCGCGGGCGTCGGTCTTCGCCGCGCCGGGGTGCAGGTCGGCGATGCGGCGCATGGCCAGGCCGGGCAGGTAGGCCACCTGATGGCCGCTTGCCCGAGCCACCGCGATCGGCAAGGCACCGATCGACGCGGGCTGGTCAACCACCACCAAGACCGTGCCGTGGCGGGCAAGCTTGTCGAACAGTTGCCGCAGCCGGGCTTCGGTGTTCGGCAACGGCGCGTCGGGCAGCCGCTTGCCGTCCGGGCCCAGCCCAACCGCGTGGTGACCCTCTTTGCCGACGTCCAAGCCGAGGTAGACGCCGTATCCGTCGTGCACCGCACCCGCCTCCACGCATCTCTTCGTGGCCTCGGCCGCAGTCTGGGCGTCGGACTGCCGGCAGCCACGTTACGAAGAGACCTACCCCGAACACGGGGTGGCCGTGTCCCTATCCGCGGTCCGCCGACGCCACCCGACCCGGCGACAACACCCCCCGGATCATCCAAACGACAGGGGCAGAAAGTCATACCGGGCCGAGCGACCGAGGGTCCCCGGCTGGGGACGATCAAAAAGACCTCCGATCTCTGCAACGGTCAAGAGCCGGGCATGATTCATCCGTGGACGTGTACGAGCGTTTTCTGCTGTTGGCGCGGTCGGATGTGTGGTCGGATCGGGCGCGTGCTGGCGGGGAGCTGAGCGCTTTCGTCGGGCATGACCCGGTGGACGCGGTGATGCAGGCCCTTCTGCTTGATCCTGGTGATACGGCTGTCACGGACGCTGCCGCCGAGGCGTTACTGCGGCGCGGGGACGCGGCCGCGTTGCGTCTGTTCGCTCGGGCCTGGCACGTGGCGGAGCCGGAGACGGCGGATCATCTCAGTGGTGCGCTGAGCGCTGTCCTGTTCGAGCTGACTCGTTCCACGTTGCAGGATCGCGCCCGTTTCCAGGCTGTGCTGCAGGGGTTGCTGACTGACGCCGATTCGGCGGTCGGCGTTGGTGCCCAAGACCTGCTTGACCGGACCGCGGATACGCTGTCCGTTTGATCTCAGGGTCGAGCAGGCGTCAGCTGGGAAAATGCCCTGGCCGGGTCGTAGACCTGGTTGGTGGCCAGGCAGTGATGCAGGCAACCGAGCAGCCGGTTGAAAAGGTTGCGGAGGGCAGCCGGGTGGCGGTCGCCGTGGTCGCGGCGGCGTTGGTAGTGCTGCTTGGCGGGTTCGGCGTGGGTGGCCGCGACGAATGACCAGAGGTAGCCGGCGGCAGCGAGGCGGTCGTTCTTGACCTTGCGGTGGGTGATGGAGACGTTGCGGCCGGACGCGCGGGTGACGGGTGCGGATCCGGCGTATGCCTTCAACGCCCGTGCGTCGGCGAACCGGGTGCGGTCGTCGCCGATCTCAGCGAGGACGCGGGCGCCGGTGACGTCGGCCAGGCCGGGAAAGCTGGTGACGATCTCGTGGTCGGGATGGCGGCGGAACGCTTCACTGGTGGCCTCGGTGAGCTGGTCGACGCTGGCGCACTCGACGTTCAGTGTGGCCAGTAGCGCGAGGGCCTGGGTGCCCATCGCGGCCTCGACCATGGGCAACTGCCGCAACTGCGGACGGCGCAGGGCTTCGTGGAGCTCGGCGGCGAGTTCGTCGACGCCGCGTTGCCGGCCTCCGCGGCGCAACGCCGCCGCGATCCGGGTGCGTGACAGCTTGGCCGCGCCCGCTGGCGTCGCCGCGATGGCCAACACCGCGCGGGCGTCCGGGCTGGTCAGGTACCCTTTCCTACCGGCGAACGCGGCGAGGAATCCGGGGAAGTACTCCCGCAGCAGCGACCGCAGCTCGTTCGACGCCCGGGTCCGCCGCCACGTGGTGTCCTGATGAGCACGGGCGAGCACCGCCACGGCCTGCACGAGTTCACTGTCGGCCGGTAGCGCCCGGTGCGCGTGGGCGTCGGTGCGCAGGATGTTGTTGGCCAGCACCATCGCGTCGATGTGGTCGGACTTCTTCCGCGAGACCGCGTACCGCTCCCGGTAACGTGCCACCGCCATCGGATTGATCGAGTACACCCGGCGCCCGGTCGCGCGCAGGGCCGCGACCAGCAGCCCACGTGGTGTCTCGATCGCCGCCGGAATCGGCTCATCGACGTTGTCGCCAGCGGCGGCGAGCATGTCGACCAGCACGGCGAACCCTTCCAGGTCGTCGCCGATGCGGCGCTTGTCAATCAACTGGCCGTGCTCGTCGACCAGGGCAATATCGTGATGCCGCTCGGACCAGTCGATGCCGCAGAACACCTTCAATCTATTACTCCTTCCTGGTGACCTGGTTGCGGACCCTGGCGGGAACGCGCGGCGCCCTAATGACGAGGCTCTGTGGCCTACCCTCCGATGGGCCGTTCGCGATCCCAGCGACCCGCACGGTTCCGGTCTTCGCTGTCAGAGCTCGTCGGCTCCCGGTTCGCGAGGTGTCTGCCGTGCGGGCGGGCTACAACCACGATCAACATGCTGCCTCAAGCCACAGAGGTGATCCGGACACGCCGGCCCGCCGGTCTTGCACGAGGCCTCACCGGCCCAGAGGTGTGCAGGCGTGTACTCGACGAGTCGGAACACCGCCAACGACCCGTCGCCACCCACGCTGCCGATCTTTTTGGAGACCTTCGAAGGTCGGGTAACGGGCAGGCATCCCGCGAGCCGCGACGGGCCGTTCGGGATTCATTAGGTAGCGGGGGTAACGGGGGCTTACCGTCGACAGCGTCACTCACGCGCAGGGGCCTTGCCGGGGTAGATCCGCTCGATCGAGCACGACCCGTCCGTGGGTCGGGTCGCCGGCCGCAGCGACGCCTGACCGTTACGGTGCAGGCACCCTCGCACCCGAAGGGCTCCGGTCGCTAGGGATCGGCCGGATATGGAACGGCCGGCGTCCGCCCATTCCATATCACGAAACGTCCGGAAAAGGATCAGGCGTCGGGAGGGACTCGGACGGCCGGATGCCCAGCTAGTCGATCATCCTGCGGTTCTGTCGTCTACTGCCCTTATGCTGCAAGATAGGCACGGTTACCGGCCGGATCCGCGCGGTCCGATCTCGAGCCGCACATCAGCGTCGGAGAAACCCATGACCACCCAGACCAACTCCCCAGTCACGCTAGGTCCTGCGCATGGCGATGCGACTTCTCCGGGGGGGATCGCCGGTGCCTGAGTCCGACCTCGACTTCTGCGCCTACAGCCTGCTCGAGGATGTCCGGGCGTACAGCGAGGTGAACGACTCAGAGCCGCAGGAGGCGTTCGCCGGGCTGGTCCTTGAGCAGTTGTCGGGCTACGGCCTGACGGAGGATCCCGTGGTCGTCCGCTTCAAGGATCACGGGGTCGAGGTGAGTGGCTTCGGCCTGTCGTCGGATGACAGATGTCTGGACCTCTTCATCACCAGCTATAGTCCCCGAGCGGACGAGGACCACAAACTCAATCGGAGCGATGCCGAGACCGCGTTCCGCCGACTCGAGAACTTCCTGTCCCGCTGCCTCGCCGGGACGGTCGTCCGGAACGAGCCGTCGTCCGAGGTCGCCGGCATGGTGTCGACCGTCGCGGAGAAGTTCGCCGAGGTTGACAGGGTCCGCTTCATCTACATTTCGAATGCCCGCAGCGTCGTCCGGGATCCGCTCCCGCCGTTACGTTTTCAGGGACGCGAGATCGCCCGGGACGTCTGGGACCTGCGCCGCCTCGCCAACTGGACGGCGTCGGGAAGCCGCGCCGAGCCGATCGTGGCAGATTTTCCCGACGGACTGCCCTGTCTCGGCACTCCGCAGACCAGCTCCGACTATGCGGTATTCCTTGCCATCGTGCCCGGCAACGATCTCGCCGATCTGTACGGACGCCACGGCGCGCGCCTACTCGAGCTCAACGTGCGGTCGTTCCTCCAGGTCAAGGGCGCCGTCAACAGCGGCATCCAGAGAACCCTGCGCGACCATCCCGAGCGGTTCCTCGCCTACAACAACGGGATCGCCGCCACGGCATCCGCGGTGGACTTCCACACCGACGACAGCGGGCAACGGGTTATCCGCCGGATCCACGACCTCCAGATCGTCAACGGCGGGCAGACCACTGCGTCGATCCACCACGCGCGGCGAACGACGGACATCGGTCAGGTGCTCGTCCAGATGAAACTCACCGTCGTATCCCCCGAGCGGCTGGACGAGATCGTCCCGAAGATCTCCGCATACTCGAACACCCAGAACAAAGTCAGGGCCTCCGACCTCAAGGCGAACGCCAGCTTCCACGTCGACATCGAACGAATCATGCGTACGCTCTGGGCCCCACCCGGACCGCTGCACGAGAGCGACACCCACTGGTTCTACGAACGGGCCCGGGGGCAGTACGCCAACGCGGTGACCGCGGAGCTCACCAGGTCGCGCCAGAAGGTCTTCAAGACCATGAACCCGCCCGATCAGAAGTTCACCAAGTCCGAGCTCGCCAAGTTCGAGATGTCCTGGTCGATGCGGCCCCAGCAGGTGAGCCTCGGCGCCGAGAAGAACTTCACGTTGTTCTCCGAAGGCCTCGACGAGACGTTCACGGTGGTCGACAAATCGTACTGCCAGAACCTCGTGGCCAAAGCCATCCTGTTCCGCCGCGCGGACAAGATCGTCGCCCGACAGAACTTCGGTGGATACAAGGCCAACGTCGTCACCTACACAGTGGCGAAGCTCGTCCAGATGACGGGAGGTCGTCTGGACCTCGACCGGATCTGGCGGACCCAGGACCTCTCGCCGGCGACGAGGGAGGCGATCGCCGAGCTGTCGACACTCGTGCAGAAGGTCATCACCTCGCCCCCCGCGGGGCGGACGCACGTCGGTGAGTGGGCGAAGAGGGACGAGTGCTGGGAAGCCATACGGGAGATCGCCTGGATGGTCCCGGGACAGCTCCAGGCTGAGCTGGTCGAGCTCGACGCCTACCCGGCTGACATCGAGACCCTGCAGACGACGCCACCGCGCACTTGGCGTGACCTCGCGGTGTGGGGCGAGACCACCGGCTCATTCGATGCGGCCCAGCGGAGCGTCATCAGAGAGATCACCCAGGCGCTCGAGCAGGGGTACACCCCGGCAGGCAAGCACCTGCGGGCCGCATCGGTACTGATGGACGTCGCACGGGGTCGGGGATTCAGGCCAACGGGCGGCGGTGGCGTCCCTGAAGACGGCTCCTTCGCGGCAGGGTCACGGTGAGATGATGCAGTGGCGTGAAGACGTGCCGGTCGTCGGATCGGTTGAGCTGCCCCCGGATCCGCACGCACTGGATGCCCTCGGGCGGAACCACTCCCTGGAGACCGCGCTGGCGGACCTCGTCGACAACTCCGTGGACGCCGGCGCGAACAGTGTGCTGATCCGCTTCATCCAACGCAACGCCCGACTGATCGGCCTGTACGTGGTCGACGACGGGCACGGCATGACACCCCGCTCCATCGACACCGCCCTGACGCTGGGTGGGAGACGGGACTACCGGGCGACGGACCTGGGCCGTTTCGGTATCGGATTGAAAGCTGCATCCTTCAGTCAGGCGGCCAGCCTGACGGTCCTGTCGCGCGCATCGGGCCACGAGGCGGTCGGTCGGCGGTGGTTGCAGGGACAGAACCGCGATGGCTTCCACTGCGATGTGGTCCCAGGGGACTTCGCCGTCGCCGAGCTTGACCGGACGTGGCCGTTCAGCACCTCCCCGTCGGGCACCGTGATCCGGTGGGACCAGGTAGGGGGCTTCCCGGCATCCGAGGACCTGCATCTGGTGGGCACATTCCTGTCGCGCACGGTGGACCATCTCCGGGGACATCTCGGGCTCATGTTTCACCGCATCCTGGCCAAGGGAAAGCTGAGCGTCACCGTCGATGTGGAGGATGTCGACGAGGGCGTCGGTGTCCCGGCTGAGGTCCGCCCGCTCGACCCGTTCGGTTACCGCAATGCGCCGGCTGGCTGGCCGAAGACGCTCGCAACAGACCTCGACGGCGTCGCTCTGTCCATCCAGTGCCACATCTGGCCCGGCAAGTCCAACGACGCGGAATACCGCCTGCCAGGGGGCGCGGAGTTGCGGCAGGGCCTCTATTTCTACCGAGGTGACCGGCTCCTGCATGCGGGCGGTTGGGAAGGGATCCACGCGCCGGACAAGAAGCTGCAGCTCGCGCGGGCAGCCATCGACATCGACGGCGACGTTGCCGGACTCTTCATCATGAACCCGGAGAAGTCGCGGGTGACCGCGGGCGCGGGATTCGCCCGCGCTGTCGGCGCCGCCCGCGCGGCCGACGGCAGCACCGTCACCGACTTCCTCCACGCTGCAGAGCAGACGTGGGCGACCAGCAATCAACGCGAGACTGCCCGGCGCCGCCCGGTGATCCCGCCCGGACGCGGTATCAACCCGCGGGTGAGCCGCGAGATCATCGACGAACTGCCGCAGCTCAACGAGTCGCCGCTCAACATCCTCTGGGTGAAGTTCGACAACAACGACCTGTTCCACGTTGAGCGCGAGACCATGACCCTGTTGCTCAACAGGCGTTACCGAGCCGCCCTTCTGGGAGGCCGCCGCGGGGGTCTCAACGACGCCCCCCTCGTCAAGGCCCTGATGTTCCTGCTGATGGAGAACGTCTTCCAGGGCGCTCACCTCGGCTCCCGGGACAAGGACAACATCGACCTGTGGCAGGAGATCCTCACCGCCGCCGCCCAGGCCGAACTGGCGTCCTTCGGAGGGCGTGGGTGAGCAGCCCGGACCGGCATCTGAGTGGTGAGGGCTTCGCGGCATACGTAGCGACCGGGGTGCCGATGGAGCACCCCGTCGAAGGCACGCCGAGAGTCATTCTATTCACTGATCCGGCGAACCATCGGATCGGTCTCCGCGGCCCCGCCCGCGGTAACGAGACCCCCGCTCCCACCGGCCTGGAGCACGTCAGCACGACCCTCGTGCATGACGGCGCCGCCCGCCTGATCGAGATCGCCGTCCATGATCCCCGCCTCTTCGCCGATGCCTACCCCGTGCTGTGCGGGGTGGCCGACCGGGCGCAGCTCGACGGGCTGCCTCTCAGCGCCGCGCTTGTCGAGACGCTGCGTCACATCGGCCACCTGATCAGGCCCGAGGACGCCCTGACGAGAGAAGTGGAGACAGGCCTCATTGGCGAGCTCTGCCTGGTCGCAGGGCTGGCGGCCACCAGCTCACCCGACGCGGCGATCGCGGCCTGGCGCGGCGGTGCGGAGGAACATGACTTCGGCCTGTCCGATGTCGATGTCGAGGTGAAGACCACGGCGTCGGAGCGACGGATGCACCGGATCTCATCGGTCGGCCAGTTGCAACCGACAGGTGGCCGACCGCTCTGGCTGCTGTCGCAACAGATCACGGGAGCCGGTAGCGGCGGCAGAACCCTCGCCGAGCTGGTTGACCGCGTACGGCAGATGATGCCGCCGGGTGGTCTGCGCGAGAGCTTCGAAGCCCTTGTACGGCGGGCTGGGTGGCGGAGCCGCTTCGCTTCGGGACCCCTGCAACGCTGGAGGCTCCGTTCCGATCCTGCGCTGTACAGGGTTGCCGACACCTTCCCCAGGCTGACCGGGGACCTGATCAGGGCCGCCGGTGTGGACCTCAGCCGCATAACTGACATCCGGTACAGACTCGACCTGACCGGCAGAAGCACCGACCCCGCCCCCGAACCCCTGCGGATCGCGGTCTTGGCAGGACGACAGGAGCTGCAATGAGCGACACGGTCACCCTCGCCTACGGCTCAGCCCTCGACGGCATGCAGCGCAGCGGTCCGATGCCCATCCATCCCGTCGCCGCGATGTTCGGCAACGATCAGAGCCTCACCGACGGAGCGGCCCTGCTCGCGCATCTGCAGTCGGCCGGCCCCGAGGATGCGCTACGCCAGCAGTTCGCGCAGGTACTGGCCGGTTGGGACCACGTGGACACGGATGCGGTGTGGGCCGCAGGCACGGCACGCAACACCTCGGAGCGGCGTTCAGCGATCGTTTCCACGCTGCAGCTGGACCCCGCGACGCAGCACCTGGTGGCAAGCCTCTTCCCGCACGCCACCGCGCCGATCGTCATCGCTGACGACTGGGAAGAATGGCGCACCACGGAGCGACGGGGTGAACGTGACTTCTACTGGTCGCACTACCGCAGGTACCTGTTGGACAAGGGCTGGGACGCCGGCGTCGTCGCTGGACTGGACCACGCCACCGAAGATGTCGTCAGGCGCCTGTCCGACCCGACCCGCGAGGTCGCCTACCAGGCCAAGGGCCTCGTAGTCGGGTACGTGCAGAGCGGCAAAACCGCGAACTTCACCGGCGTCATCGCGAAAGCCGTCGATGCCGGCTACCGGCTCGTCATCGTCCTCACCGGTACCACCAACATGCTGCGCGCCCAGACGCAGCGTCGTCTCGACATCGAGCTCGTGGGCCGGGAGAACCTGGAGCAGGAGATCTCCGCTCACGACAGCAGAGGCCACGAATACCAGGACGACACGGACTGGGAAAAGGACCGCTTCGTCCGTCACGGTGGGCGCCCGTCGGACATCGGATACCCCGACATCCGGCGCCTCAGTACCCGCGGATGGGACTACCGGCGCCTACGCCAGGGATTCATGGCACTGGACTTCCCCCGCCGCGAACGCACCCAACCCCTGTACGCACCGGTCAACCTCTACACCAGTGACGCCCGGCTCGTGGTAGCCAAGAAGAACAAGACCGTCCTCCAGGACCTCGTCGCGGACCTCGGTCGGATCAGGGAGCGGCTCGGCGAGGTACCGGTCCTCATCATCGACGACGAGTCCGACCAGGCCTCGGTCAACACCACGAGCCCGAAGAAGTGGACCCAGGACAGCAAGGACCGTACGGCAATCAACCGGCTCATCGGTCAGCTGCTGTCCATGATGCCGCGCGCCCAGTACGTCGGGTACACCGCGACGCCGTACGCCAATGTCTTCGTTGATCCGTCCGACGTCGAGGACATCTTCCCGCGGGACTTCCTCGTCTCACTGGCCCGCCCCGTCGCCTACATGGGCGCCGAGGACTTCCACGATTTCGACACCGACATCCCGCTGTCGGAGCGCACGCTCGAGAACTCCCAGGAGTTGCGGCACGTACGGCTGCTCGACGAGGAGCCGCAGGACATGGACCTGCGGGCCCCGCTCGACATGTACCTGCTGACAGGTGCTGTGAAGCTCCACCGTCAGCGCCACGGGCACGCCTTCTACCAGCACCACACCATGCTCGTGCACGAGGCCATGTCCAAGGCGGTGCACCGCGACACCGCCGACGTCATCAACGCCATGTGGAACAGCGGCCAGTACCGCGCACCCGCGGGTCTGGCTCGTCTGCGGGCCCTCTACGAAACCGATGTCCTGCCCGTCAGCGCCGCATCGGGTACCGACCTGCCGACGCCGGCCGACTTCGATGACCTGCGGCCCGACATCGCGGCCGCCCTCGACAAGATCAGCCCACCTGATCAAAGCAGCGGACCGGTCATCGTGGTCAACAGCGACAAGGACCTCGAACGACAGCAGGAGAGCCTCGACTTCGACATGAGGCCGATCTGGCGGATCCTCGTCGGCGGCAACAGCCTCGCCCGCGGCTTCACCGTTGAAGGCCTCACCGTCACCTACTACCGACGCGTGACCAAGCAGGTCGACACCCTCATGCAGATGGGTCGCTGGTTCGGCTTCCGGCCAGGATTCCGCGACCTCATCCGCATCTACACGACAGAGGAACTGCACGAGATGTTCGCCGCGGCGTGCAAGGACGAGGAGTATCTCCGAGCGGAACTGCGGCGATACTCACAACCGACCGACGGAGAACGACAGATCACTCCGCGGCAGATTCCACCGCTCATCGCACAGCACCGTCCCGACCTCAGACCGACCGGCCGGAACAAGATGTGGAATGCGACGCTGGTCGAGAAGAGCTCGCCGGGCGAACCGATGGAGCCGGTCGCACACCCGAACCCGGGCTCTCGTGCGGGGGATGAGAAGACCCGCGCCAACACTGCGGCGTGGCTCCCCGTACTCTCCGCCGCCACGACAACGGTCCGGTTCAAGACCGTGCGCGCGGCCAAGGTCGCCGGTGTGTCAACGATTCAGGACACCGGAAAGTCCTACTCCGCGCGCATCGCGGAAATGGATCACCGTGAAGTTGTCGAGGTGCTCCAATCTCTGAGGTGGCTTTCTGCGGACACCTTCAAGCCGGAACTGACGTGGCTCAGCGGCCTCGGCCCTGAGCAGCTGAAACGCTGGTTGATCATCTTTCCCCACCAAGTCTCGGAAGAAAGCCTCCGGACGATCCATGATCAGGGACCGTTCAGCATCTTCCAGCGGGTCAGGACGCCGACTGGTTCGCTCAGCGCCGTCAGTGAGTTGAGGCACCGCAATGCTGCCAGCAGAATCGCGGGACTCGGAACCCCCGTTTCCGATCCGGAGGCTGATCGACTGTACGCTCCCGCCACCGGCGCCATGATCGTCTACCCGACACTCGAAGCGGACGTTCCGGATGTGCAGTCTGTCAACGATGGCCTTGTCACCATGGCTTTCCAGCTTGTGACGCCCATGAGCACGATGCCATCCAGCGGCAAGCTCATAAAGTGGCAAACACGCAACAGTGTCGATGAATCGGCCATCGTTGTCGATGCTGAATAGCGGGTTCCGATAGGGCGGAGCTGTGCGTCTGGCAGGGTGCACGCGCTCAGCGGACATTCCGCCACCAACTCCCTTGCGAGTTGCTCGAACTGCGGCATCGTGCACGGACCGGTCGTTGCCCGAGCGTTCCCCCACCGGTATGCCCATCCTGCGTTCCCCCCGGCACGAACCCCATCCCGGCGCCGTAGGCGGGCTGTTCATCTGGTGACGGGATGTCCCCCACGGTGGGGGAGCGGGGCGCGGTGGAACCCCGCGCTGCCCTGTCGGCCTGCCCATGGTTTGCCCTCGGAGACCCCGGCTGCCGTCGGCGATCAGTGACGAGGCGCCACTGCTTGATGGCGTCTGTACAGCTGGGCGCCTGTTCACGTGATCATCGACATGATCGGGATGCCTGCGGACGGCAACAATGGCCGCTGATGCGGGCGTAACCCCAGGAGGCGGCCTTCTCCTCGGTTGCAAGAGCGGAGTGCGTCGGCCCGACCGGTGGAGGGCTGGGGCCAGCGCGTCCCGACGCCACCTTTCCGCGTCGGCGGCGTGCCGCTTCAACGAGGTGGGTTCCAGTGCCGGAACAGTTGTTGCACCTCCGCGTGCCAGCGGACCGCCCCGTTGACCCAGCCGGCGCCCGGCTGCCCGGTGGTAGCATTGACAACCAGCGCGGGGGGTCAAGCCCCGACGGCTCCCCGGCGGCGATGCACTCCTCGGCAACCTGGGCCAAAACGTGGCGCATCTGATTCCGCAGATCGATGCCGGCCATGCCGATGGCCTGTCCCAGTTCACCGCAGGTGAGCAGCGACCTTCGCATCGCGGCGATGATCAACGCTGCACGTGCCATGAGGACCCACTGCTGCCGTTGCTCGCTCGCCATGCCCGCCAGCGTGGCACCTGCACACGTCCTGTTCGACCTTCGAATAGACCACCATCGAGGACCGTACGGGCAGTACGAAGATCGCCTCCTGCAGCAGCCAGTTCCCTTCCTGGTGGCTACCTTGCTCCTGACCTCGCTTGCACTTGCGGAGGAACGGGGCCGTACGTGCTCAGGGTTCGCTCGGACTGCAACTGGTCGATGGCTTCCCTCGTGTACCTCCCCACCAGCTCCATCAGTCGAGCGTCGTCGAGCGATTCTAGGCTGACCACGACCGCGAGTCGCCGGAGTCTGCGGGCGGTGATCCGCAGGATCTCGGTCCGTGCCGCGCAGGCCTCCCCGGCGGTGGCCAGGTGAGCGTGGGTGATGGCGCGGGCGACGCGTGGATGCGCGCCGAGCGTGGGGCGTTCGAGGATCGCGACGGCTTCGTCTTCGTAAAGCTGGCCTCCGAGGTTCTCGCCAAGACTGTGGATGCGGTTCCAGAGGCGTCGGAATACGTTGCGGGGGCGCCCGATGATGCGTTCGTATCCCGGCCGGCGTAGCGGGTTGGGCCATCGCCAGAGCGCAACATCCGGTAGGACGACCAGGCTGAGGAATGACCAGACCTCCTCGCTCGCCGCATCGGCGGGGACGATGGTCATCTGCCGGTACAGGGTCGGCGCCAACAGCCGGTCGAAGGCTGTGCCGTTCGTCTTGCTCAACGGTGCTGGCCAGTCTGCGTCCGCTGCGACGGCGCGGACCGTCTGTTGCAGGGCGCGCAGGTCATCCTCCGCTACGCGGTACGGCGCAGTCGGGTACCAGGTGGTGCGGGGGTCGGCGGTGGCTGACAGTCGCCGCAGTCCGACAAGGTCCCGGCCGGTGTGGGCGGTGAGCAGTTGTTCCGCGATGTGTGCAGGCAACCGGGGGTAGACGTGCAGCCGGCTCATGCGAGGACCCGGTCCAGGCCTTGCAGGACCGCCTCCAGTTCGCCCGGGTCACTGCGGTGTTGGCTGCGTAGATCGGTGAGTGATCGGTCGGGGAAGTACCGGCGTGTCAGGTTGATGAACAGCTCTCCGAGTGTGCCTTCGCCGTGGTCGTGGTCGTCCTGGAGGTCCTCGCACCGCAGCGCTGTCTGGATGAGCTGACGGACGACATCGTGGCGGAGCATGTCGGCGAGGATCCGGGAGGTCTCCGCGTCCGGGTGGTTGAGCATTGTGGTGATCGCGGGGTGGTCCGTGTTGAGGTACAGCCGGATGCTGCCGGTGTCGGAGCCGTCGAGGTCCGGGGTGCAGGACAGGTACCACAGCGAGCGGCGTCCCTCGGCCAGCCCGCTGTCGGCGAAGCTCGTGGCCACGACGGGGAATCGGCTGCCGCTGCCTTCCAGGGTGAAGCGTCGTCGGGCCTGCCAGAGGATGGCGCCGGGCAGGGTGGCGGCGAGCGGGGAGACCGGTGCGGGATCAGGGGCGGCCAGGACCATCCGGGCGGTGACGGTGAGGTTCCCGCCGATCTCGGTTCCCGGGATCACGACGGCCAGCTGGTTCCCGCCGTCGACGAGTCTGGCCGCAGGGGAGTTGCCGCGGCGGTTGGTGCTGCTGCTGTGCCAGGTGACGAGGCAGGCCACGGTGGCGTCGGATGACAGGCCGCAGTCCTGCAGCACCCCGGGCAGGTCGACATGCAGGGGCCAGGTCGCGGTGAGGTCGGTGAAGTAGTCCCAGTCCGGTACCGGCTGACCTTCCGCGACGGGTGTGCCCTGCGGAGAGGTGACCGCCACTATCCCCGACTGGATCCGCTCCTCGGCCGGGGTCAGGTAACCCGTGCTGATCGGGGCGCTCACCGCGGTCCCACCTCCTCCTGGCTCACCCGGACGGTGATGGCGGCATCAGCCGGTTGGGTGAGCGTGACAGTCCAGTGTTCCGACATCCCGGCGGTCAGGGTCAGCCGTGGACCTGGTGTGAGGACGCCGCTGTCCCGGTCACGCCAGTGCAGGACGTCGACGGGGGTGGTCTCGTCGGCCGGCTCGGGGGCGCCGTCCGCCACGGCGATCAGCGGCTGGGCGGTGAGGGCCAGCGGTGCGCCGGGATTTCCGGTGAGATCGATGTCGAACTCGACCGCGCGGGCACCGTCGGCCAGCAGGGCCGGCCGGGCCCGGGGATGGAAGATCAGGGTCAGACCCCGTGCGGGGCGCGGTCTCCGGCCCTGCCCCTGGGGACCCTGCTGCGGGCCGTTGCCTCCGGTGCCGGGCGTCGGCGTGTCGGTCGGTGGCCCCGGTGTTCCCGGTGGGGTCGACGGCGGGTGGGGCACCGGGTTGGCCGGCCCGACCGGGATACGGGAGTCGGTGCCGCCGGCTTGGGTGTCGAGAAGTGCGCCCAGGACATTCGCCAGCCGTGACACCCCTGTCACGGCCTCGGTGGTGGGTGCGGCCGCGGCTCCCGTCTGACGGTCCTTGAAGATCCGGTCGATACGTTGGAGGGCCTGGCTGACCGGGTTGCGGGCGTAGCGCTGCCGTTGTGCCAGCCGCGGCTGCCACTTGTCGTGGGTCGGTGGTTCGGCGCGGGCGAAGTCCTCATCGAGGTCGGGGTCGGCGATGAACACACCGCTGATGGCGCGCCCGAACGGGTCCGCCGTGACGGTGCGGTATTCGACGACGAGGCCGGGTCTGCGCAGGAGAGCGATCTCAGCGGGTGGTCGGGCGTGGTTACCCGAGGCACCTGCCCGGTACATCCGCCATGCCAGGACCCCCAGACGTTGCTCCGGACGGCTGCCGACAATCTCCTGGACCGTCCAGGGCCAGGGCGGCTCGTCTGCCGTGCCCCGGAACACGGCGCGGCAGTACCGGTGCGCCTCAACGAAGAACCGCAGCCGCGCATCGGTGCCCGGGTCCGGAAGATCGATCCAGGAGCCGTCGGAGGTGAACTGCAACCTGAGGCCGGGACCCTGGTCGCCCTGAGCGACGACGTTGGCCCACGCATACCTGGTCGCGGTATCGGCCATCACGGCAATCACCTCAGCCAGGCGCTCCTGCTCGGTGCGGGGAGCGATGACCATGATGCAGGTGCCGGTGGCGTCATCGGGCAGTCGGGTGATTCCGATGGCCCGGGCCATCCGCTCCGCCCTCGGGCCGGTGACGGGCTCCACACCGACGTCGTTGTGGGGGACCCCCCACCAGTGGCGTCCGGTGTACTGGCGTCCCTCGATCCGGTAGGGGTCGGTGAGGGACATGCCGATCAGTCGGCACTGGATACCCGCGGTGGTTCTGACCCGGGTGAACATCACCACCGTGCCGATGCTGCTCGCCTCGAACAGGACTGCCTTGCCGTAGCCATAGGTTCCCCCCGCGAATCCCTTGTCAGGGTGCCGTCCGATGTTACGGACGAGGTCGACGAAATCCCGGTCGTCGTCCTCACCCACCCGGTCGGCACGGGTGGGTCCGCCGAGCCCGCGTGTCCCGCTGTCGGTGACCGTCAGGACCCTGAGCTCCGGTGCGTCCAAGTCGGCCCCGGGAAGGAAGAGGCGCAGGCTCTGCAGTTGTGCCGCTGTCAGACGCCAACCGTCGACGCAGAAGTGGACAGGTCGCTCCCCGGTGGCGGCGTCCCAGCTGTTCTGCAGCGTCTCACGTAGGAACAGCTCCCAGAAGTCCATGGAGTACGTGCCGAGGGTCCGACGCACCGACCGCGCGTCTATCCCTCCGGAGGCGGGGAGGGGCTCGGCGTACCTGAAGGCGCGCGTCATGGCTGGTCCAGTAGCGCGGTGGCTGCCGCGCAGGGGTCGATGAGGTGGTTGTCGAAAGCTGACAGATCGATGCTGTAGGTCAGGCGGACCAGGTGTTGCTGTAGTGGTGCGTCGAGCTGCTGCGACGTCACCCGGGGAAATTCGGGCGTGTTGACGTGGTACGCGGCGACGCGCCTCACCCGGTGTCTGTCCCGGCGGTAGGTCTCGGCGTCTCCGCTGCGGTATCCGACCGCATCCAGGGCCCCCATGAGGACACGCCGGTCGATCCCGGTGGCGAGGAGCCGGTCGACGGCGTCGGGCACGCTGTCACCGGCACTGTCGCGTTCGAGCTGTTCGACGTACAGGTAGAGATCGGTGCCGGGGCGTTCCTCCAGCTGACCGGCCCCGTGCACGTCGACGACTAGGCGGTCACGGTGCGTGGTGGCCTTGACTTCGACGGCAGCGGTGGCGGAGGTGAAGTCCGTGCGCGCGCTGCGGGGGCCCGTCCACAGATGCAGGGGTGGCGCGCCCCCACGTCCGCCGACCAGTTCGAGGAAGTGCAGTTCGGCGAGCAGGCCGAGCAGCGCCTCCGGTCCGAGTGTCGGACCCGGTGCGGGAGAGAGCAGGTCACGCCACCGGTGCAGGACTTCCAGGCAGACCCGCCCCGGGTTGCCGGGGCGGGTCTGCAACTGTTGGCACAGGTCATCGGAGAATGCTGCGAAGATGTCGTTGAGCTCAGGCAGGTTGCACACCACGTCGGCGTATCGCCGTGACTGACGGGAGTCGTCCTCCAGTCCCCGGGTGGTGACGGTGACGCCGCGGCTGACGCTGTCCTGTACGCCGGGGTGACGGTCGGTCAGCGGGATGAGCAGATGCCGGTGACCCGCGGCGTCGATGCCGATGGCGACCGGTCCGGCAGCGACTTCGACCGGGCTGTCCAGCACGCGCATCTGCTGTGGCGGGTCGGTCGCTTCCAGACGGCGGAACATCTCCTCGGCGCCGCCTGTCATGATGCGGCGCCATCGGTCACGGCTTCGCCGGCGCGTTCGTCGGCGGCGTCGATCTCGTCGATGTCGACGATCTCGAGTTCCTCGTCGGCTGGGGCGAGGCCTGACAGGTCGACCGCGACATAGTCACGGTCCTCCGGTCCGCGGGCCTCGGGGAAGAACAGGCCGATCCCGAGGATGTCCTCCACCGCCGCGAGGTCGGTTCTCGGATAGCCGCGGGTGCTGCTGCGCTCGACGGTGGAGTTCCTGCTGACCGGGTAGAGACACAGGAGTCCGGTGCCTCCCAGTTGTCCGTCGCGCAGCTCCCGTAGCCTGCGGTCGGTCGGATCACCGTCGATCATGTCGCTGATTCTGATGGACGCGGGCAGATCGGCCACGCGGTCCATCGTGGACACGAGTGCCTTGATGTCGGCGTAGTTCGCCGGCACCGTGAGCCGGCTGCGGTTGATCCGGTGGTACTTGCGGCCTGCCAGTTCCATCGTGCCGAGGCGGTCGCTGCCCTGTTCGATGACGACGACGTTCCAGGTGCGCAGGGCGTCGTAGTCGTTCTGCTTGGCGATGTACTCACACAGGGCCTCCGGGCGGAGGCTGGGGCTGCGCTCGTGGAAGCGGTAGTCGCGCAGGAAGGCCATTACCCGTGCGGCCGGCACGCCGGTCAGTGCGCTGCGTCCGGCCCGCACGGGGGTTTCCCGGACCCCGGGCAGGCCACGGGCGGCGCTGAGGAGGCGGTCGGCGGCGTCGATGTTGTGCCGTAGCCAGTCCTGGTCGCGGTGGTGGAATTTGATGGTCTGCATGACCTGGGAGCCGTAGCTGTAGCGCACCGTGACGCCCCCGCGCATCTTGGCGGCCGAGGTCA
The DNA here is from genome assembly GCF_040649765.1 of Micromonospora sp. NPDC048894. Lineage (NCBI taxonomy): Bacteria > Bacillati > Actinomycetota > Actinomycetes > Micromonosporales > Micromonosporaceae > Micromonospora > Micromonospora sp. NPDC048894. The sequence goes on along the minus strand of NZ_JBEZFY010000015.1, from coordinate 31,017 downwards.
CCGCCATGGACGGGTGTTTGCGGATCATCACCGCCAACTGCCGTGGCGTCTTGTGTTCGGTCTCGTAGCGGCGGATCTGCTGCCGGATCTCGGCCTCGACGGTCGCCAGGTCCACGAACCATGCGGCGAGCTCGCCCGTCATCCAGATCCGGGGCAGATCCTCGTAGCCGTGGCGGTAGCCGAACCAGCGCCCCATCTGCAGCAGGGTGTCGTAGGCGGAGGCCGCCCGGACGAAGTAACTGCACACCAGGCCGACGAGGGTCAACCCGCGGGACAGGGTGTTACCCCCGATCGCGATGGCGGTGACCGGCTCCTCGCCGTAGCTGAGTCGCACGTCGGACTGGTAGTTGTCGACCACCACGCCCACGTCGGCCATGACACCGGGGATCTGGTCGCAGACCTGCGGCCACGGCAGGGGTGAGAGTCCGAGGTCGGTCGCGGGAACCCGGGTCGTCTCCTGCTCCCACTGGTGCCGGAACCGCTCCCGCACCGCAGGGGTCGACCAGCCGCTGCGCAGAGTCCCCAGGTACGTCTGGACGACCTCGGCGGTCCGCTGGTGTGCGGGGGCGCGCATGGATGTGTGGATCAACATGGTCGAGTCGGCCGGCGCCCCGTCACGGCAGCGGCGGGCGGCGGTCGCCAGGATGAACCAGCGGATGGCCTCGCTGAGGCTGTCGGTGACGGTGGGCCGCCAGTCGCCGAAGCCGGCGCGGGCACCGGGGGGCCGCACTTGGGGGACCTCGTTGTCAGGGACTGTCCGTACGACATCCAGGCCTCGGTCGACCGGCCCGGTCTCGTAGGTGAGCAGGTCCCGTCCGAAGATCCGTTCGGCGCCGAAGTAGTCGTCGGATCGGGGCAGGTCGACGATGAAGTCGGCGGGGTAGAGATCGTCGGGCACGGTCGGATCGATGAGCAGGTTCGCGAACGGCGTTGCTGTGTAGGCGACGTAGGCGACCTTCGGTTTGCTCAGGATGCGACGGATCAGGGAGTTGATGGTCGACTGCCGGCCCCTGTTGCCCACGTCGATGCTCGCCTGGTCGGCCTCGTCGTCGATGACGAGGATGGGGCAGTCCTGCAGGATGGTGCCGGCGGCCTCGAGGAAACGCGCCAGCTTCCGCAGCCGGTACGGGTTCTTCTTGACCACGGCGAGGAGCCGCTGATCGGGGTTGCTCAGCAGGTTCGCCGCATTGCGGGACTGTCTGTCGTCGAAGTCGGTCTCACGGTCGGTCAGCAGGTGCCAACGGCCGCGGTCGTCGCCGACGAGGATCTGTTCCAGTCGCTGCTGCGTCTGGGACCGCAGGTTGTCGGTGATGCCGGAGAGCACCACGACGAACCGGTAGCGGGCGTCGCACAGCTTCGCCGCGACGGACATGAAGTTGGTTGTCTTGCCGCTCTGGACATGTCCGAGGACCAGTCCGCGGCTGCTGAACCGCTCCGTCCCGGGCGGCGGGATAAAAGAGACGATCTTGCTTGAGGCGTCGTTGATCCGTTTGATCGGCTCCTCGTCGAGACCCGTGCCCTCCAGACGGCGGCGCACCGACGGCCAGAAGACGTCGTCGGACCGGGGGATGTACCACGGCTCGAGTTGTGCCGCGGGGTCGGTCAGGGAACGGGGCTCGTGCAGGTCCCGGGGTCGGCCGGCCCGGGACTGGTACTCCGTGATCGCGGCCTCGAGGATGTCGGCCGGAACGAATCTGCCCAGCTGACGACGGATCGCCACGATCGTGCTGTTGCCGTACACGGCACTGGCGATCTGTTCGACCAGGTCGTTGAGGTCCTCGTCGCTGATCCGGTGCATCCGTGCCCTTCCGTCATGGCGCCTATGGGTGGGTCTCGGTGAGCGCGAGACGGCCATCAGAGCGATGTTCGGTAACCACGTATACAGCATGGGTGGCGCAAGTCACCGTCCGTCAGGACCGTCCCGTTGTACGGTCGGCCGGGTCCTTGAGGCCGCAGTGACGGGACATCTTGACGTGGGTGCCGGGTCCTTCGGCCCCGGTGGTCGACCCCGCTGCGACGTTGGTGTCCCCGCCGGGGCGTGCTGGGCTGCGGCCGCCGTCACCGGTAACGTTCGTGCACGTGACCGACCGCGCCGATGCCGAACCCACCGCACCCGATCCCACCGCCCGTCGCGGTAAGTACAAGGTCAGACTGGTGCGTGGACCCTTCGTGCAGCTGGCGCCCCATGCCGACGCCGTCACTGATGGCGAGCAGCTGCTGCGGTACGCCCAGGAAGCCCGCAAGGACGGGTTCCGGTTGGCGGCTGATCTGTTCAGCGGGGCGGGCGGTCTGAGCCTCGGGATGCAGAACGCCGGCTACCGGGTCGTCCTTGCGGTGGACCATTACCCGGAAGCGGTCGAGACCCACCGGCACCACCACGGTGGTCTGAGCGTGGACTGGGACCTGGGTGACCCGGCCCGTATCCGGGAGGTCGCCGACCTCGTGCGCCTGGCAGGCGTCGAGCTACTCGCCGGCGGGCCCCCGTGTCAGCCGTTCTCCAAGGCCGGCCGGTCGATGATCCGCCACAAGGTGCGCCACGGTCTGCGTGATCCGTACGACGAACGGCGTGACCTCTGGCGGTCGTTCCTCGAGGTCATCCGGCTGGCCCGGCCGCCGGCGGTGCTCATGGAGAACGTGACGGACATGGCACTGGACAAGGAGATGTTCATCCTCCGGACGATGGTGCACGAGCTGGAGTCCCTCGGCTACGCGGTGGAGGAAAAGGCGGTCGACACCTTCCGGTACGGCGTCCCACAGTTCCGTCAACGGCTCATCCTGGTCGGCCTCCGCGACGGCCTCGCGTTCGACTGGCCGGAGGAACAGCCCGAGCGGGTCACCGTGTGGAACGCGATCGGCGACCTGCCGGAGGTCGAGGGCGGCTGGCGTCCCGAAGGGGGAGCGGAGGGCTGGACCCCCTACGACGCTCCCGCGACAGGTTTCCAGCAGCGAATGCGCGCGGAGATGCCGCAATCGGATACGCACCGGGTTTTCGACCACATCACCCGCCCCGTGCGCGAGGACGACCTGCGGGCGTTCGAGATGATGGGCCCGACGACCCGGTATTCGGACCTACCGGACGACGTCAAGCGGTACCGCGACGACATCTTCGACGACAAGTACAAACGTCTGGACGAGAACGACCTGTCGCGCACCATCACGGCGCACATCGCCAAGGACGGCTACTGGTACATCCACCCACGCCAGAACCGCACGATCACTGTGCGGGAGGCAGCCCGGCTGCAGACCTTCCCCGACTGGTTCCGTTTCGCCGGGCCGCCGTCGGCCGCGTTCAAGCAGATCGGCAACGCGGTACCCCCGTTGCTCGGTGAGCACCTGTCCCGGGCTGCACGACGGGCGCTCGACAATCCCCGTCCGGCGCATGTGTCGACGCGGGAGGTGGCCTCGACGCTCGCGGGCTGGTTCGCCTCGGGTCAGGTCAGCGGCATTCCATGGCTGCGCGCGGAGACACGGTGGCAGGTCCTGCAAGCGGAGATCCTCCTCGATCGCGCCCACCCGGATGTGATGCGCCAGGTCTGGATCCTGCTGCGGACGTGGCGCCAGCCGCAGGACACGGTGGCAGCGGAGGAGAACCTGCGCCGCACCGGCGGGTTCATCTCCCGGGCGAACCGGGCCGGGACGGTGGTGGAGCTCGCCCGGCAACTCGCGGATGATCCCCGGGTACTGCGCGACGATGACGCGTTACGGCGGGTGCCCGGTCTCCACGAATCCATTGCCGACCTGGCGGTCTTGGTCGTTCCGGCGGGCACCGAGGACGAGTCGGAAGAGCCGGTTCTCGTCACCAAGGGTGTGTTGCGGGTGGCTGCCCGCTTCAGCGGTCATCCCGTCGACCGGCGTAACCGCCTGACCGACGGCCGGCTGGAGGTCGCCCGGATGATCGGTATCGACAGCGACGCCCGCGCCGCACACCTGGGCCTGATCGAACTTGCGAACACGCTGTGCCGGCCGGTGGAGCCGTTGTGCCAGGAATGTCCGCTGGTCAAGAAGTGCGCCGGGGCGCGTATCGAACGCCCCCAGCTGTTCTGACTGTCCGCGTCGGTCCCGCTCAGCGGTCCAGTCCGAGCAGCTGCGCCACCTCGGGCGACTGGGCGCGCAGGGTCTCCTCGATGCGTTCCCATGCCACCCACTGATCTGCCTGCATGGCGGCCATCCGTAGGGCGAGACCGGCGGTGGCGGCCGCGTGGGTGGCGGCACGCACCTCGGGTGATGCGTTGACGTCCGCCGGCACGGGCCGTGCCGAACCCCGTGAGGTCCTGCGGTAGGCGTCATTGGCCAGGACACACAGTTCATTGACCGGCGCCTCCAGGATCTGGCGCAACTGGGCCGGCAGACTGACGCGCATCTTTGCGACGTTGATGTTGAATGCGGTGTCGAGGTCGTTGTCGAAATCCAGCGCTGCCCTAGCCAGCTTCGTGTGTTCGTCGATACCGCGGATCCCACCCCATCCGCCCCACTGCACCAGCCGGTTGGCCCGGTACACGTACAGACCCTGCTGCCGGTTCCAGTTCAGCGGACCCGAGTGCCGTTCGAATTCGGTGGCCGAGGTGAAGCGGTCACGCGGCGGCAGAACGAACCGTCTGAGCTGAACCAGCCCGACGCCGCCCGCCAATTCGATCTCGAACTGCTGCCGGGGCAGCTCAGAGGTGTGCGGCTCCTCTGGAGCGAACGGGTTCCACGGCCGCAGCTTCTGCCCGTTCACCGACATCACCAGCGGGGCGAGCCCATCGGATCCTTCCAAATAGCGGTGGAAGACCATGCTGAGATGGTCCGACGTCCGCGCCGCCAGGGTCTCCAGACGCCGTCGGGCCCAGCCGCCCGACGGGCGCTTCTCCGGCAGTACGCGGTCGAGCGTCTGCCAGACGACCACGGTGCCGGTGCCTTCGGCCAACCCCTGCCGCGCGCTGCGGACCACCGGATCCTGCGGGGACGGGTCCACCACGACCCACTGGTCCCATTCCTCCACAAGGTCGAGGTCCAGCTGCCGGGCGCTCGTCCGTGCCACCGACCGGCTGCTGCGGCTGATTACGGTGAGCGTCCGGCACTGCGACAGTGACGCGGTCTTGAGGCCGAGACCGTAGCGACCCAGTTCGCCGCGCCGGTACGAACGCCTCGTGCCGAAGCGCAGAGCCTCTGTCAGCTGGCCGTGTGACATGCCGTGACCGTCGTCGGCGATCACAACGCGGGAGTCCTCCCCGTCGAACTCGACGGTCACGTCGATGCGGGTGGCCCCTGCCGCGACGCTGTTGTCGACGATGTCCGCCACCGCGGTCGGGAACTCGTACCCGATATCGCGCAGCGATCCGGTCAGCCGTGCGGCTGAGGGCGCCACGTCATACCACGCTCTACCCGGCATGGGCACCTCCGCTCACGTCGTCCGTGAGGACCAGGATGCCACACCCACCCTGCCTCACGTGACCGGCCATGCTGTGGCGTCCGATCGGCACCGTGCCCGCCAGAGTTGTTCGACGATTTCCGCCACTGCCATGGGGTCCTCGTGTTCCCAGACGTGCAGCACCGTCCAGCCGAGTGCTGCCAATGCCTCGTCCTTTTCACGGTCACGCTGCACGTTACGGTGCAGTTTCTCCCGCCACCACGTGGCGTTGTTCTTCGGCAGTACCGCGTGCTGCGGGCACAGGTGCCAGAAACAGCCGTCGACGAACACCGCCAGTCGTGCCCGTGTGAAAGCGATGTCGGGTCGGCCGGGAAACCCGGGATGGTTCACCCTGAACCGTAGCCCTCGTCGGTGCAGTTCCCGTCGCAGCGACATCTCTGGTTTTGTCCGCGTCCGCGGCATCCGGCTCATCTGCGCCGACACGGCGGGGTTGAGAGCGGTGGGGCGTCGCGTCATCGCCGACAACGTACCCCAACCCGCGCTGCCGGTCGGCGGCAGTTCAAGGCTGGAGGGGGCCTTCGGGGGCATGTCGCCGACCCTGACGGTTCGCCCTTTGCTGATTTCCGATATTTCGTCGGTTCTGTCCGGTTTCCTTGGATGGGGACGACGGTTGCACTGGACAGCGCTGACCCGTCGGGCGTCCGGCAGACCGTCGGACGGGACGCGCGTCGGTGCTGTTCGGCCCGCACGAGTCGGCGTCGTTAACGGGTACCGCCCCGACATCCGCGCAACCCGGTCATCAGTGCACGAGATCATCGCCCCTCGACGGTTCGCCGCCCAGACGTGCCGTCATCCGCTCGCGTAGCTGCGGCAGTGCCTTCTTCTCCAACTGGCGGACGCGTTCGCGGGTGATCCCGAGCCGCTGTCCGATCTCCTCGAGAGTCATCGGCGCGCCGGTGCCGACGCCGGCCCGCAGGGTCAGGATCGCCGCTGAGCGAACGGGGAGATCGGCCAGGGAGGCGCGGAGGATCGTCAACGTCTCCTGACGCTGCGTCACCACATCGGGTCGCAGAGTGTCGTCGGCTGCGGTCACAAAATCCGCCAGCGCCGCGTTGCCGTCCCCGATGAGCAGATCCAACGACACCACCCCGGCATGCAGTCGCAGGCATTCGACGACCGTCGCCGGGTCCAAGCCGAGCTCGTGACAGATTTCCGACACGGTTGCCGTTCCGGATCGGGTCAACAGCCGGTTCCGGCTCGCCACCACCCGACGTATCTGGTCCCACTTGTGCACCGGCAGACGGATCAAACGGCTCTCATTGGCGACCGCCCTCGTCACGGCCTGACGGATCCACCAGACCGCGTAGGTGGAGAACTTCAGACCACGGGTGGGATCGAACCGCTCGACCGCCCGCATCAGGCCCACAACGCCATGCTGGTCCAAATCCTCACTGTCCAGTCCCTGTCCTAGGTGACCGCCGGCAACCGACATCACGAGCCGCCGGTTGTGCAGCACCATCGCGTCGAAGGCCCGCGCCCGTTCATCCGAGACGTCGAGGCCTGCACGGAAGCCGTGCGGAACCTCTTCGTGCGGCTGGTACTGACCCCCGCGCAGCAGGAGCGCCAGGCCGACCTCCTCGGACGCCGTGAGCACCCGGTCCCAGGGCCGCGGCGAGACCCTGTCCCTACGCAGCAGCCTCCGGGCGTCGGCGATCGAACGTTGCACCTGGGCAGGGTCGATGTCGCCGCCCGCCCCACGCCCGTCACGCCCGTCGCCATCCGGCGCGGCGATGACGGCCACACCCCGCCCGACCATCCCCTCGACGACCTGCTGCCGTACCGCCGCGTGGGTGTCCCCGGCCAGCTCCAGAACACTGTCGATCTCCCAGTCCCCGACGGCTCCGTCCCGGACATGCGCCATTAGCAGCTGCACACACAGTTGAACAACCTCTGGGTTGGCTGAAGACGTCACGTCCACCATTGTGGACGCCGACAACCACGGAGAGGTACGGCGCGAGGCCCCATCATCGTGCACAATCCAGCGGGTGCAGATGGTTCCTGACCCGATCTCCCCGTTGATGAAGAGTGCCGCCGAGGCCGCGATCTACCGACGTCTGAAACTCGTGGATGCCGGTTGGAGCTTCGCTCTGCACAGCCTCAATCTGCCGGCGCACGTCTGGAAGCGTGTCAGCGAGATCGATTTCGTCCTCGCCGGGCGGCGCGGCGTGTACGTGATCGAGGTCAAGGGCGGCTACGCCGGCTGCACCAACGGCGTCTGGACCTACCGCGACCGCACCGGCCAGGAACGCCGGCGCAAGGAAAGCCCGTTCGCGCAGGCTACCACCGCCATGTTCAGCCTGCAGCGCCGTCTCGAGGAGCGCCTCGGCCGCGACACGATGCGCGCCATCCCCATCGGTTTCGCCGTCGTCTTCCCGGACTGCCAACTACCCGAGCAGGCCTCGGTCGAGTGGGACGAAGAGACACTGATCGACCGCAGGCAACTCGACCGCACCGATGGACTGCAACGCAGCCTGGGTCGGATGGCGGACTACTGGCGGGCCAAGCCCGGAGGGCGTCAGGCCACTCTCGATGAACCACTCCTCCGGGAGATTCTGCAGGCCCTGCGGCCCGACTTCGACGCCGTCCCCACCCTGCGCCAGATCGTCACGGATGCGGAAGCCGACCTCGTCGCCCTCACCACGGGTCAGTACCGCACGCTCGATCAGTGGGCCACCAACCCGCGGCTCCTTGTGGAGGGCGGGGCAGGCACGGGCAAGACGATGCTCGCGGCCGAACTGGCCCGCAGATCCGCCGCGAGCGGCAAGCGGACTCTGTTCACCTGCCGCAGCCAGGTGGTCGCCGGGTTCGTCCGCCACCAACCCGGAATGCAGGACGTACATGTCGTCCCCCTCGCCAATCTCATGGCCGGCACCGACACCGACTTCGACGTCATCGTGGTCGACGAGGCGCAGGACATGGTCAATTTCACCGACCTGTCGTGCCTGGACAACAGGCTCGTCGGCGGCCTCACTGACGGCAGTTGGTACCTACTGCTCGACAGCAACAACCAACGTGGGCTGGTTGGCTCCTGCGACGACGAGGCCCTGGCCTATCTGAGGTCCCTACGGCCGGCCACTCTGGTGTTGCAGGACAACTGCCGGAACACCCGACAGATCGTGACGTCGACCCAGCAGATGACCGGGGCGGACACGGGTGTCTCCTCGGCCGGCGAAGGGCCCGACGTGACGGTGGTCGACGAGCCCGACCGCTCCCGCCGGGCCGCGGCAGCCGCCGCCGAACTCGACCGGCTCCTCGACAACGGAATTCCGAACACGGACATCATCCTGTTGTCCCCGTTGCCTCTGCAGGAGTCCCTGTTCGCGGAACTGCCGGCGCGGTGGCGGCACCGCATCGACGTCCTGGATCTACACACGCTGCGACGACCTGCCAGGGGCCGGATCGCCTTCGCGAAGGTCGAGGACTTCAAGGGGCTCGAGAGCCGGTTCATCCTCCTGGGCGACGTCGGCCCGGCTGATCCCGGCCGGATCCGCAACCTCTACGTGGGAATGACACGCGCGAGGGTCGGACTCTGGATGGCCACCGGAGGGCAGACGCACCAGCAGGGGGGCGACCGGTGACCACCACACCCGCTCCCCGTGATTCCGAGGACCGGAATCTTGTCCTGGACTACCTTCGCCGGCAGCTTGTCGGCCCCTGGACCGGGGAGGACGAGGTCCTCACCGAGCGACCCGACCGCCGGTACCTGGCCGGCATCATGTTCCCCGGCGAGGCGTCCCTCGACGCCCATGACGACGACATCGTCGACGACGCCCCGGCTGTCGGATCCACCGACGAGACCGACAGCGACGAGGACCCGGTGGCCCTGGCCGGACAACTGCTGCCCAGCTCGGTCGGACTGAGCTTCGTCACCAGCACACGCTCCGCCCTGCGGATCGAGGTGACAGCCGCACGCTACGTCCGCGAGGACCGGCAGAAGTGGCGACGTCAGCCACTGGCCGCCACCGGCAGTGCTGCCCTGATCGCCGAGCCCCCGACAGGTGGCCTTCAGACCACACACGACCTGTTCGACGGCGACGCCTCCGTGGCCATCGTCTGGCGGGAGTTCGGCGACGGCGTGCTGGTCACCGTCTCCCTCGTCAACCAACGGGAACTGTCGGAGCACGGGAAGTTGGATCCTTCCGACTGCCTGCTGCAGGTGACACTGCGGTGCAGCCCAATCGAGGGTGGCATCGCCCCGTACCCGTCGACGCTGCGACTCCATTCCGACCCCGAGGAAGAGGAACTCGCGCTGCTCTACCGCAAGATCCCCGTCTTCGCCCTCGGCCACGGCGCCGCCGCGAGCTGGCAGGCGCAGGGCGACAGGGCCACGTCGGTGCAGACGACCTTCCTACCCAGCCACGTCGTCCCCGACGTCGCCTTCGAACTGCCGGGCGACCAGGAGGCACTGAGCCTGAACTACCTCACCGGGCTCGAACAGGACCCCGCAGGAGTCATCAGCAGACTGCACGCCTTCGTCGACAGCTACGACCACTGGGCGCAGCAGACCCGCACCCGCCGCGACGACGTGGCCGCACCCCTCGTGGCGGCGGCCGACCGGCTCCTGCAACGCGTCGACCGCGCCCGGGCCCGGATGCGTGAAGGTGTGCACCTGCTCGAACAGGACCCCACCGCCCGACGCGCCTTCGTCCTGGCGAACAGGGCCATGCTGATGCAGATGATCCGAAGCGGGCCCCGGTTCGCCGGCACCGGCCGCGCCTGGACCGACCGTCTCCCCGCCACGCCCGACTACGACGACCCGCACCGCAGCTGGCGACCGTTCCAACTGGCGTTCGTCCTGCTTTCCCTTCCCTCCATCGTCGACACAAAGCACGACGACCGTGATCTCGTCGACCTGATCTGGTTCCCCACCGGCGGCGGGAAGACCGAGGCGTATCTCGGTCTGGTTGCCTTCACCGTCTTCCACCGACGCCTGACCCTCGGCGACGCCGGCGCCGGGACCACCGTCATCACCCGCTACACCCTGCGGCTACTGACCGCCCAACAGTTCCAGCGGGCGGCCACCCTGATCTGCGCCTGCGAACTCCTCCGACAGCAACGCCCGGAGGAACTGGGAACGCGGGCGGTCTCCATCGGCATCTGGGTCGGCGGCAACAACAGCCCCAACAACTTCGCCGACGCCGTCGACCTGCTCCAGACGATCCGCAACCATGAACCGACGACCAAGAGCTTCCAGGTCGAACGCTGTCCGTGGTGCGGCACCCACATCCTCCCGACCGGCAACGCACCTGACGACGCCTGGGGAGTGCACGCAGACAACAACAGCTTCCGGATCAACTGCCCCAACATCGACTGCGACTTCCACACCTCCCTGCCGGTCTCATCTGTCGACGACGCCCTCTACACCGACCCGCCGACGCTGCTGGTCGCCACCGTGGACAAATTCGCCCGGTTCACCCGCGAACCGCGCGCGGGAGTGTTCATCGGCACCGGCGCCGACCCCGGTCCCGCGCTGATCATCCAGGACGAGTTCCACCTCATCTCCGGGCCGCTCGGCACCATCGTCGGGCTCTACGAGGCCGCGTTCGACGTGGCGATGGCGCACCACGGCACATGCCCAAAGATCGTCGCCTCCACCGCCACCATCCGTCGCGCCGATGCCCAGTCCCGCGGCGTCTTCGGACGTCCCATCGCCCTCTTCCCGCCCTCCGGCCTCGACGCCGAGGACTCCTACTTCGTCCGAACGGACCCCGGCCGGCCCGGCCGGCTCTACGCCGGAGTGATGCCGCAGGGTCACACACCCCTGACCGCGATGGTCCACCTCTCCGCGGCAATGCTCAACGCCCCCGTCGAGCTGCCGCTCGGACCAAAGGCCGCCGACGCCTACTGGACCCTGATCGCCTACCACAACAGTCTGCGGGAACTCGGCAAGACCGTCACCCTGGCACACGACGACATCCCCGCCCGTCTGGGCGTCATCGCGGCCGCCGAGGACGACCGCCGTGACCTTGACGACGCCGAAATCATGGAACTGACCAGCAACATCCCACCGGCGGACATCCCCCGCCATCTCCAGCGGCTGTTCCACGAGCGTGGGCAGCCCGGTGCGGTGTCGTTCGTGCCCAGCACCAACATGATCTCCGTCGGTGTCGACGTCCCCCGACTGGGCCTCATGCTGGTCGTCGGTCAACCGAAAACCACCGCCGAATACATCCAGGCCACAAGCCGCGTCGGGCGCCGCCAACCCGGGCTGGTGGTGACCCTCTACTCGCCGTCCAAACCCCGCGACCGCTCGCACTACGAGTCGTTCATCCCGTACCACACCTCCCTCTACCGCGTTGTCGAACCCACCTCCGTGACACCGTTCTCGGTGCCGGCACGCACCCGCGCGCTGCACGCGGGACTGGTCATCCTCGCCCGTCACGTGCACACCTGGCGTGACGACCGCGCCGCCGCCGCATTCGACCCGAAGGATCCCGCCTGGCGGAGCCTGGTGCAGGAGTTCGTCGCCCGCGCGCGGGCTGCGGATCCGGACGAGGCCGACGACGTCGCCCGGCACGTCGAACAACTCGAGGAACACTGGGCCGGGCTCGTCGACCGCGCCCATCCACTCGGGGGGCTCACCTATACCGGGGGAGGGCGCGAACGCATCCAGTTGCTGAGGAAGTTCGACATGCCAGGACCGGGATGGCCGACACTCGACTCGATGCGCAACGTCGACACCGATGCCCGAGTGCTGGTGCGGGGGGAGGGGCAGTGACGGACCGTCGGCTACGACGCATGCAGGCCCTTTCGCCGTTCGGCGTCGGCGCGATCGTGGACATGCTCGGTGAGTCCTTCGTCGCTGAGGACGTCACCCGGTGGAAGGGGCGGCGGATAATTCTGGCCGCCCCGCGCATCGCGGCCCACTTCGGTGCGGAGGAACTCCGCCTACCCCCGGCGCCGCGCGACGGCAGGCTGCCCTACTACCGGTTCCCGCAATGGTTGTTCTGCGGCACCTGCCGCACCATGACGCACTGGAGCGTCCGCCAGGAACAGCCGGGAAAGATCCCCCGCTGCCAGCACTGCGGCCGCAGCCCCCAGCTCGTGCCGATGAGGTTCGTGGCGGTCTGCGGCAACGGCCACCTCGACGACGTGCCCTGGGTGCAGTGGGCCCACTCCGGGGGCGGGCAGGGACGTGAGCAGCGCCAGTGTGGACGGGCTGAGCTGCAGTTCGAGCACCTGACGACCGTGGGTGGCGGATTGGAGTCACTCCGGGTCCGGTGTCGGACCTGCCGGGCCGGCAGGAACCTCGCTGAGCTGACGTCGCCCCGCGCACTGAACCGCATCAACATCCGCTGCCGGGGGCGGCAGCCCTGGCAGCGTGACACCGAGGCGGTGAGCTGCGATCAGCCGCCCGTCGTCCTGCAACGCGGTGCATCGAGCGTCTACTTCCCCGACACCGGATCCGCTATCGACCTCCCCCCCGACTCCGACTGGGTCACCTGGGGCGGTACCGCTGCCCGGGTCGAGCAGAACGCGTACTTCGCCCTGCTCCACAAGGACCCCGAGGGCCCACTGCGTGAGCGTTTGATCGGCATGATTGCCGAGCAGGAGAATGTCAACGAGAGACAGGTCATCGCCATCCTGAACGACCGCCTCGGTACCACGGGCGCCGACGCCGGTCCGGAAGGTTCCGAGGACCTGGCCGAGCGCGAATGGCAGGCACTGACCAACCCGCGCGCAGCACACCATCCGGACGACCGGTTCATCACCCGGCACACGCCCTTACCGGCATCCGCGGGCCACGGCCGGTTGGATCCCGTCGTCGACCGGATGAGAACGGCCATCTCCGACATCGTCTTGGTCGACCGCCTACGCGAGGTCCGGGTTCTGCGTGGCTTCCGTCGCCACACCATGGACACCCGCATCCCCGCCGATCTGGGAACCCGCAGCACCTCCCTACCGGCGGTGGAGGTGTACGGCGAAGGCATCTTCCTCGTCTTCGACGAGGAGAACCTCCGACGGTGGGAACTGCAGACTTCCGTGGTCCGACGCGCGACCACGCTCCGCAAACGTTTCGCCGGCAGCATGCACGCCAGATGGATCGAGAGCAGTCCCACGCCGCGTCTGGTCCTGCTGCACACCATCGCCCACCTCCTGATGCGCCAGCTCGCCTTCGACGCCGGCTACCCCTGCTCGTCCCTGCGCGAACGCATCTATGCCAGCACACCGGACTCCGACACCCCGATGGCCGGGGTGCTGATCTACACCGCCGCTGGCGATGCCGAAGGCACCCTCGGTGGCCTCGCCCGCTCCGGCGAGGCGGGACGGCTCGTCATGACCATCGCCGCCACTCTCGCCGCCGCCCGGTGGTGCTCGCTTGACCCGGTGTGCCGGGAGTCGAGATCGCAGGGCCCTTCGGGCTTGTCGATGGCCGCCTGCCACGCCTGCACGTTGGTCTCCGAAACGAGCTGCACGATGGGCAATGTCCTGCTGGACCGGACTCTCGTGATCGACGACGAGTACGGCTTCCTGCGTGACCCCCTCGCCGAGCTCATCGCTGTACAGGCAGGCACGACGTGACACTGCTACTGCCACCGCTGCTCGACCTCAGCCCCGCCCAACGGGAGGTCCTCGCCCTACCGTTTGAGGAATCACACCTCATCACCGGCAGCCCCGGGGCAGGTAAGACGATTACAGCGATCTACCGGGCAGCGGCCCTGCACCGCTCGGGTAGACCGACTGTGATGCTCATGTATAGCAAAGTGCTCTCCGCCTACACCCGCGCCGCAGTGGCACAGATCGGCGCCGCCGATGTCGCAACGACCTACCACAAATGGCTGCACGCCTTCTGGCAGAAGCACTACCGGCGAAACCCACCGATGCTCGAACGGTACGAAGTCGACTGGATGGCCTGCCTGACAGCCATCATGAGTGACCCACCCGTTGTGGAGCCACGGCCGTACTTCGTGGTCGACGAGGGCCAGGACATGCCGGCCGCCTTCTACCTCGCCATCGGTGCCCTGTCCTCGTCCGTGACCGTGTTCGCCGACGAGAACCAACGCATCGGACTCCGCCAGAGCACCGTCCGGGAAATCGCCGCCGCGGTACGGACCAATCGAACCGTGGCACTGCCCGGCACCGTGCGCAACAGCCGCCCGATCCGCGACCTCGCCGACCACTTCCGCCCCGGTGACGGCAGCACCACCGACGCACTGCCGGACGGTCCCGTACCTCGCCTGATCAGGGTGCCGCACAAGGCTGAGGTGGCCGAGCACCTGCTTCTACACGAGAAGCAGCATCCGAACGAAACGATCGGAGTGATCCTTCACCGCGGCAGGGACCTGTTCTACTACCACCACCAACTCGACCACCGCACCCTCAACCCGTTGCAGGGCTATGTCAGCGGACGGCGTACCGGGATCCTCTCAGACCCTGCCTTCAGCGGACCCGGCATCAAGCTGGTCACCTGGCAGAGTGTGAAGGGTCTCGAATTCGACTCGGTGATCGTTCCCGAACTCCAGAGTGTGTCCGGCGACATCGCCAGTGACGCCATGCAGATGGGTCTGTACGTACTCGTCACACGGGCACGGCGATGCCTGACCTTCATGTACTCGGGATCGGGTGAGCCGGCACTCGTGGGCGCGCTGCCGAAGGACCTGCTCGACCTGTCGCAATACATGCGTTGAGGACTGGTGGGCGTGGGCCGTCGCTTCCCGAGCAGTCCCAAGGGAGAAGACCCTGCACTAGTAGCTCTCCCCGGTCATGCTGTGGTGGCTGCGGTCGCTGAGGGAGAATCAGGGCGGTGCTGCGTCCAGTGCTTCTCTATCCAACCAATGTGTCCACGATCCAGCTTCGTGGCGAGCGGCTGCCCCTGCAAAGGCGCGTAGCCCGGGTACCTGGCCAGTTCGTCTCGCAGACTGATCGTCATGGTGCGCGGGTCAACCGCGATGTCCCCCTGATCAAAGAGCCGGTGAACATCCCGTCTCAAGAGCAGCCCACCATCATCATGGTGCTGGCCAACCGCTGCATAGCTGTACAGGTGCGCCGCCTCCAACACTGCGGCAGGACCAGGCCCGGTGAAGGCGCACACCGGCCCCAGAGCCGCGAGCAGGCGTTCCCTGAACCCACGCTGACCCACACGGACGCGCACCCTCGCGTGCCGGTGCCCGCCCTGGCGTGACTGGGCCCAACTGCTCGCCTCCTCAAGGAAAATCGCACCCCGCCCCCTGCCGGCACGCTGCAATGCCTCGGCAAAAGCGTCCCAGCGCAGAAGACGCATGCTGAGCTGAGATTTCGGTGAGGCGCAGAGGTTGCGCAGGGTTTCTCCTTCCAGGCAGCGCCCCAGGTCGATCCAGTTGGCGTCGTGGCGGGACCGAAAGGTCTCGACGCGTTCCACCCGGGTTGCAGCAACGTCGAAGGTGTCCGCGCACGGGTGGCACCTGAACGCGGGTGAATCGCGCTTGCGTCTCTTGATGTTCGCTTTGCCGCAGTAAGGGCACCGGTAGAGGATCTTCTCCGCGTGGCCGGTCTCGATCTCCTCGATCAGGGAGGCACCGATAACCGCCTCCTTGTCCCACAGGACGATGCGATCACCGACAGCCACGGTCCGGGCGTTCGCAACGGTGTCGTCCCAGCTGTAGTGAACGTCCGGGTCGTCGTCGTACCCGTCGTTGCCTCCGTGCTGTCGATCTGCGCCGACAGCAAGCATCAGCCATGCTCTGGGCGAACTGTGATCCACGGCCAAAATCTGCCTCCCTTTCACGCCTACGGAGAGAAACTAACCGAGGGTTGGGACACCCTGGAAGGCGCGCGGACCGCGCCTGACGGTCGGCGGTACCGAGGTTGGAGGATGACTGGCTGCGGACCTCGGGCTGGGTGAGTCACCCAGGTCGACGTCGACACGACGCGCCCACGGGGTAGCGGCAGAACCATCTCGCATCGGCGAGGTTGCGGCGAGGTGAGCGATCAACTCCTTTACTCGGCTGAGTATGCTGGTAGGCGACCTGGGAGAACGTGCTTGAGCACGCCGCTGGGACCCTCAACTACTGGGGGTCAAGGGGTCGTCGGTTCGAATCCGGCCGTCCCGACAGACGAAAAGCCCTGACCAGCGGGAACGCTGGTCAGGGCTTTGATTTTCATCTATTAAGATTTGAACCGCCCCCCGAACCCCCCCGTTTACCGGGGTCGACGGTCAGGTTTTTTCATCCATGTGCATCGTTGGTTGTTGCTGGTGAGGAACGGTGCTGGCGGTGGGTGCCGAGCCGTTCGAGGATGTCGGAGACGTCCGGGGCTTGGACGGGTTTGGCGATGTAGTAGGTGTCGGTGACCTCTTCGCTGGAGTGTCCGAGCTGCGCGGACGCGCTCTTGGTGTCCTTTTCTTCCTTGATGAGGGTGGCGACGGTCTTGCGGAAGGTGTGCGGGGTGACCCAGGCGAGGTCGGTGTCGGCGCGGGCCTGACGCCACTGGCGGCGGACGTTGTTCGGGGAGAGCCAGGTGCCGCGTCGGGACGCGAAGATCGCGTCGTGGACGTTGTCGGGGGCGTCGATCTTGCGGGCCATGAGCATGCCGACGGCGAAGCGGGGCAGGACGACCCTCCGGTAGCCGGCGTCGCTCTTGGTCCAGGGTTGCCGGTAATTTCCCTGGCTTTTGACGAAGACCAGGGTGCCGCAGATCGTCAGGGTGGGGCGTTCGGTGGCGAGGTCGAGGTCTTCCCAGCGCAGGGCGAGGATCTCGCCGATGCGGGCGCCGGTGGCGAGCATGAGGTCGACGACGTCGGCCAGGTCGCCGGTGTGTCGAGGGCCGGGTTTGCCGGGGACCGGGCGCTGCCAGTCGCGGATGGCGGTGCGGACGGCGTGGAGATGTTCGTCGGAGAGAGCGACTACGGTGCGGCGGGGTTTGCGGAGCCGACCGGTGTCGCGTACGGGGTTGGTGGGGATCGCTCCGTGACGGACGGCCAGCGCGAACATCTGGCTGAGGACGACCTTGACGCCTTTGGCCGCTGCGGGGCGGTCCTTGGCGATCTCGCGGAGGAACCGGTCCAGGCGTCCGACGCTGGTCTCTCGGATTCGGAGCTTGCCGAGGGCGGGCAGGATCGCGGTACGCACGCTGGTCTCGTACCGGTGGATGGTCTGGGGCGCGATCCGTTCCTCGGCGGTGATCTCTTCGATCCACACTTCGGCCAGCCGGCTGACGCGGGTCTCCCGGGTGATCTCGTCGTCGTTGGGGGTGGTGCGGTCACGTAGCTTGACCTTCAGTGCCCGTTCGGCGGCGGCACGGGTGGTGTCGGTGGCTTCGATGTCGCGGGTCTTGCCGTCGTAGTCACGAAACCGGGCCCGGGCGCGGAACCGGTTGGGGGCGAGTTTCTCGGTACGGATGGCACCCCAGGTGCCGATGGGAAGTTCGGGTCGGGCCATGACTCACCGCTCCGAGTCGGTGTGGTCGTCGAGCCAGCGTTCGACCTCGCTGCGCCGGTAGCGCAGGGTGTTGCCGACGCGGATGGCGCGGGGACCCTTGCCCCGGCTGTGCCAGGCGTAGAGGGTGTTCTTGGGCTTGCCCAGCCAGGCGGCGAGGTCGTCGATGGTCAGGAGCGGGTCGGGCCGCCATTCGGGGGCGGTGTGGTCACTCATGGGCGACCTGCCGTGCCGGTCGGACCGGGCTGCCGTGGTGGTCTGCCAGGTCCGGTGGGTTGCCGGTGGCCGGTAGTTCCGGACGGCACGGTGCCGGGAGCGGGTGGTGGGTAAGGCGGGCATGGGTCGGATTTCCTCTCGGGATTCCGGCCTGAGGGGTGCCGGAAAGTGTCAGCGCTGCCGCAGTGATGCGTGATCGTCGGCTGTATTTGCTGTGTGTATCTATCCACCCGTTGCGGCGCAAAAGTGTCAAGCCTGACCCTGCTGTATGCGCTTGTTCGACACTGCTGATCGTGTTGTCGAGAATCCTTGTTCCAGTCCCTTTGAATGGCGGCCGGTACTGAATCATCATCAGCGCAGACTGAAAGCGGGGATTGCGTGCTGTGGGGTGCGTTCACGCCACACTGGGATGACCGGCAGTTTGACAAACCGGCGCTGGGGGCGTTTCCCTTTGGTCGGTCGATGTTGATACGCATCCGAGGATTGTGAAGCGTTCTCATGAGGGGTGCCTTTCGGTGAAATTCGGCGAGGTGAGGTGAGGCGCTGGGGTGGCCTTGATGTCGGACCGCGACGCGGAAAGCTGGCATCGTGGCCGGGCACTCTCACCTGGATATGGCAGGCCGGATCTCCGTGGGTGGAGGCCGGCTTCGGGTCGTGCGGTGAGGTGGAGCCAGGGCGGGGCGGCGTAGGACGAGTTCACGCCGCTGCCATGGCTCGGTGTGGACCGGCCGGTGGTCGGGGTCGGGTCGGGGAGAGCCGGCGGGATGTGGACCTGCTCCGTATGCAGCAGATGTGGGATTGGCGGCTCCAGGTGGAGTAGTTGGCTGCTGGTGTCTTCCTTTCTGGTAGTGAAATCGTGCAGGCGAACCGCGATGACGCAATTGGTGGGGGTCAGTCGACTGTGCCCTGCTCTCATTCAGGCGGTCCGAAGTGAACTTCGGCGTCCGCATATTCGCAGGGTCGAGTGCCCATAGTTCGTGCAGTGGGCGGGTTCCTGATTCGACACAGGAGATGCCTGCCATGAGGGGGCTCGACCGGCAAGTGCTATCGGATGCCGATGCGCTTTTCCGCATGATACGTTTCGTACGTGAGCAGATTTCTAGTGCTCCGTCGACGAATCAAATATTGATTGCTGCCCAATTCGCTGATGTAGCTGCCGGTAGGCGGAGGGCGGTGCGCCGCTCCGTCAGACAAAGAGGTTGCGCCTGGATAATTGCGACAGCGCTCGACAATCAGTGCGAGTGTGGGGGCGTTGGGACGGCTGGAAGCAGTCGCCGCAGGGCCGGTCCGATGGCGGTGGTGAGGGTGCCGTCGTCGCCGGAGTGTAGGGCCAGGTTGACTACGCCCATCGTGGTGTGTGCGGTGGGTGCGTGACGGGCTGCGGTGGCGATGTCGGCCCGGGGGATGTCCGCGAGGAGGTGCCGGATGAGTGCTCCTTCGCCCCAGTACGCCTCGGCGGGGATGGGGAGTCGACCGAGCCATGACAGGAGGATTCCCGCGCGGTCGACCGGTGAGGGTGCGGCGGCGGTGAGCTGGTCGTTCATTGCATCGAGTTGTGTTGTGGACAGTGCGCCGGCTTGTTGGCCGGTGAGGGGCAGCAGGGCCGGGTGCAGCACGTGGGGGACGGCCCGTTCGGTCAGGTGCTGCCTGCCGGCGTTTCCGGCGGGTCGGAACTGTGGGTGTCCTTCGTGCAGGTTCAGCAGGTCGGTCAGTGGTGTCAGGAACAACGGGATCTGGTCCGGGACGCCGTGGGTGGCCAGGAGCAGATGCAGTGCAGCGGGATCTGCCACGTGCAGGTCGTTGTGTAGGCGTTGCCGTTCCCAGCTGATGTTGCCGTAGCCGTGGAGGCTGGCGCTGGTGATGAGCACACCGGAGTCATCGTGGAGCGCGATGGTGGTGTCGCCGGGACAACGGCAGATGTCTCCGGTGAAGCGGCCGGTCGTGGTCAGCTTCCATGCCGCCTCGATCGTCGACGGGTTTCGTAGCTCGGCCAGGATCGCCCGGTCGGCCAGGGGACCCGCGTCCTCACCGCCGTCAACGATCTGCACGACGTGCGTCCGCGACCACACATCCATGAGCCAGCTGATCACGGGCAACCTCTCCACGCCGTGCTCGGCGTCGTCGCAGCAATGCGCGCTATCCGACTTGCGGGTTCATCGGGCTGTCAGCGTACGGCGCTGGTCTGCGCTTCCTCGGGTCGTCAGTTGCCGGGGCGGTCAAGGAGGCGGTGGAGGGCGTTTCCGGTGTGGGGGAAGGCGAGTCGGAGGGTGTCGGCGGTGAGGCGGATGCCCCACCAGGTGAGGGCGACGAGGTAGCCGATGATCAGGGCGCTGTGGGTGTTGTAGCTGATGACGAGGGCGTAGCCGATGGTGAGGCCGGGTGTGGTGATGAGGCGGATGGTGCGGGTGCGGCTGCCGGTCAGGGCGGTGGCGGTGCCGAGGAGTGCGGCGCCGATGGTGCTGGCGAGGCCGGGCATGCCGGTGAGGTCGATGGGTGTGGACAGGGTGTAGGCGGCGCGGATGAGCCAGATGCCGGCGGCGGCGGTGGTGGCGTGGGTGATGGCGGGTCGGGTGAGGGTGAGCCAGTGGGGGAGGGCGTGGGCGGGGATGCGGGGTGCGGTGGCGGCGATGAGGGTGGCGCAGGCGGCGAGGGGGAGTGCGCCGCCGAGGGTCCATTTCAGGTAGGAGGTGTAGTCGAAGGAGAAGGCGGTGCCGGTGGCGAGGCCGTAGAGGGTGGCGGTGATGGTGCCGCCGACGGCGGCGGCGAGGTAGCTGCGGCGGATGAGGCTGCCGGTGGTGGGTTCCTCGGCGGGGGTGGTGGGTGTGCCGGAGAGCCAGGTGGTGGGGGCGAGATGGGCGATCGCGATGGCGGTGAGCATGGCGAGGGCACCGGCAATACCGAGTTGCGGTAGCGAGGTGCGGGCGCCGACTACCCAGGTGTTGTGGATGGTGATGTCGGCGGTGAGGACGGCCTGCACGAGCAGGGCCAGGGAACAGGCCCCAAGGAGGAGGGTGCCGGTGAGGTCGCTGATCCGTAGCCGGACGCGGGGAAGTCGGGCGGCGGCGCGGGGTGCGGCTTGGTGGTGAGCGGTGAGGGTCAGGGCACCGTCGGCGAGGGCGTGGGGGTGGTCGACGAGCACAGGGGTGGTGCCGGTGGCGTGGGCGAGATGCTCGGCGACGGCGGGCAGGCCAGGGTCTGGTTGCAGGATGACGGCGGTGAGGTGGCCGGTGTCGACGTCGGCGGCGTCGAGGAGGTCGGCGACGGCGCGGGGGACCTGGTCGAAGACGGGTTGCGCGGCGCGGGTGACGTCCTCACGGGTGATGATCGCGGGTTGGCGGGGCGCGGGGAGCAGGACGGGGGCGCGTTCCTGGGTGACGAGGAGTTGCCGGGCGGTGCGGACAGCATCGGTGAGGGCGCGGTGGTCGTTTGTGGTGGCGGGATCGTCGTCGGTAGTGCGGAGGGGGTCGTCGTCTTCGGTGGCGGTGTGGATGAGGTCGTCGGTGATGAGGCGGTCGAGGTCGGGGGTGTCGTCGAGGCACCGGGTGGCCAGTTCGTGGTAGCCGCCGTCGACGGTGTGCAGGACGGTGAGGGTTGCCGGGTGCCGGTCGGCCTGGCAGACGAGGACACAGGAGCCGGCGGGTGTGGGGTGGCCGATAGTCGTGGCGTAGGCGGCGAGCGCAGCGGGTGCGGTGACCAGGGCGGGGGACGGTAGTCCGGCGCGGTGTGCTGCTTCGGTGACCTGTTGGCGGCGGCGTGGCCCCCAACTCGGCGGGATGGTGACGGTGAGGGCGGTGATCGGCTGGCCGATCTGGTGGGAGGCGTGCTGGCCGACGTGGCGTAGTACCGCCGCGAGTAGGTCAACCGGGTCGGTGGGTGCGACATCGGTGGCATCGGCGGGGGCTGTCTTGCCGAGCAGGGCGGTCGGGTCGGGGACGAAGCGGTGGTCCGCCGGGATGGACGTCGCTGCGTCGACGCCGACGTAGAGGTGCCCGGTGGGGCCGATGACGACACCGGGGGGCATGACGAGGCGGCCGTCGATGAGGATCGGGACGCGTGCGCCGTCGCGGCTGACGGTGGCGGCGATGGTGGCGGAGCTGAGATCGATCGCTGCCGTGGTGTCCCCGTGTGGCATGGGGGGCAGTCTGGCCCGTGGGGGTGTGGCGACGTCAACCCTGATTGTCCGTGTGATCCTTTGTGCGCGGATGGTGAGAATCCTTCTCGACGCAATAGCCAGCGACGTGCATTCTCTTGTATGCGGAGAGCTTCACCGATGAGTCGCAGGGAGGGATGGGTGCCGAAGATGTCCCCGGACAGAGGCGACAGGCTCGCCGAGTACGGCACACGGGCCACGGTCCACCCACCCCACGACACCCCCCACCGCCGAGTACCTCTCTCCCGCACCGTTGCCACCGGTGCCCGGGTCGTGATCGCCGCCGTCATTCTCCTGGTGGTCGTGCCGGCGATGCTGTGGTTCGCCGGCGGGAACCCGCTGCGGCGGTTACCGGAGTGGTCGCAGATTCCGGCATGGTTCGAACGCTCCAGCGGACGGTTCACCCCCGACGCTCTCATCGATGCCGCGTTCTGGGTGATGTGGCTGCTGTGGGCGGTGTTCGCCCTGCTCCTCGTCGCCGAACTCGTCACCACGCTGACCCGGTGGCGCATCCCGGCGCTCACGCTGCCGGCCCCACTGCACCGCCTGGTGTTCGGCCTGGCCGGCACCGCCGCGCTCGCCGTCACCTCCGCCGGTTCCCTCGACGCGGCGGCAACACCTGACCGGCCGTCGACCCCCGTCGCCACCGCCGAGCGTGTCGATGTTCCCCGCCAGGCCCCCGCCTCCGGCCCGGCGATCATCCAGGTCGCCGACCAGCGGTACCTCTACACCGTCGAACGCCACGACACCCTGTCCAAGGTCGCCAAGGAATGGCTCGGCGACGCGAACCGGTGGCCGCAGATCTGCCAGCTGAACAAGCACCGGCACTTCCCCGGCAGCGGCGGCACCCTGCGTGACTGCGACCTCATCTACCCCGGCTGGGAACTGCGGCTACCCGCCGACGCCCGCCCACCACACGCCGCGACCCCAGCGACCCCGACCACCCCACCACCGCAGGCCCCGCACCGTCCGGTGCCACCACCGGCCTCCGCCAGCGCCGACCCGCAACCCGCAGGACCCACCACCCGACCGTCCGACACCACCACCGAAACGCCGGCAACCAGCCCGAGCAGCACGCCGGGAACCCCGACCATCATCGGGACGCCATCAGCGCCGTCACCCACCCCGCAACAACCCACGGCCGTCGACCCGACCGAACCGACCACGACCACCGATGACCACGGGGTACGGCTGTCGGTCACCGAGTGGCTGCCGTGGTCGCTGGCTGCCGCGATCAGCGCCGCCGCCACGATGGTCTGGCTGCAACGTCGCCGCCGCTACACCGGTGAACCCGACAGCGAACCCCTCACCGCGCTGCCGGCACCGGTCGTCCAGGTCCGCCGCGCCGTCACCGCCCGCCCATCAGAGCCGGGCAGCGACGAGCAGCCACCGAGCCTGCACCCCGTACTCACGTCGCTGCCCGGTGGTGGGATCGGCGTCGTCGGCGACGGCGCGCACGCCGCCGCCCGCGCCACCCTCGTCGCTGTCCTCGCCTCCGGCGACCTCCACCACCCTGACGCCCGCGGCGAAATCGTCATCGACGCCGGGACCCTGACCACCCTCCTCGGTTCCGACGCCACCACCCTCGCCCCGTGGCCACGGCTGCACCTCGTCGACACCCTCACCGACGCACTCACCACGATCGAAACCCACCTGCTGCACCGCAGCCGCATCCTCGACGAACACACCCTGACCGACCTCGACACCACCCCACACCCGGCCACCCCCGACGCGGTAGCCCTGCCACCGATCGTCCTGATCACCGACGCACCACCCCCCACTGCCCGGATGCGGACCAAGACCGCCCTTACCCTGGGAGTGGGCCTACACATGTCCGCGCTCCTGCTCGGTGAATGGACACCCGACACCACCGTCGACGTCAACACCGACGGACACATCCACCCCCTGGCCGAGCAGCCCGCCGGACCGGTGCCGCCACAACTGCCGGTGCTGGAAGCCGCCACGGCGATGGAGATCCTGCAAACCCTCCGCGAGGCGCACACCGGCACCCCACCCGCCGCTGCACCCGCCGTGCCCGTGGCCCTGCACACCAGCCGCGCTGACACGCCACCCGCCGACACTGCACCACCCCGGGCCACCGCAAAGCCCTCCGACGATGTCCCAACGGGACGCGCTCGGCTGCGGGTGCTGGGTCCACCGCGCATCGAAGGCATCACCGGGCAGGGACGGCCGCTGCGCGCCAAAGCCCTCGAACTGGCGGTGTACCTCGCCGTGCACCCCGACGGGGCCGCCACCCGCGAAATCGGCGAGTACCTCGAACCTGACGCCCGCCTCAGCCAAGCCGACCAACGCGTCCACACCAACGTGTCGAACCTGCGACACGTACTCGGTCGCGCCGGCACCGCAGCCACCAAGAACGCCTACGTCGTCAAAACCGCCGGACGGTACCGACTCGACCCGACGACCGTCGACGTCGACGTGTGGACCCTGCGGGACCTGATGCGCAACGCGACCATCGCCGCCGGACCCCGCCGCCATGAACTCCTCACCACCGCTTGCGACCTCTGCGCCGCGCCGCTGGCCGAAGGCCAGGACTACGAATGGCTGCCCCCACACCGCGAGACCATCCGACGCTGGTGCACCGAAGCCCACCTTCTCCTCGCCGACGACCTGCTCGATCATGATCCGCAGGCTGCATCCGAACTGCTCGACAAAGCCATCACCCTCGACCACTACAACGAAGCCCTCTACGTCAAAGCGATGCACGCCCGCCACGCTCTCGGCGACGCCGACGGCATCCGCACCCTCCTCCGCGCCCTCACCAGAGCCCTCACCGACCTCGACACCCAACCCCACGACGACACCATCACCCTGGCCACCCAACTCCGCACCAACCTAAGCAATTGAGATCTCCGAGCTGCTGAGATCGTGATGGCTGGCATTCCCGGATACGGACGTCGGACGGTTCAGGTGGGATCTGCCGCGTTGCATCTGGGGCTACTGGTCAGAGACCTGCCATCATCGTCCTCAGTGGTAATTCGGGGTGTATCCGTTGCGCCATCGATCGACCGTTGGACGTTACTGGATACTGGGTCGGTGATCAGGTTCCGGTTCGATCTGTACCCACTGGACGAGGTGTCGCCTTGGGGCGGTGACCAGCCAAGGCTGCACTGGTTCGGGCTCACCCAGGGCTGCTACTGGCTCGAAGTTGGCGGGCAGGAACTGCTACGCCGCTCCCGGCAGGTTCACCCACATCCCTACACTGACTACTACCTGGCCCGGCTCTGGGAAGACGTCATTGCTCTTGCACCCGAAGTGCTAGACCCGGTGCCCGAAGATCTGCAACCATTTATCGCCTCCCACCCGGTCCAGTGGGTTCGGGATCCGCTCGAGTTCGTAGCCGAGCCGGGTGATGAACGGACGGGCAACGGAACCCCGGACGCGCCCGACCACCCCGTCGTCACCGCCGCGATCTGGCACGGGACGCACCACCTGGACTTCGGATACCTGCGACATCCTCCCAAGCTCCGGTTCTGGCGCACCACCCGCAGCGACCGCGACGAGGTCACCATCGACTGGCGGCACGAGGACGACGGCGAGTTCGGCTTCACCGCAGGCCCCACCCTCCGGGTCAGCGTTCCGACCGCCGCATACCTTGAGGCCGTACACGCTCTGCACCATGAGCTGATGAACATCATGGGGCAGCGGGTCGACGAGCTGGAACGCTGCGGCGGCTTACCTCAGGTTGACCTTGACCTCGCCCATCTGCGGCGAGAACACGAACAACGGCGGCATTGGCTGGCCATGAACCTGGACCGCTCCCCGACGACCGACTGGAACGCAGTCCGCCAGGGTGCCCAACTGTTGCTCGGCGACGATGGGCGCGTCTGCACCGCAACGGGTTGAGCACCCCCTTTGCCCCATAGAGCCACGGTCGCAACCCGCCTTCCGTCGGTCTGCGCGGCGTTGACCGGGCCAGTCGGGTGTTTTCGATCTTGTTCGAAGAGCGGTCGTTTCTCGGACAAGATCGAACAATCAAGCCGGACTTCATTGCGGGTTGCGCAACCTCTTGCGATCATCGCAAAAGATTGTGCAGAATGTAGGGCATGACGCGACGAGACATCTTCACCGACGTGGCCGCGATCCTCTACCCGATTCCGCAACCCGAACCCGGCGAGGAACACGATGACGGCTTCCTCGCCGCGCGAGACGAAGCCGCCGAAGACCAGGAACATGCTCTCGAGAACCTGCGGGCCGCGTGGGACGACGGCGATCAGGACCCGCTGATCGGTGCGCTGGCCAGCGCCCGCCGCGCGAAAGAGGAAGCCGAACAGCGGATCCGCGAGCTGATCGCCTACGGGCGCGAGTTCGTCCAGCCCCGCCCCTACACGCTGGGCGACCTGGCCGCAGCCGCCGGGATGTCCATCTCCGGCGCCCGCACCGCCTACCACCACCGCGACGTCGCCCAAGTAGCCGAAGCCACCGGCGCCAAGCCACGAGAGTGGCGAGCCCTCGACTCCGAGGACACCGGGCAGGCTACGGCATGAGCACGGCGGCCTGCCTCTGCCCGATCCACTGGCGGGGCCTCTACACCCTGATCGAAGGCACCCGCTACGAGGTGATACCGAGTCCCGTCGACACCGCAACCAGTCTGCTGTTCCGAGCCTGGTGCGCCGGCTGTGGCACCGAGTACACCCACCCGTTCCGCACCAGCGCCGCCCGCAGCCAGGCAGCCTGAACGGGCCGCCTGTTGACGTTGATATCGCCGGCCAGCCGGACGGACCGCTTCGTACACAACCAGCATGCTTCGACCGTCGACATTAAGACCTCGCAGCTGCTCGACGTCACCTATCACGACGGCGAACGCCCGAGGCTGCGCCCTGCCGCCACCGCGCTGACCGCCGGCCGGCTCGTCGACAGGCACCTCCTGCACGTGCTGCACCAGCCGCCCGGGGTCACCTGGGCGCAGATCCAACAGGCGGCACTCGAGGACTATCGGGCCGCCGCGACAACCAGGTCGCCGCGGTGTGGTCCAGGATGGGTTGGCGGGCCCAACTCCACCCACCTCGGCGACGACCACGACCGCGAGCACCTGCTCGTCTGCGACACCTGCGGGATCGCCTACCCCCGCCCCGACCCCACCGGCCCCGACTGGCGCGCCGGCGAACAGTGCCCGCACCGCGACACCAGCACCCCATTGCCCTACGAACAGCGCGACCAGGTGCCCACCCTCGACGATCGGCTCACCGCCATCTGCGACCGTCTCATCGCTGGGCGCAAGGCGGCCTTGCCCCCACCCGGCCAACCCGGCCATTGAGCTGCCGCGCCAGGTGCTACCGCGCTGCCGTCCGGTCGTCGAGCCCGGTTCGCTAATCCCGCGTGATTCCCCGGGATCCCTATCCGACCGAGGCAGGACTGTTCAGGGCTGACCGCTGTTCCCGCAGGCTATCGGCACGATGTGCTCTTACAGGGGACACACCCCCTGCATTCTCTGCGCCCCGCAACGTCAGTGACGCGCCGCAGGATCTCTGCCGCGCGGATATTTCTCGTTGGCTCGCGCTTCCTACCGGGCGTCATCATCCACTACACATAGCGTGTGGACCACCTCTACTGGAACCTCGGCACGTGCGCGGGCGGTGCCGCGTTCGAGATCGGGTTACGCGGGTCGACCGCCCGGGTCTGCCTCATGGACGACGACGAGTACCAGGCGTACGTCGACGGCGACGAGTACGAGTTCTTCGGCGGCTTCTACGACCGCACCCCCGTGGTCCTAGAGGTCCCCTACGACGACCACTGGTGGATCATCGTCGACAGCAACCCCGACAACATCAAGGTCACGGTCAACCAGATCTTCGACTGAGCCGCGGGCCGTAGTCCTCGGTCGGCACGCTAACGCGAGATCCCCACGCCTGGGTCGCTTGGCGGCACGTTGATCGCTTGTCGGCGGTCCGGTCAGTCGGCCGGACCGCTCGACTCGCGGTAGCAGCCGATGTCGTGGTGGTTCAGCCATCGGCGTACTGCCGTGAGGTCGATGTGGGTCAGTCCGTCGTGTGGGTCGACGTGGTGCAGAAGTGCCGGTTGTGGGTGATGTACGGCGACCCATCGCCGGTCAGCGTCGGTGGTTTCGTCGTCGAGCCAGACGAATGGGCGTTCTGCCGCCCAGCGCACCAACGGTCTTGTCTTCCAGTGCACTCCACGCGGTGGTTCCCCGTCGTCGTCGGGCCAGTCGATGACGGGGAGGGCGGGAAGACCGATCCGGGGTGCCACGACCTCGTTGGCTTCGGCCATCCAGGTGCTGGCCCAGGCCAGCTCACCTGGCAGGGCGAGTAGCCGTTGACCGTCGGCGGGATCGAGACGGTCCAACAGAGGATTGCCGTGGTGGTCGGCACCGCCCACCGCTGTGCCGCTCCAACGAGTACCAACCTGGTGCGGTCGAGCCCGTAGCGGGATCAACACGCCATCGATGTCGACAAAGATCAACGGTTGTTTGACGCTGGCAGGCACTGCGGAACCGTACCGCGATCGGCGGGTCCGGGCCGCTGACGCCAGCGGCCGGTGACCTTCAGCGGCGCGAGAACGGCATGAGCGGATGTTCAGGTGAGGTCGTCGCCGCTGACCACCGGGCAACCGAACAGATCACTGAGAACTGTCCGCTGATGGTCGGTCAACGGGTTGACGAAGACGGCCATGGCGACCGCGGCTGACCGGCATGCGTCGGCGACTTCGTGGGCCTTGCCCGAGCTGAGCAGCGTGCGCCGGGAGAACGGCGACGTCATCCTGCTCGCACCGCCGCGGGAGATACCCCGCCTCTGGACCTGCCGGCCAACCACTCGTCCACCACGTGCTTCCACTGAAGCCGCCAGAAGGTCAAGTTTCGCCTCAACCTGTTTATCCTTGGCGGAGAACAAGCCAACCAGCATCACGTCGGCGCCCGCCGGCCCGATGCTTGGGCGTCCAGTTGGCCTTCCTGTCACTACGCAAGGTTACAAAGCCCCGCCGCCTCGCGGGCGGTCGTGGTGCCCGATCAGGACGTCCAGGTCATGAGAGTTCATCACTGGGCAAGCTGGCGGCAGGCATCCCGGTCGCGTGGTAGCCCGGCCTCCTTGAATACCAGCCCGCAGTCTCCGTTCTTCGGATCCCAGAGCTGGTCGTTGACGACGAGAGCTCGAAGGAGCGCACGCTGGGAGTCGGTCAATGGCTGGCGCGGGCCGTACGGCTCGGCGAAGGCAAAGCGCACCACAGCGCCCCACACGTCGTCGAATCCGGTCCAGCCGTCCCGCCTGGCAACCGCGCAAGCGGCCGTTGCGATCGTGTCGAAGTCGGGCGCGACGCGGATCGCTGCGGGGACGAGTTCGAACTGGTGCAGGCTTGGAGGCGGCGGCTCCGCCAGCGCAGCGAGGATCAGCTGTTGGCTCCGTGGGTCGTCCTCGTGGGCCAGCGCGGCCCGCAGGCGGACCGCGGGGTCTGGATCGGAGAGTAGGTCGCGCAGATCCACGCCTAGCTGGCCGAGGCAACGGACCCAGAGAGCTCGCGGTCCGGGACCGTGTTGCAGCTGATCTCTGACGATGGCAGCGAGGTCCTCGCGCTGGTCCACCAGTGGTGCCAGCCGGGCGATCGCCGCGAGCTGCTCCGCATAGAACAAGGCGCGGTCAGGCACCGCCGTTTTCAACAGCGCTAGCACCACCGGATATGCCGCTGCCACGGCATCGGCGACGTCGGGGAGTTTCTCGGCGAAGTGAGAATTCCCCGCTAGGAAGGCTACGGACGAGGCTGCGTCACCCAGAAACTCTACGAGCGAATCGACCGTGTCCGGATGCGCCCGGCCTTCGGCGAGCAGGGCGGTCACGGCCCGGACGGCCGGCGCAGTCGCGGTCTCGGGAAAACCCTGATGCAGAACCGCCACCTGGAGATGACCCAGCGCCGCCTCACGGGCCTGGGCATCGCCACACTCCAGCGCGCGCAGATGCTCCGGAGTATCTGTCGCCCGGCCGTAGGCGTGCCGCAACTGCCACCAGTCAACCGTCATCATCGACTCTCCGCTTGAACGAGAAGACACCGATGATGGCAGGGTCCGTTTCAACCACACCAGCAGGTGTGAGGATCGGGTCGGAGCGCTATTGGGGCTTGGTCGTCACTGCGGGAGGATGCGACGGATCGCTGTGATCTGGTTGGTCCAGCTGTTCAGCGACGCGATCTTGACGACGTCTCCGGTGCTCGGGGCGTGGATGACGACTCCGCTGCCGAGGTACATGCCGATGTGGCGAGGTGCGGTTCGGGTGCCGTGACTGCCGGGGATGAGGATCAGATCGCCGGGACGGAGGTGTGTCGGGCCGGTGACGGGGGTGCCGGTGTGGAGTTGGTCGTGGGTGGTGCGGGGGATGGTGATGCCGGCTGCACGATACGCAGCCTGCATGAGGGATGAGCAGTCGCACTGCTTGGCGGGGTCGCCGGAGTGCGGGTCGGTGCAGGAACCGCCGAAGCGGTACGGGGTGCTGAGTTGGCGGATGGCCCAGGTGATAGCAGTCGCGACTGCCGGTGGGGTGTCGGCGGGCACCGTGAAGCCGGGCGGGAGCGCGGGGAATCCGACGGCGGCGCAGTCGGTCAGTGTGCTGGTGAGGCGTTGTACCAGGTGGGAGGCGTCGTCGGCCCATTTGGTGTAGGCGTTGGGGAAGGCGGAGACCTGGACTGCTTGGGCTGCCCGGGTGAGTGGCATCGTTTCCCAGCCGGGGATGGTGAGCAGTTTGTGGTAGAAGGCGTTGGCCTGGTAGGCGGGGTCGGATAGTTGTGCTGGGCTGCCCCAGCCTTGGCTGGGGCGTTGTTGGAACACGCCGATTGAGTTCCCCCCGCTTTGATGGAGCGGTGGTTACCTGCTCCCGGCTGGTGCAGGGGCGGCGATAGGTGGTTCGGCTGGTTGCGTCTGGCGGGTG
>NZ_JBEZFY010000014.1:0-183353 GCF_040649765.1 Micromonospora sp. NPDC048894 | reverse complement strand
CGTCGGGGTACTTCTTCGGTGCAGCCACGGACTACTTCCTCCCCCACGGCCATCAGACCATGGTCAAGAAGCTCCATGAAAGCGGGGGTGGCTCATCCCGGCAGCGAGGAGCTGACATGACTGTCATCGGAATCGACGCGCACAAGCGCACTCACACCTTGGTTGCGGTCGACGACCTTGGTCGCAGACTCGGTGAACGTACTGTCGCCGCGACGGACGAAGGTCACCTCCGGGCGGTGGAATGGGCTGACCAGTGGCCCGAGGTGAGCTTCGCTGTCGAGGACTGCCGGCACATGACCCGCCGGCTCGAACGCGACCTTCTGCGTTGCGGGTATCGGGTCGTGCGGGTACACACCCGGTTGATGGCCGCCGCCCGAAGGTCCGGACGGCAGCGGGGCAAGTCCGATCCGATCGACGCCGAAGCCGTCGCCCTGGCCGCGCTCCGGGATCCGAATCTGCCCGTTGCCCGCCTCGATGGGCCCACCAGACAGGTCAAGCTGCTCTCCGACCACCGTCACGACCTCGTCGTGGAACGCACGAAGCTGTGCAGCCGGCTTCGCTGGCACCTGCATGAACTGGACCCGGAACTGCAGGTGCCCTCACGCGGCCTGCGCCGCTACCGCGTCATCGACGAGTTGACCACCAGACTCACGGGCGTCGACGGCACGGTCGCCAGGATCGCCCGCGACCTGCTGGTCCGCTGCCGGGAGCTGACCGCGCAGATCAACAGCCTCGAGCGCGAACTACGGACCCTGGTCGAGGATCTGGGGCCCACCCTGCTCGGCATCCCCGGCTTGGGCGTACTCGGCGCGGCGATGATTCTCGGCGAGACCGCTGGCGCGGCCCGGTTTCGCTCGAAGCACGCCTACGCCCGATTCAACGGGACCGCACCGATCCCGGTCTGGTCCGGCAACAAGGTCCGCGTTCGACTCAATCGAGGCGGTAACCGGACCGTCAACACCGCACTGCACATGGCCGCAGTCACGCAAACGCGCGGTATCGGCCCCGGCAAGGAATACGTCGACAAGCTGCTCGCCAGCGGCAAGACCAAGACCGAAGCCCTGCGACTGCTCCGACGACGATTGTCCGACCGGGTCTTCGCCGCCCTTCTGGCCGACGAACGCGCTCTCCGACCACATGATCGACCCGCTGCCCTCCCCGCC
This sequence comes from Micromonospora sp. NPDC048894, assembly GCF_040649765.1. Classification (NCBI taxonomy): domain Bacteria; kingdom Bacillati; phylum Actinomycetota; class Actinomycetes; order Micromonosporales; family Micromonosporaceae; genus Micromonospora; species Micromonospora sp. NPDC048894. The sequence goes on along the minus strand of NZ_JBEZFY010000014.1, from coordinate 182,190 downwards.
GCCCACGGGCACGAACTCAAGAACGATCGGACCGATCCGCTGGCCGCTTGACATAGGAGCATCTGCATCAGTGCCCTGTGTGGACAGTGGGACGTTGGTGGAGGTCTTCACGCTCTGGCTGTCCATGATGGATGCGGTGGGTGTGATGGTGCGGCCGTGGTGGTCGCGGACGAGGCCGGTGAGCTGGTAGTTCAGCTCGGTGAAGATGCCCTCCTTACTCCAGGCGGCGAAGTAGCCGTAGACCGTCGGGTGGGGTGGGAAGTCGTGGGGTAGGTAGCGCCAGGCGATGCCGGTGCGGTTGACGTAGAGGATCGCGTTGAAGATCTCGCGTAGGTCGTGGGTGGGGGTGCGGCCGCTGACGCCGGCGTCGGTGCGGGCCTGCCGCCATGCGTTCAGACGGGGTGCGATCAGGGCCCAGCGGGCGTCGGACAGGTCGGACGGATAGGCTCGTCGCGCGGTCATGATTCAGGCGTACGGTGCCGTGGCACCGGGTCGGCGGACGTCATGTCCGTCGATGTGTAGCCGAATGTGAACCAGACACGATCCCGGGGTGAAGTGCTGCGTTTCCGGTCAGGGTTGAGCCGGGTGGGATGGGGCTATTATGGCCTGAGTGGGACATGTTGCCCTGCCAAGGTCGGGGTGCCAATCGGTCACACTGGCGCGAAGGTGAAGGAAACGTCCAGTCAACCTCGGCACCCTCGCTGCGGCATGCCATCTCGGCGACGACCACCACGTCGCAGTCTTTCTCGACTACTGCTCCCAGTAGATCGCCGACCTCCTCACCGGCGCCGGCGTGCCCGACCACCGCCTTCGACATGTTGGCGCCGCGGCCTGACCCGACCTGGCAGCGACCGTCCGCCGGCCGTCGCTGGGCTCGCGGGCACGCTGTTGTTGGCTTTCCGCCGAGATCGAACCGGGACTCCGCCCGCCGTCGTGGGCGACGCGACCTCTCGCTTTCGGTAGCTTGGATCGCGTGCCACAGCCGACGCCCCTGGGCGAGTTCCTTCGCGCACGGCGTGCCGTCGTGCGCCCGGTCGAACGTGACGGCAAGATGCGGCGGGTTCGCGGGCTGCGCCGCGAAGAGGTGGCCGAGCTGGCCGCGATCAGTCCCGACTATTACGTACGCCTCGAGCAGGGCCGCAACGACAGCCCTTCGCCGCAGGTCGTGGATGCCCTGGCCCGGGCCCTGCAACTGGACGAGGACGGCGCCCGTTACCTCCACAAGCTCGCCGGCCATGCGCGGACCGCCGTCGCCGACACCGACCCGCAGCAGGTGCCCAACGGCATCGGCCTGCTGTTGCAGGGGCTGCGCGAGGTGCCCGCCTTCGTGCACGGCAAGTACCTGGACGTCCTAGCCGCCAACCCGCTCGCCGAGGCCCTCTTTCCCAGCCAGCGCATCGGGGTGAACCTGCTGCGGGCCGCGTTCACCGACCCGGCTGTTCGCGCGATGTACCCCGAGTGGGACATCGTGGTCGCCGAGGTCGTCGCCAACGCCCGCCTGGTCGTGGGTGCCGACGGCGGATCCGAGCGCCTCCAGGCCCTGGTCGGTGAGCTCCGTGCCACTAACGACGACTTCCGCGCCATCTGGGACCGCCAGGACGTCAAGGAGACCACCGGCGGCGCCCGGACACTGCATCACCCGACGCTGGGCGACCTCGAGCTGATGTACGAGAAGCTGTACATCACCGGGACCGGTGCGCAGTTCCTCGTCATCCATCACGCCGTGCCCGGCAGCGAGTCGGAGGCGAAGCTGGCCACGCTGCGCGAGTCGGTCTGCTCGAGCTCTTGGGATGGCGGTCCCGCTCCCTCGACATGCCGTCGCTGAGCCTTTTCCCGGAGTCCTTCGACTCGTCCGGGACCGCCGTCACACTGCTCGAACAGCTCGCGTGCCTATGAATGACAACCCCAGGCACGTCACTCCGGGCCGCCGTACCGTCGTTGACATGTCAGATTTGATCACTACGCCCTTCGGGTTCACCAGCACCGCCAACGAGGTTCTGCCCGGTGTCGACCTCACGGGCAAACGCGCCGTGGTGACCGGCGGCGCCACCGGCATCGGCCGCGAGACGACGCGCGCCCTGGCCGCGGCCGGTGCCGAGGTCACCATCGCGACCCGGGATGTGGTCGCGGCCCGCCGTCTGGCCGACGAACTGGCCGGGAACGTCCAGGCCGCCGCGCTCGACCTGGCCGACCTCGACTCGGTCGACACGTTCATCCGGGCCTGGTCGGGCCCGCTGCACATCCTGGTCAACAACGCCGGAATCATGGCCGTGCCGGACCGGCAGACAACCGCCCAGGGCCACGAACTTCAGTTCGGCACCAACTATCTCGGCCACTTCGCGCTGGCCCTGGGCCTGCACGACGCCCTGGCTGCGGCCGGCGGCGCGCGGATCGTGTCGGTCTCGTCCAACGCCCATTTCATGTCCGACATCGTCTACGACGACATCGACTACACCCACCGCGAATACGACCGCTGGACCGCGTACGGCCAGTCGAAGACCGGCGACGTGCTCCTTGCCGTCGAGGCCACGCGCCGGTGGAGCGCCGAGGGCATCGTGGCCAACTCGCTGAACCCGGGGGCAATCGCCACCGGGCTCCAGAAGCACACCGGCGGCCTGCGCACGCCGGAACATCTGCGCAAGACCCCGCCGCAGGGGGCGGCCACCTCGGTCCTGCTGGCCGCCTCTCCGCTGCTCGACGGCGTCGGCGGGCGCTACTTCGAGGACTGCAATGAGTCGCCCACCCTCACCGAGCCGCCGGAGATGTTCGGCAAGGGCGTCGCCGCCTGGGCCGTGGACGCCGACAATGCCGCCCACCTGTGGGACGTCGCCGCCGGGCTGCTGAAGCGATGACGGCCGGTTTCATCGGCCTGGGCGACCAGGGGGCCACTGGCGGACCAGTCTCGCCGTCGCGCTCGAATTCCGGCTACCGGGCACCCGGCATCGCTCTTCGAGCCACGTCGTCGGGCCTCCTGTTGACGGATCGGCGGGGCACGAGTTCATTCGGGCCCTCCGTGGGGACGATTACGTCATTGAGGTTCCCCCGGGATGTGGACACCGGGTTATGCCGCGATCTGGTGCAGCGTAGTCGGTGTGAGGGTTTGTTCGTAGTCGGCTGGGCTGAGGTAGCTGAGTGCGGAGTGGCGGCGTCGGTGGTTGTAGAAGGCGATCCAGCGGAACACGTCGCGGCGGGCGTCGGCTTCGCTGGTCCAGCGGCGGTGGTCGACGTCGAGTTCGCGTTTGAGGGTGGCGAAGAACGACTCGGCCAGGGCGTTGTCATACGACGAGCCGATGCGCCCCATCGAGCGGCGGATGCCGTGGCGTTGGCAGGCGTCGGCGAAACCGCCGCTGCCCTCTCTACCCTTGTCAAAGTGGTGTGACGCAGCCAGTGGGTGCTGATCTGCTGCAGTCGTCCGGCGTCGCGTTCCGCGTGCCACGGCCTATGCAGCGAGCGTCCACAAACCTCGGCAAAACCGGGAACGAGCGGAGCACGTTGCGGTACGCGGAGAGCCCGCGCGCCGTGGCCGACGCTCCGGTCCTTCGTCCCTGCTGGCCATGACACCTCGCCTGCCGCGCATACGGTGGCGGCCCGCAGGGCCATCGCCCATCACCTCCTCCCTCCGCCACTCGTGCACGCCGGGAGGAGTGCTCATCCTTGACGGAACGACAAGTAGGACCGTCACAAGCAGGAAGTGGGCCTGACCCGATTTGACGGACATCCCAGATCAGGGGGCCTGTGCGGCCCTCGGGAGGATGTTCATCATGGAAGGCATGGGTAAGAAGCCGCGCCGGCCTCGTCGGGCGTTCACGCCGGAGTTCAAGGCCAAGATCGTCGAGGTGTGTCGACGCGGGGACCGGACGGTGGGGCAGGTCGCGAAGGACTTCGACCTGACCGAGACAGCTGTCCGGGACTGGGTCAAGCAAGCCGACCTCGACGCCGGTACCCGTACCGACGGGCTCACCAGCGCTGAGCGCGACGAGTTGGCGGCATTGCGGCGGGAGAACCGCCGGCTGCGCGAGGACGTCGACATCCTCAAGCGGGCGACCGCTTTCTTCGCGGCGGAGCTGGACCGTCCGTCGCGATGAGGGTCGACTTCGTCGACTCGCAGAAGGCCGAACACGGTGTCCAGCCGGTCTTGCAGGCGCTGGAAGACACGCCCGCGCAGATCGCACCGTCGACCTACTACGCCGCCAGGACCCGTCCGGCCTCGGCCCGGTCGCGGCGCGATGAGGAGCTGACCGCGGTGATCGAGCAGGTCCACGCGGACAACTACGGCGTCTACGGCGCTCGCAAGATCTGGCACGAGCTGCACCGACGCGACGTGCGGGTGGCCCGGTGCACGGTCGAGCGGCTGATGCGCGAGTCCGGACTGCGCGGGCTGCTGCGTGACAAGTCTCCGCGGACGACGCGGCCCGCTGCCGAGACCGGCCGGCCTGCCGACCTGGTCAGACGTGAGTTCACCGCAGTACGACCGAATCAGCTGTGGGTCGCGGATCTGACCTACGTGCGTACCAGCGTGGGCTGGGTGTACGCCGCGTTCGTCCTGGACGTGCACTCCCGCATGATCGTCGGCTGGCAGGTGTCCACGTCGCTGTACACGGATCTGGCGCTCGACGCGCTGAAGATGGCGATGTGGCGCCGCGAACATCAGGGCGCTGACCTGGGCGGATTGATCCACCACTCGGATAAGGGCGTGCAATACCGAGCGATTCGCTACAGCCAACGCCTCGCCGAGGCCGGCGCCGTCGCCTCGGTCGGCTCCACGGGCGACTCGTACGACAACGCGATGGCCGAGGCGTTCAACTCCCTGTACAAGGCCGGACTCGTCCGCAACCGAGGCCCGTGGCGTGGGCTCGACGACCTGGAGATGGCCACCGTCGAGTACATCGACTGGTACAACAACCGGCGCTTACACGGCGAACTCGGACACGTCCCACCCGCTGAACACGAAGCACTACACGCGATGACCCACCCGGTCACCACACCCCTGAAACCAGCTAACCAACTCTCCAGCAAACCCGGGGCTTGACAACTCGCCACCCGCTACGACAAGTTGGCCGCCAACTTCCAGGCCACCCTCGACCTGGTCGAAACCCTCGACTGGCTACGCGCCGTCCCCGACAACCAAGATCCGCGAGACAGAACCTAGTCCGGTACGTGTGGACGGGGAGCATCCGCTCGGGCCGGTCGGCTCGCGCGTAGCGTTTGACGGTGTTCAGGGACAACTGCAGACGGCGGGCGCAACGGTAGGGTGCCGACGTGGGGTGGCGGTCGTCTCCTTCGATCGCCACCCAGTCGGGCCGTGTCCCACTGGCGGACGACGAGAACGGCTGGTATCACGGTCGAGACGCGCGCCGCCACAGCGGCGATCAGAACCTGGTGGAGTCTCGCGAGTAGTTACAGCGGCGGCCAGGCGTTGACCAGCAGTTGGCGGAAGTGTGCCGGGAACCACTCCCCGAACGGGGGTGCCGCCGGCATCGCGCCGGTGGGCCACGTCGAACCGTGCGGCGGAAGGTAGTCCGGATCGCATAAGGGCTCGTACGGGCGGCCCGTACCCGGGCGGGCGCTGGCGCCGTCGGACTCGCCGGGCGGCTTGACCCAGACGTAGGCGTCGATGCCCAACTCCGGCGCGGCGGTCGGCCGCTGGCCGAGACCGGTGCCCACCTGATTGCACCAGTTCCCGACTACCGTCCGCCGGTCGAGCCGGCTGCCGTCGACGTAACGGTTCACGTCCCACGAGGTCGCCGGGCCAGTGGGTCGGTTCGGGCCGCCCCAGCCGTTGCGGGAGGTGTCCACCACCACCCCCACCTGCGGGGAGAAGCCCGCTGCGATCAGTCGGTCGCGCATGTGCCGTGCATAGGGGATCTCGTCGACGAACGGGTTCCAGTCGACCCACTTCGACTGGTACACCGGCTGGCCGGCGACCACGTCGTCGACCCGGAAGTGCTCCTCGCGCAGGACCGAGTAGTTGGCGGTGTTGGCGACGAAGCCGTGCACGTCGGCCAGCGTGCTGCCGCCGTTCGTCGCGGCCTGCGCCAGCAACGCCGTCAACGGGTCGGCGTTGTCCGCCCAGCCGGTCTCACCGTGGTGGCTGATGTCCAGGTACGAGTAGACGTTGGGCATGGCGCCGAGCCGGGCCAGGGCGTACCCGATCCCATCGAGGTAGGTGCCGCGCGCCTTGACCTCGTCGCAAGCTGGGGTGGCGTTGTAGCGGGGGCTCACGTTGACCACGAGGTTGGGCAGTGAGTTCGGCTCGACGAAGGTGACGATCCGCAGATCGGCGTAGCGGGCGTCGGCGAGGATCTCGACGATCGGGTCGACGAACTCGGTCCGGTAACGGGCGATGTCGCCGATCGACAGCTCGCCGGGCGGAGCCTGTCGGCCGCAGTCGCGGGCCGGCAGGTCGTAGAGGGTCAGTTGGACGAGGTCGGCGCGCTGCGCCACGGCCGCGTCTAAGTGCTCGCGCAGACCCATCATCCCGTCCTTGCCCTCGATCCGGGCGATCCGGTCCAGCCAGACGGCGGTCGGTTGGCCGGCGACGGCGTCGCCACCGGGCTCGGCGGCGGCGCGGGCGGCCCACTCCGGGTCGACGTAGACCCGCGCTCCGACGTACGGGTTGTCCATCCTGGTAGGCGGATCGGCCGGGCTGGCCGGAGCGGCGCCGACGAGCGCCCCCACGACGAGGACGGATCCGGCGGCGGCGAGAACCGTCCGGACCCGGGCGGACACGCGTCCGGACGGTGACATGCTCATGCTGGCTGCTCCCTGGAGAACGCGGCCCGGCGCCGGATGGTGGCCTGGGGCGTGCGGCCCGGCTCCGTTGCTCCGGCCGCACCGCTCCACGGTCGCCGGCCCGCTCAGTAAATATTTATACACTTCGATCAATTGTCGCACCATCCCGCCGGGTCGAGCAAGGCTCCCGCAATCGAGGACACCGGGCAGCGCGACCGGACGCGAGAACACTGGACGCGAGGTGTGACCGTCTCGCCGGCCGGGTCGGGAGTCGGTCCGTTTCCCAATAGGTTTGTCGTGGAGACTCATTGGCGCGGCCCCTGACTCGATCTCCGCTTCCGGCGATCCGCACCGACTGGGATGTCCGGGGCGCGGCTGGCCGCCGGGTGAATTCGTATGAATGTCATCGTGGTGGCAGTGGTCGTGGCCGGCCTAGCGGGCGTCGCAGGCGCACCGGCCCGGGCCGAGGCCAGCTTTTGCTGACGGCGCAGGCCGGGACCCTGCGGTGCGCGGGTCAGACCCACCGGGCCGGCCATCGGCGCCGGCCTTCGTATCAGCGAGGGGGTTCACGTCTGGACGTTTACCGAAATCAACGGCCGGGTCCTCGTACGGACCGAGGAGACGTGGCGCGGCGAACAGGTGGAGCAGGACGTCGAGCTCTCTACCACGGCTCTCGGCGCGGGTCTGGAGACATGGCTAACGGAGCTGAAGGCGCTTGCCGAACGGGGGTGTGATCGCGCCCGAGTTCCAGTGCTGGGATGACCCGGCGGTCACGCCGGTCCCTGCCGGCGGGGCCCTACTGTCGTCTGGTCGGCCCGGCCGTGTCAGCGGAGGAGTTCGCGCAGCTGCCGGCGTGAGGTGATTCCCAGCTTGCGGTAGAGGTTACGTAGGTGTGCGTCGATCGTTCGCGGGCTGACGAACAGCAGCGCGGCGACTTCCTTGGTGCCCGCGCCGGAGGCGACCTTGCGGGCGACGAGTAGTGCACCGTTAAGGATTGATGAGCGAGGCCAGGCCACCGCCTTCGGCTATCGCCGTACGAAGGCGGGTTTGAGCATCGATGAACCAGGTTATGTACTCGGGCCAGTCGTCTCCGTTGCCGATGTCACCCTTGCGGTACTCCGCGATGCGGCACCCCTTCCTGGCCTGTAGCGGTTCGTACGACAGGGTGTTTCCGAGAGTCGGCGCCAGCTTGGCGCGGGCGGCGGCGAAACGCGCGTCGTTGACCGCGGGATCGGGGTCCTGAAAGAAGATCTCGCTCGTCAGGCCGGATCGGCCGAACGTGCACGTGTACGACATGCCGTTCATGCCGGCGGGCAGGGACTGCCAGTTCTGCGGCGAGCCCTTGGTCGACGTCGTCCACCCGAGCTTGCGGTCATGGACCGCCTCCAGGAACCTCGTCCAGAACTCTTGGTAGGCCAATGCTCGGTCGCTTGCCGCGGTGTCGCCCTTGGCGATCGCCTTGACCTTCTTGCCCCAGTCGTTCGGCTGCACGACCAGGCGCATGAGGGGCGCCGGCACCGACTCGCCGATGCGTACCGCACTGATCTCAATGCCGAAGAACCGCGTGTTCTCGTCCGTACGGGTGTTGAGCCAGTCCAACGCGGCCCGATGTTCCTCGCGAAACTCGGTCGCGATCCACACCACGGTGACCGGATCCGTCCCACCGGCGTAGGTCAGCAACTGGCCCAGGTGGCCGTGGTCTGTCCTCGTCAGCTGGTTTTCGATGATCACCGTCTCGTTCGTCGCCTCATCGACGCCGATCAGGTCCAACGAGAATCCGCCCACGGCGTGTTCCGCTGACGACAGTGCCAAGTCCATGCCGAGCAGCTCGCCGAGCACGTCCGCGTTCGCCAGCAACCAAGGCGTGAAGATGTGCGCCTCGTGCTTCCAGACCTGCCGCACGTCGAGTAGTTCGAGTTTGCCGAGCATGGGTAGTCCCTCGCCGGCCTCCACAAAGGTCATAGCGCCGACCGTATCGGTCTGAGGCCGGTCCTGGCGCCCCATGACCACCCTGCCGGTGCTGGCGTCGCAGGGTCGACCGTCACGAGGCCGCTGAAGCCCTTCGGTCCGGCATCCAGGCAAGGATGTCCAGCAGGCGTACGTCCGACAGGCGATCCGCCGCCTCGGCGACCAGCGGATCGTCGTGGTCGCGTGCGGCGCCCCGCAACAACGCGAGGCCCTCGGCGGCCCGCAGCAGATCCGTGCGGTATGCCTCCCAGTAGGCCCGCCGCAGTGGTGCGTGCCGGCTGCCTGCCTGCTGCAGTTCACGTGCCGCAACCCCGGCGGCCCGCCGGTAACGGCGCACCAGTGCGCTGTCGAGGATGAGGAACAGGCCAGGCCGCACCAGGTGTAAGGCCTTGCTCACCTTCGCGTGCCCGAGCCCTCGCGGACGATCCTGGAAGAAGTGCTGGTACAACCGAAGCGCACAGTCGTAGTGGCCGTCGTCGAGCATCGGGTCGGCGTCGCGGAGGTGGGCGTCGAGCGGGACGTCGTCCCAGGGTGCGGTCTCGTTCAACCGGAGCAGGTGGCGCTCCTGCTCCCGGCTCGTTCTGCTGCCCATGTACGGTGCGCGAGTTGCCTTGATGAGCTTCGGCGTCAGCACGGGGTGCGTGCCGGCCAGCCAGTCGTAGGCGCGGACCGTGCGGGCATGCTGCTGGCAGTAGTCGACGAAGACGCCAAGCGGGTCGTTCACCGGTCGACCGGCGACCTCGATCGGGGTCACTGTGGCACCTGCTTCCTGATTGCTCGGTGGAGTTTCCATCAGTTCCCCGCCTGCTTCCGTCCGATAGACCGTGCCGACCTCCCGGGCGGCCACCGGGAGGAGCGCTCGGGTGACGACAGCCACCCGAGCGGGCCGTTCCGCGTGGGCTGTTGGTCCCGTTCCGGCTCCCGGCTTTCTCCGGTGGCAGCGTGTTCGTCAGCGCATTTACTAGCATCACCATTCCTTCATCGCCCACTTGGGGGCGTTCGGGTAGTCGGCCTCAGGGCCGGGACGAGGAGTCGGCGAAGCCTATGGTGGCCAACGGCAAGAACCAGTTCGAGCGGCTGAGCGAGAGCGGGTACTACTCCGCCGTGGTCGAAGCGAACCGGGCGTACCTGGACGTCGCGGTGCCCAACCCGGCCGGAACGGAGCGGGAGTACTGGACCCTCTCCTGCCTGCCGAACACCAAGAGCAGCCCGCGTCGGCTGTCCGCGGTGTGCATGCGAACGATGGAGACGTTCGTTCTGCACCAACCGCTCGATCCGGAGAACCAGGACGTAGCCGAGGGGTTCGTCGTCGTCCGGCGGTCCGTGCTCCGCCGGCACTGGTCGACCGGCCGAGCCCTGGCCCGGGAGTTTCCGGGCCTCACCGAGGAGTGGTCGGACTACCGGGACGCTGGACCGGACCAGGCTCGGGTGCGTGGTCCGTACGACCAGTTGGTTGCGGCGTTCGCCGACGAGCGCTTCGCTGCCGCAGTCCGGCATCTGACCTCCGCCCTCCTCACCGCGCGGACCATGCAGGGCGCCGGGCATAGCCACCGGCTTGTCGACGAGGTGCTGGGCCGCGCGCGCCCGGCCGCCGAGTGGATCTATCCGGTGAACGACCGGACCGAGATGTGGGGCTACGACCAAGACGTGCTGGAGATGTTTGGGAGCCTGCCAGCCGACGGCGCATACGACGACTGGCACCTGTCCTCCTGCTTCCATCAGATTCGGGCCGGGGACCGCATCTGGGTCTATGCCAGCACCCCGTACCGGCGGATCGTGGCCGCTGGGACCGCCTGGGCTGACCCGTACCTCCGCGCCGACGGTGACGGTTCGCAGTGGCGGCTGGAGATACGATGGGAGGTGCCGCTGACCCGTTTCCTGCTCAGACGCGGCGTGGCGGGGACAGACGTATTGGAGAAGGTCGTGCAGGGCGTTCGCGCCGTGCAGCCGGTAGAGGTGGACCGCCTGGTCGAGATTCTGGACGAGGCCCGGGCGCCCGAACCCGAGGGACTGCCGGAGGGCCGCCGTCGCCAGCTGGCGCAAGTGACGGCCCGACAGGGGCAGGCCGACTTCCGTCGCCGGCTCATCGTGGCGTACCAGGGCCGCTGCGCGATCAGCGGTTGCGGCGTGGAGGCAGCGCTGCAGGCCGCGCACATCGAGCCGTACGACGGACCGGCCACCAACCGGGTTTCCAACGGCCTTCTACTCCGAGCAGACCTACACAACCTCTTCGACCAAGGGCTGCTCTGGATCGACGACTCGTACCGGGTCCAGGTTGCGGAAGGGCTCGACCACTACGGCGAGTTCTCCGGGGCCGAACTCCCGCCAACGGCGGATCCCGCGCACCGGCCGGACCAGCGGGCGTTGGCGGCGCACCGCCGCGACCACGGGGTTAAGTGACGACGACCGACCCCGGAGGGGTGCGGTCGACCGTGTGAGCGGGGTTCTGCGGCGGTCGGAATGCGACGGCGGGAGCATCACCCCCTCTCTTGGCATCGGCAGGTTCTGGGCGGCGGGCCCGCAGGGCGTTGCATCCGCGTTTCGGCCCCCCCGTTTACCCCCCGAAAACCCCCGCTCGCGGTCGACAATCAGTGACAATCGACGACTATCGCTTGATGGCGTCAGTGCAGTTCAGTGCCCATCTCTGACAATCAACGACAAAGCTGCGGTCGCTACGGATCGTAACAACGGCACCCAGGTGCAGCTCTGGGACTGCGGCACCGCCATGGGCCAGCGCTTCACCTACACTTCGGGCAGGCAACTGCAGGTGTACGGCAGCAAGTGCCTGGACGCGAACGGCGCGGGTACGAGCAACGGCACGACGGTGATCATCTGGGACTGTAACGGCCAGCCGAACCAGCAGTGGAACGTCAACTCCAACGGCACGATCACCGGACAGCAGTCCGGACTGTGCCTCGACGCGAACGGCGCCGGGACGGCTAACGGCACCAAACTGATCCTGTGGTCCTGCAACGGCGGCTCCAACCAGCGATGGAGTCTGCGTAGCTGACCGCCACCTCTCTCGGGGCCGGACTCGGTCCGGGCCCGAGAGAGGCCCGGGCCCGGCGGGCCTGCGCGGTAACGGGTCCGGGCCCGGCGGGCCAGCCCGGACCGGACAGTTCCTCGGCTCGTCACGGGGAGTGTCCGAGTCGTGGTTCCAGCCGACAGGCACGACGGCGTGTCATCCGACACCGTGAACGTTCGTGGTCACGGCACCAGGCAGGACTTCTCACTACGGCCTGGTACGCCGACGCCCGCACCACCTGCCGCACACGCACCTGACCTGCCCCACTGATCAACGAAACACGGAGGTCGTCGTGGATCTCGATTCCGAAGCCGACGCCGAGCCACCAGGCGTGCTGCCGGTGAGCCGATGGCGCCGGATCGATCTGACCTCTTCAGACTGGCAGACCAGGAGCGTCGGCCAGCATTGCCGTATCGGCCGGGCGGACGGTGACCGGGGGAGCCGAGGATGAGGTGGAGCACCTACGCGGGTGGCGGCGCGGTCGATCCCCGGATCCGCAGTGACGGGCTGATGACGATCCGGTGGGTGGGGCGGTCGGGGTCGACAAGCCGGTCGGCGACGAGACGCACGGCGGCCCGTCCGATCGAGCGTCGAGGCGGTCGGACCGCGGTCAGCGGCGGGCTGAAGAGGCCGGCGACCTCGTCGTCGTACGCCACGATGGAGAGGTCGCCGGGAACGGAGAGGTGCCGTTCCTCGCAGTGCTGTACCAGCGCGATGGCCTCGGCGTCGGCGTGCACCAGCAGCGCCGTCGTCCCGGTCGCCTGACACCGGTCGAGGACGTCGTTGAGTACGGTGTCCCGCTCCGGTGACCGCGCGTCGGGCACCACGGCCACCACCGTCGCGTCCGGGTCGAGGCCGCACTCGGTAGTGGCGTCGAGCCAGCCGCGCCGTACGTGCTGGCTGGTGGGGCTGTTGGCATCGAGCACCAGGCCGACCGTGCGGTGTCCGAGCGAGGTGAGGTGGCGTACCGCCATGGCCGCACCGAGTGCGTGGTCGGTGACCACTGACTCCATGACCGCGTGGTGGCTGCCTACCGTGGCGGTGCGTTCCAGCAGGACGACCGGGATGCCGACCTGGTCGAGCCATTCGATGGTGCGCTCGGCGCTCGGCGCGTCCATGCTCGGCGCGATGATGAGCGCGTCGACGCCCATCCGCTCCACGAGCCGGGCCAGTTGCGGCTGGTCGTCCTCGGTGTCGTAGGAGGAGCCGCGCAGTACCACGCGCATGTCGAGCTCGCGGGCTGCTCCCTCGACGCCGCGGGCCACGTCCGGCCAGTAGTAGTCCAATGAGGGCACGAGCATGCCGAGGGCGCGTCCGACCAGCGGGTCCAGGCCGGCGACTGGTGCCTCGTCTGCTGCCGGGGCGTCGTCCGGCAGGATCAGGGCGACCCCACCGTGGACGCGGCGCACCAGACCCTCGGCGGCCAGCTCCGCGATGTCACGCCGGATGGTGACCGGCGCGGCGCCCAGCGCGTGGGACAGGTCGGAGACGCGCATCGAGCCGTCCCGTTGCAGGGCTGCCAACAGTTGCTGACGGCGGGCGACCTGAAGCGGCCCTCGGGAGCCCTCCGTCGTGGCGACGACAGGACTGTCCTTGGTCATGGGGGACCTCCGGGGAACGCTTGGTGCGGCGGGAGCTCGTGCGGGGTGCGGATGAGCTCGCCGGCCGGGTCGAACGCGGTGACGTCGATCGCGAGCCGGATCAGCTCATCTCCCATCCGTCGAAGAGCATAGGAGTCGTGCTCCGCCGGATCGTCGCGGCGCACGACGCCGCACCCGGCTGCCGACCGTCGCCGAGCCGGCCAGGCGCCGCCCGGCGCGGCGGCCGGGCGCGGCCGCCGCCGAGCCATGACTGGCCGGCCACGGGCAGGTGGCTGTGGGGGCGGCGAGGTCGTCTGGCCCGGGTCGAGGCACCAGGCGTCCTGCGGCGACGCGAACATCCGTCCCGGTGGTTCCGTCCGGTGACCGCGCCGCGCCGCAGTCAGCGGGCCGGCGAAGCGGTCGGCGATGGTCATGACCCCTCGGACGGTAGAGCGGTTATGAACGATGGTGATCGTATCAGATCACTTGGCCGGTCAAAGCAGTATTGTTTCCCTCTTTGATCGGTTGTGTCCGTATCGGTTTGAGGACGGCATTGACTTGCTCTGATGTGAGCGTTTTACTTCGGAAACCCGGTGGATGTCTGCACGTCACATTCATGGGCAACGCCCCGCTCGCCACGTTTCACGGAGACGGCTTGATGCGACAGGACCTCGGATGACGTTCGGGACGGCCGGCCGGCCGACACCGGGGACGAACCCGGCCGCCCCCGCCGCGACCTGGCACCGGGATGACTGGTTGGCCCTCGCCGACCGGATGCTCGCCGCCGTCCGGCCGTTCGCGTCGCCCGGCCACGCCCTCGTCACCTTTCCCGGGCCGGCGGGCGGTTACGGACGGGCCGTCGACGGCCTGGAGGGTTTCGCTCGCACCTTCCTGCTGGCCGGCTTCCGCATCGCGGGTGCCCGGGGAGTGGGCGTGGACGAACTCGTGGACCGGTACACGACCGGCATCGCCGCCGGCACCGACCCGAGCGGTCCGGACCGCTGGGTGCGCCTGGACGAGCACCCCCAGGCGAAGGTGGAGGCCGCCTCCATCGCGTTGGTCCTCGACCTGACCCGTCCGTGGATCTGGGACCGGTTGCCGCCCGTGGTGCGGGAGCGGGTAGTGGACTATCTGCGCCCGGCGGTCGGCGACGACACGTACCCACGGATCAACTGGGTCTGGTTCCGGCTGGTCGTCCAGACGTTCCTGCGTTCGGTCGGCGGGCCGCACTCGCTCGACGAGATGGCCGAGGACCTGCGCACCCATGACGGCTTCGCCCGAGGCGACGGCTGGATGTCCGACGGATCAGACCGCGCCTACGACCACTATGTGGGTTGGGCCCTGCACCTGTACCCGACGCTGTGGGCGCGCATGGCCGGCGCCGCGGGCCTGGCCGAGCAGCGCCGCGAACGGGACCTGGCCGGCCTCGACCGCTTCCTGAGCGATGCGGTCGCGCTCGTGGGCGCCGACGGATCACCGTTGATCCAGGGACGGAGCCTGACCTACCGATTCGCCGCGGCGGCGCCGTTCTGGGTCGGGGCCATCGCCGGCGTGTCCTCGGTCAGCCCCGGTCAGTTGCGCCGCGCGGCCACCCGTATCGTGCGCCACTTCGTCGCCAACGGCGCCGTGGACGAACGCGGCCTGCTCACCCTCGGCTGGCACGGGCCGTGGCCGCGACTGGCGCAGTCGTACTCCGGGCCCGGCTCGCCGTACTGGGCCAGCAAGGGTCTGCTCGGCATCGCGCTGCCCGCCGACCATCCCGTCTGGACGGCCGTCGAGGAGCCGCTCCCGGTCGAGGAGCGGGACTCGGTACGGGCGATACCCGCGCCGGGCTGGCTGGTCTCCGGCACCCGCGCCGACGGGGTCGTCCGTGTCGTCAACCACGGCACCGACCACGCCGTCGAGGGCGCCACCGTCGGAGACTCCCCGCTCTACGCCCGGCTGGGCTACTCCACCGCCACCAGCCCTGTCCTCGACGACAGCGGCTGGGTCAGTCCGCTCGACCAGTCCGTCACCCTCGTCGACGACGCGGGTCGGGTCACCCACCGCGCCGGCATGCGCCTGCTGACCGTGTACGTCGACACCGACGGCGTCGGGGTGGCCGGATCACGTGCCCTCGCCCACTGGGTCGACCCGGATCCCGGTCAACGCGATCACGGCGGCGGCCGCCGGGGCCGGTCCCGACCGGCCGGGCACCTCACGGTGTACTCGCTGGTCCACGGCCCCTGGGAACTCCGGCTGACCCGCGTCGACGACCTCGCCGACGGTGTCGGGGCGGCTGCGCTGCGGCTGCGGATCGGCGGCTGGGCCGTTGCCGGGAACGCGACGGCGACCTTGGGTGACCGGGTGGCGGCCGTGACGGGGGCCGGCCTGACCAGCAGGCTCGACAGCGTTCACGGCGGCGGAACGGCCGGTGCCACCGTTGTTCCGCACGGCGGGCCGCTGGCCGGCGACCTGGTCGTGCCCTGGCTGGACCACCCCGTCCGGCCGGGCGCATGGGTCGTCGCCCTCCTCGAGCTGTCCAGGGCCCCGGCAGCCACGGCCGGGCAGGCGTGCCGGGTCGTGGCCGACGAGGCCGCCCACGGCCTCCACCTGGCCGTCGACTGGCCCGACGGGGTCAGCACGTCGACCCGGCTGGACACGGAACATGCCGGGCCCACCGCGGTGGCCTGGTAGCAGTGCGGGCCCGTCCGGGCCCCTGACCTGAAGGAGAAAGGGATGAAGCGCGCGATACCTGCCGTCATCAGCGCCGCGACGGCCCTGACGCTTGTTCTCGCCGGTTGCGGCGGCGGAGACGAGCCAGTCGACCCCAACGCCCCCGTGACAATCACCCTGGCCGGCTGGAGCCTGTCGTCCACGCCCGAGTTCAAGACGCTCGCCGACGGCTTCAAGGCGACCCACTCGAACGTGACGGTGGAGCTCAAGGAGTACGCCGCAGGCAACGACTACGACACCCAGATGATCACGGACCTGGCCGCCGGCACCGCCCCGGACCTGTACGTGATGAAGAACCTCAAGAACTTCTACACGTACCAGAGCGGTGGTCAGCTGCTGGACGTCTCCGACGCCATCTCCGGTCTCAGCTCGGGCCCGGCGCTCGCGTCGTTCCAGGTGGACGGCAAGGCGTACGCGGTGCCGTACCGGCAGGACTCGTGGGTGCTGTTCTACAACAAGGACCTGTTCGCGAAGGCGAAGGTGGCACCGCCGGACGGCAGCTGGACCTGGGACGACTACACCGACGCGACGAAGCGACTGCACACCGGGCTGAAGGCGGCCGGCTCGAACGCGACCGGCGCGTACCAGCACACCTTCCAGTCCACCGTGCAGGGATTCGCGCTCGCCCAGACCCCCGGCGCGGACCTGCTCTCCGGGGACTTCGGCTACCTGAAGCCGTACTACGAGCGGTCGTTGGACCTGCAGGCGGCCGGCGCGCAGCCGACCTTCGGCACCGCGAAGACCAACAAGCTCACCTACCAGGCGCAGTTCGGCAAGCAGCAGTCGGCGCTGCTGCCGATGGGCACCTGGTACGTGGCGACGCTGCTCAACCAGCGCAAGAGCGGTGACGCCGACACGTTCGGGTGGGGGATCGCCCCGGTGCCGCAGTTCGACAAGTCCACCACCGGCACCTCCGCCACACCTGTCACCTTCGGTGACCCGACCGGCCTGGGGATCAACCCGAAGATCAGCAAGTCGAAGGTCGCCGTGGCCAAGGCATTCCTCCAGTACGCGGCCGGCCCGGATGCCGGCAAGGCGCTGGCCGGGATCGGCATCACCCCGGCCCAGGTCACCGACGCGGTCACCGCGACGCTGTTCGGGTTGGACGGCGTACCGCAGGACGACCTGTCGAAGTTCGCCTATGCCAAGCACACCATCAAGCCGGAGAACCCGGTCTCGAAACACACCGCCGGTCTGCAGAACCTCCTCAACGAGACGCACTCGGCGATCCTGTCCAACAGCAAGGGCGTCGATGCGGCGCTGAGCGAGGCGCAGACCCGCGCCAAGAACGAGGTCCTCAACCAGTGAACTCACGGCGGGCCCGGCGCGGCTGAATTGCCTGCCGGACCCGCCGCCACGTCGAACGCCCCCGGAGAATCCCTATGGCAACACTGCCGCGCACGCGACCCAGGAACCGGCGTCTGGTGTGGCACAACACGGTCGCCGGTTGGTCGTTCATCCTGCCCAACTTCGTCGGCTTCGCCGTGCTGACCCTCCTACCCGTCGCGGTGCTGTTCTACGTGGCCTTCACCAGCTGGAACGTCTTCGGGGTGGCCGAGTGGACCGGCACCGCCAACTTCCGGCGGATGTGGGGCGACGCGAGCTTCTGGACCGCGCTGCGTAACACCGTCTACTACACGGTCTTCCACATCCCGCTGACCCTCGCGGCCGCACTCGGGCTGGCGCTGCTGCTCAATCGCAGACTGCGCGGCGTGCGGTTCTTCCGTACCGTCGCCTTCTTCCCCTACGTCACCTCGATCGTGGCGATCGCGATCGTGTGGAACCAACTGTTCAGTCCGGAGTACGGGCCGGTCAACGCGCTCCTGCGCGCCGTGGGGGTGGACGACCCGCCGGGCTGGACCACGTCGTCGACCTGGTCGATGCCGGCGGTCATCATCGTCGGCACCTGGCGCTACATGGGCTACTACATGCTGCTGTTCCTGGCCGGCCTACAGACCATTCCGGCCCAGCTCTACGAGGCGGCCGAGACCGACGGCGCCACAGCGTGGCAGCGGTTCGTGCACGTGACCCTCCCCGGCCTGCGACACACCACCTTTTTCGTCACCGTGCTGATCACCATCGAGAGTTTCAAGGTCTTCGACCTCATTCTCGTGATGACCGGCGGCGGGCCCGGCCAGTCGACACTGGTGCTCTCGCAGTACATCTACCAGAAGGGCTTCGAGGAGAACCAGTTCGGCTACGCCTCGGCGGTCTCCATCGTCCTGTTCGCCATCTGCTTCGGCATCACGGTCATCCAGTTCATGGTCAACAAGCGGAGGAACAGCTGATGACCGCGACCGACCTCTCCGTGCCCGCACCGGCCGTCGCCGCGCCCGGCCACCGCGGGACACCCACCCGACGTGTCAGGCTCCGGGGTTGGCGGCTCGTGGGGTACGTGACCCTCGTGCTCGCGGCGGTCGGGCTGCTGCTGCCGTTCTACTGGATGGTGGCGGCGTCGTTGAAGACCAACAACGACGTCTTCACCATCCCGATCACCTGGCTGCCCGATCCCGTGGTGTGGCGGAACTACCTCGACATCTGGCAGCGCTCGGACATGACGACGTGGCTGTGGAACACCCTGCTGCTGTCGGTGCTCGTCACCGTCCTGCAGGTGCTCACCGGCAGCTTCGCCGCCTACGGCTTCGCCCGGGTCCGCTTCCCCGGCCGCAACCTGCTTTTCCTGGCGTACGTGGGAACGATCGCGGTGCCCTGGCAGTCGTACATGATCCCGCAGTTCATCCTCATGTCGAAGCTGCACCTGTCGAACACCCTGTGGTCGATCGTCGCGCTACAGGCGTTCGGCGCGTTCGGCGTGTTCCTGATGAAGCAGTTCTACGAGACCATCCCCGAGGAACTCAGCGAGTCGGCGCGGGTCGACGGGCTCAGCGAGTTCGGCATCTACCGACGGATCATGCTGCCGTTGTCCCGGCCGGCGCTCGCCAGCCTGGCCCTGCTGACGTTCGTGACCACCTGGAACGACTACCTCGGCCCGCTGATCTACCTGCGCAGTCCGGAGCTGCGCACCATCCAGTTGGGGCTGAACACCTTCATCTCTCAGTACAACGCCGAGTACGCGCTCATCATGACCGGCTCCGTGCTGTCCGTGCTACCCGTCGCGGTCATCTTCCTGCTCGGCCAACGCCACTTCATCGAGGGCATCGCCACGACCGGACTGAAGGGGTGAGGTCCATGCGGCCACGCCACCACACCATCACCGCCGTCTTCGACGGGGTCCACGTCGCGCTCGTCACCAACCTGCTGCTGGTGCTCGGTTGCCTGCCCCTGGTGACCCTCGCGTTCACCACCGACGCGGCGCGCTCCTGGCCGCTCTACGCGCTGACCGCCCCGCTCTGCGCGCCCGGGCTCTGTGCGGTCTTCGCGGTCATGTCCGCCTACTCCGCAGGCGACTCCGGCGGCGTGCTGCGCACCTACGGCCGTGCCTGGCGAGCCACCGCCCGGCCGGCGATGCTCTGGACGGCGGTAGCCATGGCCGCCCTGGTGGTGCTCGCCGTGGACGCCCGCGCCGCGTGGGGCCACCGGGTCGGGGCACTCGCCCTGCCGGTACTGGCGACCCTGATCGTCCTCACCGTCGCGACCACGCTGCTCGGGTTGGTGACCGTCGCCGAGCGACCCACCGCGCCGCTGCGCGACGTGGCCAGTGCCTGCGGATATCTGGCGGTGCGCCGGTGGTACCTCACCGTCGCGTCTCTGCTCGTGCTTGCGCTGCTCGTCCAGCTCCTAGCGGCCCGGCCCGCGATCGCGCTCGGCCTCGCCGCCGCGCCGCTGCTCTACGTCGTCTGGGCCAACAGCCGCTTCACCCTGCGGGCCGTCCTCGAGCCGTCGACGGCCGCAGCCCAGCGCACCTGACCACCACGTTCCGGCCAGCGAGCGGGGGACGTCGATGACACACCTGCCCGGCCCCGGACCGGACCCACGAGGGAGAACAGCATCCATGACGGCAACCAACGTCCGTCCCCACTCCGACGCCGAGGCTCTGGCGGCTGCGGTGGCCGCCGCGGTACGCACCGTCGACGCGAACATCGTCACCTTCGGCGACCGGTATCCCGCGGACACCACCGACGCCGACCGCTACCCGCTCCGGCCACCGAGCGCCGGCCAGCCCGAGGGCGCCAACGTCGGGTGGACCACCAGCTTCTGGCCCGGCATGCTCTGGCTGGCGCACGACCTGACCGGTGACGACCGTCACCTGCGGGCCGCGGTGTCCCACGTGGACAGCTTCGTGTCCCGAATGAACCACGGTGTCGACCTGGACACCCACGACCTCGGATTCCTCTACACCCTCGCCTGCGTCAACCCGGCCCGCCGTACCGGCGACCCGCAGGCCCGGGACGCGGCTCTCGCCGCCGCCGACCACCTGATGACCCGCGTGCTCGAACCCGCCGGTATCATCCAGGCCTGGGGCGACCTCGATGATCCGCGCCAACGCGGCCGTACCATCATCGACAGCCTCATGAACACGCCACTGCTCTTCTGGGCCGGCCACACCACCGGCGACGACCGCTACGCCGCGGCCGCCCGCCGGCACACCGCCCAACTGCGCCGGCACATCCTGCGCCCGGACGGCACCACCTTCCACACCTTCTACTGGGACCCGGACAGCGGTGTCCCGCTGCGGGGCGAGACCGAACAGGGCCACGCCGACCACTCCTGCTGGGCCCGTGGGCAGGCCTGGGGCATCTACGGGTTCAGCCTCAACCACCGGCACATCGGCGATCCCGCGCTGCTCGCCGCCGCGAGCGCCTGCGCCGACCGGTTCCTCGCCCACCTGCCAGCCGACCACGTCGCGTACTGGGACCTGGAGTTCGGCGACGGCAGCGGCCAGGAACGGGACAGTTCCGCCGCGGCCATCGCCGTCTGCGGCCTGCTCGAACTCGCGGACAACCTCACCGACCCGGCCAGCGCCGGCCGGTACCGCACAGCCGCCGCCGAGATCCTGCGTTCGCTCATCGACCACTACTCCACCGGCGGCCATCCGGGCTCGAACGCGCTGATCCTGCACGGCGTCTACGACAAACCCAAGGGCGTCGGCGTCGACGAGGGAACCCTGTGGGGCGACTACTTCTACCTGGAAGCCCTCACCCGCGCCACGATCCCCGGCTGGACCAGCCCCTGGTGACCGCCGCGACGGACCCGTACTGCCCCGCCTCCTCCGAAAGGTGACCATGGACTACCGCTACCACTGCTCCATCCCCGCCGCCGACGGCCGGAACACGCTGCCCTTCAATCCCTGCCGGCTGCTGGACTTCACCCTGCTGCGGCTGTCGGCCGGCGAGTCCTGGACCGGCGAGTCCGGTGATCGGGAGATCCTGGCCGTCATTCTCGGCGGCACCGCCGACTTCACCGTCGCCGGCCACCACTTCCCGCAGGTCGGCCAGCGTCCGGACGTCTTCTCCGGCAAGCCGCACTCCGTCTACCTCCCGGCTGGCTCCTCGATCACCGTCGAGGCCGTCACCGCCGTGGAGATCGCCCTGCCCAGCGCACCCAGTGAGCTGGCCACCGAGCCCTACGTCATCGCGCCGGAGCAGGTCGCGACCGGCCGCTGGGGAGCCGCCAACTTCGGCCGCACCTACCACCAGATCCTCACCGAGATCGCCCAACCGGACCTGCCCGCCCGCCGGCTCATCGTCGGCGAGACCTACACGCCCTCGGGCAACTGGAGCACCTACCCGCCGCACCGGCACCGGGTCGACGACCTTCCCGCCGAGGCCGCACACGAGGAGATGTACTACTACCGCGTCAACCCGGTTGACGGGTTCGGCATCAGCCGGGTCTACACCGACGACGGGTACGAGGAAAACGCCACCATCCGCGAGCATCTGATGCAGATGATGCCCGAGGGCTACCACACCGTGGTCAGCGCGCCCGGCTACACGACCTACTTCCTGTGGTTTCTGGCCGGCACACAACGCACCCAGGGTGCCCGCGAGGACGCCGATCTCGCCTGGGTGGGCCAGACCGTGCCGACCCTGCGCAGCCTGGGTCTGTAGCGACGGCCCTGAACACCCTGTTCACCTCGACGGCCTGGTCGCGACGGTCACCCGCGACAACCGTGGGATGGACCAGGCCACCGCGACCAGGCCGGCGCTGACCTCGCCCGACGCCGCCCCCGGGCCGAGTCGCCACCTCTGTCCGTGGGCGACGAACCTTGGGCCCCTGACCGCCCAGGACCGGGAGCGGTGCCGAGGAGCCCCGTTGCGGTGTGGGGACATCCGTCCTAGCACCGGATTCCTCAAGGACGGCAAGGCCCCGGAGCGTGCGGCCCGGCAGTACTCCGGCACCCTCGGAAGGTCGCCAACTGCCAGATCGACCAGATCCGACGACGGGCGGCATCGTAGCTGGTCGTGGACCAGCGATACCGGCCGAAGTGGATGATGGCCCTGGAGATGCTCGACGAGCTGGCCGGGTGGGGTCTACGTCCGCCGCAAGCAGCAGTTCGGGGGTACGGCGTGATCACCCGTACCCCCGGCATCCTGACCGGCCGTGCGCAGGACGGACACCGGGGCACGCGGGCATTCCTGAGATCCGTGTGATGGGCGCACCACCCGGCGCACCCTGATCGGCGTGCTATGGCGTCGTGACGGTCAGCGGGGGCGTGGCCGGTGCGCCGTTGACGAGGAATCCGAACGTGGTCGAGGCGTTGGCGGCCAGCGAACCGTTGTGCGCGGCATTGCGCACCGTCACCGACGAACCGCTGGTGCTCAGCGTGCCGTTCCACAGTTGGCTGATCGTGGCCCCTGCGGCCATGGTCCACCGCACGGTCCACCCGTGCGGTGGTGTGGTCCAGGGCGATGGTGCGGCGGCCGGCGGCGGTCATGGGTGGGCCGACGGTGACGGTCTGGCCGTAAGCGATGCGTTGCTGGTTGATGGCCCACAGCAGCAGGGACTTGACGAACGTCGTACGTCATACGAATATAGGCATCGATATATACCTGCCCGCGTCCCGTCCGGAGGGCTGAGATGACACCGGGCCGGTCGACGTCTGCGGCCGCCGCTTCGACCGCCGTCCGTGTTGACGTCGGCGCTTCGGTGACGCCTTCACGTCCAGCCGGGTGTGGCTCAAGTAGCGGTCGCCGGCTTGACACCCGAGCCGGACGGCAGCTTCCCCGTAAGGAGTCGACTCTGTGTCACCTCGTAAACGCTCGGCCCCCTGGATAGGGGCGATCCTGGCCGCCCTGGTCCTGGTCACCGTCGGCGCGTACGTCCTCACCGACGCCCCACCGGCCTCGGCGGCCACCACTGCCGGCTGCGGTAAGGCCCCGGGACTGAACAGCGGCACCCACACCATCCAGAGCGGCGGCAAGAGCCGCAGCTTCATCCTTCGGCTCCCCGACAGCTACGACAACACCTACCCGCACCGGCTGGCCTTCGGCTACCACTGGCTGGGTGGCACCGCGAGTGCCGTCGCCTCGGGCGGAACCGACGGCTACGCCTGGGCCTACTACGGCATGCTGTCGCAGTCGAACAACACCACGATCTTCGTCGCCCCCCAGGGCATCAACAACGGCTGGGCCAACACCAACGGCGAGGACGTCACCTTCACCGACGACATGATCCGCGTGATCGAGAACGCGCTCTGCGTCGACACCACGCAACGCTTCTCGGTCGGGTTCAGCTACGGCGGCGCGATGAGCTACTCGTTGGCGTGTTCGCGGCCGACGGTGTTCCGCGCGGTCGCGGCCATCGCCGCCCCCGGCGAGATCAGTGGTTGCAGCGGTGGGACCCAGCCCGTGGCGTACCTGGGAATTCACGGCATCAACGACAACATTCAAAGCGGCCGGTCACTACGCGACAGGTGGCTCAGAAACAACGGTTGCGCTGCGCAGAACGCCCCCGAGCCCGCGCGGGGCAGCCTGACCCACATCATCACCACCTACTCGTGTCGGGCCGGCTACCCGGTGGCCTGGGCCCCGTTCGACGGCGGCCACCAGCAGGGCCCGGTGGACGGATGTGCCGGCTGTGAGAGCGGCGCGCGAAGCTGGGTCAAGCCTGAGGTGTGGCGGTTCTTCACCCAGTTCGGGTCGACCCCGCCGCCGACCACCACGCCGCCGACCACGCCGCCGGCCGGCCAGGCGAACGTGATGATCGCGGGCGGCCAGTCGAGCCGTTGCATCGACGTCGCCAACTCCAGCACGAGCAACGGCGCCCGGGTGCAGCTGTGGGACTGCCACGGCAACAGCAACCAGCGCTGGACCCACACCGCCAACCGAACCCTGACCGTCTACGGCAACAAGTGCCTGGACGCCAGCGGATCGGGCACCAGCAACGGCACCGTCGTCCAGATCTGGGACTGCAACGGCGGCGCGAACCAGCAGTGGAACCGGAACAGCAACGGGACCATCACCTCCGTCCAGTCGGGACTCTGCCTGGACGCCGTCGGCAACGGCACCGCCAACGGGACGCAACTCAACCTGTGGGCGTGCCACGGAGGCGGCAACCAGCAATGGGCTACCCGTAGCTGACGGTCCGACAACCCCGTACCACCATGGCACGGCGGTGAGGCGGGGTGGCGGCCAGTTCCTTCGGCCGCCACCCCGCCGGGCCGGGATTACAACTGTTCTTCGCCCTGCACCTTGGAAACAGGCGAGCGTCGATCCGCTTGTCCCAGAAGAGATTGGACTGGGCATCGGCGCGGACTGCCCGCTCATGGTCGCGGTCATCCGCCTCGGACCACGGAACCCCGGCAAACAACTCGACGACACCGTCACCCTTCTGGGCGCGGACTGGAACTCTGCGGTGTCGACTCCCACTACGACCCCGAACCCGACTGGTCAGCCTGTCCCCGGGCGGATGATGCAACTCAGCGGATTTTACGACGCCGCACCCACACTCTGCGTGTCCTGGAAGCCCGGCGGACACCATGGCGGCTGCCAGGCGCGAGGACCTCCTGGGGGCGATGTGGCCATGGTGAACTCCCATCAAAAGGGCGGGGGCCGGCGCGCTGGGCAACGGGGTGCTGGGACAGGAGGGGTATCGAGAGAGGTGCGCGTCCGCGCGGGTGCTTCCGCCGCTCGTCAGCGACGGCCGGTGCGGGCCTCGGGTGACGTGCCCCGTGGGTGGACGGATCGACGCTGATCAGGGCTGGGTGGAGGGGACTTCGCTGCCGGCGGGCTGATCATGCGGGCCACCGTGGGCATGGGGGGTCGCTCGGCGGCCGCGTACCGGGATCGGTCGGGGCGGTGGTGGTGCCGTCGAGGCGCGGACGACGAGCTCGACCGGTTGGTCGGCCGCCGGTGGAAGCTCGACGTCCGGTTTCTCGATGACGTTTACCAGCCGAGCGAGGCCCTGCTGCGCGACCTCGTCGAATGGCTGCCGCAGGGTGGTGAGCGGGGGAGTGACGTAGGCGGCGACCGGGATGTCGTCGAACCCGACGACGCTGATGTCCTCGGGCACCCGGCGCCCGGCCTCGAGCTGCGCGCGGATGAGACCGATCGCCATGTCGTCGTTCGCGGCGAACACCGCGGTCACGGTGCCGTCGCCGACCAGTTCCCGGCCCGCCGCGTAGCCGGACGCGGCCGACCAGTCGCCCTCGACGACCGGCGGCTCGTCCGCGCCGCAGGCTCGCAACGCCTCGCGCCAGCCGGCGAGACGGTCCCGTGCCGAATACCACCGCTGCGGGCCGGCCAGGTGATGGACGGTCGCGTGCCCCAACTCCAGCAGGTGCTCGGTCGCGGCTCGCGCGAGCCGGCCCGCGCCGACCCTGGCGGTCACCACCTGCGGCGCGGTGAAGGTGGGCGGCGCGCCGAGGACCAGGACCGGCACGTCCACGCTGATGAGGCCGACGCCCTCGTCGATCGGCTCGGAGATGACGACGCCGTCCACGCCCTGGTCCAGCAGCGATGCCAGGGCGCTCGCGATGCCGCCCGGGTCGCCCTCGATCGTGGTGGCCACCCGCAGCGTGTAGCCCACCTTCCGGACCGCCCGCTCGATGCCGATGAGCCACGATGCCGGCCCGTACAAGGCGCTGCCGAGCGTCACCACGCCGATCGACCGGGTCCGCCCGGAGGCCAGCGCCCGGGCCGCCTGGTTGCGCCGGTAGCCGAGCTCCTCGGCGGCGTCCAGGACCCGCCGGCGCACGTCGGCTGAGACATACGGCTCGTCGTTGAGGACCCGGGACACCGTCTTCTGGGAGACGCCGGCCAGCCGCGCGACGTCCACGCTGCGCGGCGTCGGAGGGCTTCCACCCGGCCTTGCCAGTCGCGTCATGGCACCTCCCATCGCCGGCCATAGTTATGTATGATTGCGCTGTCATGTCTGCGCAGTCATACACTCGCCATCAAGATCCCGTAGCCCGCCTGTGATGCTGGCGAGGCACGTTCCTTGCCAACACTCTAATCCCAGTTTCGAATCGAACAGGCCGGGCCGGGGTGCCCGCCGACTTCTCCGAGGACCGCAGTGCTGTCCACGCCTTCGACGTGTCACGCGGCCTGGCATCGGAGAGTCGAATCGATTCGCCATTCGTCGACGCCGCATCGGTGAGCTGGCGACACGGAATGCCTGATCGCGATGCCCTAGCGCTCCGGAAGGGGCGTACTCACCGGCGGTTGTTTGAAGTCTGCGAGGCGCAGGGAGCAGGAAGTAACCGTCGTGAAACCTTGACTTCACGCTCGATAGGTCCATTAATACATATCTATGTATCCGGGCCGTAGCCACCCTTCCCGGGGTGGTCGGCGACGCCGGCAGATTCGTCGAATCGATTCGAGTTTCGGCCTTGAGGCTGCGCCCTGAACCGGTGTTGCGGAGCTGGCGGATGAGTCACAGGAGGTTGCCGTGCATCGTACGAAAGCCCATTGGGGTGGCCGATTGTCGGCGTCGGCCAGAGGGCTTGCCGCGACCGTGGCGCTCGGCCTGACCCTGATGCTGGGCGGGCTGCCCCTGGCGACCCCCCGGTCGGCCCTGGCCGCGCCGGGCGCGATGGGGGCTGTGGCCGCCGCCGGTGTTGACGGTGTGGCAGCCGGGAACGCCGCGATCGCCTCGGTCGACCTAAGCGGGACCTGGGGCTTCACGCCCGCGGGCCGGGCGGCGACCACGATCGCGGTGCCCGGTGGCGGCTGGTACAAACAGGGCTTCACCACCGTGAACGAGGCGGTGTACTCGCGCAGCATCACCGTGCCGGACTCGGGGCAGCCCCAGTCGACCTGGATCGAGTTCGGCGCGGTCAACCACCAGGCGACACTGTCGGTCGACGGCCGCGTGGTCGCCACCCAGACGACGGCGTTCACCCCGTCGAACTTCGACATCAGCGCCTACGCGGCGCCCGGCACCACCCACACGATCACGGTGAACGTGAAGGGCCGCGGCGCGTTGAAGGCATCCAACGGCCGGTACCTGGTGCCCGACGCCGCCACGTGGTCCGAGGCGGTACCGCAGGGGATCTTCGGGTCCGCGTTCCTGCGGGTCTACCCGGCGGTATACGTCAGCGACACATTCGTGCGTACGTCGGTGGCGAACAAGACACTGACCTACGACGTGACGGTGCGCAACACGTCGGGCAGTTCCCGGTCGGTGACGTTGACCGGGTCGCTGTCGTCCAAGAACGGAACGGCTTTCAGCTACCCGGAACTGCCCAGCCGTACGGTCACCGTGGCGGCCCGCTCGACCGTGACAGTGCCCGTCGGGCCGGTCGCGTGGAACCTCGACAGCACCTCGTACTGGTGGCCCAACGTGCCGTACCGGTCGGGGTACCGGGCGCAGCTGCACGGGCTGGCGGTGCATGCCGTCGCCGACGACGGCCGGACGAGCGACGCCGAGTACCGGTTCGGGTTCCGGGAGGCCACCCAGAACGGTGACTACTACTACCTCAACGGCGTGCGCGTCAACTTCCGCGGCGACAACCTCCAGGGTGCCGACTACGACCGGATCAACAACGGCGGCAAGGGCGACGCGTACCACACCCTGCCCGGCTTCCTGCCCCCGTCGTCCGGCAACGGCGGTTGGCCGCAGGCGGTGGACAACTACCAGCGGCTGAACTACAACGTGGTGCGCATCCACCAGGAGCCCGGGAGCCCGTACATGTTGGATGTCGCCGACGAGATGGGCCTGATGATCATCGACGAGGTCGCGATTCGCGGCTCCCAATCCTCGCAGGAGTGGAAGGAGTCCGTCGGGCACGACAACATGGTCAACCACGCCCGTGCGCTGGTCCTGCGCGACCGCAACCACCCCGCGATCATCCGCTGGAGTCAGAACAACGAGCCGAACCAAAGTGGCCAGGATTCCGAACAGTTCGAGAAGGAGCTGTACGCGGCGATGAATGGCGCCGACGGAACCCGGCCGATCATCGCCGAGGTGGGCGTCGGCGGGAATGTCAGCCTGTATCCCGGGATGACGTACGCCAACTTCGCGGTGATCCCGCACTACGTCGATGGCTTCGGCAGGTACGGGGAGGGCCTGATCACCGTGAATGGGCGGCCCGACGGCGAGGGCGAGTACATCTGGCCGGCATGCAACAACAAGCAGGGCTTCGAGTGGTTCGCCACGGCAACCCTGGCCAAGCGCGGCAAGGGCGCCACCGACCTGCGTCCGTACACGCTGCTGTCGGCCTGGGCCAGCGTCGTACCCGGCGTGCGGAGCACCGACTTCACCCCGGAGGAGGGTGGTCACCCCATCTACGGCGCGGACAACCTGCCCGACCCGTGGAGCAACCCGCAGATCCAGCGCGTGCAGGCGGCGTTCAACCCGGTGGCCGCTGTCGACCTCCCCTACTGGTCCGCCTCCGGCAATTCGGACTCGAACGGCAGCTTCCCGCTGCCGCAGGCGGTACCCGGCTACGCCCGCAACGCCACGGTCACCCGCAACATCACCGTGTTCAACGACGACTTCGTCGACACCTCGGTGGGCTTCACCTGGACGGCGCGGCTCGACAGCCCGACCGGTGCGGTCGTCGCGTCCGGCAGCACGACCCTGACCGTCCCGCTCGGCTCACGGGTCACCCAACCGGTGTCCTTCACCACCCCCGCCACCGGCAGCCGCGTGTACCTGCAACTGTCGACCACGAAGTCCGGCAGCACCGTCTTCACCGACGCGGTCGAGTACTTCAACCTCAGCGGAGGCAGCGGAACCGGACCCACTCCCGGCACCTACCGCATCGTCAACCGCAACAGCGGCAAGCCCCTCGCCATCGCCGGCAACTCCACCGCCGACGGCGCCAAGACCGTCCAGCAGAGCGGCACCCCCACCTGGACGATCGGCACCACGCAGGACGCCTACACCCTGCGCTACACCGCCTCCGGAAAGGTGCTCGACGTCAACGGCGGCAGCACCACGCAGGGCCTGCAACTGCAGCAGTGGTCGGCCAACGGCGGCACCAACCAGATGTGGTACCTGCGGCCCACCGGTGACGGCTACTACACCATCGTCAGCCGCAACAGCGGACTGGCAGCCGACGTCTCTGGCGCCTCGACCAGCGACGGAGCGCAAGTCGTGCAGTGGACCGCCAACGGCGGGACCAACCAACAGTGGCAGTTCGTACCCGCCTGACAGAGCACAGAGGTGGATGCCAAGCCCGACTGCCGGTAACGGGCTGCTGATTGTCGCGCCGGCTCGGGTGCACGTTTTGTGCGCCCGAGCCGGTCGCGATCCGATCGTGGTGGGACACGAGCTACCGATCCGGACAGACGCCAGCCTGGTCCGCTCGCTACCCGTACGTGGGCCAGGCCCGGGCCCAGGGCGTCGCGGCTCAGTGCATGGACCAGATCACGCTGCACAGCACTTGAACCGAACCCGCCCCCCGCGGGCTTCCGGCTGCTACGACACCGCCGCACTCAGCCCCGACGGGACACTACTGGCCGCCGGCGGACGCGACGGCGCGATGGACCCCGGGGACATTCGTCGCCCGGCGCGACCGAAGCGGATAGGACCGACGGTCACCGGGGCGACCGCACTCATCCCCAACGGTGGCCTTCAGCGCGGTCGGATCACTCCTGGCCGTCGCCGGTGACGACAGGACCACCCATCTGTGGCGGGTGTCCGACCCAGCCCACCCGATGGCGCTGCCCCGCCCGTTGCGCGGGCCGACCAGCCACGTGTACTGGGTGAACTTTCACCCATCCGGCAGCCTGATCACCGCCGCCAGCACCGACGGCACCATCCGACTGTGGGAGACCGACCCGCAACGGGCCGCCGAAGCGATCGGCTCCACCATGGGAGAACCCATCACCCGAGCTGAATGGGAGCAGTACCTGTCCAGCATCCCGTACCACCCACCCTGCTGACCGGGCCCTGCTCTCCACCGCAGGATCGTGCTCCGGGCCAGCCCGAGCAGGGGAGAGAAGCGGTTCATCACCGCGGTGACCTCGATGAACCGCGTCGTCGTCCGGTCCCGACTCGGGTACCGGGGGGTCGGATCGGGCACCTGACGCCCGAGCGGCGACCCGCTACGGTGGCGTGGTGCCTACCGACATCCATGGGCCCCGATGAGCGGGGGCCTCGCCGTCGCCGTACGCGAGCTGCGGCACCTGCCGGCGGTCTGGCGGGCACCGCACCGTGCCCCCGAACGTACCCGCGCACTGGCGCTGGAGGGTGTCAACGCGCTGCTGCGACACTGTCGTGAGCGGGTGCCGGCCTTCGCCGACTATCCGACCGGGCCACTGGCGAGCCTGGACGAGCTGGCCGGGCTGCCCATCCTGACCAAACGCGCCGTGCTCGACGCGGGCGCGGAGTCCTTTCACACCCGGGGACTCGCCGCCGGGGCCTACCGGACGGACGTCACCAGCGGTACCACCGGAACGCGGCTGCACATCCGCCACGACGTCGATGCGTACGGCTATCACGGCGCGACCGTACTGCGGCGCTTCCTGCTGTCGGGCTACCGTCCGTGGTGGCGGATCGCGCACATCAAGCCGTTCCCCCGGCCGGTGCGCTGGTTCCAGCGACTGGGCCTGTTCCCGCGGGTGGTGGTGCCGGCCGGCCAGTCCGACGCGGCGATGGCACGGGCGGTCCTCGCCGTCCGACCCCAACTGATCATGGGCTATCCGGTGGTCCTGCGGGGTCTGCTGCGCGCCCTCGACCCCGGTGACCTGGCCCGGCTACGACGCGGTCTCAAGCTGGTGATGACCGACTCGGAGCTGTTGACCGACGAGGTCGCCGCGCTGTTCACCGAGCGGTTCGGGGTGCCGGTGTACGACGAGTACTCGGCGTACGAGGTGCTGACGGTGTCGAGTGGCTGCGCGGCGGGCAGGATGCACGTCGACGAGGACCGGGTGTGGCTGGAGATAGTGGACGAGGCGGGCACGCCGGTCCCCGAGGGGGTCACCGGTTCGGTGGTGGTGACGCACTTCCGTGAGCGCGCCATGCCGTTGCCGCGCTACCAGTTGGGTGACCGGGCGTACGTCCTGCCGGCGGGTTGCCCGTGCGGTAGCCGGTTCCGCCGGATGCGGCTGGTCGACGGGCGCACCAACGACTTCGTCACGCTGCCCGGCGGCCGACGCGTGTACAGCGGCGTCTTCCTCGCGTTGGCGATGCACACGCCCGGCGTGGCGGAGTGCATGATCCGGCAGGACGAGGCCGGCCAGGTCACGGTGCACCTGGTGCCCGAGGCTCCCGGCGAGGCGGCCTTCGCCGCCGCGTGCGTCGCGTTCGAGCAGGCCCTGGGCGAGGCGGTGGACGCCCCCGTCGTACCGCGGTTCGTGCGGGCGGAGCGGATCGCGCTGACACCGGGCGGCAAGGGCCGCTTCGTCGAGTCGGCCTACCGGCCGGGGGTCACCGGGCCCCGCGCGGAAAGGGGATGAGCACGGCCCACTGGCGGATCATCTCGTGGCCGAGACGGCGCTTCTCCACGAGGCTGCCCTGACCACTGAGGAAGCCACGGCGGCCGGTGTCGATGCACCAGCGGGCCAGTTCGAGGTTGTTGTGGTACCACAGGTCCCGACGGCCGCCCTCGGCCACCGAGAACGCGCCCCAGCCGGCCGAGAGCGGCAGATCCGGGTGGTCGAAGATCACGTTGAGGGCGATGAGCCGGTCGCCGTCGCGGTAGCCGTTGAGGTGGACGCCGGGCGTGGTGAGCTGTGCGGCGGCCATGGCCGGGGACATGAACCGTTTGGGCAGCCACCACCTGTCGTGGTGGCGGTTCACGACGCTCGCGATCAGCTCGCACAGCTGTGCCGGCTGGACCGGGACCGGCTCCCCCCGCAGCGTGCTCGCCACGTGCAGGTCCGACGCGGCGACCCCGGCCAGGATCCGGCGCAGGTCGTAGCGTCGGCCCCGGCCCAGCGACCGCAGGTAGTCCTCCAGCGAGGCGAACCGGTTGGGGAACCACGCGATGGGGCCGCCCTCCCGGACGATCGCCGGTCGGGTCAGCAGCGCGGGCAGGGACTCGGCGGACACCTGACGGAACATCAGGCCGCGTACCCGCCCGCCGTGGGCCTCCCGCAGCGCGGAGCGGAGCGCGCCGATGGTGTCGGTCAGCGCGGCCCCGTCGGCCCCGGCGGCGAGCGTGACGCCCGGCAGTGCGCTGGAGGAGAGGCTGTCGACGTCGACGATTCCGGCCAACGGGACCGTGGAGCGGCCCGTCCGTGGCCCGTGGAAGCGACCGGTGACCAGCCCGACGACGTCGGATCCATACCGGACCGTTGCGGCGATGACCGGCCGTCGGCTCGCCGCCGCCCGGACGAGCGGCCAGGACCACGCCGCCATCAGGTGTTCCTTGGCCATGAAGGCGTCCCAGCCCGCAGGGGCGTCGGCTACGTGGGGATCGTGCAGCGTGACCGTGAGCCCGTCGTTCATCCCCGACCCGCCTTCATATCCGCCGACCATACCGTCCGTCGGCCAGAACTTCCGGTGCCGTCTCGTGCGCGGCACGGCCGGGCCCGACCAGGCGGTGGCATGGCGGCCGGCCTGGCGGCGGCGGGCGCGTGAGGGTGTGGACCCCGGATAAGCGCGCGACCCACTACCATCCGGCGATGGGTTGCGTGCGGGTGATCGGGGCGGGGCTGGCCGGCGCGACCGTCGCTCATCTCCTGCACGTGGCGGGCCGTGCCGTCGAGGTCGTCGAAGGCGATCCCACCTGGGGCGGCCAGCTCCGCACGGCCTCGGCCGCGGGCATTCTCTACGAGCCGGCCGGCGCGCACATCTTCCACACCGCCGACGCCGAGGTGTGGCGGCTGGTGACGGGTCTGGTCCGCTTCCTGCCGTACCGGCACACCGTGCGCACCGAGGCGTTCGACCGCGAACTGAGCTGGCCGCCCCAGTTGTCGGAGCTGCGTACCCTGCCCCGGTGGCCGCAGATCGCGCGCGAGTTGGCCGCCCGCCCCGCCCGGCCCGACCCCGCCAACTTCGAGTCCTGGTCGGTGGGTCTGTTGGGGGAGACGCTGTACCGCGAGCTGATCGAGGGGTATACCCGCAAGCAGTGGGGCGAGGATCCCCGGAACCTCTCGGCCGGGTGGGCACCCAAGCGTATCGAGCTGCGCGACGACGGTTACACCGATCTGTTCCGTGACCCTCACCAGGGCTGGCCGGAGGGTGGCTACCCGCGGCTGGTCGACGCGCTGCTGCGGGACGTACCGGTGGTCATGGGCCGTCGGGTCACCGTCGACGACTGGGACGAGGTGTGCGCGGGCGCGGACGCGGTCGTGGTCACCTGCGCACTCGACGAGTTCTTCGCCGAGCACCTGGGACGGCTGCCCTGGCGTGGGGTACGGCTGGTCAACCACTACCTGCCGGGGGTGGAGCACGCGCTGACGTGCGGGGTGGTGAACACCCCGAGCCCGCTCAAGCCGCACACCCGGGCCATCGAGACGAAGTGGATGAGCGGCCAGACCGGGCCGGGCACCGTGGTCAGCTACGAGTATCCGGGTGCGCCCGCGCGCCACTACCCGATCGACGACGTGCAGGGGGCCAACCGGGCACTGGCCCGCCGCTACCTTGAGGAGCTGGCGGGTTTGCCCGGCCCGCCCCGCTACGTGGCCGGACGACTGGCCACGTACACCTACATCGACATGGACCAGGTCGTCCGTCAGGCGCTCAACACCGCCCGCCGGATCCTCGGCGAGGTCTAGGGCGCGGCGAGCGGGCGTTCGGCCGGGGTGGGTGTCGCCGCCCAGCCGTCGAAGCGGGCCGCCCACCGGTCCAGCGGCAGCGCCAGGATCACCGCCGCGAGCAGCAGGTGGACCGCGCAGAACACGATCGCGACCGTCGCGGTGGGCGGACCACCGACGAACACCGTGATGTGTGACGCCCAGTGCAGCACCCGTGGTCTCGGGCCGTCCCAGTCGTTGGTGTAGTAGAACGACAGGTCGTTGAGGCCGGAGATCAGGACCAGGATCGCGGCCAGGCCCGCCCGCAGCACCCGGCCCGCCGACGCACCACCGAGCCGGTACGCGAAGAGCACGGCGAGCACCGTGAACGCGTTCAGGAAGATCGTCCACTGGTACAACCGGGGAAACGCCGCGTCCTGGTCGGCGGCTTCGGCGTAGCCGAAGATGTGGTCGACGTTGAGGGTGTCCACCACTGCCATGTAGCCGACGAACAGCACCCCCAGCAGTGCCAGGCCGAGCCCCGGGCGCTGGGGGAAGTAGGCGACCGCGAGCACCGCGCACAGCAGCGGCGCGGTCTTGAGCAGCACCTCGCCCAGGTGGTCGATGGTGCGGTCCGGCGGCAGCACCAGCATGATCAGCGCAGCGAGGCCGCCGCCCACCGTCGCCGGCAGCAGCCACCACCAGCGGCGGATCACTTCTGGGTCCAGAAGGGGCCGAGGGCCAGGGCGTCCATACCGGTACGCAGGTAGCACCGCACGGCGTCGGCCGGCGTCCGCACGATCGGCTCCTCGTTGTCGTTGAACGACGTGTTGACCACCATCGGCACTCCGGTGAGTTCGTCGAACCGGGTGATGAGCCGGTGGTAGAGCGGGTTGTCGGTGGCCGAGACGGTCTGCACACGGGCCGTCCCGTCGACGTGGGTGATTGCCGGCACCCGCTCGCGTTGGTGCTCCAGGACGTCGAAGACCAGCAGCATCACCGGTGACGGGTAGTCGGAGGCGAAGTACTCCCCGGAGCGCTCGGCCAGGCAGGAGGGCGCGAACGGCCGGAACGGCTCACGGTGCTTG
This sequence comes from Micromonospora sp. NPDC048894, assembly GCF_040649765.1. Taxonomy (NCBI): domain Bacteria; kingdom Bacillati; phylum Actinomycetota; class Actinomycetes; order Micromonosporales; family Micromonosporaceae; genus Micromonospora; species Micromonospora sp. NPDC048894. The sequence goes on along the minus strand of NZ_JBEZFY010000014.1, from coordinate 147,113 downwards.
ACCTTCTCGTTGAGCCGGTCCTTGGTGTCCCTGCCGCGCGGGTCGGCCAGGATCGACCGGTTGCCCAGCGCCCGCGGCCCGCACTCCATGCGCCCCTGGAACCAGCCGACGATTTTGCTGTCGGCCAGGGCCCGCGCGGTCGTCTCGGTGATGTCGTCGGTGCGCTCGTAGGGCAGACCCGCATCCGCCAGCGCCTTCTCCATCTCCGCCTCGGTGTACTGAGCCCCGAGGAAGATGTAGCCGCCGGTGGGCCGGGGCTGGCCGAGGCTCGCGCCGACCTGCAACGCCGCGCCGAGTGCCGAACCGTCGTCGGCCGCGGCGGGCTGGGCGAAGAAGTCCTCGAACGGGGTCTCCAGCAGGATCCGCCCGTTCATGACGCTGTTGAGCGCCACCCCGCCTGCGGTGACCAGGCGGGTCTCACCGGTGTGCCGCTGTAGCCAGCGGGCGACGTGCAGGCCCGCCTCCTCCAGGGTGGTCTGTAGGCCGTACGCGATGTCGGCGTAGTACTGGGGCACCTCGTCACGGCTACGCGGGCGCGGTGGGCCGAAGCGTTCCAGGAACTTGGCCGACATCTGGTGCTTGCCCGTGGCGTGGTGGCGGAACCAGCTCAGATCGAGCTCGTAGTGCCCGTCGGGCAGCAGCCGGACCAGTTCCCGCATCGCCTCGACGTGGGTCGGCTCGCCGTAGGCGGCCAGCCCCATCACCTTTCCCTCGTCGCGGGTGGGGTGAAAGCCGAGGTAGCTGGTGACGCAGGCGTACAGGGCGCCCAGTGAGTGCGGGAAGCGCACCCGGCGCACGTCGCGGATCCGGTCGCCCTCGCCGACGGCGAGGTAGGTCGACGTGCCGTCGCTGCCGATGCCGTCCCAGGTGATGATCGCCGCGTGGTCCCACGGCGACAGGAGGTACCCGCTGGCCGCGTGGGACAGGTGGTGGTCGACCAGGTGCACCTTGAAGCGCACCGGCCCGGTGTGGCCGACCGCCTCGCACAGGATCTTCTTCATCGTGTACGACCGGCGCAGGTGCAGCAGGAGCGCGCCGCCGACGTGGTAGTCGTCGGAGTGCGACTGCACGCCTCCGGAACGGATCGTGGCGGCGATCCCCGACGCCTTGCCGCCGTAGCTGCCCGCGTCGTTGCGCAGTACCGCAAGCGTCGCCGGCAGGTGCGTGACGAAGTGCTTGAGCGCGTGTGTGACCTCCTTGCGGGCCTGCCAGAAGTAGGCGACGTGGTCCACCTCGGCCAGGGTGATGCCGGCCGTCGCCAGGCACTCGCGGATGGCCCGCGCCGGGAACGTCCCGTCGTGCTTCACGCGGGAGACCCGCTCCTCCTCCACGAAGGCCACGATGCGGCCGTCGTGCACCAGCCCGGCTGCCGAGTCGTGATGCTGGTTGATGCCCAGCACGTACATGCGATTCTCCGATCCCCATCGACTGGATGCTTGAGCTTGCCGCGTAACGGCGGCTTCGACAACATTTGCCGGGCTGTCATTTTCCTATTCGGAGGGCATATCTACTGAGATACCTGAATTCGGGCAGGGGGTATGGGGAATCGAAGCATACCGCTATTGTGGGGGTCGTTTGCGTGCCGGCTTCACCTGTGCCGGTGCCACTGGTGGCGCGACGATGTGCCGGAAAGGCGGCCGTATTGCCGGGTATCGACCAAGGCGGCGACGGGTTCGCTCTGACCGTCGTCGTGCCATGTCTGAACGAGGCGGACAATATCGACGCCCTCCACGGGGAAATTGTCGCCGAGTTGTCCGGATACGCCGGCCTGGAGATCCTGTTCATCGACGACGGCAGCACCGACACCACCCTGGACCGGTTCCGTGCACTGGCGGAAAAGGACCATGCGGTGTCCTACCTCTCCTTCACCCGCAACTTCGGGCTGGAGGCGGCGTTCTCGGCGGGCTACCGCTATGCCCGCCACCCCTGGATCCTGCACCTGGACGCCGACCTCCAGTTTCCGCCCGCCGAGGCGCACAAGCTCATCGAACGGGCCCGCGAGGGCTACGACGCGGTATTCGGCATCCGGGTGGACCGGCAGGACCGCCTGCTGCGCAGGGCCGCGTCCGGGCTGCACGATCTGATCGCCCGGCGGCTGCTGCGCATCGAGATCCCCGCCGGTGGCACCAGCTTCCGGCTGCTGCGCACCGACGTCGCCCGCCGGGTCGTGGACCTGCGCCTGGCCACGCCCTACTTCATGGCGACCCTGCCCCGGCTGACCGGTGCCTGGACGACCGTCCCCACCGCGCACCGCGCCCGTCGCAGCGGCGAGGCCAAGGTGACCGTACGCGGTCTGGCGCGGCACGCCGTGGAGTTGTTCATGTCCCACTCTCCGCGCCCGGTCGTCGCGGCCGGGCAGGTCAGCCTCGCCGCCGCCGCACTGGCGCTGACCGGCGCGCTCTGCGCCCTGCTGCCCGGCCGCCTGCCCGCCGCGGCGGCCCTGCTCGGGCTGGCGCTGGCCGCCGGCCTGGCCAGCCTGGCGGTCGTCGCCCGGTACCTGCTGCACATCGCCCGGCCGCCGGGCCGGTTGCCGCAGTTCCTGATCCGCGAGGCCAACATCCCGACCGCCGCCGAGGACACGCTCGCGCCGCCCCCGGCGTGGTCGGCCCGCGCACCGCTACCCCTGCCGGAACACGCGGCATGAGAACCCTGGCCGTGCTCGGCGGCGCGGACGGGGCCATCACCACCCTCGCCACGGCGGCGCGTCTCGGACTGCACACCATCTGCATCGACGCGCGTACCGACGCCCCCGCGATCTCCTACGCCGCGGAGTTCCTCAATCTGAGCACCCGTGACGTGCCAGTGGTCGCCGCCGCGCTCGCCGCGCGCGACGACCTCGCCGGCGTCGTCTCTCCCGCCAGTGACGTCAACCTGCCCGCCCAGTACCAGTTGTCGGAGCTGCTCGGCCTCCCCAACGGGCTCTCCCCGCAGGCGCTGCGCGCCTCCGTCGACAAGGGATACTTCCGCGAGGTCTGCGACCGGCTGGGCCAACCCGGACCCAGGTTCGTGCAGGACAGGCCCGAGGCCGTGGTGAGCGGGTGCGGGGACCTGCGCTACCCGGTGATCGTGAAACCGACCGACTCCAGCGGCGGACGCGGCATCAGCCTGTGCGCGTCACCCGCCGAGGTGCCCGCCGCCGTGGACGCCGCCTCCGCGTACTCCGCCGCGGGCATCGTGATCGTCGAGGAGTTCCTCGACGGCGAGCACTACGCGGTGGAGGCCGTGGTCGCCGACGGCGAGATCGTGCTCTTCGGGCTCGGCGCACGCACCCTCACCGAGCCGCCGCACTTCGTCACCCTCGAACACGTCATGCCCGGAGCGGACGCGGACCTCGTCGCCCGCTGCCGGGCCACCACCGAGGAGATCGTCGCCGCGCTCGGCTACCGGTGGGGGTCGCTCAACGCCGACCTGCTCGTCGACCGCGACAACCGGGTGATCGTCATCGAACTGGGGGCACGCCTGGGCGGCAACGGGTCGGCCGAGCTGCTCGGTCTCGTGCACGGCGTCGACGTCACCGCCGCGTACGTGGCGATGGCCGTCGGCGAGCGGCCCGACCTGACCCCCGGTCCGCCGGCCTGCGCGGCGATGCGGGTGCTGCGCGCCGCCCAGCCGGGCAAGCTGGTCGCCGTCCGTGGCGACGACACGGTACGGGCACTGCCCGGCCTGGTCGACTTCATCCTCGCGGTGCGTCCGGGCGACCACGTCGAGCCGTACCACCGGGCGGGCGCGAAGCTCGGCTACCTGCTGGCGACCGCCCCCGACCACGACCGGCTGCGCGCCACCCTGGCCGCCGTCGACGACCACCTGCGGTTCGACGTACAGCCGCAAGAGCGGCCGTGAGCGGTCCCGACCCGGTCGCATGAGGACAACCGTCCCGGCCGCCCTGCCCCGGCCGCGCGTCGTGGTGGTCCTCCTGGCCGGACGCGGCGCGTACCGGCTCGCCGTGTACGCCGCGGGACTGATCCTGCTGGCCGTGTGGGGTCCGGACGAGTTCGCCGCGTACGCGGGACCTGTCGGCGCGCTCGCCTGGTACACCGTGGCGGTGTCCAGCGGACCGGAGAAGGCCGCGCTGACCCTGATCGCGCGGCCCGGCGGCGCACACCTGCACCGGCTGATGCGCGCGATCGCCGCCACCGGGCTCGCCGTGCCGCTGGCCGGATGGCTCCTGCTGGTCGTGGCCGGCGCGGGGGACACGGCGGTCCGCTACGCCGCCGCGGCCACCGCCGCCGGCGGGATCGGCTGCGCCACGGTCCTCGTCGCACTGTACCGGCTACGGGGTGCCCCGCTGGTCGACGGCGCGGCGTACCTCGCCGTCGCGGCGGCGTACGCGGTCGCGGTCACGCTGGCGTTGGCCGGAGCAGGCGCCACCCAGGTCCTCACCGCGCTGGCCGCCGCCGGTATCGCGGTGAACGTCGCGCTGCTCGTCGGCCTCGTCCGCGGCGACCGGAGCACGCCCGCGCCCCCCGGGGAAACGCCCGGTCCCGGAGCAGATGCGGACACCGGACGGGAGCCGGCGACGGAGCACCTGGACCCAGCCCCGCACGGCGGTACGGCACGACGTGCCGACTCGGCTGCAGGTCACGGGGACGCGGTCGCCCCCGACGTACCGGCACTGCCACGCCGGGTCGCGCTGCGCGCCGCGGCGCTACTCGGAGTCGCCGAACTGCTGGGCACGGCCGGCGCGTCGGCCCTGTACGCCGCCCTGGCCGCCCTGGGGGACGCCGCCGAGATCAGCCTCTTCTACGTGCTGGCAGTGGTCACGTCGGTGGTGTCCACCGGGTGGGGCTACCTGCTGCGCCTCGTCCAACCCACCGTCGCGGACCGGTACGAACGGGCCGGCGAGCTGGCCGGCTGGCGGGCCGCCCGACGGACACTCGGCGCGACCATGGCGTTCGGGCTGCCCGCAGCGGTAGCGCTGACCGCCGCCTTCACCGCCGGGGCGGGACCGGACCTGGTCTATCCGGCGATCGCCGTGGAGATCGTGCTGTTCGGCGCGAACGCCGTGGCGGCGCTGCTCCTGGAGGTCAGCGGCGCGCGGGGTCGACGCTGGTCGGCGCAGGCGGCGGTGGCGCAGTTCGCCGTCGTCGCCGGGGCCGGTTGGCTGCTCGTGCCGGTCACGGGCGCCCTCGGCGGTGTCGCCGCGCTGGTCGCCGGTGAGCTGGTCCGGGCGGCCCTGCTGTGGCTCGCCGCCGGCCGGGCGGTCAGGAGGTGAGGACCGGGTGGTCACGGGCTCCACTGTCCGGCGGGCCGCCGCCGGTACCGGCGGCGGCCCGGACCGGGTCAGCTGGGAACGTCCACCCGGCACCACACCTCGGCGTCCGCCAGGAACGCGCTGGATGATGTCGTCGGCTCGTGGGTCACCTGTGGTGACCCCGCCACGGCGACCCCGTCGACGGTCAGCCGCCCTTCGGCGCACGGCACGTACACGGTGGAGAGCAGGTTCGGGGTGCCGCCGAGGTCGAACTCGGGCACCCGGATCAGCCGCCGGTCGAGCGGCTCGTCGATCTCCACGACGACATCGGCCGCCTGTGCGCGGACACCCCGGGCCAGGTCGTAGTCGAGACGGACTGCGGTGTGCGTCACCGCCGGTGTGCCCCACGGCAGGCCCGCGACCTCCGGAAAATGCCTGGTGAACTCGTCGGTCAGCCACTGGCCGAGTTCCGGTCGTGGGGTCAGGATCCGGACCTCGCCCGCCTGCCACACCACGATCGCATGCCCCGGGCCCCGTTCGGACCAGTCCACCCGCCACACCGACGCGAACGCGGTGCGCTCGCCGGCGGCGTCGAACAGGGTGAGTCCGGGGTTGGCACCGATCAGGCGTACCGACATCGTCATCCCTACCCCGCCACGAACCCGTCCGGACCGTGAACCTATCAGTGCTACCCGGGCGTGGGAACGAAGCCGGGACGGCGGATGACCCGACACTGAGGCGCAGTGCCTCCCGCACCGCAAGGGCCGTCGCCGCGGTGGGTGGGCCGGAGAGGCATCCTCGTCGGGCGGTCGTCGCTGGCATCCTGTATCGACTCCCGGAGTGTGCGGGCGGCCGACACCGTCCACCGCGACACCCCCGGCTACGAAAGCGGGAAGATTGGGGCACTCGCCCGCCTCACCGTCCTACGCACACGAGATGCAGTGGCGGGCGAACGGCCGCACGGCGAGTCGTTCCGCACCGATCGGTTGCTGGCAGCGCTCGCAGCGCCCGTAGGTCTCCGCCTCCAGCCTGAGCAGGGCGTCGTCGACCTCGGCGATCCGCGCCCGCGTCGCGGCGAGCAGCGCGATCAGCTGGGCGCGTTCGAAGCCGACGGTGGCACCCTCGGGATCGTGTTCGTCGTCGGCGTTCGAATCCCGCGATGCCGTGAACAGCGCCTCCAGATCCCGCGCCAGCGTCGCTGCCTCGGACTCCGCACCCGCCCGTAACCGCAGCAGCTCCTCCCGGATCATCGTCACAGTTTAGTACCGGAGGGGCACACCAGCGGCTGATCCCGTTGGCCGGAGCGGCCGCTCCCGGCCATCGACGGCCCGGTCAGGATGCCTGGCGGGGTGCGGCGACGACGGCGACGTGCTCCATCGGGAGCGCGCCGGTCCGCTCGACGTCCAATCCGGCGCGGCCGAGTAGCTCGGTGACGTGGTGGAGGCTCCGGTGCGCCCCGCCGGTGATCATCAGCAGGTGCAGATCCCACAGGGCCGGCAGCACGGACGGGTCCTCGTCGACGACGAAGCGGTCGAGGACCAGCAGCCGCGCCGTCGGGCCGGACATCGCCCGGCGACAGTTGTCGAAGGCCTGGACGACCGCGTCGTCGTCCCAACCGGCCAGCGCGCGGGACAGGATGTAGACGTCGCCGCCCGTCGGCACGCTGGTGAACATGTCGCCGCCGACGAGGGTGACCCGGTGGAGCCCGACGGTGGCGGCCAGGTGTTCGCCGGCCCTGGGCATCATGTGCTCGCGGTCGAACAGCACGCCCTTGGCGTCGGGTGTGGCCGCGAGGAGCGTGGAGAGCAGCTGCCCGCCGCCACCACCGACGTCCACGATGGTCTTGCCGCCGGTGAAGTCGAAGGCGGCCGGCACCTCATGGAAGAACATGTTGCCGGCGTTCATGGTGGCCTGGAACCGGCGGGCGGTGTCCGGGTCCCCGCTCAGGTAGTCGTAGAAGGAGCTGCCGTAGGCGGCCTCGAAGCCGGAGTTGACCGTGCCGATCGCGCGATGGGCGTGCCCCCACGCGGCGTAGTACTCCTCGCCGTGCAGCAGGCACATGTCGCGCATCGACGGTGAGTCGGAACGCAGCGCCTCGCTGATCGAGGTGCTGCGGTAGCCGCTCGTCTCGCTACCGTTGAACACGCGCATCGCCACCATGAGTCGCATGAGACGACGTATCCCCGCTGCGGAAGCGCCGCTTGCCGCGGCCAGTTCGTCGCTGGTGGTCCGGCCGGCGGCGACGTGATCCGGTAATCCGAGCTTGACCGCGGTGTAGAGAGCCTGTGCCTTCCACCCGCCGGTCATGACATCGACAATGTCCCGAGTGGCCTGTAGGTCGATTGCCATTCTTCCTCCGCCCGCACTGCCCTTCGCGACGACGGTGGCAACCGTACCCCGTAGGGAACTGCCGAGGAAGGGCTTTGGTGTCACGGACGCGCTCCGTTCGGCCAATGACCGGAGTGCGACAAAATTGATGTACAACAACGGTGGTTCCCGGCGTGCGTCGTGGCGAACCGCCGTTGTTGTATTGACGGGTTGCTCGCGGACGACGGGTTAGGGTGCGCACGACATACCCAGCTCACCGAAGGGGAGGGCCACCAAGCGTGTCCCAGCAGAGCACCGTCACAACGGATGGCCGAGACGACGGAACGGACGACAGCGTCGAGACCCTGTTCGAATTGCCCGCACCGTCCTTCACCACCCCGCGCGCCGACCCACGGCCGCAGCCGGGTGCGGCGGCACCGGACGCCGGCCCGCTGGCGACCCGGATGCGACCCCGCACGATCGACGAGATCGTCGGTCAGGCTCACCTGCTGCGTCCCGGTGCCCCGTTACGCCGACTGCTCGAGGGCGCAGGCGCGGCCTCGGTGCTGCTCTACGGCCCGCCCGGCACCGGAAAGACCACGATCGCCCGGCTGCTGGCCACCGCCGGCACCCGCCAGTTCGTCGCCCTCTCGGCGCTGTCCAGCGGCGTCAAGGAGGTGCGCGACGTGATGGTCGAGGCCCGCCGCCGGCTCGACCGGCAGCACCGGCAGACCGTGCTGTTCATCGACGAGGTGCACCGCTTCTCCAAGACGCAGCAGGACGCGCTGCTCGGTGCGGTCGAGGACCGGCTGGTGCTGCTGGTCGCCGCCACCACCGAGAACCCGTCGTTCTCGGTGGTGGCCCCGCTGCTGTCGCGCCTGCTGGTGCTGCAACTGCGCTCGTTGGGCGACACCGACGTCCGTGACCTGCTGCGTCGCGCCGCAGCGGATCCACGGGGCCTCGGCGGCGCGGTCACGCTGTCGGCCGAGGCCGAAGCCGCGCTGGTGCGGCTGGCCGCCGGTGACGCCCGCAGCGCGCTGACCGCGTTGGAGGCCGCCGCCGACGGGGTGCTGGCGACCGATGGCACCGAGATCGACGTGCCGGCCGTGGAACGGGCCGTCGCGGAGACGACCGTGCGATACGACCGGCAGGGCGACCAGCACTACGACGTCATCAGCGCCTTCATCAAGTCGATCCGTGGTTCGGACCCCGACGCCGCGTTGCACTATCTGGCCCGGATGCTGGTGGCCGGGGAGGACCCGCGGTTCGTCGCGCGGCGGCTCATCGTGCACGCCAGCGAGGACGTCGGTCTGGCCGATCCCACGGCCCTGCACGCGGCCGTCGCCGCGGCGCAGGCGGTGCAGTTGATCGGCATGCCCGAGGCGCGTCTCGCGCTGACGCAGGCCACTCTGCACCTCGCGATGGCGCCGAAGTCCAACGCGGTGATCGAGAGCATCGACGCGGCGATGTCGGACGTGCGCAGGGGTGCCGTGGACGACGTCCCCGCCCACCTGCGCTATGGGCGCTACAAGGGTGCCGCGGAACTCGGCAACGCGATCGGTTACCGCTATCCGCACAAGGTTCCGGACGGGGTGCTGGAACAGCAGTATCCGCCGGACGGTCTGGTGGGAAAGAACTACTACCACCCGAGTCGGCACGGTGGTGAGCGCACCCTTCGTGATCGACTCGCAGACCTCCGGCGCGTGATTCGTGGCGGCTGACACATAACACAGTGGACGGTCGATGCAAAAGAGTCGGGCGGGTGGTCGGATCGGCATTTTCGGTATGGCATTCGAACCGCTGTGTCGAGGGTCTCCAAGGGTAGTGTCGGGTGGGTCGACCAAGTATCAGGATGCGGATTGTGCGGCACCGCCATACGAGGGACCGGGATGCCAATGCATAGATTGGTGACAATCGGAGTCTACGATTTCGATCTCGAATCATTCCTGCTACGCCTGCGCGCCGCGGACGTCAGGCTGCTGTTCGACGTGCGCCAGCGCCGCGGGGTCCGGGGGCCCGACTACGCCTGGGCGAACGCGCGCCGGCTGCAGGAGGCCCTCGCCGGTGCGGGCATCGCCTACGAGCACCACCGCGAGTTGGCCCCGACCACCGAACACCGCCATCTGCAGTACGCCGAGGACGACCGCCAGGGCGTCGGTAAGCGGTCCCGCCGGGAGTTGGCTGCCGAGTACGTGCGCCGCTACACCGCCGAGGTCCTCGACCTCGCCGACCTGGTGCCGCTGCTCGCGGCGCTACCGACGCGGGGGCGGGCGGCGCTGTTCTGCGTCGAGCGCGATGCGGTGGCCTGTCACCGGTCGCTGATCGCCCGGCGGCTCACCGAGCAGCACGACGTGTCGGTCGAGCATTTGACCCCGGCATGACCGGCCTGACCCCGACGGGCGGGACCCGGCCCCGGATCGCGGTGTTCGCCGGGCCGACGGCGACCATCCTGAACACCCCCGACCTGGTCACGTCGAACAAGGCCCGGATCCGGCACGGCCTCGCACCCCGGCCGGGCCGGTTCGACGCACTGCGTCCGCAGCGGCTGGCGGCGCCGGTCACGGCGTACGTCGAGGCGTACAGCGCGCATCCACTCGAACGCGACGCGGCACACCTGTACGCGCCGCCGGACGGCTGGCTCGACACCGACGGCGCGTTCCACACCGCGCAGCCGGCCGGCGACGCCACCCCGGTGTTCGTCGTGGAGCTGCACCCCGACGACGGGCTGTACCCCCTGCCATACCTGGCGCGGCAGCGTGACGGTTCAGCGTGGGAGCAGGCCGCGACCACGCCGTACGCGCCACCGGAGGCGGCCCGGCAGACGTTCTACCCGGACGCTAGCCGCCTCTACGAGGAGATCGAACGGTTCGGGCTGGGCGATCACGGCACACCTGTCGAGTTCGGTTCGATCGCCGACTTCGACTTCTTCCGCGCGGCCCCGTCGGGTGGCTACACCACCGGTCCGGACGGGGAGCGGCTCGGCCGTGACTTCTTCGTCTACTACCCCTACCACCTGCAGAGTGAGCCGCACCTGGGTGACCTCGCCGGGGCGACCAACCAGGTCCAGGCCGTCCTCGCCGCGGGTGAGCACGACGGCGTGCAGTGGCTCGAGGGCAGCCCGACCGTGGACGAGACCCTCTACTGGCTCGGCCTGCTGATCGACACGACGGTTCCCCTCGTCGGCCACGCCGCCCAGCGGCGGCACCACTCGCTGAGCGCCGACGGCGACCGCAACGTGGTGGACGGAGTGAAGTACATCGCCTCCGGTGTCGCCCTCGACGCGCAGGGTGTCGACCGGGTCGGCGCCTGCGTGATCGTCGACGAACTCGTCTACACCGCCCGCGACGTGACCAAGGTCGACGCTCGACCGGGCGGATACGAAGTCACCGGCGGCCACGGGGGAATCGTCGCCGACCTGGGCGGGTACGGCCCCCCGCAGCTCACCTACCTGCCGACGCGTCGGCAGACCGCGCGCTCGCAGCTGCGCCTCACCGTGCTGCCGAAGGAGGTGAACGGCGTCGCCGGCTCGTTGGAGTCGGGCGTCACCCTGCTCGGTGTCGCGACGAGGGACGGGGACGGGCTGATCCCGGACGCCATGCCCAGGGTGACGATCACCAAGTACAGCCGCTACGCGGCGGAACCGGGCGGCGATCCCCGGGTGGGCGACGAGGTGGAGATCCTGGCCCGGATCCGGGCCAATCTCGCCGCCGCCCCGCTCGCCGGTTTCGTCTGCGAGGGCATGTCGCCGTTCGGGATGGCGGACCCGGCGAAGAACTCGGCGCTCGGGGTGGCCATCTTCGCGGGGATGCCGGTGGTTCGCACCGGCCGTGGCAACACCGGTGGCATGGCGTACCGGACGGATCCGACGTTCATCGTCGGCAACAACCTGACCGCGACCAAGGCCCGGTTGCTGCTGATGGCTGCCCTGCTCAAGTACGGCGCGTTGCCGCCGGCCGCGGACCCGTTCCGGCCCACCCACGCCGAGCGTGCGGTGACCGAGCAGGCGGTCGCCCGCTACCAGGCGTTGTTCGACACGCATTGACCTCGACGATCCCCGGCTGGAGAGAACCTGTGGGCACCTACGAGTACGTGGTGGCGGACGTCTTCACGGAGACGGCGTTGGAGGGCAACCCGGTCGCGGTCTTCCTGGACGCGGCAGCCCTGTCCGCCGAGCGGATGCAGCAGATCGCGAACGAGATGCACCTGTCGGAGACCGTCTTCGTGCTGCCTCCGCGCCGGGACGGTGACGTGCGGGTCCGCATCTTCACCCCCGTCAACGAGCTGCCGTTCGCCGGGCACCCGACCCTGGGCACGGCGATCGTACTCAGCGAGTTGAAGCCGGTCGGGGAGATCCGGATGGAGACGGCCATGGGCACGGTGACGTTCGACATCGAGCGGTCCACCCGGGACGGGCGCGGCTCGGCGAGTTCGTGGCAGCCCATCCCCACCTGGGGGCGCTACGACCGGGCCGAGGAGTTGCTCGCCGGGCTGGGTGTCCCCGCCACCGACGCCGTCCTGCCGGTGGAGGTCTACGACAACGGGCCGAGGCATGTGTTCGTCGGTCTGCCGGGCGTACCCGAGTTGTCCGCGCTGGAGCCCGACCAGCGGGTCCTGGCCCGGCTGCCCGACATGGCCGCCAACTGCTTCGCGGGTTCCGACACGCAGTGGCGGCTGCGCATGTTCTCGCCCGCCTACGGCGTCGTCGAGGACGCCGCCACCGGTTCGGCGGCCGGGTCGTTGGCGGTGCATCTGGCGCGACACGGCCTGATCCCCTTCGGTGAGTGGATCGAGGTCCTGCAGGGCGTCGAGATCGGTCGCCCGTCGACGATGCGGGCCCGGGCCACCGGTGCACCGGACCGGATCGAAACGGTCCAGGTCTCCGGGTCCGCGGTCGTGGTGGCCCGCGCGACGCTTTACACGTGAGCCCCGGGCGGTCCCGCCGACGTGCGGTACGCCGGCAGACCGAGGTGGGCCCGCCCGCTGACAGCGGGCGGGCCCACCTCGGGGGGCTAGCGTGCCGGATCCGCCAGGTGTGGCCGGTCAGCCCTTCGGCCGGGTGATGTTGACCATCCAGAAGATCCCGAACTGGTCGATGAACGAGCCGGCCTCGTCGCCCCACACCTGTGTGTTGAGCGGCATCGTCACCGTGCCCCCGACCGACAGCCGCTGGAAGTAGCCGCGCAACGCGGGATCGTCGCCGCCGAGATAGAGGGCGACGTTGTTGCCCGGGTGGAACGGCACCCGCTCGGGGACGTCCCAGGCCATCAGGGTGAAACCGTCCGGGGTGGTGAGCACCGCGTGCATGATCTTGTCGGCGGCCATCACGTCGGACGCGCCGTACTCGGTGAACGTGCCGATCTCCAACTCACCGCCGAGGATCTCACGGTAGAACTCCAGTGCCTCCCGGGCGTTGCCGTTGAAGGCGATGTACGGATTGAGCCGAGCGGTCATCTGCTGCTCCTAGGTGGGGATTCCGCCGCGGTCGATCGTCGGCACCTCGATGCCCAGCGCCCGGAGCTGCTGGAACGGGTTCATGAATTCCCGCTGGCGGCGGATCTTTCCATCGTCCAACTCGAACGAGTGGATGAAGTGGTTGCGGTAGTGCCCGGGCGGGTACGCCGGGTAGAGGATCTGACCCTCGCCGTCGCACTCGACCCAGAACCGGTTCGGGTCCTGCGTCTCGAAGATCTCGACGTTCGTCCACTCCCAGTCGGGGAACATCCGCAGCGACCACTCCCCGTGCGCCCGGAGCAGTTCGTGGCCCTGAGAGGCGACCGGCTGGCCGGTGTCGGTGGTCCACAGGCCGGCGCTGCCGTCCTCGGTGAACAGCAGGTAGCGGGTCAGCCGGTTCTCGCCCTTGCGGCTCATGTAGTCGGTGACGGTCGCGCGGTTGCGGGCCCGCAGGTCCACCTGGTCGGTGAACCCCGGAAGCTGGGTCTCGGTCGTCAACGGAAGTCCCTTCTCAGCCGGTGGCGGTCAGGTCAGAACCGAAGCTCGGGGCGGTAGATGTCCAGCCAGGTGCTCAGGTCGAGCACCCGCTCCATGCCGTTGCGGATCTCGATCGGCAGGGCGCCCGACTCACGGGTGATGCCCTCCAGGTAGGCGCGGTCGACCAGGTTGAACACCGGGTCGTCGGTGGCGAGCAGGTCCCTGCACTGCTGCAACAGGGCGCTCGTGTACATCGGGTCGAGCGTGGCCGGATACGGGGCCTTCACCCGGTCGAGAACCGAACGGGGGAGCAGGTCGGCGGTCGCGGCCCGCAGCAGGCTCTTCTCCCGCCCGTCGAACGTCTTCATCGACCACGGGGTGTTGTAGACGTACTCGACCAGCCGGTGGTCGCAGAACGGCACCCGGACCTCCAGACCGACGGCCATGCTGACCCGGTCCTTGCGTTCGAGCAGCATCCGGACGAAGCGGGTCAGGTGCAGGTGGCACATCTCGCGCATCCGGAACTCGTGGTCGCTCTCGCCGTCGACCCGCTCGATCTCGGTGAGCGCCTCGGCGTACCGGTCCCGGATGTAGCTGGGCAGGTCGAGGGCGGCCGTGATGTCGGCGTTGAACCGGTCCGACACCTGGGCCTTCGCGCCGCTGACGAACACCGCCATCCAGGGGAACGTCGCCGCGGCCTGGGCCTCCGGTTGGAAGAACCACCGGTAGCCGCCGAAGACCTCGTCGGCGGACTCCCCGGACAGGGCCACCGTGGAGTGCTGACGGATCGCCTGGAACAGCAGGTACAGCGAGGTGTCCATGTCGCCGAGGCTGAGCGGACTGTCCCGGGCGGTGATCACCGCCCGTCGGACCGCGGGGTCGGCGATGTCCCGGTGGTCGAGGACCACCGACTCGTGCAGCGAGCCGACGTGCGCGCCCACCTCCCGCGCGTACGGGGCGTCGGTGGTGGCGCGCAGCTCGTCGGCGACGAAGTCGTCCTCGCGTCCGGTGAAGTCCACCGCGAAGCTGCGCACCTTCTCACCGCGTTCGCCGAGCTTGGCGGCGGCGAGGGCGGTGATCGCGCTGGAGTCGAGCCCGCCGGACAGCAGGGTGCAGCGCGGCACGTCGGAGACCAGTTGGCGTTCCACCACGTCCCTGAGCAACGAGCGGACGTTGGTGATGGTGGTCGGCAGGTCGTCGGTGTGCGGGCGGCTCGGCAGCGTCCAGTAGCGGTGCTCGCGCAGCCCGGCACGGTCGACGGTGACGACCCCGCCGGGCAGCACCTCGTTCATCCCGCACCAGACGGCGCTGCCGGGCGTCTGGGTGAAGCTGACCAGTTCCCGGATCCCCGCCAGGTCGACGGCACGTTCGGCCAGCGGGTTGGCGAGGATCGCCTTGGGCTCGGAACCGAAGAGCACCCCGTCGTCGGTGCGGTAGTAGTAGAGCGGCTTGACGCCGAGCCGGTCCCGGATCAGCACCAGCTTCTCGACCCGGGAGTCCCACACGGCGAAGGCGTACATGCCGTTGAGCCGTTCGGCGACCGCCTCGCCCCATTCCAGGTAGCCGTGCAGCACCACCTCGGTGTCGCTGCGGGTCCGGAAGCGGTGACCGCGGCGTCGCAGTTCGCCGCGCAGCTCCCCGAAGTTGTACGCCTCGCCGCTGTAGGTGATCGTCACCGTGCCGTCGTCGGTCTGCACCGCCATCGGCTGGGTGCCGCCGTCGACGTCGATCACGGCGAGCCTGCGGTGACCGAGCCCGGCGTGCCGGTCCAGCTGGACACCGGATGCGTCCGGACCCCGGCAGGCCATGGTCGCCGTCATCGCGTCCAGGTCGGCCTGGTGTCGCGTGAGATCCCGATCGTACGAGACCCAGCCTGCAATTCCACACATCTCGTCTACCTGTTCCTCTCGAGCGAACTGTCCGGGTGGTCAGGGTTGAAGGCGACCGGACCGCCACCCGGTGCCGTCGCGGTCGAAGCGCAGCCGACGGTGCAACCGGCCCGGGTCGGACTCCCAGAACTCGACCGAATCCGGCTCCAGCAGGTAGGCCAGCCAGGCATCCGGGCGGGGCAACGGCAGGCCCCCGTCGCCGAGCCGCCGCGCCTGCTCGCGCAACGCCTCCTCGTCGGTGAGGGGTGCGCTCTGCTGCGACGCCACCGACATCGGGTGGGTGGCGACCGGCCGGGCCGTCCACAGGGCGTCGGCCTCGTCGGCTCCCAGCGGGCCGGTCGGCCCGCTGACGACCACCTGGCGGGCCACCTCCCGCCAGTAGAGGACACCCGACGCCCAACGGTTCGCCGCCAACTCCCGGCCCTTGCGACTGCCGGAGTGGGTGGCGAACAGCAGTCCGCTGTCGCGCACGGCGAGGACCTGCACCATCCGGGTCGACGGGCGACCGTCGGCGTCGGCGGTCGCCAGCGCCAGCGCGCCGGGCTCGCGGACGGCGTCCGCCCGCGCCGCGTCCAGCCAGCTCCGCAGCAGCCCCATCGGCTCGTCGGGCGGGGTGGCGAAGACATCGACGCCCAGCTGCTGTGCCGACGTACTCACGACGGGTTCCGGACCGGTCCGAATGCCAGCCCACGGTCGTCGGACGGGCCGGCGTGCAGCCCTTCCACGATGGCCTCCACCTCGGTCATCATCCGCACGGTGGGCGGGTATCCGATCAGCTCGGTGGCCCGGTTCGGCGGCAGCGGCGCGGTCAGGTCGGCGGTGGCGTCCCACAGCATGACCGCGCCCCAGCGGTTGGTCTCCCGGTCGGAGATCCAGAACTTGAGCCGCATTCCGTGCACCCGCTCCCACGGCTGCACGCCCTCCTCGCGCAGGTAGTGGCGCAGTGAGTCGATGGTCTGGGTGGACCCGGCGAGGTCCCACCAGGAGACGGCGGCCTTCATGCGTTCATGACCTCCTCGATGTGTGTCAGCGATGCCAGCAGGTCGCCCAGCACGCGTTCGCCGTCCTGGGTGAGGACCGACTCCGGGTGGAACTGCACCGAGCTGAAGTGGGCTCCGCGTAGGGCGTGCACCTCACCGGTGGTGGGGTCGTGGCTGACGCGCACCTCGCCCGCCCTGGGACTGTGGAACTGCTCCATCCGCGCGTACGCGACGAAGGAGTTGTAGAAGCCGACCCGTGCCGGGGTGCCGAACAGCTCGATCTCACGTTGGACGCCCTGGTTGGGGATGTCCCGCCGCCGTAGCGGCAGGCCGAGGTGCCGGCACAGCAGCTGGTGGCTCAGGCACACCGCCAGGAACGGGGTACGCCGGGCGAGGAGCTGGTCGATCGCCTCGGTGAGGTGGCTCATCCGTGGATCGGCGGTGTCGCGCGGGTCACCCGGGCCGGGGCCGAGGACGACGAGGTCGTGGGCGTCGAACCCGGGGCGGGTGTCGGCCCGGGCCACCTGCACCGCCAGGCCGAGTGCCCGTAGCTGGTGGGCCAGCATCGCGCTGAAGGCGTCCTCGGCATCGACGATCAGGGCTCGGCGGCCGGCCAGGGCGGGCTGCGGCCGCCTGCGGGTCTGCGCGTCGCTGAGCCAGAAGCTCGCGATCGCCGTGTTGCGGCGGTCGAGCGCCTGTCGGATCAGTGGGTGCCCGTCGAGGCGTTCGCCGATGCCCAACGCGGAGAGCACCCCGGCGGCCTTGGCGTGGGTCTCGGCGACCTCGGCGTCGGGATCGGAGTGCCGGACGAGCGTGGCACCGACACCGACCTCGACGCGGGCGCTGTCGTCGGTCTGCGAGGGACGGATGTCGGCGGTGCGGATCATGATGGCGGCGTCCATGGTCCGTGCGCCACCGGCGTCCCGGCCGATCAGGGCCGCGATGCCGCCGTAGTAGCCGCGGCCGTGCGGTTCGTAGCGGGCGATCACCCGGAAGGCGTTCTCCAACGGGCTGCCCGTCACGGTCGGGGCGAACATGGTCTCCCGGAGGATGTCGCGGGGGTCCAGGCTGCTGGGGCCCTCGATGTTGTACTCGGTGTGCGCGAGCCAGGCCATCTGCCGCAGGAACGGGCCGACCACCCGGCCCCCGCTGTCGCACACCCGGGCCATCATCTTGAGTTCCTCGTCGAGGACCATGTACAGCTCGTCGGTCTCCTTGCCGTCGGTGAGGAAGTCGAGAACCTCCGCCAGGACCGGTCCGGTCCTCGGGTAGCGGTAGGTCCCGCTGATCGGGGTCATCGCCGCCACGCCGCCACGCAGGCTGACGTGCCGTTCCGGGGTGGCGCCCACGAACGTCCGGGTGCCGGTGTGCACGAGGAAGGTCCAGTAGGCGCCGGTCTCCCGGGCGAGCAGCCGGCGGAACAGGCTCAGCGCCGTGCGCGGGGAGTACCCCGTGACGGTGGTGACGTACGACCGCTTGATGACGAAGTTCGCGCCGGCACCGGTGCTGATCTCGTTGGCGAGTACCGCACGTACCGTGTCGGCGTAGCTGCCGTCATCGGTGTCGAAGCCGCCGTTGGTGAGGCTGATCGGGTCGTCCGGGAGGTGTTCGAACGCTTCAGCCCTGGTCATCGAGCCCTGTTCGGTCACCGACAGAGTGATCAGCGGTGACCCGTCCATGACGGCGGTGAATCCCCGCTCGGTGATCTGCTGGTGGGGCACCAGCACCAGCGTCTCGTGTAGCGTCTCGTCGCCCGGCCCGGCCTGGTGGATCGGGGCGTCGGGGAGTGGGACGTCGGCGAGCCGCGCGACGGTGCTGATCCGGCCGGACAGGATCTCCACCCGGTCGCCGCCCACCGACTCGGGGCGGTGCAGCAGGGCGAATGCCTCCCGGCCGGGATCGACTAGCTGTCGGAGCAGGCGGGCCGCGTTCACGGGAAGACCTCCTCCGTGGTGGTGACCACCGCGCAACGCGTGGCCGCATAGTCGAGCGTCAACTGGTGGTGGTCGGCGGAGAAGTCACCGATGGCGTCGGCGACGAGGAAGGGCTGGATGTCGTTGGTGAACGCGTCGAGGGCGGTGGCCAGCACTCCGACGTGCCCGTAGACCCCGCAGACGATGAGCTGGTCGCGACCCTGCCGGCGTAGCCGGGTCAGCAGGTCCGAACGGTGGAACGCGCTGTAGCGCCACTTGGTGAGCACGTGGTCCGCCGGTCCGGGCGCGAGTTCGGTGACGATCTCCCGGTCGCCGGGTTGCCCGCTCATCCCGGGACCCCAGATGTCCTTGAGCAGGCCGCGCTCCTGCTCGGTCATGCCTCCGGGCTGGGCCGTGTAATAGGTCGGCACGCGGAGTTCGCCGCACCGCTGGCGTAACCGGACGCAGTTGCGGACCAGCGCCCCGCGTACCGACGGGTCGAACGGGCCGAGGAAGTAACGCTGCATGTCGTGGACGAGCAGCGCTGCCCGGCTGGCATCGGGAGTCCACTGCGCGATGCTGACGGGCAGGTCGCCCGTGGTCGGAAGCGGGTAGGCGGCGATCGGTGTCAGGCCCGGCACGGTTTCTCCTCAGCCCGGTTCGTCAGGGGTGACGTCCGCCAGGCGGAGACCACGGTCTGCGCCTGGCGGGGATTGAGCCGCGGGTCGCAGAGCGAGGTGTACCGCAGGCGGGCCGGCTCGCTGCTGTGCCCGTCGTCAAGGCACTCGGTCACGTCGTCGGGGGTCGTCTCGAGGTGTACGCCGCCCGCGACCCCACCTTCGGCGTGTACCGCGATCTGGAACGCGGTGACCTCCCGGAGGATGGTCGACAGGATGCGCGTCTTACGTCCGGTGGCTGCGGTGACGGTGTTGCCGTGCAGGGGATCGACCAGCCAGACCACCGGGTGCCCGGCCGCGCGTACGGCCCGCACGAGCGGCGGTAGCCGGTCGGCGACCACGTCGGCGCCCAGTCGGGCGATCAGGGTGAGGCGTCCCGGTTCCCGTAGCGGATCGAGCCGTGCGCACAGCGCGAGCAGGTCGACGACCGTCATCGTCGGCCCGACCTTGCACGCGACCGGGTTCACCACCTGGGCGAGGAGGGCGACGTGGGCACCGTGGAGCTGCCGGGTCCGCTCACCGATCCACGGCCAGTGGGTGGAGGTGAGCGCGACCCGGCCGGCGCGGTCACGGCGCAGCATCGGCACCTCGTAGTCGAGCAGCAGTGCCTCGTGGCTGGTCCAGACGGGCGCCCCGGCGGCACGGACGGTCCCGAGTTCGCTGAGGGTCCGTCTCGCCGACCGGTATCCCGCGAGCAGCCGCTGCGGGTCGGGCCGGCGTGCCGGGCGGGTCGCCGCAGGATCGTTGACCAGGTGGCCGCGGTAGACGGGCAGGTCGACGCCGTCGACCTGTTCGGTGGGCCTCGACCGTGGCTTGGCGTACTGGCCGGCGATGCGGCCCACCCGGACGACGGGTCGGCCGGTGGCGGCGCTCATGGTGGCGGCGAGGGCGTCGAGCAGGTCCACCTTGCGCCTGACGTGTTCCGCGGTGCATTCCGCAGGGTCCTCGGCACAGTCACCGGCCTGCAGTACCTGGGCGTGCCCGGCGGCGACGTCGGCGAGTGAACTCTGGAACGTGGGAAGTGACTCCGCCTCGATGAGTGGAGGAAGGCTCGCCAGGACGTCGCGGATTTGCGCGACCTGCGCCGGGTCTTCCCATTCAGGTTGCTGCTCGGCGGCCTCGACCGGTGGAACATCGAGTGAGATGGCGTTCACACTCTCTCCCAACCTCGGACATCTCGGCATTCGCTGGTTACTTCGGGTGTGGCCCGTAGCCGATTAGGCTGGCTAATCGGCTACGGGCTCACTTACCGACGTGCGGTGGAGTGCGTGAGGGGGACGTGGTCAGTGGATGGGCAGATCAGCTGTGCGGCGGGTAGGGATTGTCCTGGATGTAGAGCCAGGTGCCGTTCAGTTGCTGGCGGACGATGTCGCAAAAGTTCCCCGAGAAGCTCACCCGGGTGCCGTCGGGCCCGTCCTGTTCGAGTGTGTAGGTGCCCATCACGGACGCTGAACGGCCAATCACCTTGTTTCCGACGCGTGTTCCGCCGGCCTCCACGATCTGGAGCGGGCTGACCTGGAGGATCGGGTCTGATTCGAACCACTCGACGTAGAATGCGCGAATGGCGGCATGCCCGCGAATGACCGATCCGTCCCAGTCGATGATGGCTGCCTCGCGCTCCTGAAGCGCGACGATCCCGTCCACGTCCTTCGCCACGATCCGCTGACCGAGGAGGTTGATCAGCTCGGCGGGGCTCTGGGCGCCGGCCTGGAGGGCGGCGGTGTTGGTGGCGGGGGTCGGTACGGCGGTGGTGGTCGGCGCGACGAATCCGGGCACGCGGGCATGCGCCCGGTGGTCGATGGAGTGATTCGCGTGTGTCTGCTGGGGATTGTTCGTGTCGGTTTGGCCATAGGCGGAGTTGGCCCCGAAGAGCGTGCCGGCGGCCAGCAGGATGCCGCCGGCGGCGACAATGGGTATCGTGCGCTTGATTTCGTGCATGACTGTCTCCCCCTAATTGGAAGTGGTTACTAGGGTTTGAGTCGCTCATCTGACCGTCATTTACGGGCGCGTTTCATGGTCCCCGGTTTGTCGTTCCGGCGGCCTGATGGCATTGATACAACAGCCCGCATCTGGCTCTGTCAAGACACATTAAGCTCGGGCGGCGACAATATTTCAACATCATGAATCGCTTGGTGGGACGTTGTGCTGCTGACTCGTGCTTACTACCAGCCAAAACGCGAACCCTCGATTTTCTCCTTCCGGAAGGATGCCCCCAAAACGCGCCGGCCGAAGTTGGCGACTACAGTTGCGGATCTTGGACTCGTGGTGGCCTCACGGCGTTTTGCGAATTCCGTCGCGCAGGTGATGTCACGTGTCGTGAACCGGGCATAAATACCGGATGACGACAGCCGGGCTGGAACTCAAATGAGAGTGATGGTCCGATTCGGACGGTGCCGCCGGTGTGCTGCCACGGCCTGGATCCCCGCCCCTGCCACCGCCCGAGGGGCCGACCGGTACCCGGCCGGCCCCGCCCTCACGACGTCCGCTAGTGCCCCGAGCCGCTGCGCAGTGGGTGGCTCGCTGCCCCGGTGCCCACCCCCGGGCGGCAGGCCGCGACCTGCCGGGGCTTGCGGACGGCGGTGCGGGCATCGGGTGCCGTTGTGTGCTGCACCGTGCGGAACGCGTGGGCGAGCATGCACGTGGTGATCGTGTGGTGCCAGGCGGTCCAGGTGCGCACCTGGTACTGGTCGAGACCGATCAGTTCGTCGCCGGGTTGCTCCGGCTGTCCCGCGCGGTGTCGCCGCTCCGCCGCACCGATCAGGACGGACGCGGGTGTGCGGCGGCGCGCGTGGGCCACGAAGTAGGCGACATCGTGCGGGTTGTCGACCGACCGCCGTACCATGAGCGACTGGGCGAACCCGCGGGTGGGGACCTCGCCACCGACCAGCAGGCTGCCGCCGAGCCCGACGAGCGCCCAGTCGTGCGTGCGTCCAGTCGCCCGTTCGGTCCGGCGGTGCCAGTAACTGTCGGCGATGTGGCCGAGGATCTGTTCGGGGCCGGTCGTGGTGGACGACCTGGTCGCACCGACCCTGATCAGGGGTAGCGTCGCCGGCACGGCCGCGATGTACGGCAGGGCGCGCTGCACGCACCAGTCCCGGACCTGCGGATGTTGGGCGTATCCGTCGTCGAGGCTGACCCAGCTGAACGGCACCGCCGCATCCACTGCCTCCGCCAGCAGCTCGACGGCCTGCTCCGGCCGAGAGGCGTACGCGACGTCGGCGGGAATGCCCGCCTTCCTGCGGCGCACCGAGTCGGCGATCCAGGTACGCGGCAGGTGCAGCCGATGCCCGACGTACGCCGTCCCGGCGGGCGCGGCGTACGCCAGCATGACCGCGACCTGGCAGTTCTCGATGCGGTTGGTGAGCGTGCAGTGCTGCGGTCCCACCCCGACGGACTTGTCACCCCGCTTGATCACCTGGGCGTCGCGGATGACGAGCATGGCGTCCGGGTCACCCAGGTGCTCGATGACGTACGAGCGGACCTCGGCCTCCAGGGCGTCGGCGCTCCACGCGCCCCGCGACAACAGCGCCTGCATTCGGCCCGGGTGGCTGTGCCCGGCCCGTTCGGACAAGGACCAGCAGTTCTTCTTCGGCAGGTCCGACAGCAGCCCTTCGACCAGGTCGTGGAAGACGACGCGGGGCTCGGGGCGGGCGAACACGTGCCCGACACGGTCCGTCAGTTGTCGCAGTCGCGACGCCCAGCCGGGGGGCAGGCTCTTGGCCACCAGGGTCACCCAATCTGCCAGCTGCCCGCGCCGGACGAACCGGCACGAGCAGCGAGCGTGGCGAGGTCGGCTCAGGCGACGGCGGTGCCCTCGAGCTCGACCAGCTGGCCGGGGATCGCCAGGCGCGTCACCCCGAGCATCGTCGTGGTCGGCGCGACACCCGCAGACCCCAGTCGCCCGGCGAGCACGCCGTAGTGGGGGAACAGTTGGTCGACGTCGGTGGTGTAGACGTTCAAGCGGATGAGGTTCGCCAGGGTCATGCCCGCTTCCTTCAGCACGGCCTCCAGGTTGTCGACGCACAGCGCGAGCTGCGCGGCGATGTCGCCATCGTGCTCGGGCTTGCCCTCCGGGCTCATCGACGTCTGCCCCGAGACGTACAGCGTCCGGGTCTGACCAGAAACGATCTCACCCTGGTTGAAGCCCATCTCGAGGGACCAGTTCACCGGGTTGACCGCGATACGCTCTGCTGCCACAGTTACTCCTTAGACTCAATTGAGGACGAGCTCGGTCGAGGACGTGTTCGTCCCGCCGCCCGAACAGGCGGCATGTCGAGCTCCTGCCGACGAGTGTCACAAGTAATCACGACACCCTGTGTCAGGTATTCCGGGCGGTCCGTGGCTAGAGTTGTCCCGTGCGCGCCGATCGGCTTGTCTCGCTGATGCTGCTCCTCCGCCAGCGTGGTCAGCTGACCGTCGACACCTTGGCGCGGGAACTCGAGGTCTCCACGCGTACGGTGCTGCGCGACGTCGAAGCGCTGTCCGCCGCCGGCGTGCCCGTCTACACCGAGCGCGGCCGCCACGGAGGCGTCGCTCTGCTACCCGGCTTTCGTGCCGAGCTCACCGGCCTCAACCACGACGAGACGCTGGCCCTGGTGACCGCTGCCTCCGCCCGGGGTGAACAGGTCTTCGGTCTCGGTGCCGCCCTCTCCTCGGCCATCCGCAAGGTCGTGGACGCGCTGCCCGACGGCCACCAGGTCACCGTCAGCGACGCGGCCCAACGACTACTCGTGGAGCCGGAGACCGATCTGCTATCCCGCCGGCAGGCTGCCCGAGACGTCCCTGACAGCACCATGTTGACTGTGCGGCGTGCCGTGGTCGCCGGTAACCGGCTGCGAATCCACTACGCGGCCCGTGACCAGAGCCCACTGTGGCGCACTGTCGACCCGGTAGGCCTGGTAACCGTCCGCGACCGGATGTATCTGCTCGCGACCCGCAACGGCGAAGACCGCACCTACCGGTTGTCCCGGATGCTGGCCGCCGAGGAACTTGACGAACGGGCGCAGCGCACCGATCACATCGATCTCGACTTACTCTGGAAGCAGCGGTGCGCGCAGTTCCTGTCCGCCGACCACATCTCGGTGTCGGTCAGGGTCGCCCCGATGTGGCGTGAGGAACTACTGGCCAGTGCCGTGGCCGTTCGGGCCGAAGAGCCCGACACGGACGGCTGGCTGCGCCTCAACGTCACCTTCGAGAACCTGCGGCATGCCATCTGGGCCGTATGGCAACTCGGCGCCGATGCGGAGGCACTCTCCCCGCCCTCCCTCCGGGCCGCTCTGGGCTGCCGGGCGGCGACGATCGCCGGCCTCTATGACAACTCCCGGGACGCCCATCGTCACGCGAGTGCTGCCCCGTCCCCGGGCGACCGGTGACAGTACGGGTTTGAGTGGGCCTGGCAGTGCTCGCAGGTCGGTCTTCGGGGTCAGATCTCGCCGTCGTCGAGTCGGCGCAGCGTGCCGTCCGGCATCATGCGGTGACGCCGTGGCGGTTCCATCCTCTGCAGGATTCGTTCCATCAGGTCGTCGCGTTCCGCCTGTTCCCGGCCGGTTGGGTCGGCGACGTGGAAGCCGTGCAGGGGAACATCGAACGGGTCGATGTCGTCCGGGTCGGGTCGGCCCTCGAGGATGAAGCCGAAGAACGCGCGTAGGGCCTGCTCGCCCAGTTCCAACGGGTGGAAGGCAAGAGGGTACGGCTCCTCGGAGAGCACGGGCTCGACGGGGTGTTCGCCCGCCCAATATGGCATTTCGAAGTCGTAGGGCTCGCCGATGTTCTCCCCGATGCCGGCGACCGGCGAGATGCTCAGCGAGCGGAGAAGTTCGCCGTTCTCCCACACCGCGAAGCACAGCGAGTCGGAGACCGAGTGCATGCCGTGCATGATGATCCGCCGGCCCTCCGCGGCGCGCAGCAGCCAGGCAGGTATCTGTGATGGGAGAGCACAGACGAGCCGGCGGTCGCAGAACAGCTCGGCACCAGCCAGGACGGTCGCATAACTGGTGTCGTCCGGCGGACAACTGTGGTCACCGAGCGAACCGTCACCGATCGGTGTCACCTCGGAGCCGGGATGCATCCCGCGCACAAGGTCGATGACCTCCGCTGGGCGCGACCGGACCGCTCCCCGCAGAGCAGGGCGCAGACCACCCTCGGTGAAAGCGAGCAGTGCGGTACGCGCACCCATCGGTCGTCCGCTCCCAGTGCCAAATGATCACTGCAGACTACACCCCACTTTCGCCCCGGTGAGGCGGCTACAGGCCGTCCACGCTCAACGCCACGCAGCGGTATCCGCTTCCCGACAAGACCAGGGATTCTCTTGATTGGCCGACTGCGACGTTGCGTGACGCGCGGTCAGCGGCATGTCCGTGCGTCGATTCGATGTGCGGCGGGTGAGCGATCTCCGGTGGGGTTCGCCGGGCTGCCAGGAGGTTGTTACGTCGGGTACAGCCGGGTCTGTGTGCTCGCGATCCGCGCTGTCTGCTCTTCCTGGACATGACGGGCCACGCGTAGGAAGTCGAGGATGGTGGCGAGTTGCTCGGACGTGTATCGGCCTAGCGCCTCGGAACCCGCGACGCCGACCGGCGCGTAGATCTGGCGTTCGGCGCCACGGGCGGCATCGGTGGCCGCGACGAGGACCCGCCGCCTGTTGTGCGGGTCCGCGATCCGGTCGGCGAGTCCGGCGCGCTGGAGGCGGTCGATGACCGTGGTCGTGGCGGCCGGGCTGAGGCTCAGCGCATTGCTCAGCTCTCCGGCCGACAGCGGCTTGTCGCCCTCCAGTAGCAGGTCGAGTGCCCGCAGATCCGTGCGGTTGATCTCCAGCGCGGCGGCTGCGGCCTCGTCGAACGCGTCGATGCTCTGCTGCAGCAGCCGCAGATGCGTGGCTACGAGACCAATCAACTCACGTTTCGACATTCGAACCTTTCTGCTATCGTAATCTTCGACGACTTGATCCTACCCGATAGGGAGCACCCATGAACGTCGACGACCGCGCGATTCGCGCCTTGTTCGACCGCCTCATGAAGGCATGGACAGACAACGACGCGGTCGCCTACGCGGACTGCTTCACCGAAGACTCCGACTACGTCTCCTACGACGGCACCCGCGCAGTCGGCCGCGTACCGATGCAAGAAGCCCACGACCGGCTCTTCCGTGGCGTGCTTGCCGGATCCGCGCTCGTCGGTGGCATCGAATCGATCCGCTACGTCAGCCCGGACGTCGCGGTGATCCACGGCACCGCATCGGTCCTGATGCCCTGGCGATCGACGCTGCCCAAGCGGCGACTGTCCCGGCAGACTCTGGTCGCCATCCGTGCCCAGGACGGCTGGCGGTTCACTGCACTGCACAACGGCCGCGTCAGGCCGATCACTATCCCCGCCCCCGACTCCACGCCCTCCCGCATGGCCCAGGCCATGGGGAGGCTGGCTCGCGGCCTCGGCGTCGGCCGCCGCGTCACGACGACCTGAACGGCAGCCCTCCCGGAGCGGATCGCGGGCGTCGCGGACTGCATGGGTAACACAGAGCGTGACGACCCTGCAGGCGCGCGATCAGCTCACCGAAGAGTTGCGGACCTCCGCGCAGCGGTCGTAGTTGTCAGCGTCGACTGCCGGCCCAGCAGCCCGAACGGCGGGCGCAGGATCCGCCGACCGAAGCGGGGGTTACGGTGGATAACTAACAATCTGACGATGAGGCTGCAAATGATCAATGTCCAGGAGCTCGCGCGACGGCTGAGTACTCTCGGAGCTGATGCGTTCACCAGCGATGACGTCGTGGACCTGGCGACTGCGGCCGATGTTCGCATCAGCGCAGACGTCGAGATCGACGCCACTCTGGCGCAGCGCTTGCTCGACCAGATCTCGCCCACCCTGCCGGTCACCGGGGCCCAGCTCGCGGCGTCGCAATGGCCGCCGCCGCAGTCCTCCCGTCCTGCAGCGCCTCCGGTGTCGTTCTCCAGCCCTGGTGCCGTCGACGGACCGGCTGATCAGCCGACCCGACGCCGCAGTTCTGGGTCTAAGGGTGGAGGTCGGCGACCCGGCTCCCGACGAACTGGCAGGTGAAACCGCAGTCCCAGCTTCTTCAACGACCGCCAGACCGCTCGCCGCAGCCGTCGACTACGACGCGAGCTGCGAACCCCACTCTCGCCGCCATCATCGGCTGAACTTCGTCCCCCTGTCCGGCTCCGTACGCCCCGGGCAGGCTCGACGCACGATGATCCCGGTAAGCATGCGGATCGCGGCATGTGCGCGTATGCGACCTGGAGTGCGGGTGATCGACGGGGGTTTGTCGGCGGCACGGGGTATGCGGATGGTTCATGATGGTGGCCATGGAGATCGAGTTCGTCACGGGGGATCTCACCGCGGAGCGGGTGGATGCGATCGTCAATGCGGCGAATTCGTCGTTGCTGGGTGGTGGCGGGGTGGACGGTGCGATCCACCGTAGGGGTGGCCCGGCGATCCTGGACGAATGCCGCGCGTTGCGGGCCAGCCGGTTCGGCCGGGGACTGCCGGTCGGGCGGGCCGTGGCGACGACTGCGGGCCGCCTTCCGGCCCGCTGGGTCATCCACACCGTCGGGCCGGTATGGAGCGCCACCGAGGACCGATCGGCATTGCTGCGTGACTGCTACCGCAACTCGCTGATCATCGCGGCCGAGCTCGGCGCGACGTCGGTGGCGTTCCCGCTGATCTCGTCTGGCGTGTACCGGTGGCCTAAGGAGGACGCTGTCGTCCAGGCGTTGACCGGATTGCAGACGGCACCGCCGGCCGTCGAGCGCGTACGACTTGTCCTTTTCGATGATGACACCCGGCAGGCCGCCGAGCGAGTCGGGCGGACGCCTGGCGGTCCGTTCACCCCGCCGCCGCATCACGATTCTGCAAGGGACTGACTCGGGCCGTCGGCCAGCGTCATTATGAGGGCGTGTGACAAAGGTGGCCGGGACTCTGGCCCGGTCGTCTTTTCAGGTGCTCTCGGATTCCCAGTGGTCGTTGTTCGAGGGGATGCTCCTGCAACCAACGGGCCGCCCGGGTCGGAGGGGAACGGCCGGCGACGTATGATCGCGGTGGTGGTGAAGCGTCAGCCCGAGATCCCGGCGCCGGTGTGAGGAGGGGTCAGGATGTTCGGTTGGAAGAAGAAGCTCGACGATGCGATGGCGCAGCTCAGGCCCGACCTGAGTCGGGAATCGCTGGGCGTCGGGCCCGATTTCCCGGGCGTCGCCCCGAACCCGCTCCTGAGCGGTGACGCACGGAAGCGCAATGCGGAATTGCGTACGGGGGTGCTTGCGCTCGGCGTTCTCGTCGACTGGCGGGAGGTGAACAGCAACCCTCGCGTGGTCCTGATGTTCGACGTGGAGACCGCCGAGGGCATCTCGTTCCGCGGTATCGCCGACGAAGACCTCACGATCACCGAGCTCACCCGACTCGCCCCGGGGCAGACGTTGCCCGTGCGCTACCGGCCGGCCGTCATGGACCACTACGTCGCCCTTGCCCGGGACGCGGACCCAGCCCGTGTGCAGCAACTCTCCGACGAGATCGCGAGCCGTAAGCGGACCTGACCCGAAGCCTGATCCGCCACTGCATCCTCCTCGGACAACAGCACGCTCCGTCACCACCGAGTGTGCGGCAGGCCCGTTATCTGTGCAGTTCCGGATTGACGAATGGCTGGCCCGCGGGACACGGGCCAGCCATGTCGATGGTTCCTCGTCAGCCGTCCAGGACGGTCGAAGGTGACATGCCGGGGCCGCCGGCGCGGGTAGCCTGCGAAGGTGAGCACACCATCCGGCGACTACACGGCGACGCTTCCCCGTAAGCGGATGGGCGCGGCAGTTCTGATCACCGACGCTGCCGGGCGGGCGTTGCTGGTCGAGCCCGTCTACAAGGACTACTGGGAGATCGTCGGCGGGTGCGTCGACGCGGACGAGTCTCCTCGGCAGGCGGCGGCCCGTGAGGTGGAGGAGGAGCTGGGCAGGTCGGTGGTGCCTGGTCGGCTGCTGGTGACCGATTGGGTGCCCCCTCGGCCGGACCGCACCGAGGGCATGATGTTCGTCTACGACGGCGGCACCCTCGATGAGGCCGGCGCGGCCGACATCCTCCTGCCACCGGACGAGCTGCGCAGTTGGGCCTGGTGCACCGAGGAGCAGATCCGGGAGCGCATGCCGGAGCTGCTGGCACGCCGGGTCGTCGCGGCGCTGCGGGCCAAGGCCGAGGGCACCATGCTCGACCTGGAGAACGGCTTCCGCGCGCACTGACCTCCAGCCCCGTCAGTTTCCCGCTGATCCCACCCGCTGTGCCTCGGCGATCGCCGCCTCGGTGGCCTGTCGTGCACCGTTGGTGCGGGCGACGACCTGCATCAGGACCTGCTTGATGCCGTCGAGGGCCTGTAGCAGCGGTCCGGGTTGGCCGCCCTGGAGGATCGTGGTGACGAGCTGCTGTGTCTCCCCGATCTGGGTGATGACGCCGCCCGCCGCGTCGCGGGCGGCGCCGATGGCGCTCTGCACGGGCGTCAGTGCGGCGACCGTCTCCTGCGGGGTGGCCTGTTGGGGTACGGCGGCGGCGGCTTTCGTCGCCTCACCGATCGATCCTCCCAGCCGTCCCAGGGTGCCCTGGACGTCGGTGATCGCGGTGCGTATCCGGGCGACGCCTGCGGCGACGGCGAGGAAGCCGGCGCTCGTGGCACGTAATGCCACCTCCTGCGCCTGCCGGTCGGCAGCGGCCGTCAACCCCTGCGCCCGCTCGACTCCGGCCATCAGGGCGCGGAGCTCACCAGTGATCTTCTCAACCTGTGACACGAAGGCAGCATCCCCAATCGATGACGGCGGACGGGTGCGTTTGACGCTACCGAAGGCACTGCCAGCTCACCAGAGCCAGCAGCGGTAGCGGTACCGCGTCACGACGAACTGTGCGTCCCAGCGCATGTTCAGCTGGGCGACAATTGGCCCAGCGACGCGTGCCCGGTGGCAGATGGGCGCACGGCTCATGACGAGTTGGTGACCCGCAGTCCTTTCCCCGGGGTGTTCCCGCCGTCGTTGAGTGAGGCCAGCAGGCGCAGCCCGTCTTCGGCGGGGCTTTCCGGTGGCGCCGACAGGACTATCAGTTCGATGCCCGATTCATCCGGCAGGGCGAAGTTCTCCTGATGCAGTTCGAGCAGTCCGACCAGGGGATGCCGGTAGGCCTTGCGTCCGTGCGTGCGGGCGCGTACGTCGGCACGGGCCCAGAGACGGCGGAAGCGCTCGCTGCCCACCGACAGTTCGCCGATGAGCGAGGCCAGGCGGGGATCATCGGGGTATCTGCCGGCGGCCAGGCGAAGGTGCCCGACCACGTCGAGCGTGCATTTCTCCCATTCTGCATAGAGGCCACGTTCGGCCTCTTCGAGGAAGATGTGCCGGGCGGTGTTCAGGCCCGTCGTGTTTCGGCCGTAGAGAAGTCCGGCGAGGCGATTGCCGGCGACCACGTCCATCCGGTGGTCCATGATCAGGGCCGGGGCGTCGATGATCAGGTCGAGTACCCGTAGCAGGTCCGCCCGGGGGCGACTGCTGGGTGACCTGGTGCGACGGCGGCGTTGCCGGGCCAGCCGGTGCAGGTGACCGCGTTCGGTCTCGTCGAGTCCGAGGACGCGGGCGAGCGCGTCGAGGACCTGTTCCGAGGGTTGGGTGGCGCGGCCCTGCTCCAGGCGTACGTAGTAGTCGACGCTGACCCCGGACAGATGAGCGACCTCTTCGCGACGCAAACCCTCGACGCGACGCCGGCTGTCGGTCGGGATGCCGGCGACGGACGGGTCGACCCGGGAGCGCCGGATACGCAGGAAGCCCGCGAGATCGTCCATGGCCTCCAGTATCGCTCGGGTGACCCGTGTGCGGGTGGTCCTGCCGGTACCAGGAAGTCCGGTCCGACGGAACTCGCGCCCCTGAACGGGGGCGGTCCCGGCCGTCGAGTATCGGTGGCGACCCACGTCGTCGAAGGGATCAGCCATGAAGACGCTCATCGTGTACGCCCATCCGGAGCCGCGTTCGCTGAACGGCTCACTGAAGGATGTCGCGGTGTCCACTCTTGAGGCCGCCGGTCACGAGGTGCGGGTGAGTGACCTGTACGCGATGAACTGGAAGGCCGTCGTGGACGCAGCCGACTTCGGCGGGTACGCCACGAGCCCGCTGCGGGTGATACCGAGTTCGGGTGGGGCGTACGACGCCGGCGCACTCACCCCCGATGTGACGGCCGAGCAGGAGAAGCTGCTCTGGGCTGACACGGTGATCTTCCAGTTCCCGTTGTGGTGGTACACGATGCCGGCCATCCTCAAGGGCTGGGTGGACCGGGTGTTCTCTTTCCACTTCGCCTACGGCGTGGGCGTGCACGACGAGACCCGCTACGGCGAGCGTTACGGCGAGGGAATCCTGCTCGGGCGGCGGGCGATCCTCTCGGTGACCGTGGGCGGCCCACAGTCGCACTACACCGATCGCGGGATCAACGGCCCCATCGGGGATCTGCTGTTCCCGATCCACCACGGGATCCTCTACTACCCGGGCATGGAGGTGCTGCCGCCATTCGTGTTGTATGACGCCGTCAGGATGTCCGACGGAGAATTCGAGGACGTGACGAAAAGGTGGAAGCAACGATTGCTGACGCTGGAGACGACGGCGCCCATCGCGTTCCGGCGGCAGAACTCCGGTGACTACGAGATTCCGTCACTACGATTGAAGGAGGGCCTGGAGGCTCCTGGGCGCGGGGGTTTCAACCTGCATGTGCGAGATTGACGGCGGGCCTGCGCCCCCTGTCTCGTCGAGAGGACCAACCTCCCGGGGCGTTCAGGTCACCAGCCCGGTCCGGTACGCGTACACCACCGCCTGCACCCGGTCGCGTAGGTCGAGTTTGGTGAGAATGCGCGACACGTACGTCTTGACGGTCTCCTGACTGATCACCAGCCGGGCCGCTATCTCGCTGTTGGACAGGCCGTCGGCGATCAGGCGCAGCACCTCCAACTCGCGCCGGGTCAGGCCCGTGTCGTCCGGGGTGCCCTCGGCGGGTCGGATGCGTGCGGCGTACCGGCCGACGAGTTGCCGGGTCACCTCGGGTGCCAGCAGTGCGGCCCCGCTGGCGACGGTGCGGATGCCGTGCAGCAGCTGCGCTGGCGGCGCGTCCTTGAGCAGGAAGCCGCTCGCTCCGGCGCGCAGCGCCTCATAGACGTACTCGTC
This sequence comes from Micromonospora sp. NPDC048894, assembly GCF_040649765.1. Classification (NCBI taxonomy): domain Bacteria; kingdom Bacillati; phylum Actinomycetota; class Actinomycetes; order Micromonosporales; family Micromonosporaceae; genus Micromonospora; species Micromonospora sp. NPDC048894. Next base: position 115,063 of record NZ_JBEZFY010000014.1, on the reverse strand, counting down.
GAGGTTGAACGTCGTCACCACGAGCACCTTGACCGGGTTGGCTGTCCCGCTGCCGGCCAGTAGGCGGGTCGCCGCGATGCCGTCGAGGACCGGCATCCGCACGTCCATCACCACCACGTCCGGGTGCAGCCGGCCGGCGAGGTCGACCGCCTCACGCCCGTTGCCGCACTCGCCCACCACCGCCAGGTCGGGTTGAGCGCCGATGATCGTCGCGAAGCCGGTACGGATCAGCGCCTGGTCGTCGCAGACCAGCACCCGGATCGGCGCGGTCACGACGCGTCACCGGTGGGGATGCGGGCCCGGACGACGAATCCGTCGTCGTCCCGGCGTTGCGCGCTGAACTCGCCGCCGAGCACGGTGACGCGTTCGCGCAGCCCGGTCAGGCCGCGTCCACTCCCACCCGGGCCTGCGGGGTGCGTACCCGGGCCGTCGGTGTCGATCTCCACCGTGATCTCCCTCTTCCCGTGGCGGACGTGCACGGCGGTGCGGCTGCCGTGGGCGTACTTCAGGGCGTTCGTCAGCGCCTCCTGCACGACCCGGTAGGCGGCGGCCTCCGCGCCGCCGACGGTCCCGGCGGGGCTGCCCTCCTGGGTGAACTCCACCGGCTGCCCGGCCTGCCGGGTCTGCTCGACCAGAGCGTGCAACGCGCCGACGGACGGCACCCGCGGGTCGCCGTGGTGGTCGGGGTTGAGCAGGTCGAGCAGGATCCGCAGGTCGGTGATGGCCCGCCGGCCGGTGTCGCTGATGGCGGTGAGGGTGGTGTCGAGACGGTCCGGGGCAGCCGTCAGGTAGCGCGCCGCCTCGGCCTGCACGACCATCGCCGTCACGTGGTGGGTCACGATGTCGTGCAGTTCACCGGCGATGCGGGCGCGTTCGGTGGCGCGGGCGGCCACCGCGGCCACCCGGCGGCGCTCGGCCTCGGCGGCCCGGCTCTGCCGCAGCCAGGCCCCGACCCCCCAGGCGAGGGTCGACGCCAGGTAGAACGTGAGGAAACCACCCACGCCCTCCGTCGACCCCTGCCGGTGCAGGGCGACGGCCAGGGCGACGTACGCGGCGGAGCCCACCACCAGGGTGGTACGCCGACGACGTTGCAGGTGGACGCCGGCGCTCAGCAACGCCACGGCCAGCGCGGTGCCCGCGACCGAGTGGTAGGCGCGTACCTGGTCGATGGCGAAACCGACGGACACCAGGGCGAGGCAGATCCCGGGCCATCGCCGCCGGACGGCCAGCGGGAGGCACTCCAGGGCGATCGCCACCACGGCCAGCGCGTCGAACGGGCGGCCGGGCAGGTCGCCGAGTTGCGTGCTGCGGTCCTGCAACACCGGCAGCGGCGCGCAGGCGAGAGCGATCAGCAGCGCCAGCGGGAGGTCCCGGACCGTGACGGGCCAGCGCCGCCACCGGTCCGCAAGCGTCCGCAGGTCGACCATCAGGAGACGGTAACGTCTGCCGCCGGCGCGTCGACCGGGCGGCGACGCGGCACGATACGACCCCTGCGGTGGGCCAGCCCCAGGAACACCACGGTCAGCACCAGCCCCGCCAGCACCGTGCCGAGGCTGGCCTCCGGGCCGAAGTCGCCGCCGCTGAGCAGCGTCGGGCCCGACATGGTGGCGTCCAGCAGCCCCGTCGACTCGCCGTTTCCGGAGACCACGACGCTGAAGATCCCCGCGGCGGCGAAGTTCCACCCGAAGTGCAGCCCGATCGGCACCCACAGGGTGCGGGTGGCGGCGTAGCAGGCGGCGAGCATGAAACCCGCCTCGATGGTGACGGCGGTCGCGCCCCACAGGTCGGCGTCGGGGTTGGCCAGGTGGATCAGGCCGAACAGCACCCCGGTCACCAGCAGCGACAGCCAGGTACCGAGGCGTTCCTCGACGAGGCGGAACAGCAGGCCCCGGAAGAGCACCTCCTCGGTCACGGCCGCGGCCGCCATGAACCCGAACAACCCCACCGCGCCGGTCACCGAGCCCACACCGTGCACGTGGTAGCCGCCCAGCAGGGCGATGACGACGATGACGGCGGTGAACATGGCGCACCCGGTCAACGTCCCCCGGGCGATCCGGGTGCCGGCGCCAGCCCGGGCCAGTTCCGTGACGTCCCGTCGTTCGGTACGGCGCACCACCCACCCGTACACGAGGAGCGTGGCCACGGCGGTCGCCGTACCGAGGAGCAGGGTGAGCCAGGGGTCGTCCTGCACCGCCGCGACGGCCCGGCTGCCGACGGCACCGGCAGCGACGACAGCCAGGACCTGCTTCAACACACGCATGATGGGGTTCCTCTGCAGGGTGCGCGGCCGGAGTGCCACGGTCACCTGGAACGCTAGGGATTCGCGGGCCGGGAATCGTCACCATGCGGTGGACACCTGCGGGTAGCTCGCACGGGGGACGAGGGTGGTGCCGTACGGGCCCGGGCCGCCGGCGCGCGACGGTCATCTCCCCGATCAGGTCCGGTGTCAGGTCCGCGCGCCGGGCGACGCCGCGGGTGTCACCTGCGGCGGTGTGGGCCAGGCCATGTTTCGCCCCGGGGGAGAGGGGCATCTTGCGGCGGCGACCTACACAGGCCGCACGTCGCCCGAACGGGGAGGTACACGATGACGCTCGGCCGTCCGGAGCCGTTGCCCGTGGTCGACCGCGCATCAGGCCGGGGTGGGCTGCGGTCCGGCCGACCGCCCCGGGCAGTGGGGACCGGATGCTGACCGCCGGCGGCGAGGACCCGGGGACGGCGTTCCGGTCGGCCGTGCACGCCGGGCTTCTCGACCTGCCGTCACCCGGCGGTGGACGCACGCGTGAACGCTTCCTGCGCTTCGTCGAACTCGGCCGCGCCGACCTGACGTTGGCCCGGCTGGGGGAGGGGCACGCCGACGCCCTGGCGATCCTCGCCGAGCTCGACGCGTCGGTCGATCCCGGGTGGCGTCGCGAGCCGTGGGGCGTCTGGGCGGCAGCACCGGCTTCGGTCACCGCGACCCGGGACGGCGACCGGTGGCGGTTGACCGGTCACCGGCCGTGGTGCTCCGGGGCGGGTCTACTGTCCCGGGCCCTGGTCACCGCGACCGCCGACGACGGCGTCCGGCTGTTCGTGATCGAGGTCGACGCCGCCGGGGTCACCCCGGTGGCCGACACGTGGCCCGCCGTCGGCATGGCCGCCAGCGACAGCCGTACCGTCAGCTTCGACGGCGTGACCGCCCTGCCCGTCGGCGGGCCCGGCAGCTACACCGCGCGGCCGGGTTTCTGGCACGGCGGGCTGGGGGTCGCGGCGTGCTGGTACGGCGGTGCGGTCGGGGTCGCCGACACCCTGCACGACGCGGCGCGGCACCGCCGCCTCAGCCCGCACGCCATGGCGCACCTCGGGGCGGTCGACGCGGCCCTGACCGCCGCCCGAGCGGTCCTGCTCGCCGCCGCCGACGAGGTCGACGCGAAGCCCACCGGGGACGCGGACCGGTTGGCGCACCAGGTGCGCGCCACCGTCGAGGTGACCGCCACCACCGTCGTCGACCGGGTCGGCCGGGCGCTGGGGGCGGGCCCGTTGTGTCAGGACGCCCACCACGCCCGACGGGTCGCCGACCTGACGGTGTACCTGCGGCAGAGCCACGCGGAGGCGGACCTGGCCCACCTCGGTGAACTGGTGGCGGCGGTCGGGGACCCCGGATGGTGAGGCCGATCGTCGACGCGGGCACCGACGAGGGCACCTGGCATGCCTGGCCGGCACCTGCCGGATGGCCCGTACTGGCGTTGGCCGACCGGTCGCCGACGGTGCCGCCGCTGGTCGTCGCCCCCCATCCCGACGACGAGGTGCTCGGTGTGGGTGGCCTGGTCGCGATGCTCGCCGGCGGTGTCGAGATCGCGGTCGTCACCGACGGCGAGGCCTCACATCCGGAATCCACGGTGCACTCGCGGGCGGCGCTGGCCGCGATCCGGCGGGCCGAGACGGTCACGGCCTGCGGGCTGCTCGGGGTCGCCCCCGCCGTCATCGAGCATCTCGGGCATCCCGACGGCGGTGTCGACGAAGCGGCGCTCACCGACGCGTTGACCACCCGGCTGGTGCCGGGCCGATGGTGTGTCACGACGTGGCGCGGCGACGGACACCCCGACCACGAGGCGGTCGGGCGGGCGGCTGCGGTCGCCTGCCGGCGTACGGGTGCGACGCTGCTGGAGTTCCCGGTGTGGATGTGGCACTGGGCTGGGCCGGACCATCCCGACGTGCCGTGGCACCGGGCACGCCGGCTCGACCTGACCGACGCGGCCAGATCAGCCAAGCGGGAAGCGGTCGACGCCTTCCGGAGCCAGGTGCTGCCGCTCGGGCCGGCACCCGCCGACGCCGCGATCCTGCCCCCGCACGTTCTCGCCCGCTTCGCGCGGCCCTACGAAACGGTGTTCGTGCCATGACCCCACCCGGCACCCCGGCCGAGTACTTCGACGGCATGTACGCCGGGGCGGAGGACCCGTGGGGTTTCGCCACCCGCTGGTACGACCAGCGTAAGCACGACGTGACGGTGGCCTGTCTGCCGCGTCGGCGTTACCGGTCGGCATTCGAACCGGGGTGTTCGACAGGCATGCTCACCCGCCGCCTCGCCCAGCGGTGCGACCGGCTGCTGGCGGTCGACATCGCCGCCGCGCCGGTGGCGAGCGCCCAGGAGCGGCTGGCGGACCAGCCGCACGTACGGGTGGAGCGGATGCGCGTTCCCGACGAGTGGCCGGCCGTGCCGGACGACCGTTTCGACCTGGTCGTGCTCTCCGAGTTGGGTTACTACTTCGACGACGCCGGGTTGGATCGGCTGGTGGCCCGGACGGTGGACTCGCTCGCCCCCGGCGGCACGCTCGTGGCGGTGCACTGGCGGCCGGCGGTGGCCGAGCACGCCCGTGGTGGCGACGACGTGCACCGGCTGCTCGGCGGCGTGGCCGGTCTGGCGCGGACGGCCCGGCACGAGGAGGCCGACTTCCTCCTCGACGTGTTCCTCCGGGTGCCGCCGCCGGCCCGGTCCGTCGCACAGACCGACGGTCTGTGGTGAACCGGATGGCGGTCGTGGTGCCCGCCCACGACGAGCAGGTGTCGTTGCCCGGCTGTCTGACCTCCGTCCTCGACTCGCTGCGTCACCTGCCGGTGCGCTCGGAGGTGATCGTGGTGGCCGACGACTGCCGGGACGCCACGGCCGCCGTCGCCGAACGTCTCGGCGTCGTCGTGCTGACGGTGCGGGCCCGTAACGTCGGCCGGGCCCGCGCCGCCGGCATGGCGTACGCGCTGCGCAACGGTCCGCAGGGGTTGTGGCTCGCCACCACCGACGCGGACAGCCGGGTGCCCCGGCGGTGGGGCGGCTGGCAGTTGGGTCACGCCCGCGCCGGCACCGACCTGCTCGTCGGGACCGTACGGGTCAGCGACTGGGCGCCGCGCTGCACGCAGCTCCGCGAACGCTTCGAGGACCGGTACCGGCAGGGGTTGACCGGCACCGGTCACCGGCACGTCCACGGTGCGAACCTGGGCTGCGCCGCCACCGCGTACGAGCGGCTGGGTGGATTCGCCGACCTACGCCACGGCGAGGACCACGACCTGGTCGAGCGTGGTCGTCGCCAGGCCATGCGGGTCGTCACCGACGTCGCCTGTGCGGTACGGACCAGCGCCCGCCGCCACGGTCGGGCCCCGCACGGCTTCGCCGGCTACCTCGACGCCCTCGAAACCGACCTGCGGCCGCCGACGGTGGAGCCTGAGCGGACGCCGTGCAGCGGGTGAACCGGGGAGGTGGCGAAGCCTTTGCGCCGGCGGCGTGCGGCGGGTGAACCGGGGAGGTGGCGAAATGCCTTTGCACCGGCGGCGCGCGGCGGGCGATAGTCGTCGCATGATCTCGTACCGGAAGGGCGGCGACGCCCTGGCGCGGTGAGCGCCCCCGCGCGGCGCGACGTCGCCGCGAAGACCCCGCAGGCCGCTGTCCGCAGCGACCCGCACGACCTGTGGCAGCGGGCGACCCGGATCCGCCAGGAATGGCTCGATCACGCCCTGTCCACGCAGCCGGCTGACCGGGCGACCGCCGAGCGGTCCCTGACCGCCCTCTACGCCCGGGCAGCACGGCCGCGACCTCGGTTCGTCTGGGTCGAATCGCCGGCCGCGGCACGCCCCCTGGTCACCGGCTGGCCCACCCTCGACCAGCTCTACGAACAGGTCCGGGACCCCCGGCCCCGCCGGACCCCACCGCTGGCCAGCGACCTCGCCATGATCGCCTCCCGGCTGCGGGGCGCACTGGGCGCGGGCGTCACCCACCCCGACCCGGAACTGTCCCCCGGGCGTACGGGCAGGACCAGGCAGCCCTGGCCCGAACTGGCACCGTCGCGTGCGCTCGACAGCGGTGTCCCCTTGGCGGTCGTGTTGCACCAGGGCATCCGTACGGCGTTGCACCGCAGCCTCGCGCACGGGTTCTACCTGCCCGTGCGCGCGGCGCTCGCCGGCGGGGCTGCGGTTCCGGTGTGCTGGTACGGGCAGCAGGACGCGTCCTGGATCGCCTACTACGACGTGCTGCGTCGTCTCGGCCTGGCCGGCTACGGCCCGGACGAGACCGAACACGTCGACGCCTGGGCCGACCTCGCCCGCTCCTGCGGCTGGTGGTGGCCCGGCGAGGACGTCTGCGTCGTGGTGGACCGCCCCCGGGAGGTACGCACCGAGCCGGTCGTCGCCACGGTGCACGACCAGATCCGGTTGCTGCCTCGCGGTGTGTGCTACCGCGACGGCTGGCAACCACTCCTGAGCAGGTGAGGTGAGCCGACCGCCGGCCGGGACAGGCAGTCCACGGTCCCGGCCGGGCCGGTCCGACGCCCTGCTGCTCATGATCTCCGCTGCCGGTCGGAAGCGGACCGGCCGGCGGGTTCGACGGATGAGACCCACGGCGGTCCGTGTGGCGGGAACACCGGGACGGGGCAGCTGCCGACCGGCCTCCCCGGCAGGCAGGCGGGGCGAAGGGCTTGACCTGGAGCGCGCTCCAGGTGGCAGGGTCGACACCATGGCAGGCGACAGGACAGCGGCCCGGCTGGTGCTGGGGACGATGAACTACGGCACGACGGTGGACCAGGATCGCGCCTTCGCGCTGCTGGACAGGTTCGTGGAGGCGGGCGGGGAGTGGCTCGACACCGCCAACTGCTACGCGTTCTGGTCCGATCCGACAGGTCTCGGCGGGGCCAGTGAGCGGGTGATCGGGGCGTGGTTGCGGGCCCGGCCGGGCGGGCGGGCCCGGGTGCGGATCGCGACGAAGGTCCGGTACGACCCGCTGGTGGCGCACCGCTGGCCCGAGTCCGCCGAGGGACTGTCGGCCGGGGCGGTCGCGGCGGGCGTCGCCGGTAGCCTGTCGCGGTTGGGCGTCGACACGGTCGACCTGCTGTGGGCACACGGCGAGGACCGCACCGTGCCGCTCGCCGAGACCGTCGCTGCCTTCGGCGCGCTCGTCAGCAGGGGGACCGTGCACCGGGTCGGGGCGGCGAACCACGCGTCGTGGCGCGTCGAGCAGGCCCGTGCCCTGTCCCGCAACCAGGGGGTGGCCCCGTGGTCGGCGCTGCAACTGCGGCACTCGCTGGCACAACCCCGACCCGGGGCGGCGTTGCCCGACCAGGGTCACAAACTCCTCGCCGCCGACGACCTCGACTACGCGCACACCGAGGGCCTGGACGTGTGGGCCTACACCCCGTTGATCAACGGCGGCTACGTACGCCCCGACAAACCTCTCCCCGAGGCGTACGACCACCCGGGGACGAGCCGGGTCCTCGGTGTGCTCGACGAGATCACCGTCGAGACGGGGGCGACGCGCAACCAGGTGGTGCTCGCCTGGCTGCTGCGGCAGGGCATCCGGCCCATCGTCGGCGTGAGCAGCCTCGCGCAGCTCGACGAGGCTGTCGACGCGGTGGACGTGCCGCTGGACGACGGCCAGCTGGCCCGGCTGGCCGCCGCCCGCTGAACAGCAACGGGAGGTATCGGGTGGATCGTCGTCCGCCGAGCCGGTGCCGCCGTCGGGCGACGGCGGCACCGGCCGTTGCGGCGGCGCGTCAGGTGCTGACGGTGGCCAGCGGCTTCAGGCCGTAGGTGTGGGCGTAGCCGTTCTCGGTGCCCACGAGCAGGTCGACGACCTCGAAGTAGCGGTCCCAGAAGGGGGTCTCGCGCAAGGCGTCGATCAGCAGCCGGTAGGCGTCGTGGTCGTCCGCCTCCCAGACCCAGATGTCGGTGACCCGCGCCGAGTAGAACTCCGTGTCGTAGAAGCGCGAGCGGACACCACGGGTGCGGGCCTCGATGACGGGCAGGACGTGGGTGGTGAAGGCCTCGACGCGTTCGGCCACGGTCATCGCGAGCCACTCGGGAGTGGTTTTGACGAGCATGAAAGCGGTGACGGGCGGCCCGGTTCGGTCAGCGGGCATCGGCGGCCTCCTGGGCGGTGCGGACGGCGGGCCGGAGCGTCCGGGCGCACCACTGCGCGAACGCGGTGGCCGGCCCCGCCTGCGGTGAGCGGGCGACGCCCGAGTCCAGGCCCGCGTCCTTGGCGCGTTTCATGTCGACCATGGCCTCGACGAACGCCTCGTTGAGGCCGTAACCGAGCATGGTGGAGCGCAGGTCGTCGAGCGACTGACGCCGGTAGCGGACCGGACGGCCCAGTTCCCCGGTCATGATGCGGGCCAGGTCGTCGGGCGAGAGGTCCTGCGGGCCGAGCACCGGGACGTCGCCCACACCGGTCCAGGAGCGGTCCAGCAGCAGCCCGGCCGCGGCGGCGGCGATGTCGGCGACGGCCACCATGGGGGCGCGACGGTCCGGGGCGACGGTGTCGGTGAAGACGCCGTCGTCGCGGATCGCGTCGACCTCCTCCAGCAGGTTCTCGAAGAAGGACGGGCAGGCCAGGGCGCGGTAGGCGACGCCGGAGCCGGCGATCAGGTCGTCCATGGCCAGGGAGGCGGTGACCAGCCCGGCCCGGGCGGCCTGCGGGGTGCCACGGCCGAGCGCCGAGACGCCGACGACGTGCCCGACGCCGTGCTCGGCGAAAGCCCGCGCGGCCGGGCGGGTGAAGCCGCTGTAGGCGTCGTCGGGCGGGACGGAAGCGTCCGGGGGCACCAGCCAGAACACGGCGTCCGCCCCGGCGAAGGCACGCTCGACGGTCGCGGCGTCGCCGTGCGAGCCGACGACCACCTCGACCCGGCCACGGACGCCCTCGGGTAGCCGGGCCGGATCCCGGACGACGACCCGCAACTCCTCACGGCCGGCGGGCGCGGCCTCGATCAGCAGCGACAGCAGGTGCCGCCCGATGTTCCCGGTGGGACCGGTAATGACGATCATGAAACCTCGATTGTCGGAACGGCAGGACTCAGCCATAGTGCGGACCGGCGCCGCATTGCCACAATGGGAACTTCAGCATCCAATCATTGCCCGAAGTGGAACAATTGCAGTGAGCAGCCCCGCCCCGAACCTCGATGCCAACCTCGCCGTCGCCCTCGACGCCCTGCTGACCGAGCAGAGCGTCACTCGCGCCGCCGCGCGGCTACAGACCTCCCCCGCGGCGATGAGCCGTACCCTGGCCCGGTTGCGCCGGGTGCTCCGGGATCCACTCCTGGTCCGGGCCGGACAGCGGATGGTGCCCACACCGCGCGCCGAGGCGCTGCGCGCCGAGGCCGCCGCGGTGGTACGCCAGCTGGAGGCGTTGCTCGCCCCGAGCGGCGGAATCGATCCCGCGGCACTGCGGCGCACCTTCACCGTCCAGTCCGCGGACCTGGTCGGTGCCGCAGTCGCGCCCGGGCTGCTCCGGTTCGCCCGACAGCGGGCACCTGGCGTTTCGCTGCGGGTGCTGGCCGAGGAGTGGGAGGCGGGCCCCGCGCTGCGGGACGGACGGATCGACCTGGAAATCGGGGCCATCGACCATGTCGACCCGGAGACCCACGTCGAAGAACTCGTCACCCTGCGGATGGCGGCCGGAGTCAGGGCCGGGCACCCACTCACCGAGGGAACTCTGACGGCCGCCCGGCTCGCAAAGGCCGAGCACGTGGCGGTCAGCCGTCGCGGACGCTTCAACGGACCGCTGGACACGGCCCTGGCCGAGCAGGGGCTCAGCCGGCGGGTCAGCGCCGTCCTGCCCGGACACCTGGCCGCGATGATGCTGGCCGCAGCCGAGGACGTGGTCTGCCTGGTGCCGACCGCGCTGCCGGGTGAACCTCCGTCACGGCTCAGCGACGCGGCACACACGCTGGGGCTGCGCCTGTTGGACATTCCGCTGCCGCTGCCACCGCTGACGATCGGCATGGCCTGGCACCCACGGCACAGCGTCGACGGTGCCCACCGGTGGCTGCGTGCCGCCGTGCGTCACGTGCTCCGTCCCGCCCGAGCGGAATAGGACCTGCGCGTCCCCGGCCGCGCACACGTGCCCGTCGGGGCGGGCCGCGCCGCTGGGGGAGCACTCGCGGATGCGGCCGATCACCGGCGGCGACGGGACATCCACTGCCAGAGGTGGGTGCCGTCGACGCTCGGGTCGTTGCGGGCCACGTAGATCCAGGAGAAGTGGCCGGGGAACTGGTAGCCGTTCCAGACGACGCGGTCGTACAGGGTGATCAGCGATCCCGGGATGAGGTCGTGGGCGTGGACCGTGTTGGTCACGGGCGGCACGGTGTCGTCGTCGCGCGAGGTGACCAGCCAGGTCGGGGTGTCGATCGCCGCCAGCTCCGCGTCGGTGACCAGCGGCGGGCCCGCCGCGCCGAGCGGCTCGACGACGCCGCAGACCGGCACCGACGCGGCGAACAGGTCGGGGTAGGCGACCGTCATCTTCAGGGCCATGTAGCCGCCGTTGCTGCAACCCGCCACGTAGATCCGGTCGGGGTCGACGCGCCTGCGGCGGACGAGGTCGTCGACGATCTCGCGGATCAGCGGGGCGAACCGGGGGCCGTCCTCCATCCAGTAGGAGGTGCTCTGCGGAGCGACCACGTACGCGTCGGAGAAGATCCGTTGCGCCTGCGGGGTGGCGAAGCCCAACGCCCCCCGGTTGGCACGCAGCGTGGTCTCGTTGTCGTAGTAGCCGTCGGGCAGGGAGGCGCCCTCGCCGGCCCCGTGCAGCCAGAGGATCAGCGGCAGCCGGCCATGGCGGGGTGGACGCTGCGGGGAGTACAGCCGGTACTTCATGCCCGAGCCCGACACGTGGTGGCTGAAGGCGTCCACCTCGGGGTTCGACAGTCGCCCCTGCACGAAGCTGGTGATGGTGAGCGGTGGGCCGTGACGCCGGACGAGCGGGGTGTTCTGCGTGATGGTGTAGACGAGGTCCAGCCGGACGTTACGGGCCCTGCTCAGGATGTAGCCGAGGGTGCCGCCGCCGAGTTGGCCTTCGGCGTGGCTCAGTTCCAGCACGATGTTCCCGTGCCGGTCGAGCCGGGCCGCGGTCACCGTGCGGTCCAGGTCGTACTCGCTGAAGATCAGGTCGCCGGGAGCGATCGGGACGGGGCTGGTGGCCTTGGCGTGCACGGTGAACGTGCCGGGGTGGAGCCCGGCGGGATCGATCGGCCCGAGCCGGGCGGTGTCGAGGGTGACGGAGGTGACCTGTTCGCCGCCGTCGAGCGTCGTCGCGTCGAGGGTGAAGCTCACGCTCGTGGAGCGGTGGCCGTGGGCGTGGGCGGCCCCGGGCAGCGCGAGGCCGATGGCCGTGCCGGCGCCCCCGGCCAGGACGGTGCGGCGAGTGACCGACATGGACATGCGACCCCCGACAACTACGTAGACACCTGTCGATAGAGGGTCAACGTAGCGCCGGGAAGATCGGCTGGCAACCGGTGTGCGGTGGTCCCACCACTCACTCCGCCCGCAACGGCACGTCCGCGAGCACCTGCCAGCGGGCACCGGGCACCCGGCCCGCCTCGAACCGGCCGCCGAGCAGCTGCACCCGTTCCCGCATGCCGACCAGGCCGTAGCCGCCGCCCCCGCCGCAGCACCGCCGCTGCGCCGGCGAAGCCGACGACCCGGGCGAAGGCCACCTCGGACCTGTCCGGACTCCGGATCACGGTCGTCAAGGCCGGCAAGAGCGTCCTGATCGACGTCGCCGGCGACGGGGTGGACCGCTTCCTACAGGCGGGCCAGGGTGGGTCGACTTCACCGGGACCGACCGGACGGACTCCACCGCGATGGCCCTCTACCCGGCGGCGGTGGCGGCGAAGAACCGGGTGGTCATCAAGCCGCCGTTCTGGAACGAGGAGGTCGGCGGCGGGTACTGCGTCGCGGACACCGCCGGTGCGGCGTTGAAGTTGGAGAACTGCCGCGACGGGAAGACGTCGCAGGTCTGGCAGGTCGTCCTGGCAGGTGACTCCGGCCTGTTCGAACTGCACGGGGCCTACGGCGTCATCGGCGTCACGAACGGCCGCATCACGGCCTCCGGAGACGGCGATATCGGACTGCAGGTCCTGCCGTACGCCCCGTGACAGCGCCCGGCCGGTCGGCCTCCTCGTCGACGCCGACCACCCGGACCGCCGCGCCCGACCATCGCGTGTCCGCACCGTCTCCGCCCGCACCACATCGGATCATTCCCGGCACCGGACGACCTGACTGTCCGCGACAACAGTCCGGTGCCGCGCAACGCCTAGCAGAGAGAAGCAGAACATGGGATTTACGGCATACCTCGCGCTGTTCGCCGTGGCCGCGTCAGTAGTCGTCTTCGTCGTGACCCGCAGGCGCCGGAGTCTCGCTGCCGCCTTGGGACTGTCGGCGCTCACCTTCCTGGGCATCGCCGTCGCCTCGATCCTGTGGGTGCAGCTGGCTGTCAGCGGCATGGACGGCTGACCGCGCACCACTGTTGCGGGCAGGCACGAGCGGAGCGGCAGGGGATGCCCGTCCGCTCCGCGTGCCTGATCGCCCCACCGGGGCCGCGACGAGTCAGGTCGGGCTACCAGCCCGAACGAGTGCTGCTCCTACCGGACACCGCGCGAACGGTGCTGGTACCTGCCCTGGTCGTCCGGCCGGCCGTTGTCCTGAGGAAGGTCTTCGCCCGACCAGGAGATGACCATGGCCGACACGGTCGGACCCTGTGGAGGGCCTACTCTCCGTCCTCCGGGTAGGGCACCGACCGCTCCCACGCCGCTTCGAACTCGTCACGGCTGATCTCCATCCGCACGTACCGGGGGTCCCGGAGGTCCCGGGGCGGGTTGAGCAGGTCGTCAGCCAGCCGGAACACGCCCTCCGTCGACACCTCCACCTCCCGCCGGCGACGCCCGTCCGGGCCGACCTCCACGAGGAAGACGGCGCCGTCCTCGTCGTCGCGCAGATACACCCGCTCCCGCCCGGCAAGCACCCCGTACCCGGGCAGCGATCGGTGCGCGGCGCGCTGGTCCCACAGGTCCGCCAGGGAAGTCCCCGACAGCGCGTCCAGGTGCAGCTCCTCCTCCACGGAGGGGCCCAGCTCGCGAATGCTCGCCTCGTCGGTGATCACTTCGACCTCGGCGACGTTGTCCACGATGTCCTCGGCAGAGGCGGCCCACACCCACCACCACATGCCACCCATGCCGTAGTCATGGCACACCAGATACCGCTTCTTCCCCGCGTCCACCGGACGATGGTGCCACGGCGCGACGGAGCGTCAGCCGCGGCCAGGTTTCGGGTACTCGACTCTCCGGGTGTGGCCGGGTGAACCGGCACGTTGCGGTGTGGAGGCGTGCGTCCTAGCGTGTGCGACACAGATGAATAGGCGTCGATGGTTGGAGGCGTGGATGCGGGCGGTGGTCGCTGTCGTTGTCGTTGTCGCCAGCCTCACCATGGCCGTCGCTCCGGCCGGAGCGGCCCTGGCCGGGACGGCCAGCGGGGCGACCCTCGCGTGGCGGGCGTGCCCCGGTGTCGATGACACGCGCCTGCGCTGTGCCACCGTCGAGGTGCCGCTCGACCATGCGCGGCCGGCCGGCCCCAGGATCGACATCATGATCTCCCGGCTGGCCGCGACCGACCCGGCGCTGCGCCGCGGTGTACTGGTCACCACGGGTGGCGGACCGGGTGGTGCCGGTGTGCCCGAGCCGCTGAACCTCGCCGCCGTCGTCGATCCGGCGGTGCTCGCCCGGTACGACATCGTCGGGTTCGACATGCGCTTCGTCGAACGCAGCACCCCGATCACCTGCGGCCAGCCGGAGGAGGAACCGGGCGGCTACTGGGTGCGCATCGCGACGTACCAGTCCCTGGAGGACACCGCCGTCGAGGCCCGTGAGTACGCCCGTGCCTGCGCCCGGCACGCCGGTTGGGCGTTGCCGTTCGCCACGACCGCGCAGGCCGCCCGCGACATGGACGCCATCCGGGCAGTCCTCGGCGAGCGGAAGCTGTCCTTCCTCGGGGGGTCGTACGCGGCGATGCTCGGCGTCGCGTACGGCACGCTCTTCCCGCACCGGGCGGACCGGTTCGTGCTGGACAGCCCGGTCGACCTCGACCTTGCCTGGCGGCCCTACGAGCTGGAACGGCTCCCGGCCTTCGAGGACAACTACGCCGCCTTCACCGGGTATCTCGCCGACAACGACGCGACGTTCGGGCTCGGTGGCACGCCGACCGAGGTCGCGCAAACCCTGAGCGGGGCTTTCGCCGAGGCGGCGCTCGACCCGATCGTGGCCGGGGACCACGCGTGGACCGCCGGCGAACTCGGCTCCCTGACGGTCATCGCGACGTACTTCGAGCAGTTCTGGCCGGTGGTCGCGACCGACCTGGCCGCCATCCTCGCCCACATCCCGCCGCCGATCCCCCTCGACCCGCGGCCGGCCCCCCTGCCCGGGACCCCGGGCGTGCCGGCGGACAACCACACCGCGGTCAACATGGCGTTCCGCTGCGGCGACGACGCGTGGCCCCGTGACCTGGCGACCTACCGCCGCGACCTGAACCGACTCGGCACCCGCCATCCGGTCTTCGGTCCGTCGATCGCCAACGTCAACCCCTGCGCCTTCTGGCCGGTCAGCCGGGACAACACACCGCCGCTGGTCGGCAACCGGGCACCGGCGGCACTCGTCGTCGCCGCACTGCGCGACGCCTCGGTGCCGCCGGCCAACTCGATCGCGACCGCCCGGGCCATCACCGGCTCCCGGCTGGTCACTGTGGACAAGCAGACCCATGTGCCGCTGCTCAGCGGCCAGGCCAACGCCTGCCTGACCGGCACCGTCACCGCCTACCTGGTGCACGGGCAGCTGCCGAGGCACGACACGGCCTGCTGACGGCGCCTTGCCGGGTCGTCGCGGCGTGTTCGGCTGCGGTACGTGGCGGAGCGAGCGGGTGCTCCGCCAGGCGACCGCCGTTGGCCGTAGCTACGAGGGGAACCGCCGCCACTGCCCCTCGGAGACGACCTCGACGACGCCGTCGGTCACCGTGATGGCCGTCTGATCGTCGATGGCGTACGCCGGACCCGCGATCTCGGCCGCCCATCTCTCGGCATCAGCCATGGTGTTGTCGGGCTCAAGACCCAGGTGCGGGAAGATCGAGAAGTCGACGACTCCCAGTGTGCGGTCGTCGGGTGCGGACTGCCACGCGACGAATTCCGCGCCGATCCGGGGGGTCAGCACCATGCTCCCCGCACTCAGCCCCACCCAGACGGTGTCCGGCAGTGACGGCAGGAGGTCCGCCAGCCCGGAGTGCCGCATCCAGTGGCACAGGTATGCCGCATCGCCGCCGGCCACGAGGATGACGTCGGCGTCCCGCACCCAGGGAACCCACCGCTGCCCGCCGATGCTGGGCAACGCCGTCAGCTCCAGGACACCCAGCGACTCCCAGCCCAGGCCGCACATGGGCAGCGGCGTCTGACCGGTGATGAAACGCCAGGCCGAGGCTGGCCCGGACACGGGGTTGCCGTACAGCGCCGTGGGGATGCAGAGGGCACTGGAGGCGGCGATCGGTTTGCCCAGTAGGTCGACCAGCGCCTCGTGGATACTCCCGTTCGTGACCCCTGCGGACGTGAGGAGGAGCCGCACGCGTGCCTCCTGTCCGTAGCGCTCGCGACTGCCCGCCATGATAGTTGCGCACCATCGGTCGGTGCCCGCAGACGGGTCCGTCCGGAGCAATTTACCGACGCCATTGTCAGTCCTGGGATTTGCAGCGCCCTTGCGGCGATCGGACGCGTCGCTGACCCGGCCCGACGGCCTCGGTGCACCGTACCGGTTCTTTCGCGACGAACCGGACGAGTCAGGTGTGACCCTTGCCTCATCATCGACTGGTCTCTATCTTTGATGGAAAGCGCTTTCCCAAACCAGGTGCTCCCGCTCGAAAGGTGAGATCAGATGAGACGCAAAGTCGCCTCGCGGTGGCTGGCCGGCAGCGCCACCGTGGTCGCAGGCGCCGTCGTCGCGCTGGCGCTACAGATTCCCAGCGCCTCGGCCGCCACGAACCTGAGCCTCGGCGCCGGCGCCGACGGCTCCAGCAAGGCCAGCGGTACCAGCTACGGCAACGTCATCGACGGCAACACCGGCACCTACTGGTCGCCGAGCGGATCGACCGGCACGATCTCGGTCAAGTGGGGCAGCGCCACCACGGTGTCCTCGGCCGTCATCGTGCTGGCCTCGGGCGGCGGCTCGATCAGCGGCTGGCAGCTCAAGAACAACGACACGGGCGCCGTCCTGGCCAGCGGCAGCAGCGCCCCGAGCACCGTCAACTTCTCCTCGACGTCGCTGAAGAAGATCTCCTTCGTCATCACCGGCGCGTCCGGCACCCCGCGGATCGCCGAGTTCGAGACGTACGCAAGCGGCGGGTCGACCCCGACCTCCGGTCCCACCAGCAGTCCGACGTCCGGCCCGACCAGCAATCCGGGCACGCCGACCGGAGCGTGGCCGTCGTCGGCCGGCTCGGTCAGCATCTCCGGCACGGTCAACGTCTCAGGCACGTTCGACGGCGGGATGAAGACCCACTGCTGCATCGGTGACGGTGGGCAGGGCGAGTCGCAGGACCCGATGTTCAAGATCGCCAACGGTGGCACGCTGCAGAACGTCATCCTCGGTTCGCCGGCCGGCGACGGCGTGCACTGCGAAGGCACCTGCACCCTGCGCAACGTGTGGTGGAACGACATCGGTGAGGACGCCGCCACCTTCAAGCAGACCAACGGCGGCACCTCGTACATCATCGGTGGCGGTGCGCGCAGCGGCAGCGACAAGACCTTCCAGCACAACGGCAACGGCACGGTCAACATCTCCGGCTTCTACCTCAAGGGGTCCGGCAAGCTGTACCGCGGCTGCGGCAACTGCACCACCTCGTACACCCGCCACGTGCGTATCGACAACGTCCTGGTCGACGACATCGACATGCTCGCCGGCATCAACAGCAACTGGAACGACACCGCCACGATCACCCGCGTGGTCGTGATCGGCTCGGCCACCATCTGCGGCAAGTACAAGGGTGTGCCCAAGGGCAGCGAACCCAGCTACCTCGGTGAGGGCTGGAACGACGCCAACTGCAAGGTCAACAGGAGTGACGTCACCTTCCGGTAGTCACCCCGGACGAGGTCCTGCGCAGCGGGGCATCCGCGCCAGACGGGTGCTCCGCTGCGCTGCGGCCGGGCGGACGAATGCTGGGCACCGGGTCCGGCTGGCGCGTCGCCCGCGTCGGGGGCGTACCGGAGAACGCGTACGCCACCGCGACGGTCGTCGGCGGTGACCGCCCGGAACGGACCCGGGCGCATCGCCGTCAGCGCCCGACCCGCTCCGCGCCGCCGGGGTCACGTCAGCAGCGGTAGCGCCCGTTGGCGGACGTCGACGTAGCGCTCGTAGACCCCGGGGGTGCCGTCGGCGGTGGCCTCCTCGGCCTCCACCGGCCACGGCGGCGGCTCGACGTCGCCGGACAGCGCCCAGGCGGCCTGCCGCGCCGCGCCGAGCGCCACGTATTCGGCGGGGCGCGGCACGCTCACCGGCGCACCGAACAACGCCGGTGCGACCGCCCGCACCGCGCGGGACCGCGCCGCACCGCCGATCAGCAACACCCGGTCGACCGGGACGTCCTGGGCGCGCAGCGCGTGGAGGGCGTCGGCGATGCCGCCGAGCATGCCCTCCACCGCGGCCCGCGCCAGGTTCGCCGCCGACGCGTTCGCCCGGGTCAGGCCGGCGAGCAGGCCGCGCGCGTCGGGCAGATCGGGGGTGCGTTCCCCGTCCAGGTACGGCAGCAGGGTCAACCCGCCCGCGCCGGGTTGCGCCGCGAGCGCCAGGTCGTCCAACTCCGCCAGTGACCGGCCCAGCAGGTCGGCGACCGTGACCAGCACCCGGGCCGCGTTGAGCGTGCAGACCAGCGGCAGGAACCGGCCGGTCGCGTCGGCGTACCCGGCCACCAGCCCGCTGGCGTCGGCGGTCGGTACGTCGCTGCGCCCGTACACGCACCCCGAGGTGCCCAGCGAGACCACCACGTCACCCGGCCGCAGGTCGACGCCGAGCGCCCCGCCCATGGTGTCGCCGGTGCCGGCCGAGAGCAGCGCCCCGGAGGCGGTCTCCCCGACCACCTCGGCCGGCCCGGCCACCCGGGGGAGTGCCACGTCCCGACCGAACGCGAGCCGCACCAGGTCCTGCCGGTACGCGCCGACGGCCGGTGACCAGTAGCCGGTGCCGGACGCCTCACCCCGGTCGGTCGTCGGCTCCCCGCCGTCGGCGCGCAGCCGGTGGGTGAGCCAGTCGTGGGGTAGCAGCACCATGCTGGTGCGGTCCGCCAGCTCGGGCTCGGCGCGGGAGAACCAGCGCAGCTTGGTGACCGTGAAGCTGGCCACCGGCACCAGCCCGACGGCGTCGGCCCATGCCTTCGGGCCGCCGAACTCGGTGGTCAGGTCGACGGCGGCACGCGCCGAGCGGGTGTCGTTCCACAGGATGGCGGGGCGCAGCACCTCGCCCGCGTCGTCGAGGCAGACCATGCCCTGCTGTTGTCCGGCGACGCCGATCGCGGCGACTCCGTCCAGCAGGCCGGCGCTGGCCTGCTCGTACGCGGCCCACCACGACCGTGGGTCGATCTCGGTGCCGTCGGGGTGTGGGGCGCGGCCCGCGCGGAGCACCTCGCCGGTCTCGGCGTCGCAGACCACGACCTTGGTCGACTGGGTCGACGAATCGACCCCGGCGACGAGGGTCCTCGCGTCACCCATGGCGATGCCTCCGTAGCTCGGGACCCGACCCTACGTCCAGCACCCGGATTAGTTCAATGGCTATGCAAAATTCGGCGTCGCCTTGACCGTGGAGCACCGTCGACGACGTTGCTCATCGCCGTGGCGTCCGAGGCGCGTGCCGCTGCGAGCCGTACCGCTCGACGAGCACGGTGCCGATCGCGGCCAGCTGGTCCCGCACCCCCGGCGGGCCGGTCACCTCGAGGTAGTCGACCAGCCCGGCAAGCTCGCCGGCGAGGATCCTCTCGTCGTTGCCGCGGATCACGACCTCGATACGGCCGTCGGTGGTGGAGCCTCCCACGTCGAGTCGAGCGCCGAACCCCATCCGGAGCACGCCTACCGCGTGGGGCGTGCACGTCGCGTGGGCCTCGACCGGTGTCCGCCGGCGCTCGACCTCGTCGGCGATCTCGCGCCAGCTCTCGGCGAGGTCGAAGTCCTCGGGTCGGTGCACGGGATCGGTGGTCGGGGCGACGGAGGACACGCGGTCGATCCGGAAGGTCCGCCGGCCGGTCCCGGTGGTGGCGACGAGGTACCACGACGGACCCTTGGCGACGATGCCCAGCGGGTGGACGGTCCGCTCGGTGCCGGTGCGTTCCCGGTCGACGTAGCCGAGCCGGACCTGGACGCCGCGGATCACCGCGTCCTGGAGTTCGCCGAGGAAACGCGGCGGTCGGGCCTCGACCGGGCTCGACCCCCACCGTTGCGGGTCCATGACGAGTGACGACGACGCCGCTTCGGCCTGCGCCCGGAACGGCTCCGGCAGGGCGTGGGCGAGTTTGCGCAGCGCCGCCTTCACCGTCGGCGTGACCGCCGAGGCCGGGCCGGCGACCAGGAACAGGGCGCGGGCCTCACCCGCGGTCAACCCGGACAGGTCGGTGCGGGCGCCGCCCACCAGGCGCCAGCCGCCGCCCCGGCCCTGCACGGAATACACCGGTACGCCGGCCATGCCCAGGGCGTCGAGGTCGCGGCGGGCGGTGCGCTCGGAGATCTCCAGCTCCCGGGCGACCTCCGCCGCGGTCACCTGTTCGCGCTGTTGCAGCAGGAGGAGGATGGCCACCAACCGGTCGGCTCGCACCCGGACGACACTGCCACGGAAACCGGTCAGGAGGTGACCGGTTTCGGTCGGCATGATGCCGGCATGACAACCGATTTTCCCGAGCCCACCCGCATCGCGGTCAACGGTGTGGAACTCGAAGTCTTCGAAGCCGGCCGGCACAACGCAGGTAGTCCCATCGTGCTCTGTCACGGCTGGCCGGAGCACGCCTTCTCCTGGCGTCATCAGGTGCCGGCCCTGGCAGCGGCGGGCTACCACGTGATCGTCCCCAACCAACGGGGCTACGGCAACTCGTCCCGTCCCGCCGACGTGACGGACTACGACATCGCCCAGCTGTCCGGTGACCTCGTCGCCCTCCTCGATCACTACGGCTACGCCGACGCCACCTTCGTCGGCCACGACTGGGGCGCATTCGTCGTCTGGGGCCTGACCCTGCTGCACCCGCACCGGGTCAACGGCGTGGTGGCGCTGAGCGTGCCCTACCAGGAGCGCGGAGAGGTGCCGTGGATCGAGGCTATGGAGGCCGTGCTCGGCCCCGACTTCTACTTCGTGCACTTCAACCGGCAGCCGGGCGTCGCGGACGCCGTGTTCGAGGAGAACCCGTTCCGGTTCCTGCGGAACCTGTACCGGAAGAACGTGCCCCCCGCAGAGCCCCAGCCGGGCAACGCCCTGATCAACCTCGCCAGGGCGGAAACCCCGCCCGGTGAGCCCGTCATGAGCGACGACGAGCTGGCCGTCTTCGTCTCCGCCTTCGAGTCGGCAGGGTTCACGGGCGGAATCAACTGGTACCGGAACCTGGACCGCAACTGGCGGCTGCTGGCAGCTGCGGACCCGATCATCCGACAGCCCACCCTCATGATCTACGGCGACCGTGACCCGGTCGCCAGGGCGGAGAGGTTGACGGCATTCGTGCCGAACGTGGACGTGGTCGGTCTGGACTGCGGTCACTGGATCCAACAGGAGAAACCGCAGGAGACGACCGGGACGATCCTGGCGTGGCTGGACCAGCGGGCTGCCGCACCGGCGTACGCCCCGTAGGTGGGCATTGCCGCCGATCGAGCTGATGTCGATCACGCGACCTCCGCCGTGCAGGAGCGCGGGCGGGAGCGCCTGGGTGACGGCCCCGCCGGGCAAGTTCGCGGGCGGTTGCGGCACCCATACCGGTGTAATCGGCGATCAGCTGCTGATGCCCAAAATGTCCCTTATGCGACACCCTGTCGTCAAGATTGCGACAGGGTGTCGCTAAATTGTCTCGGCAGGCTGTGACGTGAGGGCATGGATCCGCGCTGTGTCCGGGGTCTCGCTGACGATGGAGACGCCGTCCAGAGTCGACTTCGCGATTGGTCGGACGGTCCGCACGGCGACGTAGCGCAGCAGCCGTGGAATCACCTAGTCCGCCGGCAGACCGAACCGGTGTCCTGGATGCGTGTGGTCCGGTGGGTGACGTTCACCGCGATACCGATCGGCCGTTGGTGATTGGTGGAACCGGGCGGATAGCTTCGAGCTCTCAAGGTGGGCGACGGGCGGAGGATGGATGACGCGGGGCAACGCTGAGTATCGCTACACGAACACGGCGATAATGTCGGTGGCGGCTGTGGAAGCTCCGGTCGTCGTCACCTCTGATCAGTTCGACGAGCAGCTGAGCGAGACCTTCCGGCGGCTGAGGCTGCGCCCACGGATGCTTCAGCGGATCGCCGGCGTCCAGGAGCGGCGCTGGTGGCCGGAGGGTTTCGGGTTTGCCGACGCGGCGGCGACTGCCGGGGCGAAGGCGCTGTCGGAGGCGGGTGTCGACGCGCATGACGTCGGCCTGTTGATCAACACGTCCGTGTCTCGAGCGCATCTGGAGCCATCGACGGCGGTGGCGATCCACCACGCCCTGGACCTGCCGCCGTCGGCCTTGAACTTCGACATCGCCAATGCCTGCCTCGGGTTCGTCAACGGGATCCAGGTCGCTGCCAACATGATCGACGCCGGACAGATCCGGTACGCGCTGATCGTGGCGGGCGAGAGTGCCCGCGAGGCGCAACAGGCGACGATCGAGCGGTTACGCCGGTCCGACTCCACCCGCGACGACGTCCGGGAGCAGTTCGCCACGTTGACCCTCGGGTCAGGCGCCGCCGCGATGGTGCTGGCCGCCGCCGACGCCCACCAGGAGGGGCACCGCCTGGTCGGCGGGGTGAGTCGGGCGGCCACGCAACACCACACGCTGTGTGTCGGGGACAGCACGCGGATGCGTACCGACGCGAAGGGTCTGCTCGACGCGGGGGTGGACCTCGCGGCGGCGGCCTGGGCGCGCGCCGGGGCGTGGGACTGGCAGAACATGGACCTCTACGTCATGCACCAGGTCTCGGCGGCGCACACGCACGGCGTCGTCAGCCGGCTCGGCCTCGACCCTCGGAAGGTTCCCGAGACGTTCCCGTTGTGGGGAAACGTCGGCCCGGCGTCGCTGCCGCTGACCCTGGCTCACCACGCCGGATCGCTCAACTCAGGTGACCGGGTGCTGTGTATGGGGGTCGGCTCCGGCCTGAACACGTGTGCCCTGGAGATCGTGTGGTGAGCAATCGAGACACCGTGTCGCCGCTCGGGCTGTCGGGACTGGATAGTGCCTGGTCCCGGTGGGTCACCGCGGCAGACAGTCAGGGCGTGCAGCGCACCTGGCATGTGCTGGACACCGCTGCCGAGGACGCGGCCGGTCCGGTCCGACCCGTGGGGACCATCCTGTGCGTGCACGGCAATCCGACCTGGTCGTACCTGTGGCGACACCTGTTGGCCCGGTTCGGGCGGGTTGACGCACCGCCGTGGCGGGTGGTCGCCGTGGACCACCTGGACATGGGGTTCTCCGAGCGCACCGGCACCGTACGTGGGCTGGCGCAGCGGATCGACGACCTCACCACGGTCACCGACGCGCTGGGACTGACCGGGCCGGTGGTCACGGTCGGGCACGACTGGGGCGGGTCCATCTCGTTGGGTTGGGCACTGCGGCACCGTGATCAGCTACGTGGTGTCGTGTTGACCAACACCGCGGTGCACCAGCCGAGTGGGTCGCCGGCGCCCACGCTGATCCGCCTGGCCCGGCTGCCCGGCGTGTTGCCGGCGGTGACCGTGCGGACCCCGACGTTCCTGCAGGCCACCCTCGCCCTGGCGAACCCGTGGCTGCCGGAGCCGGTGCGAGAGGGCTACCTCGCTCCGTACCGTGGGGCGGACCGGCGGGCGGCGATCGGCGGCTTCGTCGCGGACATCCCGCTCGGATCAGACCATTCGAGCTGGCAGGCGCTGCAAGACGTCGCACAGGGTCTGCACACGCTGGCGGAGATCCCGACACTGCTGTTGTGGGGGCCGCGTGACCCGGTCTTCGGCGACGTGCATCTCCGGGACCTGCGGAACCGGCTGCCGCATGCGCGGTTGCACCGGTTCGAAGGCGCCGGTCACCTGCTCCCCGAGGATGCTGATGTCGCCGGTGCGGTGGCTCGGTGGCTGGTTGAACTGGACCGCCGGCCCGCCGACCCGACTCCGGCATCTGCACCGGCACCGGCGGTGCCATGGCGTCCGCTGTGGGCGGCGTTGGCAGAGCGCGCCGAGGACCGGTCGGTCGCCCTGGTGGAGCTGGCGAACAACGGCCGGCAGGTCAGCTGGTCCCTGTTGTGGCAGCGGATCCGGGAGATCGGGGCCGGGTTGTCGGCCTCCGGAGTGCGCCGCGGTGATCGGGTGGCACTACTCGTACCGCCCGGCGCCGACCTGACCGCCGCCGTCTACGCGTGTCTTCGCATCGGTGCGGTGATCGTGGTGGTCGATCCGGGTCTGGGACTGGCCGGCATGAGTCGGGCCCTGCGCAGCGCGGACCCCGCGCACCTGGTCGCCGTCGGCCGGGGCCTCGCCGTCGCGCGGGCCATGGGCTGGCCCGGACGGCGTATCGGAGCCGGGCCGGGCGCCGCCGCGTTGGGGGCGTTGACCCTGGGTGGGCTTGCCCGCCTCGGCGCCGACGTCCGGGAACTTCCGGCCCCCCCACAACCGGACGACGACGCGGCCGTGCTGTTCACCTCCGGTTCCACCGGGCCGGCGAAGGGTGTGGTCTACACCCATCGCCAACTCGCCGCGATGCGTGACGCGCTGTTCGATCTCGGGGTGGACACCGACGCCGGGATCGTGGCGGCTTTCGCGCCGTTCGCACTGTTCGGGCCGGCTCTCGGTGCCCCTTCGGCGATCCCGGACATGAGGGTCACCGCACCAGGGACGTTGACCGCCACCGCTCTCGCCGAGGCGACAGCGGCGGTCGACGGCTCGGCGGTGTTCGCGTCACCGGCCGCGCTACGCAACGTGGTCGACACCGGCGACGTGTTGGACGATCGTCACCGCGCCGCGTTGCAGGGGGTGACATTGCTGCTCAGCGCGGGCGCGCCGGTGCCCGCCGCACTGCTCACCCAGACGCGGGTGCTGATGCCCAAGGCGCAGCCGCACACCCCCTACGGAATGACCGAGGTTCTCCCGGTCACCGACGTCACCCTCGACGAGATCGTCGACGCCGGGCCGGGCGACGGTGTCTGCGTCGGCCGGCCGTTGCCCGGTGTCCAGGTGGCGATCGCGGCCCTGGACACGACCGGCACGCCTGCCGAGCAACCCGGTTGCGCTCCTGGGCGCACCGGCGAGATCCTGGTCAGGGCCGCGCATGTCAAGGACCGATACGACGGGCTCTGGCTGACCGAGCGGGACAGCTCCCGCAATCCCGGATGGCACCGCACGGGCGACGTAGGCTACCTGGATTCCGACGGCCGACTGTGGGTGCAGGGTCGGCTTGCCCACGTCCTGGTCACGTCCGACGGCGTGCTCACTCCGGTCGGGACCGAACAGCGAATCGAGTCGTTGCCGCAGATCGCGCGGGCCGCAGTGGTCGGTGTGGGACCGCCCGGGGTGGCAAAGGTCGTGGTCATCGCGGAAACCCTGCCCGGGAGCCGCCGTGCCCGAATGGCCAGCCGTGACCTGGCCGCCGCGGTACGCGCCGCAGCCGCGACACCGGTCGCGGCCGTGTTGGTGGTCCCGGCCCTGCCCACGGACATCCGCCACAACTCGAAGATCGACCGTACCCGGCTGCGGCACTGGGCGGAACGAGTGCTCGCCGGCGGGGGGTTGCGCCGCCCGTGAAGATCCTCGTCACCGGTGCCAGCGGCATGCTCGGCGGCGCCACCGCCGCGGCTGCGCGGATGCGCGGCGACCACGTCCGCGTCCTGCAGCGTCGGCCCACCGGCCTGGTCGGGGTCGACGAGCACCGCGGCGACATCACCGATCCGGAAGCGGTACGCGCGGCCACCGAAGGAGTCGACGCCGTGGTCCATCTGGCCGCGAAGGTGTCGATGACCGGGCCGTGGCAACACTTCGCGCACACCAACATCGGTGGTACGGCCACCCTGCTCGCCGCCGCCCGGGCAGCCGGCGTGACGCGATTCGTGCACGTGTCCTCGCCGTCGGTGGCCCACCACGGCACCGGCCTGGCCGGCGTCGGCGCCGGTGCCGCCGACCCGGACCGTGCCCGGGGCCACTACGCCCGGAGCAAGGCTTCGGCGGAGTTGCTCGCGCTGGCCGCCGACTCGCCCGACTTCGCCGTGGTGGCGATCCGCCCCCACCTGGTCTGGGGGCCGGGCGACACCCAGTTGGTGGGTCGGATCGTCGAGCGGGCCCGGGGCAACCGGCTGGCACTGGTCGGCCGGGGAACCGCCCTGATCGACACGACGTACGTCAGTAACGCCGCCGACGCCCTCGTCGCCGCGATCGACCGGGCCCCCGAGGTCGGCGTACACGGACAGGCCTTTGTCGTGACGAACGGTGAGCCGCGGACGGTGCACGAGCTCGTCGACCGGATCTGCGTCGCCGCCGGTACGGCGTCACCGAGGCTTCGGGTGCCGGTGGCCGTGGCAAAGGCCGGCGGCGCCGTGGTGGAGCGGCTGTGGTCGGCGCTTCGGCGCACCGAGGAACCGCCCATGACCCGGTTCCTGGCCGAGCAGTTGTCCACCGCCCACTGGTTCGACCAACGCCGAACCCGAGAGGCACTGGGCTGGTCACCGCAGGTGACGCTTGAGGAAGGCTTCGTTCGGCTGGCCATGGCGTACCGGAGCACGGTCCCCGCCCCCGCAGCCACTGGCGGGGACTGAGCGCGGCACCGCCGACCACGCCGGTGGCGACACCGCGCATGCCGGGACCGCTCCGCTCGTGGTGCCGTCACTTGTCGTAGTCATAGTCATGCTTGTTGTGCACTGGTGCCGGCCTGCTTCCTCGTGGTGGGGTCGCTGGCGCTTGACGGGTGGCCTGCGTGCGGTGCCCGGGCAGGGACTCCGACGCGAGAAGGGCGAGTAGCTTCTCGATTCGTTCGGTGCCCGGCTGGTGGCCGGTCAGGGTGTGCGACTGGGCCGCCAGCCCGGCGCTGCGCCGGGCGGCGACCACGTCACCGGCCGAGTACTCGGCTGCGGCGCGGGCGGCGAGCGCCCGGCCTTCGAGCAGCAGATAGCCGCACTGCCGCGTGATGGACAGCGCCGCATGGCACCAGGAGGGTGCCGCAGGCTCGTCGATTTCGGCGAGGCTGACGGTGATGTCGGCCTCGATGTACCGATCCGCGGTGGTGCGCGCAGTTCGCAGGGCATCCAACAGGGTGCCGGGTTTCCGCTCGACGACGCCCAGGATGTGGAGAGCGAGCGCTTCGACCCGGGGCTCGACCGGTGCGCGCGCCATGTCGAGTGCCTGCCGGGCGAGGCTGGCCGCGTGCGGATGGTCGCCACGGTCGCAGTGGACCCGAGCCAGCGCACACAGGGTGGTGGCACGGCCCCGGCTGCCCGTCTGCTCATGGAGTTCCAGCGCCTCGGTCAGTGTCCGTAGTGCATCGTCGGACCGGCCGAGAAGGTGGTAGACGACGCCCAGGTTGCTCAGGATGAGGGCCCGGCTGGAGGTCGCCCCACCCTGGTGTGCCAGGGTGAGCGCCGCGTGGTGATGGTCTGCGGCCTCGCGGAGCCGTCCGAGGTCGGCGCAGACCAGTCCGAGGTTGTTGTGGTTGACGGCGACGCCTGCGGTCCGGCCGTTGCGCCGGTTGAACTCCAGCGCCCGCTCCATGACCCGTAGGGCTTCACCCGGCTGGCCGGTCATCCGGAAGACCGGGCCCAGGTTGCCCAGCGCGGCCGCCTCGCCGTCGCGCCACCCTGAACGGTTCGCGGCGAGCAGCGCCAGCTGGTAGTCGTCGATGGCCTCGGGGAACCGTTCCAGCCGCCAGTGCAGGGCGGCGAGACTCAGCCGGGCCGCCGCCTCGGCCTGCTCGTGCCGGTCGGCCCGGGCCGCGGAAAGACCGATCCTCGCGACCTCGGACCATTGCGTGGTGTGCATCCCCAGCCACAGGTAGCCGCGTAGCGCGTCCGCCAGCGACCAGGCGAAGGTGTGCAGTTCCTGGTGCGCGGCATGGCGTGTCACGGCGACGAGGTTGTGCCGGTGCGCGTCGAGCCAGGCGAGAGCGTCGACATGGGCGGCGAATCGCATCGGTGGACCGGCGGGCGCGGGTAGCTGCGTGGGTACGCGCAACACCTGTGGATACAGCCGGTCGGCTGCGGCGTACACGCTGAAGAGGTACCAGGACAGCAGGTCGACGAGTCTGTCCCGGTTGTCCTCGACCGCCGCCAGCTCGGTCACGTACCGGCCGAGCAGGTCGTGGGTGCCGAAGTGGCCCGGCGTGCGCTCCTGCGCCAAGTGCGCGTCGGCGATCCGGGCGAGCATGTCCGCCGCCTCGCCGGTATCGCACCGCAGCATCGCGGCGGCCGACTCCGCTGTCACGTCGCAGCCGGGCACCAGGCCGAACAGCCGGAAGAGCCGCTGGAGTCGCGGTGGCAGAGTCCGGTAGGAAACGGCGAACGCCGAACGCACCGCGACCTGCTCGTCGTCACGGACGGTCAGCACGGTCAGCGGATCGCCCGCGCGAAGCCGCGCCAGGTACCCGCTGACCATCTCGTGCGGGCGGGCGTGCAGGTCTGCTGCGGCGATGCGCAGGGCCAGCGGCAGGTGTGCGCAGTCACGGGCCAGTTCCGCGAGAGCGTCCCGCTGCTCGACGACCCGTTCCGCGCCGATGACGCGGGTCAACAGTTCGGTGGCCTCCTGCGGCGCGAGCACGTCCAACGACAGCCGCTGCGCGTCGTGCCGGGCGGCCAGCCCACCGAGGCGATCACGGCTGGTCACGATCACCAGGCAGCCGGCGCCGCCGGGCAACAGCGGCCGTACGTGCGCGGTGTCGCGGGCGTTGTCCAGCAGGATCAGCATCCGCCGGTCGGCGAGCACGCTGCGGTAGAGATCCGTCGCCTCGTCGACGTCGTCCGGCACCCGGGCGGGCGGCACGCCGAGCGCGCGAAGGCAGCGCGACACCGCGTCCAGCGGTGCTGTCGCCGCGCCGGGCGAGTAACCGCGCAGGTCCAGGAAGAGCTGCCCGTCGCCGAAGAGTGGCCGTACCTGGTGCGCCCACCGGACCGCCAGCGCCGTCTTGCCCACCCCGGCCGTCCCGATGATCGCGACGACCGCCAGGGCGCCGCTTTCCCGGGCCTGGTCCAGCATCGTGTCCATCGCGGCGAGGGCGTCGCCGCGACCGGTGAAGGTGGACAGGCCGGCGGGCAGTTGGGCGGGACGCGGAGCGGATCCGGGTTCCCGGACCGGTGGTGCGGGTCTGTTCGGCGGAAACTGTTGCCGCAGCACCCGTACGTGGGCCTCCGCGAGCAGCGCTCCCGGCTCGATGCCCAGCTCGTCGGCGAGGAGGCGGCGGATCCGCTCGAACACCCGCAGCGCCTCGGCCCGGTGTCCCGATCCGGCCAGTGCCGTCATCAGCCGCACGGCGAGGCCCTCGTGCCACGGGTTCCCGGTGACCAGCTCGCGCAACGGCGCCACCACGGCGGCGTGTCGACCGAGTGCGAACTCGGCGTCGAACAGGTCCTCGGACGCGGCAAGCCGCTTGTCGTGCAGGGCGGCGGCGGCGGCCGGCACGAAAGCGCCGGACGCACCGGCGAGTGCCGGGCCACGCCACAGCGCCAACGCCTGCCGCAACAGGATGGTGGCCCGCTCGTGCTCGCCGGAGTCGGCATACCGACGGGCAGCTTCGGTCAGCCCGGAGAAGACCACCACGTCCAGGTCGTCGCCGGCCAACTCAAGGCGGTATCCGCCAGAATCGGAATAGATCGTCTCGGGTATCCCGGCCGCACGGGTCAGTTGTCGCAACCGGGAGACACAGACCTGGACCTGTGCTCGTGCGCGGGTGGGGAGAGCTCCTCCCCACAGCGCCTCGGTCAGCTGCTCCGCCGACACCACCACGTTGGCATTGAGCAACAGAAACGCCAGCACAGCGCGTTGTTGGGGGCGTCCCAGCGGCACTCGCCCGCCCCGCACCACGGCCTCGACCGGGCCGAGCAAGCGCCATGTCATCCAGCCCCCACATTGATGTATCGAACTTGATTCTATGTGTCGCCTTCAGGGCGGCTATCGGATGGCTAGCCGATGGCAAGCCGGGCCGCGCAGCCTGATGGAGCCGGGCGGACGGTCCGGAACATGGGGTAAAGGAGCTTCAATGAGACGAAGAATCCGCGCGGCTCTCCTCGCGGTGACGACACTCAGCATGGTCGTCGCGTCGGTCGGGGTCGCGCAGGCCGACGATTCGTCGCAGTCGTCGCAGCCAGCGCAGTCGTCACTGCGCGACGCACGGGCCGCCGCAGCCGCGTCGGGCGGGCTGAGCCACGCCGCGAAGGGCGGGATCGGCATCGCCGCGACGTGGTTCACCGGCACCCTCGCCGCCGGCGGCACACAGGGCTGGACCTGGACCAACGCCCCGGCCGACGCCGCCTACGTGGTCGGCTACAACCCGGTCGGCGCGACCACCTCGGCCACGTGCCAGTTCGAGACGATCAACAGCCGGTACGTCCAACTGCCCAGTGGGGAGCGGCAGTACCAGTTCACCCTCAAGAACGTCGGCTCGATCGCCTGTGGTGCGACGGTGCAACTCACGGCGGTGACCAGTACGTTCCTCGGCTCGACCGGCGGCGTCAGCCCGGGTGGCACCCAGACGAGCCTGTGGAACGTCCCCTGGAACACCATCTGGGTGCCCGCTCTGAACCCGAGCGGCGCCACGGGTTCGGCGGCCTGTCAGTTCCAGGTGTCGCGCATCTGGACCGTGCAGCCGGGCAGCTCGCTGCGGCAGATCTGGGTGGAGGCCAAGAACGTAGGGAGCATCACCTGCCAGGCCGACATCCGGCTCGGCTCCACGACCATCGGCTCGCAGTTCTCCATGGCGACCGTGGGCCCCGGCAGCACCTGGTCCACGACGTGGAACAACGCCAATCCCGTCACCTCGGCCTACGTGGTCGGTCCGTCGCCCCAGGGCAGCTTCCCCACCTACTGCCAGTTCGAGGTCACGCGCCTGGTCTACATCCAGCGCATCAACAGTGACGGATCCTCTCAGCGTCAGCTCGCGATGTGGTTCAAGAACCTCAGCACACTGTCCTGCGGAGGGACCGCCTACCTGCAGACCATCGCTGCCTGATTCCGCACCCGTCCCCGCGGTCACCGCGCGACAACCACCGTTGTCGCGCGGTGGCCGCGCCCTTCTCGCCGCCACCCCTGGCCGGGACCCGGACATCAGATCATCACCGGGTGGACGAGCGGCGGTTCGGCGGCCGTCGACGTCAGACACAGATCGGTTCTGCGGCGGCGGAGCGGTCGTCACGAGTGACGACGGCTCCGATCGCGCAGAGCCGGTCGGTGGGGTCGGCGCGGACGATCAGGGTGGTGAAGGCCGACTTCACATCGGGTTCCACGGCTTCCTGGCGGGTATCCCCGTGCGGGTCGGACCTGCGGTAGATGGCGACCTCGACGTGGTTGCCCAGCGGGCTGTCGTCTGCTCGGGTGATTCGGGCCCACGCGGCCCGACACCTGACCGAGAACACGATCTCCAGCAGGAACTCCGGGTTCTTGTTCGTGCTCGTCGCGACCTTCGCGTCGTCCAGGCACGGCGTGTCCAGCGGGTTGTCACCGGTCGCTGCCGATGCGGAGGTCGGCTTCGTTGTCGGTGCGGTGACCGGCTCAGGCGTCGAGACACGGTGTACGACGAACCCGGTCACGACATTGGTGATCAGCAGTGTGACCGCGACCGCTGCCCACCATCGCCATCGAGGTTGTCCAGGTGGTCGACTGGTGAACTCCGCAGCGTTCTGCTCGCCGGGTGGCGTGACCAGCGCCGTACGACGAGCCACCCACCGTTCGATTTCCGCGTGGTCGACGCCGAGGGCGGTCAGGTAGCCGCGTACCGCCAACTCGGAGGGCAGCGCTTCGAGTTTCGCGACCTTGTGCAGGGTGCTCTTACTGACCCGTACACCGTTCATTCTGGCGCGGTGGACCATCGCGTCCCATGTCGGCGGCACCTCACGGTCGTCGCGCAGCCTGCGTAGGTCACCCACGAAACGGTCAACCGAGTCGCCCCGGTCCTGCCGATCCGACTCCTGCTTCACCACACCCCCGCCCGCGACGGATTCGCCACCGCCTGACCAGTGTGGCGTAATCGCGATCCATTCCTCCATCTCCCTGGTGGATGGACGACTGAACGGGTGCAGTTCGGGGTGTCCGGGACGTACCGCCGGCGGCAACTCGCTCGCATGGTGGCGTCGCCTCGGACATCCCACGATCCGCCGCTGCGGCGCGGATCATATTCGGTGAGGAGAAGCCCGATGAGTACAACGTCCACGGTGCAACGACCCCGTCGATTCGGCAGAGCCCTGCTTGCGGCTGTCACCGCGATCCTGGCCGCCGGCACGATCATTCTCACGGGCGCGGCTCCGGCGCAGGCGACGGACTCCGGTGGTGACGGCAGCCCCACCGGTTGCTCGCAGACCAGCACCGTCGCCACCGTGCCCATCCACGGTTCGCGGGGCCCTCTCGCGGGCAAGGCGATCGGGGAACTTCAGCTGCGTTGGTCGTGGTCCTGCCACGGAAACTGGTCGCGGGTCGTCCTGTACGGCGGAATGTACTCGAACCCGGTGACCGTGGAACAGGTCGTCGAATCGGAGGGCCGCGGGGCGAGCGCGTACGACCCCAATCTGTTAACGGGCGCCGGTGGAACAAGTGCCTGGTCACCGTATATTCGGCTGGCGAACTCGCAGAGCACGGCGTGCGTGCAGGCGTGGCTGTCATCGGACTTCGGCACGCTCAACTACCACACCAACGGTGCGCGCTTCTGCGTCTGACGTCGTGAGCCTTCGACCCGGTGTCCGTCACTGCGCATGCGGGTGGCACGCCGGGTCGAAGGCTGTCGGATGGGCCCGTCGATCTGATCCACCTTCGACGTGCAGTCCGGTCCGCGCCGGATGCGCGCGCCGGGCCGGTCGACCCACGATGATGGTTACGTGAAGGAGATCTACTCCGACGACGGCGATCCGGCGGCGGACCCCGGGGCCGTGCCCGGTCTGCGCCCCGTAACCGACGGGGCGACCGACGCCACGTCCCGCACGCTCGAGGTCGACGGGGAGACCTTCGTTCTCCGCTCGAACGGTCTCGGCGGCACCGACTACGCCTGGCTCAGCGGGCCGAACCCTGGCTACGGCTTCGGCGTGGGCCCGACGGCGGACCTGTCGGCTGACGAGCACACCAAGAACATCCGTGACTTCCTGGACACCGTCGACCCGAGCACCGGATACCCGGCAGACGACTGAGCAGCGGGACGGTCGACGTTCCAGCTCGCGACGCGGGCAGACGATGTCCTAGGATGCTTTACGGTGGGTGGCGGGCCTCGCTGCACTCAGGGTGTCACCACCCCGCCCGTCACGTGGGGCCGCTGCCGGCCGGCGCCGGGTGCGGTGGCAGACCCAGGTTCCGCACCCGGAAGACTGTGGCATTGAGCCACATCAGTGGCTGGATCAGCAGGTCGACGCCGATCAGAAAGCAGAGCGTCCCCACTCCGGCCGGCCCGCCCATCAGCCACCCGGTTGCGAGCAGGGTCAGTTCGAGTGCGCCCTTGGCCAGCCAGAACGGCCACCGCCAGCGCTGCACCATGGCGATCGCGAGAAGGTCCATCGCCCGGATGCCGAACCCGCTCATGATGATCAGCGCCGAACCGTACGCACAGCATGCGGTGCCGGCGGCGAGCAACGTCGCCGCGGGTGCCGGGGCGAGGCGGACCGGGTCGAGGATCAGCAGCCCGTCGATGGCGCTGCCGCAGAGGAAGAACGTCAGCATGGGGGAGAGCACCGGTCGGCGACGGGTCCACACGGCGACGATGGACACGCAGGTGACCGCGACGGCGGCCTGGGCGATACCGATCGTCCCGGGTACGTGGCGCAGCAGGCCGAGCGCGAACGTGTCGAGCGGATCCGTGCCGAGGTGCGAGACGATGAAGAAATACGCGCCCAGCGAAAAGAAGAAGCAGCCGATGAGATAGGGGAAGGCTTTGTCGACGGCAGGGCGAACGGGGGCGGCAGGCATCCAGGTCTCCGATTGTCGGGGGCCGTCTGCCTGATGGGGCGGTTCGTGACGTCGGGAGCAGGCGTCCGGCACGTCGGGAGTGCGCGCATCCAGGTGGCGGTGGCCCCTGCCGGAGCCGGCACGCAGCTGTCGCGCGCTGATCGGTCGAGCATGGTCGCGGTGGGCGATAACGTCGGAGCGTGTTCGCGTGGTCCGAATTCTGCCGCACGGGTCAGCTTGATCGCCATCAATGTCTAAGTCGTATTCGACCGCGCGGGACGCCGGATGAGCCCGTGTTCGGCCGCCCCTGGCGCTCACCCCTGGTGACCAGCGTGGTCGCCAGGGGTGAGAGATGCATCACACAGGGTTCGTGGCCACCGTGAGCTCGGCACCGTCGCACGGCGAAGGGCCGGCGCGGCGACCCCCTGACGCCGCGCCGGCCGGGTGCGGGCCCGACGGTGCCCGACCGACCGTTGGTCGGCCCGCCCGCGACCTACCCGTCCAGGTGTCCGGTGGTGGCCAGCCGGTGGTACCAGTGGGCGCTGTCCTTCCAGAGGCGTTCCTGGGTGTCGTAGTCGACGCGGATGATGCCGAAGCGGCGGTCGTAGCCGTAGCCCCACTCGAAGTTGTCCAGCAGCGACCAGACGAAGTAACCCCGCACGTCCACGCCCTGCGCGCGGGCGTCGGCCACCGCGCCGATGTGCCGGCGCAGGTAGTCGATGCGCCGGTCGTCGTGGACCCGCCCGTCCGCCGCGACCACGTCGTCGAACGCCGCGCCGTTCTCGGTGATCATCAACGGTTGACCTGGGTAGTCGTGCCGCAGCCGCAGCAGCAGCTCGGTGAAGGCCGGCGGGTCGATGTTCCACCCCATCGCCGTGTACGGGCCGGGCTGCGGCAGGAAATCGACGTCCTCGGCACCCACCCACGGCGAGTGGGTCGACGCGCCGTGCCCGTCGGCATCGGAGCGGGCCGAGTGTCCGTCCCAGGCGCGGACCAGGGTGCTGGAGTAGTAGTTGACCCCGAGCACGTCCAACGGCACCGCGATCAGCTTCTCGTCGCCGGAGCGCACGAACGACCAGTCGGTGACGGCGGCGGTGTCGGCCAGCAGGTCGGCCGGGTACGCCCCGTCCAGCATCGGACCGAGGAACGCCCGGTTCGCCAACGCGTCGATCCGCCGGACCGCGTCGCGGTCGGCATCCGACCCGGACGCGCCCCGCACGACGTGCAGGTTGAGCGTCACCGACAGCTCGGCGCTCGGCACCAGCTCCCGCACCACCCGCCCGGCCAGGCCGTGCGCGAGGTTGAGGTGGTGCACCGCCGCCAGCGCCGCCGCCGGTTCGGTGCGACCGGGCGCGTGCACGCCGGAGCCGTACCCCAGGTAGGCCGAGCACCACGGTTCGTTGAGCGTGGTCCAGGTGTGCACCCGGTCGCCGAGCGCGCCGACGATCCCCGAGGCGTACTCCTCGAAGCGCAGCGCCGTGTCCCGCGCCGGCCACCCGCCGGCGTCCTCCAGCTCCTGCGGCAGGTCCCAGTGGTACATGGTGGCGACCGGCCGGATGCCGCGCTCCAACAGGCCGTCGACCAGCCGCGCGTAGAAGTCCAGGCCGGCGGGGTTGAACCGGCCGGAACCGCCCGGCTGCACCCGGGGCCAGGAGATCGAGAAACGGTACGCGGACAACCCCAGCCCGGCGATGTGGTCGAGATCCTGCGGCCACCGGTGGTAGTGGTCGGCGGCCACGTCGCCGGTGTCGCCGTTCAACGTACGCCCGGGGGTGTGGCTGTAGGTGTCCCAGATGGACCGCCCCCGGCCGTCCTCGGTGGCCGCGCCCTCGATCTGGTACGCCGCCGTGGCCGACCCCCAGACGAAGCTCTCCGGGAAGTTGCGTGCCGTCATCGTCCCGCCCTCTCCGCGCCGACCACCACGCAGTGGTACGCCGACGATTCGCCCGCCACCAGCTCGGCGGTGGCCACCCCGTCACGGAAACCCACCTCGAACTGCGCACCCGGGCCCCCGTCGGGCGACGGGATGCGCACCCGGTGCCGCTGCCCCTCGGCCGGCGCGTAGAGCCGCAGCTGCACCCCGTCGGCCCAGTCGTAGTCGGGCCGGTCGCAGCGCGCCCCGAACCCGATGACCGCGCCGGGGCGGGCGAGCACCGGCAGACTGTCGTACTCGTGTTTCTCGGTCACCCACGCCGGGCCGGTGAGCTGCGCGCCGGTGACCAGGTGGGTCCACGTGCCGGCGGGTACGTAGAAGGTGACCTGCCCGTCGGCGCTGAGCACCGGTGCGACCAGCACGTCCGGGCCGAGCATGTACTGCCGGTCGAGGTGCGCCACGGCCGGATCGTCCGGGAACTCCACGATCATCGGGCGCATCATCGGGATGCCGTCGCGGTGCGCCTCCTCGGCCGTCGCCGCCAGGTACGGCATGAGGCCGAGCTTGAGCCGCGTGAAGTGGCGCAGCACCTCCACGGCCTCCTCGTCGTACGCCCACGGCACCCGGTACGAGCCGGAGCCGTGCAACCGCGAGTGCGACGACAGCAGGCCGAACGCGATCCACCGCTTGAACACCGCCGGGTCGGGGGTGCCCTCGAAGCCGCCGATGTCGTGACTCCAGTAGCCGAAGCCGGACGACGCCAGGGACAGCCCGCCGCGCAGCGACTCGGCCATCGCGACGAACGTCGACTCGCAGTCGCCGCCCCAGTGCACCGGGAACTGCTGGCCGCCGGTGGTGGCGGAGCGGGCGAACACCACCGCCTCACCCTCGCCGCGTTCGGTCTCCAGCAGCTCGAAGACCGCCCGGTTGTAGAGGTAGGAGTAGTAGTTGTGCATGCGCTGCGGGTCCGACCCGTCGTGCCACACCACGTCGGTCGGGATGCGCTCGCCGAAGTCGGTCTTGAAGCAGTCGACGCCCATGTCCAGCAGCGACTTGAGCTTGCCGGTGAACCAGGCCACCGCGTCGGGGTTGGTGAAGTCGACGAGCGCCATGCCGGCCTGCCACTTGTCCCACTGCCACACCGACCCGTCCGGGTTGCGTACCAGGTAACCGGCCTCGCGGCCCTCCTCGAACAGGTACGACCGCTGCGCGATGTACGGGTTGATCCACACACAGACCTTCAGGCCCCGCTCGTGCAGCCGGCGCAGCATCCCCTCCGGGTCGGGGAAGGTCGCCGGGTCCCACACGAAGTCGACCCAGTGGAACTGGCGCATCCAGAAGCAGTCGAAATGGAACACCGACAGCGGCAGGTCCCGTTCGGCCATCCCGTCGACGAACTCGGTCACCGTCTTCTCGTCGTACGACGTGGTGAACGAGGTGGACAGCCACAGCCCGTACGACCAGGCGGGCACCCGGGCGGGTCGGCCGGTCAGCGCCGTGTAGCGGCGCAGCACGTCCTTCGGGGTGGGCCCGTCGATGACGTGGTAGGTGAGCGACTGGCCTTCGACGCTGAACTGGGTCTGCGCGACGACTTCCGAACCGACCTCGAACGACACGTGCTCCGGGTGGTCCACGAACACCCCGTAGCCGGCGCTGCTGAGATAGAACGGCACGTTCTTGTACGCCTGCTCGCTGGCGGTGCCGCCGTCGGCGTTCCAGATGTCGACCGTCTGACCGTTCTTCACGAACGGGCCGAACCGTTCGCCCAACCCGTACACCGTCTCGCCGACGCCGAGCGCGAGGCGTTCGTGCACGTACCGGCGGCCCTCGCTGTCGGTGGCGATGCCGACGCTGCGTGCGGTGGACGCGGTGACCAGCCGGTCGCCGTGCCGGAACTCGACCCGCCAGCCGTCGACCAGCGCGACCCGGACGGTCAGCTCTCCGGTGGTCAGCGACGCGCTGAGTCCGGTGATGTCGACGGTGACCGGGTGGGTGTGGTCGGTGCTGACCCCGAAGTGGGGTTCGCGGGGCAGCCCGCCGCTGTGGTGGCCGATGGTGACCCCGACGACGCCGGGCGCGGGGGAGAAGAAGCGGACGGTGACGACGGGCCGGTTCAGTGTGTCGCCCCGGCCGTTGATCTGCCCGGACGGGGCGAAGACGGTGAAGCCGCGCTCGTCCGGCTCGACCGATTCGACCGTGCCGGGGCGCAGCACGCTGACCCCCGGACGCAGTTGCCAGTACCCGTCGGTGAACTTCACTTCTCGGCTCCTGCCGTGATGCCGCGCGCGAGGGTGCGCTGGAAGATGAGGAAGAACAGGATGGCCGGCACCAGGCTGATCAGCGCACCGGCGTTGGTCGTCGGGGCGTCCATCAGCCGGTCGCCCTGCAACGATGCGAGGGCGACCGGGATGGTCTGGGTCTGGTTGTCGATCAACATGACCAGCGGGATGAGGAACTCGTTCCAGGTCCAGATGAAGAAGAAGATGAGCAGGACGGCGAGGGTGGGCCGCAGGTTGGGAAAGACCACCCGCCACAGCACCGTCCACTTCCCGGCGCCGTCGAGCGCCGCGGCCTCCAGCAGCGCCCGGGGGAACGTGCCCAGCACCGAGGCGAGCAGGTACGTGCCGAACGCGCTCTGGATGACGGTGAAGATGATGATCACCGACAGTCGGGTGTTGTAGAGGCCGATCTCCTTGGCGACGTAGTACAGCGGATAGATCAACGCCTCCTGGGGCAGCATGTTGGCCAGCAGGAACAGCCCGACGATCCACAGCCGGCCGCGGACCCGGCCGATGCCCAGGGCGTACGCGTTGAGCAGCGACACGACGACGCCGAACACCGCCACCGAACCGGCGATGAGCGTCGAGTTCCACAGCTTGAGCGGGAAGTTCACCGCGGACCAGTACGTCCGCAGGCCCTGGGTGTAGAACTCCGTCGGCCAGCTCAACGGGCCGCCCGACGAGTAGTCGCCGGGCGACTTGAACGCGTTGAGCAGCATGAACGCGAACGGCACCAGCATGACCAGCGCGCCGACGGTGACGCCGGCGAGCACCACCCAGCGGCTGAGGCCCCGGTGGTGCCGGTCGCGCACCTTCGGGCGGAGGGGGACCTTGGTGATCGTCACGGTCATCTCAGATCCCCCGGTCCCGGCGTTCGCTGCGGGCCTGCACCCCGATGAAGACCACGGCCACCACCACGATTATCACGGTGAGCACGGTGGAGATCGCCGAGCCGTATCCGACCTGGAGCTTCTTGAAGAACGTGTAGTAGGCGAAGTACGACGGCACGTTGGTGGCGTTCTCCGGGCCGCCCCGGGTCAGCGCGTAGATCGGCCCGAACACCTTCAGAGCGGCGATGGTGCAGGTCAGGGCGACCACGAAGGTCTCCGGCCGGATCTGCGCCAGGGTGATCGCCCGGAACCGGTGCAGCCAGTTCGCCCCGTCGACCTCGGCCGCCTCGTACAGCTCCGGGTCGACCCGCTGCAACGCCGCCATGAACACGACCACCGGGTAGCCGATCTGCACCCAGATCATCACCGCCATCACCGCCGGCAGCGCGGTGTCCGGGTCGCCCAACCAGTCGTGGCGCAGCGCCCCGAGACCGATCGCGTCGAGCGTGCTGTTGAACGCGCCGTCGGGGCGCAGGATCCAGCCCCAGACGATGCCGGCGACCACCACGGGCAGCACCTGCGGCAGATAGAACGCGGCCCGCAACGCCGCCGCCGTCCGGGGCCGGAACCGCCGCCCGACGACGTCGAAGAGCACCGAGGCGAGCAGCAGCCCGACCAGGGTCGGCACCACCACCATCGCGACGATCATCGCCACGGTGTTGCGGAACGACGCCCAGAACACCTCGTCGTGCAGCAACCGCTGGTAGTTGTCCAGCCCGACGAAGGTGGGGTCGCCGACGCCTGACCACCGGGTCAGCGACAGGTAGCCGGTACCGACCAGTGGCACGCCGATGACCAGGATGAACAGCACCGCTCCGGGGAGCAGGTAGAGCCAGTACGCCGCGTCTCGGCCACGCGGTCGACGGCGGGACGCAGGCGTGGGGGTGGGGGTGGGGGTCGCCGCCGGTGGTGTGCCGGCGACGGTGTCGGGGACTGCCATGCAGGATCCTTCCCGGCGGGGCGGGCGGGCGTGCCGGTCGTACCGGGCACGCCCGCCGCTCGCCGTGTCACTTGCCGGTGATCTCCTTGACGCCGTCGGCGTACGGCTTGGCGATCGTGTCGAGCACCTGGTCGGGGGACTTGGATCCGTTGATCAGCGCCTGGAACCCGCCGACCAGCACGTCGTAGTAGCCGGGCACCGGCCAGTCCGGGTAGAAGGCCAGGCCGTCCTGCTTGCTGACCGTGTTGAAGTCCTCGATCAGCTTGCGGTCCTTCGGGTCGGTGATCTTCGCGGGGTCACCGGCCACCGGGATGCCGCCGTTGTTGCCGATCAGGTCCTGTACCTCAGGGCGCAGGGTGATGTCGATGAAGTCGTACGCCAGGCTCTTGGCCTTGCTGTTGGTCGGGACGACCCAGATGTTGCCGGACGAGCCGGCGTTGAGGGTGTTGCCCGGGAACAGGAAGGTGTCCCAGTTGGCCTTCATCTCGGCCTTGAACCGGCCGTACCACCAGCTGCCCGAGACGATCATCGGGGTCTTGCCCGCGATGAAGGCGGTGCCCATGTCCTCGGCCTTGAGGCTCGACGAGTCCTTGGCGACGTAGCCCTTGCGCACCCAGTCGGCGAAGGTGTCCGCACCGTACTTCAGCGGGTCGGCGCGGAAGTCGACCGGGTTCTTGTAGAGCTGGTAGTTGTCGACGAACTGCCGGTCGGCCTTTGCCAGGGCCAACTGGTAGAACAGCTGCCCGGCCGGGTATTCCGCGCCGGCCATGCCCAGCGGGGTGATGCCCTTGCCGACGAAGGTGTCCATCGCGGCGGTCAGCTCCGCCATGGTGGTGGGCACCGTGACGCCGTTACGGTCGAACAGGTCCTTGTTGTAGTAGACCGTG
Source organism: Micromonospora sp. NPDC048894 (assembly GCF_040649765.1). Lineage (NCBI taxonomy): Bacteria > Bacillati > Actinomycetota > Actinomycetes > Micromonosporales > Micromonosporaceae > Micromonospora > Micromonospora sp. NPDC048894. The sequence continues at coordinate 74,661 of NZ_JBEZFY010000014.1, read as the reverse complement.
ACGTACTCCCCGTAGTTCGGCACGCCGAACCAGTTGCCCGAGCCCATCACGCCCTTGTCGCTGTACCGCGCGGTGGTCTGGAGGCTGGGGCTGAGCTTGCCGGCCCAACCGCGCTTCTCGGCCTCGCCGCTGAGGTCGGTGAGCAGTCCCTGCGACGACAGCAGGCCGGCCGTCGCGTTGCCCTTGTTGTACTCCATGATGTCCGGACCCTCGGACGAGTTGATGATCATGCCGGCGTTCTGCTGGATCTGCTCGAACGCCTTGCGCTCGAAGCGCACCTCGACGCCCGGGTGTTCGGTCTTGAAGATCTCGATGGCCTTGTCCCAGCCGACCCCCATCGCGCTGTTCTCGCCCTCGTAGTGCCAGAGCTTGAGGGTCTTGGCCCCGCTGTCGTCACCGCTGTCGTCGCCCCCGCAGGCGGCCACGGTGGTCGTCGCGGTCGCCGCCAGGGCGATCGCGGCGACGATCCGGCGGAATCGCTGCATTGCTATCCTCCTCGTTGAGTATCGAGCCCGGTACTTCACTGGGTCCGTCGTCGCGTTGCCGCGCGGCGACGGGCCGTTTTACCTGGTCAACCCCCATCGGGGTGACGGCTTCGTGGTGCTGCGGTCGATCCCCGGATCTCCAGCGCGCACGGCAGCAACTGCTGGTGGCGCTCGTCACCGGCCCCGTCCAGGTGGCGCACCAGGGCCTCGACCGCGATCCGGCCCAGCGCCGAACCGGGTGACGTCATCGCGGTCAGCGCCGGGGTGGCCAGCTCGGCGACCTGCGGCGAGGTGACCATCGAGACGACCGACACGTCGTCGGGCACGGCCAGCCCCCGCCCGGTCAGCTCGCCGAGGATGCCGAAGACCGCCGTCTCGTTCATCGCCAGCACGGCCGTCAGGCCCGGCGTCCGTGTGATGGCGGCGGCCAACGCGGCCCGGCCACCGGCGGCGCTGTCCTGCGCCGGGATCATGACCGGTTCCAGGCCGTGGCCGGTCATCGCCGTGACGAAGGCGTCCCGGGTCCGCAGCGCCGGCCCGTAACCGCTGGCCAGGGTCTCGGCCGAGTGGTTGACGTAGACGATCTGCCGGTGCCCCAGGCCGACCAGGTACGCCACGGCCTCCCGTACGGTCTGCTCGAAGTCGATGTCGACGTAGGAGAGCCCGGCGGTGTCCCCGGTGCGCCCGATCAGCACCAGCGGCACCCCGGCCTGCTGGAGCGCGCCGACCCGCTCGTCGGCGAGCTGCACCTCCATCAGCACGACGCCGTCGAACATCCGCTGGCTGGCCAGCCGACGCAGCCCGTCGAGGTCGCCGCCCCCGCCGACGGGTGACAGCACCAGGTGGTAGCCGACGGCGCTGGCCGCCGCGGCGGCCCCGGTGACGAACGCCGTCTCGGTCGCCCCGAGGCCGCGCTCGTCCATCGGCAGCAGCAGGCCCAGGATCCGGCTGCGTCGACTGGCCAGACCCCGGGCCATGGCGTTGGGCTGGTAGTCGAGCTGGGCCATGGCGGCGAGCACCTTGGCCCGGGTGCCCTGGGAGATCGGCCGGGCTCCGGTGAGCACGTAGGAGACGGTGCTGACCGAGACCTGCGCCAGGCGGGCGACGTCCTGCATGGTGGCCACCGCGCACCTCCTCCGGGCAGGCAGGGAACCGTGTTCGCCGGCTCGTCGAAGCGGTTCGACGAAGCGGTTCGACAGACGCTAGACCCGGTGTTACGGCGACGTCAATAGCCGATGTCGGAAGCGGTCAGCTCGGCACTTCCCGCCTGTGTCGCCCGCCCGGTGGTCGGCCGCGTCCTCCCGCGTCGACGCCGGGTGGCCTGGGACGGTGCCCCGGCCACCCGGCGCCGGCGGTGACCGGACGCCGGCGCAGCGGCGGCACACCCGCAAAGTTCCGCTACCCGAGAACCAGCTGTCCCAGTTCCTGGGTGCATCGGGTGAGCGCGACGTAGAGGGCGTTCCAGCCGCGCGGCCCGGCGGCGATGCCCTGGGGATCGACGAGGAGCGCCGCATCCCATTCCAGACCCTTGGACTGCACCGCGGTGAGCACCGGGACGTCAGCCAGTACGGCGTGGAGTTCGGCGATGCGGTCGGCGGGGGCGATGACGCCCACCGTGCCGCCGTGCCACCGCTGCTGCAACTGTCGCACCGCCCGGGCGGCGGTGTCGGCAAGCTCCGCAGGGGCGACCGTGCGGACCCAGGGGTCGATGCCGCAGGAACGCACCGCCCGGGGCGGGGAGTTGTGGCTACCGGCCCGCCTCAGGACGGGCCCGGTGAGGTCCATGACCTCGCGCGGGGTGCGGTAACAGATGGTCAGCTCCGCAGCGGTCCACCGCTGTCCGAAAGCCGCCTGCACCGCCTGTGCCCAGGTGGTGTGCCGGTGCGCCGCCTCCGTCTGATCGATGTCGCCGACCGCCGTGACGGAACGGCTGGGACAACGCCGCAGCACCATCTGCCACTGCATCTCGGACAGCTCCTGCGCCTCGTCGATGACGACGTGGCCGTACACCCAGCCGCGCTGCCGGCGAGCGTGGTCGGCGACGAACTCGCCCTGCGGCGGCGGGGCTTCGATCTCGCCCAGCAGGTCGGCGACCGCGTCGAGCAGGGGGATGTCGCTCGAAGCCCACGGCGCGGGCTCCGTCGCGACGGCGGTGATCTCCGCCGCGGACAACTGGGGGGCGAAGCGGGCGAGCAGGGCGCGGTCGGTCACCAGACCCCTCAACAGGTCTTCGGCGTCGAGGGTGGGCCACCATGCCTCGACGAACCGGGCGATGCTCGCGTTCTCCGCGATACGACCACGGAGGGCGTCGATCTCTTCCTCGGAGAGCAGCCCGTCGACGTCACTGCCGGTGGGCCCACCGGCGGACCGGTGGTCGTGCTGCATGCTCCGGTCGACGCGGGCGAGGATGTCCTCGAAGCCCTCGTCCATCGCGTTCACCAGCGCCTCGCGTTGATCGACGACGGCTTCGGTCAGGAGGTGGTGCAGCTGCTCGGCGCACGCCTCGCGGGCCCGGTGATAGGGGCGTCCCCGCACCGAGGCGAGCATCTGGGCGACCGTCCCGGCGGGGATGGCGTAGAACTCGCCCTCCCAGCGCAGCGTCAACTCGCGGGGGCGCGGGAACAGCGAGCCGACGTAGTTCTCGAGCGCGGCCTGCCAGAGGGCACGGCCCTTGATCTCGGCGAGGGTCCGGCTCTCGTCGCGGCCCACGCGGATGTCGGGCAGCAGGGTGTCGCAGGTCGCCGAGACGACGGCGGTCTCACCGAGGGCGGGCAGCACCTGGGCGATGTACTGGAGGAACCGCGGCGAGGGACCGAGGACCAGGACCGCCTGGTCGGCCATTGCCGAGTGGGCGAACAGCAGGTAGGCGACGCGGTGCAGGGCCACCACGGTCTTGCCGGTGCCGGGACCGCCCTGCACGATCAGCGGGCCGGTCGCCTCCGCCCGGATGATGTCGTCCTGTTCGCGTTGCAGCGTGGAGATCGCCGCCGACATGTGACCGGTGCGCCGCTGGTCCAGGGCGGCCAGCAGCGCCCCCTCACCGACGAGTTCCGCTGTCATGGTCCCGTCCAGCGGCTCGTCGTCCACCCCGACGACCACCGGTCCCGTCGTGCGGATGTGCCGCCGTCGTGCCTGCCCCTGCGGGTCGACAGCGGTCGCGGTGTAGAACGGCCGGGCCGCGGGAGCGCGCCAGTCCAGCAGCAGCGGCTCACCGTCCTCGTCGTCGTTGCGCAGGCCGACCCGGCCGACGTGCCGCACGGTGCCGTCAAGACCGTCGAGGCGGCCGAAGACCAACCGTTCCTGCGCTCGCCGCAACTGCTCGTACTGCTGGCGGAGCATGCGCAGCCGCGCCCGTTCCAACACGTCCAGGGCAGCTGAGGAAAGCTCGGCCTGTAGGTGGTCGACAAGACCGTCGCGCCGCGCCACGGCCGAGTCGAGGAACTCCTGCTCCTCGGCGACTGCGGCTCGGCGCGCGGCCTCCGCTGCGGGGGAGGTTGGTGCTCCACTGCGGGTAATTGCCGTGGTGACGTCAGCGATGCCATTGCCCAGAGCAGATTTCCGACGCATTCGCAGATCCTCGGACTGGTTCTTCTCCTGCCACCCGACCGGCCGCAGGTATTTCGGCGACAAGCATAGGGTCGCGGTCTCGTCGGCGTGCCGTGAAATCGGCGGCGGAGACAAGCGTCTCAATACCTCACAGTTTCTTGCCGATTGTGGCCTCATCCCATCTGGACGGGTCGTGCCGCCCCTTTCGCGGGCGGGTGCCGGTGGCGGGATCCCTGCGTGGGTGGTCGTCGACGACGTGGTGCGGGCCCGCCGGGCCGGCCCGGCGCGACCCCCTCGGCGTCGGCTGTCGAGGAGGGGCGACCGACGGGGGCCGGCGGCCACAGGCGTTGACATGCTTCGATGCCTGCGTTAACTTCTGGGAAAACACGAATGCAATGATCTCGACATTTTTGTCGACGTCCCGCCGCGTCGGCATCACGCTGCCCGACGCCCGACCCAGGGAACTGTCGTGACCACTTCGCTCGCCTCCGTGCAGAATCCGTCCACCCTCCGCCGACTGGCGTTGATCTCCCTGTCGGTCGTGCTGGTGGTCGCCGGCATCGTTCAGGGATCGCCGTCGGCGTCGACGGCCGCACCGAGGGTCGCGGCGACGCCCACCACGCCGCCCGGGTCCTACCCTGGCCCGGGTCGGGTGACCGGGGACGTCGGGGTGCACGACCCGACGGTCGTGATCCGCCCCGGTGGTGGTTACCTGCTGGCGCACACCGGTGACAACATCGCGCTGAAGACCTCCGGTGATCGGGTCGCGTTCCGTAACGCGGGTGTGGTGTTCCCCGGCGGTGCGCCGTGGACGACGACGTACACCGGGGGCAGTCGTAATCTGTGGGCGCCGGATCTGTCCTACCGTGACGGTCGGTACTGGTTGTACTACTCGGCCTCGACGTTCGGGTCGAACCGGTCGGGGATCTTCCTTGCCACGAGCACCACCGGGGCGTCGGGCAGTTGGACCAACCAGGGTCTGGTGATCGAGTCCCGGACGTCGGACGACTTCAACGCCATCGATCCCAATCTGGTGGTCGACGCTTCCGGCAGGTGGTGGTTGAGCTTCGGGTCGTTCTGGTCCGGTATCAAGATGGTGTCGTTGAATCCGGTGACCGGGAAACGCGCCGACACGACCGTGCGGAGCATCGCGGGCCGTAACGGGGGTGCCATCGAGGCGCCGGTGATCGTGCGGCACGGCGCCTACTACTACCTGTGGGTGTCGTTCGACAGGTGCTGTCAGGGGGCGGCGAGCACCTACCGGGTCATGGTGGGCAGGTCGACCTCGGTCACCGGCCCGTACGTCGACCGGAACGGGGCGGCGATGACCGCCGGTGGCGGCACCCAGGTCCTTGCCGGGCACGGCAGCATCCACGGGCCCGGCCACCAGGCGGTGTTCACCGACACCGACGCCGAAGTCCTCGTCTACCACTACTACGCCGACAACGGCACCTCACTGCTCGGCGTCAACCTGCTCGGCTACGACAACACCGGCTGGCCGTTCGTCTACTGACGGCGACCGCGATCCGACGGTGCGACCCCCGGTCAGGATGGCGACGGTCGGGGGCCGTCGTCCAGCGCGGCGGTGAGGCGGGCGGCGACCGCGGCCACGGCGGCCCGCAGTTCGGGACCCTCCTCGACGGTGAAGCCGAACGGGACGGCGGCCAGCCACTCCTGGGCGTACATCCGGGTGTTGGTCGTGCTGCCGGTCAGGACGCACCGGTCGCCGGCAGGCTCCAGGCGGCCCATCGTCGGCCGGACCCACGGTGCCACCCGCTCGTAGGGCTCGTGGAACACCACCCGGGTCGGGTACTTCCACCCGGAACCCAGGTGCGCCTCCAGGGTGGCCACGGGGTCGAGGTCGTCGGGCGGGGTGAACCGTTGCGGCAGGTGCCGCACGGCCCGGATCCGGTCGATGCGGTACGTGCGGATCGCGCCCGCCCGGTGCGAGTGGCACAGCAGGTACCAGCGGCCGAAGCGCACCACCACCGCCCACGGGTCGACCACGGCCTCCCAGGACTCGCCGCCTTCGGTCGTGTAGGTGAAGGCCACCTGGTGGTGGTCGGCCACGGCCGCCACCAGCGTGCTCGTCGTGGTGGGATCGGCGTGCGCCGACCGTCGGTCGGAGGCGGCTGCCGCGTACGCCCGCAGTGCCGCCGCCTGCCGTCCGACGCTGTCGGGCAGCGCCCGGATGAGTTTGCTGAGCGCGGACCCGACCAGGCCGTCGGCGTCGATCGCGGCAGGTTGCCCGTCGAGAACGGCCATGACCAGGCCGATGACCTGCTCCTGGGTGAAGACGACGGCCGGCAGCCGGGCGCCCCGGCCGAGGCGGTAGCCGCCGTAGGGCCCCCGGGCGGACTCGACCGGGATGCCCGCCTCGCGGAGGATCCTGACATAGCGGCGCGCGGCGCGTTCGGTCACGCCGAGACCGGCGGCCAGCTCCTCGGCGGTCGTGCCCGGGCGGTCCCGCAGGATGTCGAGCGTCCGCAGGGCACGGGCGGTGGGGCTGACGGCACTCTCCACCCACCGGACGGTACCGGAAGTGGAACGTCCGGAATCGACGCTACGTTGTCGTCATGACTGATAAACAGATCGTGCTCGTCGGCGGCCTGTGGCTCGACGCCTCGGCGTGGGACGGCGTCGTCGCCGAGTTGACCCGGGTGGGGCGACACGCGGTGGCGGTGGACCTGCCGGGCCAGGGCGACGGGAACACGGCGGCGACGCTCGACGACCAGGTTGCCGCGGTCCTGGCCGTCGTGGACGCGGCACCGGCCGGGTCGGTGGTGGTGGGGCACTCGGCCTCCTGCGCCCTGGCCTGGTTGATCGCCGACGCGCGGCCCTCGACGGTCGCCCGGGTCGTGCTGATCGGCGGTTTCCCGCAGGCCGACGGGGACCTGTACGCCGACTTCTTCCCGATCGAGGACGGGGCGATGCCGTTCCCCGGCTGGGCGCCCTTCGAGGGCGCGGACGCGGCCGACCTCGACGAACGGGCGCGGGCGGAATTCCTGGCCACCGCCATCCCGGTGCCCGAGGGCGTCGCCCGGGGGACAGTCCGGCTGACCGATGCGCGGCGCTTCGACGTGCCTGTCGTCCTGGTGTGCCCCGAGTTCACCCCGGAGCAGGCCCAGGCGATGCTCGACGGGGGTGACCTGCCCGAACTCGCCAAGGCCCGGAAGGTCGACCTGGTCGACATCGACTCCGGGCACTGGCCGATGCTGAGCAGGCCGGTCGAGTTGGCCCGCATCCTGGCCGACCTCTGACGGACCCGGCAACAGGTCGACGACTCCGATCTCGGCGACGACGACACGGCGGTACCGGGCGACGGTGAACGGGGGCGCACCGGCACGGTCGGGGACGTGCCTCGGGGCAGCGGCGGCTACCTCGCCCGTGGTGGTGAGGTAGCCGTGCCGTGCCTCCCGGGCCGGGCGTGACCGGGCGGAGTGCGGTGGCCGGGGGCGGATCACGGTTTTCCGGCCGGGCCCGGCTAGCGGGTCGCGTCGGCGGCCTCCCGGATGAGATCGGCCAGCATGGCGGCCTCCGGGATGGCCACCGTGTGCGAACCTCCGGGAATCTCCACCGTCCGCCGGGAGCCCGCCCGTTCGGCCATGAACCGGTGGGCCGCGACCGGGATGTTGAGATCCTCGCTGCCGAAGAGGAACCAGGACGGCAGCGACTGCCAGGCGGGCTCGCCGGAGGGCTCACCCAGGGCCGCCTCGGTGATCGGCCGCTGGGTCACCGCCATCACGGCGGCCTGCGCCGTCGTCGAGTCGGCGGCGAACTGCTGGTGGTAGCGGTCCTGCCGGATGTAGAGGTCGGTCGCCCCGCCCGGGAGCGTGACGGGGGCCAGCGTCTCACCCAGGGAGCTGCCGGGGAACCGACCGGCCAGGTCGGCGGCGCTCTCGCCGGCGAGGGGGGCGAAGGCCCCGACGTAGACCAGCGCGGTCACGCCGGCACCCGCCGCCGGCACGTTCGAGATCACCATTCCGCCGTACGAGTGGCCGACGAGGACGACCGGCCCGTCGATCCCGGTGAGCACCGCGCGTAGGTGGTCGGCGTCGTGCCGGACGCCGCGCAGCGGGTTGGCCACGGCCACCGCGGGGTAGCCGTCGTCGCGCAGTGCGGTGATCACCCCGGCCCAACTCGCCGATTCGGCGAAGGCGCCGTGGACGAGGACGACCGTCGGCCGGCCGGGCTGTGCGGTGGTGAGGGACATCGTCGGGTTCCTCCGGATAGTGGGCCGGGTGCCGGCTTCATTCTCGGACCACGGGCGTACCCCGGCGTGCGTCGAGCGACCGGCTCACCCGGCCGGGTAACCGGGGTGAGGCGCCGACGGATGAGTCCGGGTACCGTAGCGGCGAGTCGAGAGGAACACGCCGTGGCCGATCAGCCCAAGCTCCTCGCCGCGACCGCGGTGGGTGTCACTACGACGGTGCCGCCGAGCGGCCCGGGTTGCGTCGAGTGTGAGTCCTCCGGTGGGTGGTGGTTCCACCTGCGCCGCTGCGCGTCCTGCGGCCAGGTCGGCTGCTGCGACTCCTCGCCGGGCCAGCATGCGACGGCGCACGCGGCCGCGACGGGGCATCCGGTGGTACGCAGTTTCGAACCCGGCGAGTCGTGGTTCTGGGACTACTCCGACGATCAGTTCTATGCCGCGGGTCCGGAGCTGGCCGGGCCGCAATCGCGCCCGCTCGACCAGCCCGCCCCCGGCCCCGAGGGTCGGGTGCCGGAGGACTGGAAGCGCCGGCTGCACTGACTGTGCGCATGCCGGGGTCGGCGGGTTTGGCGCTCCGGCCCGCCGGGCAGCACACCGCAATGGCCACCGCCGATGAGCCTGCTGTCACCGAGTTCCGCCGTTCCCGGGGTCGTGAGGTCGGTTTCCTGGCCACCGCGCTCCCTGCGCTGGCGGTGGTGCAGGCGGTCGTCAACCTGGCCTCCGGCGACCCGTGGTGGGACGGGCTGTGGCTGCCGCTGACGTGGTTTCTGCTCCTCGGGTTCTCCCGGGGGGTGGTCCGTCCGCCGTCTGCCGGTCACCAGCCGCGGCTGCCCCTGCGGCTCACCGCGGACCACCTCCAGGTGGCGGGTCCGGGTGAGCGCACCCTGGCCATCGAGTGGTCGAACGTCGCGCGTGCCGAGATCAGCGGACGGTGGTACCCGGTCCTGGTGATCGAGCCGGCCGACCCGGACCGGACCCGCCCCCCGCTCGCCCGGTGGGAGTGGGCGACGTACGGGCAGAGCCGGCCGTACGAGATCCGGCTCCCGCTGGTCTACCTGAGCCCCGGCCGTGACCAGCTGCGGCGCGAACTGGCCCGCCGCCTTCCCGCCTGACGTTCCGACGTCACCGGCCGACCATCGTGCGGCTCACCAGCGTCAATGGCTCGGGCCTGAGCCCCGGAGTGTGTTCTCGGTTAGCAATATTGGTGAAGATGAATTGCGTGGACGGTCTCCCGAATTGCGTTCAAGCCTAGGCGCGACTTTCCGAAATGTGTAGAGTGAGCGCAGCGCCGCCCCGGTCGCCGTTCCGCCGCCCGGGGCACGAACAGCTCGGGGCAGGCCGGGGAGGGCCCGCCGGTGGCGGGGCGACTTTCCCGATGACTGTGCGGGCAGGAGCGGGCTGAGGCCATCCGATCAGGCAACCGTCCTCGGGTGCGTGCTGTGCGGGCGTCCACACAGGACAGTTTTGCCCCTGGCCTCTCCCGGTGGGTCCCGGTGAGGCGAGACGGAGGAGACGGATGTCCATCGAGGACAGTGCGTTACGGTCCCGGCGCGGCTTTCTGGGAATGGGGGTGGGGCTGCTCGGTGCGGCCGGCCTGGCCGCCTGCGGAGGCACCGCACCGTCGACGCCCAGGGCGCAGGCCGAGGTCCCGAAGGAACTCGTCGACGCCGCGGTGGCGCTGAAGGGCTCCTCGCTGGGGATGCTGTCGCAGAAGCTGTACTCGGAGGCGGCGAACGCGGCACTCGACGCCTCGATCAGGAAGTTCGCCGACACCACCGGCACCAAGATCGGCAACAGCCTGGTCCAGGCGGACGCGGGCGACGTGGTTGCCAAGATCCACGCTGAGGTCCAGGGTGGTGTGGCGCGCGACCTCGCGTTCATGACCGACTCGCGGTTCGTCGCCCAGTTCCAGGCGCTCGGCGACCTGGAGGACGTGACGGACGTCGTCCAGGCGCTGACGGCGACGTACGGCGAACCCACCGCCGAATCCAAGAACTTCTGCGTCTTCGACGGCAGGTGGTTCGCCATCCCCTACCACTTCATCGGGATCGGGTCGTTCCTGCGCAAGGACTGGATGCGCGACGAGGGCATCACCCCCAGGGACGTCTACACCTGGGAGGAGCTGCGGGACCTGTGCCTGGCGATCTCCGACCCCGGCAAGCGGCGGTTCGGCTGGGGCATGACCGTGAACCGCTCCGGTGACGCCAACGGCATGATCGAGGCGCTGATCAACTCCTACGGCGGGGCGATCGCCTCCAACGACGGCCGGAAGGTCACCTTCGACTCTCCCGAGACGGTGCAGGCGGTGACCTTCCTCGCCGACATCTACACCAACCCCCGCTACAAGCCGATGCTGCCGCCGGGAGTGGCCGCCTGGACCGACTCCAGCAACAACGAGAACTGGCTCGCCGGCATCCTCGGCTACACCCGCAACCAGTTCAGCGTCTACGCGGACTCCAAGACCAAGAAGAACCCCGTCTACGACAACACCCACGTCTTCGCCGACTGCACCGGGCCGGCCACCGACAAGTCCCTGCTGCTCGGCCAGTCCCAGGGCTTCGTCATCTTCAAGGGCGCCAAGAACGCCGCCCTGGCCAAGCTCCTGACGCAGTACCTGGTCACCGCGCCCGCCCTCGTGGGGGTGGCGAAGGAAGCGCCCGGTCTGGCGTTGCCGGCATGGGAGAAGGTCTGGGACGCCGACCCGTTCTTCACCAGCGGCGACCCGGCCTTCCCCATCATGCGCAAGATCACCCAACAGCAGCTGCCGCTGTCGACCAAGAACGGCCTCAACTTCCCGCAGAAGGCCAGCGCGGGGCAGCAGGCCGCCGTCGGCGCCTACGTCCTCACCGACATGATGCAGCAGGTCATCCAGGGCACGCCGCCCGCGCAGGCCGTGCAGGCCGCGCACACCAAGATGGTGCAGATCTTCACCCAGCAGGGGCTGCCGCAGTGACGTCGGTCCGCCCGGCGTCCGCCCCGGCGTCTCGGGGATCCTCGCCGCCGGAATCCCGATTCCGCATCGCGACCCGACGCCGGCTGGGCCGCGACTGGCGACTGGCGGTGCTGTTCCTGGCACCCACCGCCGTGCTGGTCGGCGGCCTCGTGCTCGTGCCGATCGCCTGGTCGGTCGTGACCAGCACGACGGAACGGCACGGGCAGCAGAGCGTGTTCGTCGGTCTGGCCAACTACCTCGCCCTGGCCGACGACGAGCAGTTCCACACGGGCGTGGTGAACTCGTTCGTCTTCACCGCGTACGCCGAGGTGTTCAAGGCGGTGCTGGGGCTGGCCGCGGCCCTGCTGCTGCACCACCGACGGCGGGGACGGGCCGTGCTGGCCGGGCTGCTCCTGCTGCCGTGGGTGGTGCCGACGGTGGTCACCGCGTTCAGTTGGCGCTCGCTGCTCGACCCGATCTTCGGCAGCGTCAACCTGCTGCTCACCGAGTCGGGGATCGGGCCGCTGCTGGTCAGCGCGTACCTGGTCGACAGTTGGCCGGCGGGCTGGCTGTCCGAGCCGTCCCTGGCCATGCCGTCGGTGATCGGAGTCAACGTGTGGAAGGGGGTGCCGTTCTTCACCGTCGCCTTCCTCGCCGGATTGAAGGCCATCCCCACCGACCTGTACGAGGCGGCGACCGTCGACGGCGCCTCGCCGTGGCGGCGGTTCGTCCACGTGACGCTGCCCGGACTGCGCCACGTGATCACCGTGACGGTCACCCTGTCGTCGATCTGGACGTTCAACAACTTCGACCTCATCTGGCTGCTGACCCAGGGCGGCCCGGGCGACGCGACGGCACCGTACGTGCTGGTCGCGTACTCGAAGGCGATCCTGCAACTGCAGTACGGCGCGGGAGCGGCGGTCACCCTCGTCATGCTGCCGGTCATCGGCTCGCTGGTGTTCGTGCTGGTCCGGCTGTTACGCCGGGACTCGGGCGTGGCGCCGCCCCGACGTGCCCGCAAGCCCCGGCCGGACCGCTCGGCCCGCGCCACCCGTACGGTCCGCACCGCACTGCCGTGGGTCGTCGCGGTGGTCACCGCCGCCCTGCTGGCCTGGGCGTCACCGCACATCTTCTGGAAGGCGGCCGTCGTCCTCGGGGTCTTCCTGCTGGTCGCGGCGGTGGTCGGCCGGGTGGTCTCGGCCCTCGGGGCCCGGGGGCGTCGCCGGGCGTCGTCGCTGGTGTCGGGGCTGGCGTCCTGGGTCGCCCTGGCCGGGCTGCTCCTGTTCGTCCTGGCCCCGCTCTACTGGATCGTCGTCACGGCCTTCAAGTCCGACGGCCAGATCGTCATGCACGACCGCGACCTGTGGCCGACGCCGTGGAGCCTGCAACAGTTCACCGACCTCTTCGCCACCAAGCCGTTCGGCCGCTGGTACCTCAACACGGTGCTGGTGTCCGTGGCGTCCACCGTGGTCGCGCTGGTCTGCGCCGCCCTCGCCGGCTACGCCCTGGCCCGGCTGCGGTTCCGGGGGGCGCAGGGCTTCACCGTCACGGTGCTGGTGACCTACGTGATGCCGGGCGCGCTGCTGTTCATCCCGCTCTACCAACTGCTCATCGGGGTGCGGCTCACCGACTCGCTGTGGTCGCTGGTCGTGACCTACCCGACCTTCACCCTGCCGTTCGCCACCTGGCTGCTGGCCGGGTACTTCGCGTCGATCCCCGTCGAGTTGGAGGAGGCCGCGCTGGTCGACGGCTGCACCCGGTTCCAGGCGTTCCTGCGGGTGATGCTGCCCCTGGCCAAGCCGGGACTGCTGGCGGTCGCGTTGTTCACCCTGACCAACGCCTGGAACGAGTTCCTCTTCGCCTTCGTGTTCATCACCAAGGACGAGTACAAGACCCTCCCGGTGGGGATGCAGTCGATGATCACCGGGGACGTCGTGCCGCAGGGGCAGCTCGCCGCCGCGTCGCTGCTGGTCAGCATCCCCGTGGTGATCATGTACGCCTTCGGGCAGCGCTTCCTGACCGAGGGGCTCACCGCCGGGGCGGTGAAGGGCTGACCGGCCCGTCCGGCGCGGCCGGCCCGTCCGGGGCCGGTCGCCGGGAGCGCCGCCGGTCGGCCGCCCAGCAGGTCAGCAGTGTCGCGACGGCGATCAGCAGCAGGACGACCGCGAGGTTACGGCCGTAGGGCAGCGGCAGCACCGACGGGTCGTCCGGCGGCCGGCCGACACCGAGGACGAGCGGAAACGCCACGACGGTGACCGTGGCGGCGCTGATCACGCCGGCCCGCACCACCGGCCGGTGACGTTCCGGGACCCACCGGGCGAGCAGCGCGCCGACGCCCAGCAGCCCGGCCATCCAGACGAGGTCGTGCCCGGCCAACACCCCGGCCAGGAAGAGCAGCACCCCGGCCGGCCGCAGGTCGGGGTCGGCGAGCGCGCCCACCACGGCGTACCCGATCAGCAGGGTGCCGACCGCGACGAGCGCCACCCGGGTCCTCACGACGCCTCCCGGACGGTGAGCCGACCGACCCACTTGGTCTGCAACACACCGGGCCGGTTCGGGGCGATCAACCGGGCCGGGTAGCCGTGGTCGGGGTGCAGGGGTGCCCCACCCAACCGCAGCGCGATCAGCGTCAACGGGTCACGCACGTGCGCCGCCCCGACGGTCGATGTGCGGTAGCGGCCGGCCGTCTCCAACGACTCGACGAGCACCGTCGCCCGGTCCGGGTCGACGCCCACCAACGCGACCAGGTCCCGCAGTCGTACGCCGGTCCACCGCCCGGTGGCGCTCCACCCCTCCACACAGGCGATCGGCAGCTCGGCGGTGTGCTGCGGCAGGGCGCGCAGCGCGGCGAGGTCCAGCTCGGTGCGCCGGAGGGGACCCTCGACCACCAGCCGGTACGCCGGGTCGAGCGCCTGGGCGCGTACCCCGGCACGGTCGGCGGTCCGGTTGACCGGCAGCCCCTGCGGCCCGACGTCCGGTCGACGGGGAGCGAGCACCGCCAGGGCGGACAGCGGCCGGACGGTCTGCCCGACCGTGGTCAGGGTGACCAGCCCGGCCGCGGCGGCGACCCCACCGAGCAGCCCGCGTCGGCTGAGCCGCTCCCGCGCAGACTCGGCGGTGGTCGGGCCGAGCGCAGCGCGTACCGCAGGCAACTGCACGCCGACGTGCACCAGCAGCGCACCGACCGACAACCACGCCACCCGGTAGTGCCCGGCGGTGAAGAAGAACGGCATCGGCGCGTACCAGCGGGCGACGTTGAGGACGCCGCCGATCACCTGGAACAGCGCCGCCGCGACCAGCACGGCGACGCTGGCGCGTTCGAGCGCGTGGGCGAGCGACCGGACCGGCGGCCAGCGGAACAGGTGGTGGTAGACCGACCACAGCTTGGCCCCGAGCAGCGGCACCGTGGCCAGACCGGTCGCCACGTGCAGGCCCTGGGTGAACCGGTAGAGGCCCACCGGGCGGGACGGCCACCACAACCAGCCGGGCGGGTGCTGGATCAGGTGACTGAGCAGCCCGGTGAGGAAGCAGACGGCGAACGCCACCCCGAGCGCGACGCCGAGCTGGCTGGTCAACCGGGTCGACCGTAACGGGGACGGGAAACCGTCAGGCCGCAGCGGCCCGCGCCGCAGCGCCCCGGGCGGGGCCGGCAGGGGTGCCGACCACCGTCGGGCGAGCCGCCGCAGCGCGGTCGGCCGGCCGGTCACCGGGGGGTGAGGGTGGCGAACCACCGGCCCGCCTCCGTCCAGGTGTCGTGCACCCGCAGCGCGGTGCCCCCGGCCAGTACGGAAAGGTCGTCGAGGGGTACGCAGGCCCACGGTAGCGGGCTGCCGACACCACCCGGGGTCTGCACCATGGCCGTGCCGGACCAGGCCGGTGTGCCGGGCGGCGCGAACTCGGCGTGCAGGTGGCCGTCGGCCGCCAGCAGCCGACGACACCGCCGCAGCAGCCGGTACGGGTCACCGCCGATGCCGACGTTGCCGTCGGCCAGCAGCAGGTGCGGCCAACGCCCGGCACCCGGCACCGGGCCGAAGACGTCGCGTTGCAGCGCGACGGCACCGCGTTCCCGGGCCAGCCGGACGGCGGTGGCGCTGACGTCGATGCCGAGCGCCGGCTGCCCGGCGTCGATCAGCGCGCCGGTGAGCCGCCCGGGGCCGCAACCGACGTCGAGGGTGGGTCCGGTGCAGCGCCGCAGCAGGGTCGCGTCCCCGGCGATGGCGTCCCGGCACCAGCCGGCCGGGTCGAACCGGTGCACACCACCGCTCGGGTGCCGGGCGGTGAACGCGGCGGGGACACCCGACGCGGCCCGGTCGAACACGGCGTCGAAGAGAGCCACCGCGTTCACCGGACGACCGCCGTGGGGGACGGCACGTCGCGGGCGACGGCCACGGTGAACCGGCTGCCCGGCGGGCACACCGCGGCCACCGCGTGGGCGTCGGCGGCGGTGTCCACGTCCCGCAGCCGGGGCAGCAGATGGACCCGCAGACCGAGGCGGCGCAACGCGGCCAGGGTGAGCTGTCCGGTGTCCGCCTCGGAGGTGGGCACCGCACGCAGGACCGAGGCGTGGCCGGGCTCGCGTAGTCCCAGCGTCCACCAGCCGCCGTCGTCGGCCGAACCGAGCACCGCGTCCGGCCCGTCCGGCCGGCGCAGCAGGTCCAGTGCGTCGTCGAGGTGGGCGGCGGTGAGCTGCGGGGTGTCCATGCCGATCAGCAGGGTGGCCGTGCCTGCCGTGCGGGTGTCGGCGAACGCGTGGGCGAGGCGGTCGCCGAGCGGGCCGCCCCGTTGGGCGAGTCTCCTCCAGCCCTCGGGGGCCGGATGGTCGCCGTCGACGACCAGGACCCGGGTGGCGGCCGTGGCCGTGGCGACGGTGTCGAGGGTGTCGGCCAACGCCGCCGCGGCGACCCGGGCGGCCTGGACCGGAGTGCAGGGCGGGCAGAGCCGGGTCTTGACCCGGCCGGGCTCCGGGGTCTTGGCCAGCACCAGCACCTGCGGTGCGCGGGACCCGGGAACGTGCGGCTGTCGGGGGACGTTCACCGGGCCAGCACCGCGCTCATGTCGCGGACGGCGCGGGCGGTGCCGAGCACCGTGCCGGTCACCTTCGACCGGGTCCCAGCCGCCCTCGGGTGGTAGTCGACGTCGACCTCGACCACCCGCCAGCCGGCCCGACCGGCCGAGATCAGCAGCTCCAACGGGTAACCGAAACGGCGGTCACGCAGCCCCAACGCCAGCAGGTCGGCCCGGCGGACGGCCCGGATCGGCCCGATGTCGTGGACGTCGAGGCCGGTGGTCCGGCGCAGCCGGTGGGCCAGCAGGGCGTTGGCGACCCGGGCGTGCAGGGGCCACACCCCGCGCGCGGTGGGGCGTCGCCGGCCGGTGCCCAACTCCGCCTCGCCGGCCCGGACGGGATCGGCCAGCCGGGGCAGCTGCGCCGGATCGAACGACCCGTCGGCGTCCAGCACACACACCACCCCGTCGACCGGGTCGGCCGCCAGGACCCCGGCGTGCACGGCGGCACCGTACCCGGGTTCGGTCACGCTGATCACCTCGACGCCGCAGGCGCGGGCCACCGCCGCCGAGCCGTCGGTCGAGCCGTTGTCCACCACGATCGGCCGGTAGCCGGCCGGCATCCGGGCCAGCAGGTCGGGCAGGGCCGGGGCCTCGTTGCGGCAGGGAAGAACCACGTCGGTCATGCTGCGGACGCTAGGACACGATCCGGCCGGAAGTTCTTACCTGCTGATGACGGAATCCGGGGCACCCGCGACCCGCGCACGGAGTTCTTACGAACCGCTGACGGGCGGTCGCGGTCGGGGCACGGCGACGCGTCCCGGCCCTACCGTCGGCGGGTGACTCACGTACTCGTGACCGGCGGCGCCGGTTTCATCGGCACCCACGTGGTGACCGCCCTGCACGATGCCGGCCACCGGGTGACGATCGTGGACTGCGGTCATCCCGGTGCGCACCGCCGGCCGTTGTCGGACACGGTGGCGGGCGCCCCGGTCGTCCGGCTCGACGTGCGCGACGGGCCGGGCGTCGCCGGGGTCCTGGCCGGTGTCGACGCGGTGGTGCACCAGGCGGCCATGGTGGGACTCGGCGTCGACCTGGACGACCTGCCCGAGTACGTCGGCTGCAACGACCTCGGCACCGCCGTCCTGCTCGCCGCGATGGCCCGGGCGGGCGTGCACCGGTTGGTGCTCGCCAGCTCCATGGTGGTCTACGGCGAGGGCGCCTACGCCTGCGCCGGACACGGCCCGGTGCGCCCCGGGCCGCGTACCGTCGCCGACCTGGCCGCCGGCCGCTTCGAGGCGACCTGTCCGAGCTGCGGCGTCGCCGTCACGCCGGGCCTGGTCGACGAGGACGCCCCGCTGGACCCCCGCAGCGGGTACGCCGCCACCAAGGTCGCCCAGGAGCACCTCACCGCCGCGTGGGCCCGGCAGACCGGCGGCGCCGTGGTGGCATTGCGCTACCACAACGTCTACGGACCGGGGATGCCCCGGGACACCCCGTACAGCGGGGTCGCGGCGATGTTCCGTTCGGCGCTGGAGGCGGGGCAGGCACCGCGGGTGTTCGAGGACGGCGGCCAGCGCCGCGACTTCGTGCACGTCCGTGACGTGGCGGCGGCCAACCTCGCCGCCCTGGACGCGACCGGTACGGGCACCGGTTGGCGGGCGTACAACGTGGCCTCCGGCCGGCCGGCCACCATCGGCCAGTTGGCCACGGAGCTGGCCCGAGCTGCCGGCGGGCCGTCGCCGGTGGTCACCGGCGAGTTCCGGCTGGCCGACGTGCGGCACGTGGTCGCCTCGCCCACCCGGGCCGAGACCGAACTCGGCTTCCGGGCCGTGGTGGGACTCGCCGACGGGATCGCGGAGTTCGCCCACGCGCCGCTGCGCGGGTGAACGACACCCCGCGCCACCGGCCGCCGCGCGCCGACCTGATCGCCGTCGCTGCCGCGTTCGGCCTGTTCGCGGTGGCCTCCGTCACCGGCGGCCTGCTCTACCTGTGGGGACGCCCGGTGCATGCCACCTCGGCGCCGCTGTTCGCGCAGTGGCTGCCGCACGTCGGCCCCGGCACCCCGCTGGCTCTGCTGGTGGCCGCGCTGGTCTGGTGGCGCGGGCCCGCCCTGGCCGCCCGGCTGGCCTGGCGAGGGCTGCTCGCGGTCTCCTACGCCACCGCCGTGGCCTGGACGCTGTCGCTGGCCCTGGTCGACGGCTGGCAGCGCGGCGTCGCCGGTCGGCTGACCACCACCTACGAGTACCTGCACGAGGTCCCGGGCGTCACCGACATCCCCGCCATGCTGGCCGGATTCAGCGGTCGGATCCTCGGCCTCCAACCGGACTCCTGGACCACCCACGTGTCCGGTCACCCACCGGGGGCCCTGCTCGTCTTCGTCGTCCTCGACCGGATCGGGTTGTCCGGCGGCGGCTGGGCCGGGGTGCTGTGCATCCTGGTGGCGGCCCTCGTCGCCGTCGCCGTGCCGCACACCGTACGGCTGCTCGGTACCGACGAGGCGGCCCGTGCGGTGGTGCCGTTCGTGGTGCTGTTCCCCGGGGCGGTCTGGTCCGGGGTGTCCGCCGACGGGTTGTTCGCCGGGGTGACCGCCACCGGGGTGGCCCTGCTGGCGTACGGCGTCATCCGGGGGCGTGCGCTGGGCGCGGTCGGCGGTGGCGCCCTGTTGGCGTTCGGCTGCTACCTCTCCTACGGGTTGGTCCTGATGGCGCCGGTCGCGTTGGCCGTCGTCGTGCTGGCCGGCCGACGCTGGCGCACCGTGGGCTGGGCGTTCGTCGGGGCGGTGCCGGTCGCCGCCGCGTTCACCGTCGCCGGCTTCTGGTGGCCCACCGGCTACGACCTCGTCATCGAGCGCTACTACCAGGGTCTCGCCTCCGACCGGGCGTACGCCTACTGGGTCTGGGCCGACCTCGCGGTGGTCGTCGTGGCCGCCGGTCCCGTGGTGGCCGTGATCCTACGGCGCGCGGTGCCGGCCGGGTGGCGGGCCGTTTCTCGGCGGCACCGCAACGGCGTGCGGACTGCCGACCGGCGGCCGGGGGTGGTGCACGCCAGCTGGCTGCTGCCACTGGCCGCCACGGCGGTGATCCTCGCCGCCGACCTGTCCGGCTACAGCAAGGCCGAGGTCGAACGCATCTGGCTGCCCTTCATGGTCTGGCTGATGGCGGGGGCGGCCCTGATCCCGCCCGCCGACCGCCGTGGCTGGTTGGCCGCGCAGGCGGCGGTGGCGCTCACGATCAACCACCTGCTGCTGACGGTCTGGTAGACCACCCGGCGGCGACCACCCCCACACCGCTGACGCAGCGGCCGACGACCGTGTCGTCGGCCGCTGTTGCCGGCTGCCCGAGGGCGCAACGGCTCAGCGGCGTGCCGGTCACCGCCGTCACCGAGGGAGCCGGGGGGACTTCTTACCGAACCATGACGGGGCCGGCAACCGTTGACCGTCGACCGGGTGCCGGCCCGTACCGAGTGGAGACAGCAACATCACCGGAGCCGTTCGCGGCTTTGAGGAGATTCCGATGAACCGCAGAAAGAACGGGACCGCGCTGGTCCAGACCCGGCCGGTCAGGATCGCCCTGGCCGCGGTCGTGCTGGCGGCCACCGGTGCGCTCACCGTCACCTTCGTCTCCAGCGGCGGCAAGGGCACCGCCGACGCCGCCACCAGCCTCGACCAGTTCGTGCAGATCGAGAACGTGTCGCCGAACGTGCGGAATCCACAGCCGGCTGCCGGCGGGTCGACCGGCCGGTTCACCGTGGACTGCGGCACGAACGGCAACGGCAAGTTCAGCCCGGACAACCCGGTGGCCCAGCCCGGCATCCGCAACGGCGCCGAACACGTCCACGACTTCGTCGGCAACCTGGCCATCACCGCGAACTCCTCCAACGCCGACCTGGACGCCTCCGGCACCACCTGCCGCAACGGTGACAAGTCGTCCTACTTCTGGCCGGTGGTGCGCATCGACAAGAGCGTGCGCAGCGACAACCAGGTCCAGCAGGCCCTCGCCCAGACCCAGCCGGTGGTCGTCTGCCCCTCGGTCGGCAAGCGGCTGCGTGCCGTCCCCACCGGGGCCCGCGGCACCGTGGACCGGCTGCTCGCCGAGCTGGACCGCCAGCAGGCCGCCGCGAACCAGCGGATGACGGCCAGCCGGGGCCGCATCGACGCCGCGTTCAACCGGGAGGTCATCGACTCGTTGCGGGAACGCCGCGCCGCGATGATCAAGCAGATCAGCACCACGGTCACCGCCGCCGGCGGCAACCAGCCCGGCCTGGTCTCGCTGGTCGAGTGCGACATCAGCTACGACGACATGCACGCCCGGATGCCCGGCAGCGCCCACCGCGCCAGCGTCAAGGCGGCCCAGGCCGCGAACCCGCGCATCCAGTGCCCCACGGTCCGCGACAAGCTGCCCGGCGTGCCCGCCGGGGCGCTCGCCGAGGTGAACCGCAACCTCGACGAACTCGACCGGCAGCTCTCCGAGGCCAACGAACGCCTGGTCACCACCCGGGGCCAGGGTGGGCCGGCCTTCGTCGACAACGCCATCCTCGGGCCGCTGCGGGCCAAGCGGATCGCCGTGCTCGACCGGATCGCCATCGCGATCGGCCGGCAGGCCGCCCGTCCGCAGGGTCTCGACGCGTTCGCCACCTGCACCCTGGACCAGGCCCCCGGGGCACCCTCGGCACCGGGCACCGCACCCACCACCGCCGCACCCACCGCACCCACCGCGCTGCCCGACCCGCAGGGGCCCGACTTCGAGCTGCCCGGCAACACCGGTGGCATCGTCCGCCCGGCGCAGGTGCTGATCGAGTACCGGGGCAACCCCGTCAGCAAGGTGGTGCCGATGCCGAAGTTCCTCCGGGCCCTCACCGGCGACGCCAAGCCCACCAGCCGTGGCCCGGCCAACGCCCGCGCCACCTGGAGCTGCTCGGGCTTCGCCGACCGGCTCTCCGACAAGTACCCGATCTGCCCCGCCGGCAGCCAGGTCCAGCGGGTGCACGACTTCCCCGGCTGCTGGGACGGCCGGAACATCGACAGCGACAACCACCGCAACCACGTCGCGTTCGCCGACAAGGCCACCGGTGCCTGCCCGCAGGGCTTCCAGGCGATCCCGCAGCTGCGGATCACCGTCGGCTACGACATCCCCCGCGACGTGCAGGTCAAGGGGCAGTACGCGCTCGACTCCTTCCCCGAGGAGAACCACAACCCGTTCTCCGACCACAACGACTTCGTCAACGTCAACTCCGCGCAGACCATGCAGCGCATCGCGACCTGCATCAACAAGGGCAAGAACTGCTCCTGACGTGCCGGGGTGGGAGCCTGCACACGAGGCTTCCATCCGGGGTTGCAGTGCGGACGGGGGTGGGTGCGGCGAACGGTCGCCGTACCCACCCCCACCGTTACTCCGTCGGTCACGTCACCGACCACCGACGCCGGGTTGCTGCCGGCGGGGGAGGCCGGGGTCGGTTACGGCGTGACGGAGAGCAGATGCGCGCGGTAGCCCTCGCCGTAGCTCTTGGTCGGGGTGCCGCTGTAGTCCTCGATGAGCACGTTGCCACCGCTGCAACCCCACGGGTTCCAGGTCCACGCGGTGTAGCCGAGCCGGTTGCGGTCCAGCCAGGTCATCAACCGGTCGATGTAGTCGTGGGCGCAGGTGTCCTGGCCGATCTCCCCGGCGTGCACCGGCACCTGCGCGGCCACCGGCGCGATCTGGGTGTCCCAGCAGGTCTCGGTGACGCAGGCGTTGAAGTTGTACGAGTGCCAGGAGGCCACGATGTTGTTGCGCGGGTCGGTCGGCTTGTAGGCCAGCCACTGGGTCAGGTCGTTGGTCCAGGTCAGGCCGGGGACCAGCAGGACGTTGGTGGCGCCGGTGGCGCGTACCGCGTCGACCAGGCTCTGCATGCCGGCCACCGGGTACTCGATGCCGGTGCAGGTGCCACCGTCACGCAGGCAGCGCCACGCGGCCGTCATGTCCGACCAGTTGTTGGCGGCGTCCGGGTACGGCTCGTTGAACAGGTCGAACAGCACCGCGTCGTTGCCCTTGAACGCGTTGGCGACCCCGGTCCAGAACTGGGGTGTGTACTGCCGGCTCGGCATCGGCTTCTGGCAGGTGGCGTTCACGTCGGGGCAGGCCGAGATGTTGCCGGTGTACTGGCCGTGGGTCCAGTGCAGGTCGAGGATCGGGTTGATGCCGTTGGCGACGAGCAGGTTCGCGTACGCCTTGACCGCCTGCTGGTAGGCGGTCCCGCTGGGCGAGCCGGACAGGCCCAGCCAGCAGTCCTCGTTGAGCGGGATCCGGACGGCGCGGATGTTCCAGGCCTTCATCGCGTCGACGGAGGCCTGGTCGACCGGGCCGCTGTCCCACATGCCCTTGCCCTGGACGCAGGCGAACTCGCCGCTGGCCCGGTTGACGCCGAGCAGGCGGTAGGTCGCGCCGGCCGCCGTCACCAGCCGGTTGCCGGAGACCCGCAGGCTCGGCGCGGCACCGCCGGGCGGCGGGGTGGTCGTCGGCGGCGGGGTGGTCGGCGGGGGAGTGGTGGGTGGCGGCGTGGTGGTGGGCGGCGGTGGGGTGGTGGGCGGCGGTGGGGTGGTCGTGGGTGGTGGGGTGGGCGTCGTGGGGTCGACCACGCCGGTGCAGGCCGTCCCGTTGAGCGCGAACGACTTGGGTACGGGGTTGGTCCCGCTCCACGCGCCGTTGAAGCCGATCGTGGTGGACGCGCCGGTGTTCAGCGCGCCGTTCCAGCTCAGGCTGGCCGCCGACACCCGGGCGCCGGATTGCGACCAGGTGGCGCTCCAGCCCTGGGTGACCCGCTGGTCGGTGTCCGGGAAGTCGAACGTCAGCGTCCAGCCGGCCACGGCCGAGCCGAGGTTGGTGATGGCGATGTTGCCGCTGAACCCGCCGTTCCACTGGCTCTGCACGGTGTAGGTGACCGCGCAGCCCGAGGCTGCGGCCGAGGCGGGCAGGGTGGCCGCGGTCAGGCTGGCCGCCACCAGCGTGCCGGCGGCTGCCGATGCCAGCAGGGCATGTCGACGTGTCATGAAGCTCTCCTAGATATAGCGGGGAGCGTCGATGGGAGCGCGTCTGCGAGCTTTCTTTATGCGCCTCATTAAGTCAAGCGTATCGATGCCGTTTCGACGGACTGCCAGGTGAACCACACCACTGACCTATCGGGGCGTGCTGGTCGTCTCCCGGGCCACCACGGTTTCGGTCGCACACCACCGTTCCGGCACCGTCCCCCCGTCGATCAGCCGCAGCACCGACTCGCCCACCGACTCCCCGAACGAGTGCACGTCGAGGCTCATCGTGGTCAGGGCCGGCGAGGCCAGCCGGCACAGGCTGGAGTCGTCCCAGGCGATCAGGCTGACGTCACGGGGGACCCGGTGGCCCAGCTCCTTGGCCGCGTGCAGGCCCGCCACCGCCATCAGGTCGTTGTCGTAGATGATCGCCGTGGGCGGCTCGGGCCCGGTCATCAACCGGGCGGTCAACCGGGCCCCGGACTCCGCCGAGTAGTCGCCCTCCACGACGACGGCGTCGACGTCGGCGGCCAACATGGCGGTGGTGCGGGTCCGGGTGTGCAGCAGGGTCCCGGGGCCGGTGATCCGGGCTATCCGCTGATGCCCGAGCCCGACCAGGTGCGCCAGGGCCGCCCGCATCGAACCGACGTCGTCGCGCCGTACCGCCGGGGTGTCGTGGCTCGGCTCCCCCGCTACCACGACGGGCAGCCGCAACTCCCGCAGCACTGCCGGTCGGGGGTCGTCCACCGACGGGTTCACCAGCACGATCGCGTCGACCAGCCGCTGCTGCGCCCACCTGCGGTACGCGGCGATCTCGGCGGCGTGATGGGCGACCACGTGCAGCAGCACCGACCGACCGTGTCCGGCGAGCCGCTCCTCGATACCCGCGATGAACTCCATGAAGAACGGTTCGGTGCCGAGCAGCCGGGGAGGGCGGGCGAGCACCAGGCCCACCGCGCTCGTCCGCCACGCGTCGTCCACTGCGTACCCCCGGTCAGTCAGCTTGCCGATTCGGTGAGCCTGGTCCGCTCCTCGGCCAGGTGTTCCGCCGGGCGCGGCCCGTGGCTCAGGGGCACGAGCTCGGATTCGAGGATCAGTGCGGCGGCGCCGATGGCCGAGGCCGTGGCGGCGGACCGGGAGAGCCGCACGTCGACGGTGTGTGTGCCCCGGGAGAAGGCGGTACGCAGTTCGTGCCGGACGATGGGCAGGTAGACCGACCCGGCGGCGGCCAGGCTGGGACCGGTCAGCACGAGCACCTCGAGGTCCATGAGGTTCGCCAGGGTCCGGGCGGCCGTCCCGACGTACCGGGCCGACCGCTCCAGCAGGGCCAGCGCGCGCGGCTCGCCCCGCCGGGCGGCGCGGCTGATCGCGGCGAAGTCGGCGACCACCGAGGAGCGCCGGCCACCGGCCGCCAACCCCGCCGCCCGGGTCGCCGCCGGATCCGACCGGACGGCGGCGACCACCGCCGCCGGCCCGGCCAACGCCTCCACGCACCCCCGGGCGCCGCACCAGCACCGGGGGCCGTCGGCCGACACACTGACATGGCCCAGTTCACCGACGTTGCCGCTCGGCCCCCGGTAGGTGACGCCGTTGATGACCAGGCCGGCACCGATGCCGGTGCCCATGTAGAGGGCGGCGGCCGAGGTCGCGGTGCCGAAACCGCCCGTCCAGTGCTCGCCCAGCGCCGCCGCGGTCGAGTCGTTGTCCAACACCACCGGCAGGCCCGCCACCTGTTCCAACGCCCGGCCCAGCGGGAACCCGTTCCACTGCCGCATGGCGGGGGCGAGCCCCACGTCCGGCGGGCCACCGATGCCCCGTGGGGCGTCGACCGGGCCGGGGAACACCACGCCGACGCCGAGGATCCGCAGGCGTTCCACCCCCACCCCGTCGATCAACGCGGCGATCTCGGTGGCGATCCGGGCGACCACCACCTGCGGCTCTTCGGCGCCGGCACCCGGTCGGGAGATCCGGGCCACCACCGTCCCGCCCAGGTTGGTCAGGGCGTACGTGATGACACCGTGGTCCAGGTGTACGCCGACGGCGTAGCGGGAGGCGTGGTTGAGCTGGAGCAGCACCCGCCGCTTGCCCCCGGTCGACTTCGCGTGCCCGGTCTCGACGACCAGATCCTCGTTGATCAGCTTGCGGACCAGGGTGGAGATGGTCGGGGCGGTGAAGCCGGTGGCCCGGATCAGGCCGACCCGGCTGATCGTGCCGGCCGCCCGGATCGCGTCGAGAACAACCGACTTGCTGCTCGCCTGGGGTTTGCTCGCTGCTGGTCCGCTCACTGCTTCTCTGCCAGGGGCTGTTAGGTCGGCCGAGCCGAGTATACAAGGATCCCGATGTCACAGGGCTCGGCTGCGGCAGATGACCGTCGCGTCGTCGGTCGCGACGCCGTGCCGGTCCTCGGCCTGCCGGACCTGTCGGATGACCTCGGCCGGACCGTGGTCCAGCAGGCGCAGCAGTCCCGCCCAGTCGGTGAGCCCGAAGGTGTCCACGAGTCGGCTCGCACCGTTGCTCAGCAGCGCCGCCAGCGTCACCTCGCCCGCCGGGTGGTTGCCGGTGACCGCCTCGGCCACCACCTGCGGGTCGTCCTTGGCCACCCAGAAACCGCCCGGGTTGTTGCGGTGCCCCCGCAGCTCGCGGAGCAGCCGCCGGTACTCCTCGCTGCCGACGGCGACGCCCACCAGCCGGCGCTCGAAGGACCGGGCGATCACCACCTCGCGGGGGTCATGGGCGACGACCGGCGCACCGGACGCCCGCCCGACGACCGCCACCGCGTCCCCGAGGACCAGGTGCTCGACCAGGTCGTCGGAGAACCGGAGCATCGCCACGGCGGCGTGCGGGCTGCTCGGGTGGGTGACGTCGCAGGTGTCCCGGTGGACGTCGGTGACCTGGACGATCCCTTCGGCCAGGACCTCCCGCAGGCTCCGCTGCGCGGACAACCCGCCCAGCAGGGCGCCACCGAGCCGGTTGGCGTACCAGGCCACGCCGTGGCGGCAGACCTTGCCGGCACCGGGAACGCCACCCGCGCCGTCGACCAGCACCAGCCCGGCCGGCACCGCACCGGCGAAGTCCTCGTTGGTGCGACCGGGATGTCCCGCGTCGGTCGCCAGCACCACCCGCACCCCCCGATCATCACACGGTCGCCCCGGCGGGCGCGGCCCCGACCGGCGGCGGCCGTGCCACGTCCGCCGGGACCGCCGGCTCACGCGGGGCGCGGCGCGTCCCGTCGGCGTCGGTAGTCGGCGACCGTCGGGACGGCGGGGAGTACGAGCAGCAGGACCAGGTACGGGATGCCGAGTAGTCCACCGGTGACCAGGGTGAGCAGCAGCACGACGGTGCGGACCCAGTCGACGCGGAAGTCGCCGTACGCCGCGATGCCGAGGCAGACGCCGCCGAACCACTTCCCCTCGTCGATCCGGCACCAGAACCGGCCCCGCGGGCGCTGTCCGGCGGCGGGTGGTGGGGGACCTGCCGGGCGGACCGGGCCGAACCCGTCCAGGATCGCTGCCATCTGCGCACCGGTCACCGGGGCGCGGCCCGGCCCGGTGAGGGCGCCCAGGCGATCGCCGATCGCGGCTTCGAGGTCTCGGACGACGTCGTCGGCGTCCTCGTCGGTGTCCTGGTCGCCGCGCAGCGCGCGGTGCGCCTCGTCGAGGTACCGCCGCAGGGCGGCACGGGCGTCGCCGGTGGCGGGAAAGGCCGTGGTGTGGCCGGTGAGCCGGATGGTGGGCGGGTTGTCCACGGAATCATCGTCCGATCGTGTTGATCATGTGGGTGAGTTCGTTCCAGTGCTCGCGGAACGCGGCGAGCTGAGCCGTGCCGGCCCCGGTGAGGGAGAAGTACTTCCGGGGCGGGCCGGACGGCGACTCACGCCACTCGTGTTGCACGAGCCCGTCGCGGCGCAGCTTGCTCAGCAGCGGATACAGCGTGCCCTCCTGGGTGGGGAAGTGGGCTTCCTGGAGTGCGGAGAGGATCTCCGCCGCGTACCGCTGCCGGGACTCGACGGTGGCCAGGACGAGGGGTTCGAGCAGGCCGCGTCGCAGCGCGACGAGCTTGGGGTCGGCATGCATGCGGCTACCTTGTCACAACAAGGTACCTGTAGCAACGCCGAACCGGGCGGCGGCTCCCGGCCCGGTCAAACTCGCCGTACCCCGGACCCCGGGTACGGCAGCTACCCGACGTGCGTGTTCAGCCCACGCCCCCGCAGTCCACCAGTATCTTCACCTCGCCGCCGGTGGCCAGGGCCCCGAATGCCTCGGCCACCTCGGCCAACGGCACGATCCGGGTGATCAGCCGGGCGGCCGGCACCTGTCCGGTGTGCACCAACCGGACGGCCTCGGTGTAGTCCCCGCGTTCGTAGACCCGGACGCCGATCATCTCCAGTTCACGCCAGAAGACCCGGTGCAGGTCCACCTCCCGGGGGGTGGGATGGATCGCCACGATCACCAGCCGACCGCGCGCGGCGAGCAGGTCGGTCGCGGTGCGGACCCCGGCGGCCGACCCCGACACCTCGAAGACCACGGCGGCCCCGGCACCACCGGTCGTCTCGTGGACGTGCCGGGCGACGTCGACCGTCGCCGGGTCGACGGTGCGCAGCCCGAGTTCGGTGGCGAGCGCGCGGCGACGCGGGTCGAGTTCGAGCACGGTCACCTCGGCACCGGTGGCCCGGGCGACCGTGCCGATGAGCAGGCCGACCGGGCCGGCCCCGATGACCACCGCGTGTTCACCGGCGGTGAGCCGGGAGCGTCGTACGTCGTGCACGGCCACCGCGGTCGGCTCGATCAGGGCGGCGTGGGTCAGCGGCAGGTCCCCGGGCAGTGGCACGAGAATCCGCGCGGGCACCGTCCAGGACCGTTGCATCGAGCCGGGGGAGTCGATGCCGACGAAGGTGAGCCGGTGACAGATGTGGGTGTGGCCGGCCCGGCAGGCGGCGCAATCGCCGCACCAGTCCAGCGGCATCACGGTCACCGGATCGCCCACCCGGTGGCCCTCGACCCCCGGGCCGGTCTCGGCGATCCGACCGGACATCTCGTGGCCGATCACCGCCGGCACCCGCACCCGCTGGTCCATCGCACCGTGCGCGATGTGCAGGTCGGTGCCGCAGATCCCGGTGTACGCGACGTCGATGCGTACCTGGCCGGGGCCGGGCGGCACGACCGCGGTCGGCTCGACGACGAAGGTGTTGTCGCCGACGTAGTGTGCGCTGTGGTTCATGACGCCTCCTCGGTCAGGTGCCAGACCTCGCGCATCGGGGCCCACCAGTGCCCCGAGCCGGGTTCGGCGAGCGATTCCTGGCATGGATCGGTCAACGTCCACCACTGCCGGGTACGGGGGTCGTCGGCGATGCGGCGCTGGTCGGCGTCGTGGTCGGCACCGACGTACTCGTAGTAGCCGAACAGCAGGTCGTGGTGCAGGAAGATGCTGTAGTTGCGGATGTTCGCCGCGCGGAGCGTCTGCTCGACGTCGGGCCACACGGCGGCGTGCAGCCGAAGGTAGGTCTCGCGTTGCTCCGGTCGGAGCCGGATCAGCCAGCCGTAGCGTTGCACGTCGTACCCTTCCGGTTGCGGTGGCGTTCTCCGGCCGGCCGGGTGTGCGGCACCCGGGGGTGACCGGAGCCGGGGAAAACATCCGATGTCTCTATATTGGGGTGGGTTGTCGTCGCCTGCCGCGCACGGACCGTCGTGACGACGCCCGACGGACCGGCCAGAAGGGGACGCGGATGGCACTGACCGACGACGCGATCGCGAAGATCCGGAGCATGGTCCAGAGTGGTGAGCTGCCGCCGGGGGCCCGGCTGCCCCCCGAGCCGCAGCTGGCCGAACAGATGGGCCTGTCGCGCAGCGGGGTCCGGGAGGCGGTCAAGGTCCTCGAATCGGCCCGGGTGCTCGACGTACGACGCGGCGACGGGACGTACGTCACCAGCCTCGCCCCCCGGCTGTTGCTGGAGGGGCTGGGGGTTGCGGTGGAGTTGCTGCGCGACGACACCCTGTTGGAGGTCATGGAGGTGCGGCGGCTGCTGGAACCGATGGCGACCGGCCTGGCGGCGCTGCGGATGACCGACGCCCAACTCGACGACCTCAGCGCCATCCTGGAGCAGATGCGGGCGGCGGCCGACGACGCGGAGCAGCTGATCCGCTTCGACACGGCCTTCCACCACACCGTCGTCGCGACCACCGGCAACGAGACCCTCACCTCGCTGCTGGACGGGTTGTCCAGCCGTACGCTGCGGGCCCGGGTGTGGCGGGGGCTGATCGAGAGCAACTCCGCGCACACGACGATCGACGAGCACCACGCGATCTACCTCGCGCTGCGCTCGCGCGACCAACTGCTCGCGCAGGCTAGTGCGTTGCTGCACGTCAACACCTCCGAGGCATGGCTGCGGACGGTGCTGGCCGCCAAGGTGGCGAACGGGTGAGCCCACCGGCCGGGATCATGCGGGCCGCGCCGGGAGCAGCGCCGCGACCCGGTCGGCCAACCGGTAGGTGCGTACGGCGGTGCCGGCGAGGATCTCGTGCCGTTCCCGGTCCGACAGCGGGGGCAGCGCCGCGGTCAACGCCCGCCCCACCCCGGCGTAGTCCGACCTGAGTAGGCATACCGGCCAGTCCGACCCGAACATCAGACGCTCGGCACCGAACTCGGCGACCGCCACCTCGACGAAGGGGCGCAGTTCGTCCGGTGACCAGTCCGGGCCGGCCTCGGTGACCAGGCCGGACAGCTTGGCGGTGACGTTGGGTTGGGCGGCCAACGCGGCCAGCGGGCCGCGCCAGCGCCGCAGCCCGGCCGTACCCTCGTCGATCCGGGGTTTGCCGAGGTGGTCCAGGACGAACCGGAGCTGCGGCACCGCCCGGGCCGCCCGTGCCGCCGCCGGGAGCTGGTCGGCGCGGATCACCAGGTCGAACGCCAGCCCGGCGGCGGCGAGCGCGGCGAGCCCGCGACGCACGTCGGGCCGGTCGAGGTAGTCCGGGTCCGCCTCGCCCTGCACCTGTGAACGCACCCCGGCCAGGTATTCGCCGCCGCGCAGCCGGCGGTACCGCCCGACGGTGGCGGGCACGTCGTCGTCGGCGACGTCCAACCAGGCCACCACCGCCAGGATCGGTGCGGTGTCGGCGGCGTAGCCGAGGAACTCGGCCGCCTCGTCGGAATGGCAGCGACCGCCCTCGACCAGCACGGTGCCGGCCACCCCGGCGGCGGCCAGCTCGGTGGTCAGGTCCGCCGGGGTGAACGGCCGCCGGATGGTGGCGAGTTCCGGCGCGTCGAGCCAGGTGTACCCGCGTTCCGGTCGCCACAGGTGGTGGTGCGCGTCGATGATCATGGGATGGGCGCTTCCGCCGGCACCGACGCGTCGACCCACTGCGGGCCGTCCGGGAACCGGAACGCGGCCAGCGAGGCCGGCAGGATCTCCGCGCTCATCCCCGGGGTGGTGGGTGCCAGGTACCGCCCGCCGGTGACCCGGACCGGGTCGACGAAGTGTTCGTGCAGGTGGTCGACGTACTCGATGGCCCGGTCGTCGGTGCTGCCACTGACCGCCACGAAGTCGAACATCGCCAGGTGCTGCACCAGCTCACACAGCCCGACCCCACCGGCGTGCGGGCAGACCGGCACCCCGAAGTGCGCGGCGAGCAGCAGGACCGCCAGGTTCTCGTTGACCCCGGCGACCCGGCAGGCGTCGATCTGCACCACGTCGACGGCGTCGGCCTGGAGCAGCTGCTTGAACATCACCGCGTTGTGCACGTGCTCACCGGTGGCCACCCGGACCGGGCTGAGCGCCTTGCGTACGGCGGCGTGCCCGAGGATGTCGTCCGGCGACGTCGGCTCCTCGATCCAGTACGGGTCGTACGCGGCCAACTGCCGCATCCACCCGATCGCCTCGGGCACCCCCCAGATCTGGTTGGCGTCGACGGCGAGGCGGATCTGCGGCCCGACGGCCTGCCGGGCGATGCCCATCCGGCGTACGTCGTCGGTCAGGTCCCCGCCGACCTTGAGCTTGATCAGCTGGTAGCCGTCGCGGACCGCCTCCGCGCAGAGCCGGGCCAGTTTCTCGTCGTCGTAGCCCAACCACCCCGGGGTGGTGGTGTACGCCGGATACCCCTCGGCCAGTAGCCGCTGTTCCCGCTCGACCCGACCGTCGCCCGCCCGCCGCAGCAACGCGAGCGCCTCGTCCTCGGTGAGGGCGTCGCGCAGGTAACGGAAGTCGACCTGGGCGACGAGCTGTTCGGGGGTGAGGTCGGCCAGCAGCTTCCACAGTGGCTTGCCCGCCCGCCGGGCGGCGAGGTCCCAGACCGCGTTGACCAGGCCACCGGCGGCCATGTGCACGACCCCCTTGGCCGGGCCGAGCCAACGGATCTGACTGTCGCCGACGAGCCGGCGGGCGAGGGCCCCCGGGTCGGCGACCAGCTCGTCGACCGGCTGGCCGATCACCATCGCGGCCAGCGACCGGACGGCGGCGACCTGGATCTCGGTGCCGCGTCCCACCGTGAAGACCAGCCCGTGCCCCTCGGCGTCCGCCGAGGTCCGCAGGACGACGTAGGCGGCGGAGTAGTCGGGGAACGGGTTCATCGCGTCCGACCCGTCGCGGTGCACGGAGGTGGGGAAGCGGACGTCGATCGTGTCCACCGAGGTGATGCGTTCAGTCAACGGAACTCCTGGAGGGGGAACGGTGCTGGGTCTGCGGCCCGCTTCGTGGGCGTGGCGCGCGGGATCGGGGTGGGTCAGGTCTGTGCCTTGCCGCCGGTGATGCGGGAGACCACCAGGGCGACCAGGATGACCGCGCCGTTGAGGAAGTTCGTCCACTGTGCCGGTACCCCGGCCAGGGTCAGCACATTAATGATCATGAAGAGCAGCAGGACACCGGTGAACGCGCCGAAGACGCTGCCCTTGCCGCCGTTGAGGCTGACCCCGCCGATCACCGCCGCCGCGAAGACCTGGAAGATCGCGCCGTCACCCTGGGCCGCCGGCACCGCCGCCAGCCGACCGCTGATCAGCAGCCCGGCGAGGGCGGCGAGCACGCTGGCCACGATGAGCGCGATCCACAGCACCCGGTCGGTGCGGATGCCCGCGGCCCGGGCCGCGTCGGCGTTGCCGCCGATGGCGTACAAGGCCCGCCCGGCACGGGTGTGACCGAGCACCACGATCCCCACGGCGAACAGCAGCAGCGACACCCAGATCGAGGCCGGCACCCCCAACCAGCTCGTCGAACCGAGGTAAGTCATCGACCCGGGCAGCGCGAAGAAGGTCTGGCCGCCGGAGATGCCGGTGAGCAGTCCCCGCAGGATGATGAGCATGCCCAGCGTCACGATGAAGCCGTTGAGCCCGAACCGGACGATGAGCAGCCCGTTGAACGCCCCGACCAGCGCCCCGACCAGCAGCACCACCGGCACCGCCCAGGCGTCCGGCAGCAGGCCGAGCCCCAGCCCCCGGGTGAGGGCCGGATCGACGACCAGCCAGGCGGCGATGCCCGGGGCGAGCCCGAAGGTGCTCTCCAGCGACAGGTCCATCTTGCCGGTGATCAGCACGATCGTCTGGGCCAGCACCAGGATGGCGATCTCCGACATGCTCTGCAGCACGTTGATGACGTTGTCGGAACTCAGGAAGACCGGGCTGATGATCCACCCGACGATCGCCACCGCGACGATCGCCGGCACCAGCGCCAGGTCCCGCAACCGGGCGAGAGTCAGGTGCCGCGACGGCGGTCGGCTCGGTGGCGGCGCCGGAGGCGACGCCTTGCCGGTGGACAGCGTCTCAGACATGGTGGATGTCCACCCCTTCCATGGCGGCTACCAGATCGTTGTCACTCCAGCCGTGGGCCATCTCGCCGACGACCCGCCCCTGGAACATCACCAGCACCCGGTCGCAGATGCGCAGGTCGTCGAGTTCGTCGGAGACCACCAGCACCGCAGCGCCGCGCCGCCGTACGTCCTCGACGACCCCGAGGAGGGTCTGCTTGGACCGCACGTCGACCCCGGCGGTGGGTGTGATCAGCACCAGCAGCCGCGGGTCGTTGGCCAGCGCCCGGCCCATGACGACCTTCTGCTGGTTGCCGCCGGACAACTCGGCGACCGGCACCTGCGGCCCGGCCGCCTTGATCGTCAAGTCGGCGATCGTGTCCCGGGCCAGGGCGTCGCGACGGGCCGGCGAGATGAGGCCGTACCGTCCGATCCGGTCCGGCACGGTCATCGTGACGTTCTCCGCGATCGACAGCGACGGCACCAGACCCTCCCGGTGCCGGTCCTGCGGCACCAGCCCCACCCCGGCGGCGAGGGCGTCGGGCACACTGCCCGGTCGTAACACCCGGCCGGCCAGGCTGACCGTCCCGCCCACCGGGCGGGCGAGGCCGACCATCGCCTCGGCGACCTCGACCTTGCCGCTGCCGCCGCCCCCGGCGAGGCCGACGACCTCGCCCGCCCGGGCCTGCATCGACATCTCGGCGCCGGACGAGGTGACCAGGTCCCGTACCGACAGCAGCACCGGCGCGTCGGACGTCAGGGGCCGACGGCCGGCCTCCGGCATCGTCACGTCCTCCCCGGTCATCGCGGCGACCAGCGCCTGCCGGCTCAACTCGGCGACCGGGGCGGTGACGACGTGCCGGGCGTCGCGGAAGACCGTGACCCGGTCGCACAACTCGTAGATCTCCTGGAGGTGGTGGCTGATGAACAGGAACGTCACGCCGTGCGCCCGCAGGTCCCTGATCCGGGTGAACAGGCGGCTGATGCCGGCGGCGTCGAGCTGGGCGGTCGGTTCGTCGAGGATGATGAACCGGGCACCGAAGGACAACGCGCGGGCGATCTCCACGAACTGCCGCTGCTCGACCGAGAGCGTCGCGGCCGGCTGGCGTACGTCGACCTCGACCGACCAGGCCGCCAGCAGCTGTTCGGCCTCCCGTCGCAGGGTCGACCAGCGGATCAGTCCGCTGCGGGAGCGCGCGTGCCGGTTGAGGAACAGGTTCTCCGCCACGGTGAGGGTCGGGATGATCGTCGACTTCTGGTAGACGCACGCCACCCGTTGCCGCCAGGCGTCCCGGTCGGCCAGTGGTGGGGCGGGACGCCCGTCGAAGGCGACCGCCCCGCCGTCGGCGGCCAGCAACCCGGTCAGGATGCCGACAAGCGTCGACTTGCCGGCGCCGTTGCGGCCCACCAGGGCGTGGGTCTCACCGGGCCGGACCATGATCCCAGCCCCGGACAGGGCGACCGTGGAACCGAACCGTTTGGTGACGTCGACCGCCTCGACGACGGGTCGGTCCTGGCCGACCGGCCCGCCGCCGGGGCGGTGCGGGGTGGCACTCATGCGTTGCGGCCCCACAGCGAGGCGTCGTCGAACTTCACGGTCGGCTGCCCCCCGATCGGTGCGCCGTCCAGGGTCACCAGGGGCGCGGGCAGTTGGTCCTCCAGCAGGCCGTCGCGTACCTGGATGATGGTGCTGCCGTGGTCGGTGGGGCCGGGCTGGAACGTCTTGCCCTCGATCGCCGCCTTGGCGTACTCCAGCCCGTAGCGGGCGTAGAGGTCGGCGGGTTGGCTGACGGTGGCATCGATCAACCCCTCGCCGATGTCCTTCAGCTCCTCGGGGATGCCGTCGTTGGACACGACGAAGACGTGCTTCGGGTCGGTCGGCGGCACCTGGAGGCCCCGCTGCTTGAGGATCTGCAGGGTGCCCGACAGCGCGAACGAGGACTGCATGTAGACGCCCTTGATGTCCGGGTCGGACGCGAAGCGGGTCTGCAACTTCGACGCCGCCACGTCGGCCTTCCAGTCGGTCGCCTCGCCGAACACCTTGATGCCGGGGAAGTCCCGGCCCATGCACTCGTTGAACGCCTCGGTGCGGTCCCGCCCGTTGATCGAGTCCAGGCCGCCCTGGAGCATGACCACCTTGCCCTTGCCGCCCAGCTTGGCGCCCAGGAACTGGCACGCCTTGGTGCCGTACGCGCGGTTGTCGGCGCGGACCACCATGAACACCTTGCCGCTGTCGGGTCGGGTGTCGATGGTGACCACCGGGATCTTGCGACCTTCCAGCTGGGTCAGGGTGGGCGCGATGGCGGCGGTGTCCTGCGGGGCCATCACCACCGCCTTGACGCCCTGGCTCATGAAGGTCTGGGCGTTGGAGATGAGGTTCGCGATGTCGTTCTGCGAGTTGGTGGTCTTGAGTTCGATCCCCAACCCGTCGGCGGACTGCGGCACGTACCTGATGTAGGAGTTCCAGAAGTCGGTGTCCGAGCGGGGATAGTCGACCCCGATCAGCGGCTTGCCGCTGCCCGTTCCGGTCCCGCCGCCCGACCGGTCACCGCAGCCGGCGGCGAGGGTGGCCGTCACCCCGAGCAGCACGGTCAGTCCCGCGCTCACCAGATGTCGGTGGTTCATCGTGTTCGCTCCGTTCCTCGGGGGAGTGGTCCGGCGCGGGTGTCGCCGCGACCTGGGGGATCGCGGCGACACCCGCGCCGGCTGGTGCGCCGCGCGGATCAGCCGGGAGCGACGGTCCACGGCAGGTTGGTGCTGCGGTCGAAGCGCCACTGCCTCAGCGGCGAGCCGGCGGCGGCGCAGTCGCCGCCGGAGGTCAGCTCCAGCAGGTACGCCGGGGCGGCGGCCGCTGGGCGTCGGCCGACCGACGCCCGGCTCTCGGTGCGGCTGCCGGGGCCGGGGATGGCGACGGACGCGGGACGGGACACGGAGATCCCTCCTGACGGCGGGTGGGGTGCGGGGTGATTACCTGCACGCTCGACCGAGACATCAGACGTTAGAGTTTCCAGTGTGTAACGTCAATGCCTCGGCTGTCGAGAACGGCGCTGAATATGCCAGCAATCCGGGCGTCCTCGGCGAGGTGCGGCGGGCAGGCGTCATACCAATCGCGTCGCCGCGCCCGTGGCCGGGCCGAGCGGTCGCCCCGGCTGGTGAGCCTCGGTGGCGAGGCGGGGACGCTCCCGTCCCGGTGCAGAAACGAACGCTAACATCGAAGGCTCTCTTTTTCGTGCTCCTGTCGAGGTGAGTTGGCCGCTCCGGCCCCGCCTCCCCGCACGGCTCCCCGGTCTGCCCGGTTCCGGGTCGCCGGTGGACGTCCAGCATGTGTGCCGTCCCGGGCCGGCTGTCGCGCGCCGGATCTAAGAGATTTCCCATTTGCAGTGGCGAGCATCGATCTCGATCGCCGCGCAGGGCGGCTGGTCAGAACAGGAGCAGCCATGTCCGTACGACAGTCCCGCACGCTCGACGACCCGGCCACGCGCCCGGTCGGCACCCTGCCCACCGCACCGGACGGGTGGCGGGGCCCCCTGCTGGACCACCTGCCACCCCGCGAACGTCGGCTCTTCCACCGGTTCGGTCAGGGCCCCCGGGTGCCCGCCCCCGAACTGCGCGTCCACCAGGCGTTCGCCCGTTGGGCCGCCGCCGTCCCGGACGCCGTCGCCGCCGAGCACCTCGGGGTACGGATCGGCTACCGCGAACTGGACCGCCAGGCCAACCGGCTGGCCGCCCGGCTCACCGCCCTCGGCGTACGGACCGGGGACACCGTGGGCGTCTTCGCCAGCCGGTCCCTGCCGATGCTGGTGGGGATCCTGGCGACGCTGAAGGCGGGGGCGGCCTACGTCCCACAGGACGTCCGGGTCGCGCCCACCGCGCAGCTGCGGCAGGTCACCTCGGCGGCCCGGTGCCGGGTGGTGCTGACCACCGCGGCCACCCTGGATGCGGTGCCGCAACTGCCCGGGGTGGCCCGGCTCGCGGTCGACGAGCTGATGGCCGAACCACTGCCCCCGGGGCAGCACCTGACCGCCCCCGTCCCGGACCGGCCGGTCCGCGCCGACGACGGCTGCTACGTGCTGTTCACCTCCGGCACCACGGGCACCCCCAACGGGGTCACCGTCACCCACGGCAACGTGGCCAACATCCTGCTCACCGCCCCCGGCGACCTGGGGATCCGGCCCGGACGGACGGTCGCCCAACTGCTCAACGTCGCCTTCGACATGGCGGCCTGGGAGATCCTCGGCTGCCTCGCCAACGGCGGCACCCTGCTCGTACGCGACCGGGACCTCACCGCCACCGCCGCCCGCGCCGACGTGGTGATCGCCACCCCGTCGGTGCTCGGCCGCATCGACCTGGACCGGTGCGACGGGGTGCGGGTGGTCGCCGTGGCGGGGGAGCCCTGTCCGCGTCCGCTGGCGGACCGGTGGGCGGTCGGCCGGGTCTTCTACAACTGCTGTGGGCCGACCGAGACCACCATCGTCAACACCATGCACCGCCACCGGCCCGGCGGGGCGCTCACCATCGGCCGGCCGACCCCGAACAACACCGTCTACGTCCTCGACGCCGACGGCCGGCCCTGCCGCATCGGCGAGACCGGGGAGATGTGGGCCGGCGGTGACTGCGTCTCCGCCGGTTACCTGGACAACGACGCGCTCAACGCCGAGCGGTACGCCCCCGACCCGTTCCTGGGCGGTGGCCGGCGGATGTTCCGCACCCGGGACCGGGGGCGCTGGCGTGCCGACGGGGAACTGGAGCACCTGGGCCGCACCGACGACCAGGTCAAGGTCCGGGGGTTCCGGGTCGAACTGGACGCGGTCTCCACCGTGCTGGAGACGGTGCCCGGCTGCCGGCTGGCGGTCACGCTCCGGCTGACCGACCGGGACCTGGTCTCCTTCGTCGCCCCGGCGGAGTTGGACCCGCAGCGGTGCCGGGACACGGTGGCCGCCGCGCTGCCCTACTACTGCGTGCCGGCGGCCGTGCACCCGCTGCCGGAACTGCCGATGACCGGGCGGGGCAAGGTCGACCGGGACGCGTTACGCCGGATCGCCCTCGACCTGCGGTGGCAGTGGGCGCACATCGAGGAGGCGGCGGCGTGAGCACCACCGGACTGCGACCCCCGCCGGTTCCTGCGGCGCGTCCGCGTACCGCGGCGGCGGCCACGGCCGGCGACGCGCCGCCACCGCCGGGCTCGACGCTGCGCCGGCTGCTGGCCCATCCCCGGTTCATGCACCACCACCGCCTGGTCGCGGCGGTCGTCGCGACCAACCTCGCCCTGCTGGGGTACGGGCTGACCGCCGGCTGGTGGCGTGGCCCCGCCACGCCCGGCGCGCTGGGTGCCGCCGCACTGGCCAACGTGGCACTGGCGGTGCTGGTGCGTCAGCAGTACGTGGTCAACCTGCTCTTCTGGCTGGCCACCCGGGCGCCCACCCACTGGCCGCTGCGGATCCGCGCGACGTTGGGCAAGGTCTACCACTTCGGCGGGTTGCACGTCGGCGCGGCACTGGCCGGGACCGCCTGGTACCTGGCGCAACTCGGCGCGCTGACCGTCGGCGACGCGCCGGCCGGGGCACTGGTCACCGGGTACGCCGCCGCCGTCGGGCTGCTGGCGGTCGTCGGTACCGCGCTGCCGCCGGTGCGGTCGCGCCGACACGACCTGTTCGAACGCACCCACCGGCTCGGCGGTTGGGCGGTCCTGCTGCTGCTCTGGGCGCAGGCCGGTTTCCTGGCCGGCGGGCCGGCCGCGCTGGCCACCTCCCCGCAGGGCGGGGTGCTCGCGGTGCTGACCGCCAGCATCGCCCTGCCCTGGCTGCGGCTGCGCCGGGTGCCGGTCGTGGTCGAACGCCCCTCGTCGCACGTGGCGCTGGTCCACTTCGACCACGGGGTGACCCCGTTCCCCGGCTCGTCGACCGCGGTCAGCCGCAGCCCGCTGTGGGAGTGGCACTCCTTCGCCAACGTGCCGGCGCCGGGCCGCAGCGGGTTCCGGCTGACCGTCTCCCGGGCCGGCGACTGGACCGGGCGGTTCATCGACGACGCGCCGCAGCGGGTCTGGGTGAAGGGGATCAGCACCGCCGGGGTGGCGAACATCGAGACCCTGTTCCGGCGGGTGGTGTACGTGGCGACCGGCAGCGGGATCGGCCCGGTGCTGCCGCACCTGCTGGCCGGGCAGGTGCCGGCCCGCCTGGTCTGGGTGGCCCGCCGGCACCGGGAGACCTTCGGCGACGGGCTGGTCGACGAGATCCTCGCCCATCAGCCCGACGCGCTGCTGTGGGACACCGCCCGCGACGGCAAGCCCGACATGCTGCGGCTGGCCTGGCAGGCGTACCGCGCATTCGACGCGGAGGCGGTCATCTGCATCTCGAACCGCCCGCTGACCTGGCAGGTGGTGCGGGGCATGGAGGAACGCGGGGTGCCCGCGTACGGCGCCATCTGGGATTCCTGACGACATGGAGGCGACGATGAGGATCACCGTGGAGAAGGACGACCGGGTGGTCACGGTGCGGCTGTGCCGGCCCGAGGTGCGCAACGCGCTGGACACGGCGCTGCTGACGGAACTGGTCGAGACGTTGCGACCGCTGGACCGCGATCCGGGGGTGGGCTGCTTCGTGCTCACCGGCTCCGACGAGGTCTTCGCGGCCGGGGCGGACATCCGGGAGATGGCCGGCAAGTCCTTCCTGGACGTGGCGTTGGAGGACCACTTCGCCGGGTGGGACGCGTTCGCCGCGTTGCGTACCCCGAAGATCGCCGCCGTGGCCGGCTACGCCCTCGGCGGCGGTTGCGAGCTGGCGATGATGTGCGACCTGATCTTCGCGGCGGACAACGCCCGGTTCGGCCAGCCGGAGCTGCGGCTGGGGGTGATGCCCGGCATCGGCGGCACCCAGCGGCTGACCCGGCTGATCGGTCCGGCGCGGGCGATGGACCTGGTCCTCACCGGGCGGCAGCTCGACGCGGAGCAGGCGTACCGGTGGGGTCTGGTGTCCCGGGTGGTGCCGACGGACCGGCTGTTGGCCGAGGCGAAGGCCGCGGCGGCGGTGGTCGCCGGGCACCCCAAGCTGGCGACGATGCTGGCCCGGGAGGCGGTACGGCAGGCCGAGGAGGTCGGCGTGCAGGCCGGGGTGCTGTTCGAACGGCGGGCCTTCCACGCCCTGTTCGCCACCGAGGACCAGCGGGAGGGCATGGCCGCCTTCCTGGAGAAGCGCCCGGCCCGGTTCGCGGGTCGCTGAGCCCTCCGGCCGTCCGGGACCAGACGGGTCCCGGACGGCCGGCTCACAGCGCGCCGATCTGGTAACCGAGCCCGTGCACCGTGCGGACCACCCGGTCGCCGAGCTTGCGCCGCAGGTAGTGCACGTACGTGTCGACCACCGCCTCGGTCCGGTCCGCGCCGAACACCCGCCCGCGCAGCTGGCTGCGGCTGTGCACCATCCGGGGTTGGCTGGCGAGCAGCCGGATCAGTTCGAACTCCCGCCCGCTGAGCGTCACCTCCCGACCGTCGGGCAGCCGCACCCCGCGCTGGGCCAGGTCGAGCTGCCCGGCCCCGATCGGGATCAGCTCGGCCCCGTCGAAGCGGCGGCGGGTCAACGCCCGTACCCGGGCCATCAGCTCCGGCACCTCGAACGGTTTCGGTAGGTAGTCGTCGGCGCCCGCGTCGAGGCCCCGGATGCGTTCGTCGAGGTCGCCGAGCGCGCTGAGCATCAGCACCCGGGCGGCGACGGAGCGTCGCCGCAGCCGGATGAGCAGGTCGACCCCGTCGATGGCCGGCAGCCGCCGGTCCAACATGATCACCTGGTACGGGCCACGTAGCGCCAGGTGCAGACCCCGCTGGCCGTCGCGGGCCAGATCGATCCGGTAGCCCGCCCGACGGAACAGCTCGACGAGCATGTCGGCGAGTTCCACGTCGTCCTCGACGAGGAGCAACGGGCCGTGCGCCGGGGGTGACGGGTCGGTCATCCGTTCATGGTCGCACCGAAACGGGAGAAGGTTGACCGGCGGAATATCTCGCCGATCAGAATCTGCTCAGCTCGTCGCGCTGACCCGACCGCTCGCGGTACGCCCCCCACCAGCAGAACGGCCACCGGGTCCCGGTGGGATCGACACCCGGCGGCGGACCGTCCTGCTGCCCACCACCCGTCGGCAGCCGTACGGTGAAGGTCGCTCCCGTCCCCGGTCGACCGGCCGCGCTGATCGTGCCGCCGTGCGCGGTGACCACCTCGCGGATCAGGGCCAGACCGAGCCCGACCCGGCGGTCCCCGGCCCCGGGGCCACGGTGGAACCGGTCGAAGATCCGGTCGGTGTGTCGGGGGTCGAGGCCCTGACCGGAGTCGCTGACCACCATCTCGACGTGGTCTGCGGACGCCGGTCGCAACCGCACCTCGACGCGGCCGCCGGGCGGGGTGTGGTGCAGGGCGTTCGTCAGCAGCTCCGTCACCACCCGGCGCAGCGCCGACCCGACGCCGCAGACCAGGACCGGAGCGTCCGCGCCGGCCACGGTGAACGTCACCCCGTCCGCGGCGGCGCGTGGCGCGTCGGCCTCGACCGCCTCGGCGACCAGTGCCGCCAGGTCGACCGGGGTCAGCGGCCGGGTCACCGCCGACGGGTCGGCCAGCCGGGCCGACAGGAGCAGCTCGTCGACGATCTCCCCGAGCAGTCGGGTGGTGCGCA
This sequence comes from Micromonospora sp. NPDC048894, assembly GCF_040649765.1. Classification (NCBI taxonomy): domain Bacteria; kingdom Bacillati; phylum Actinomycetota; class Actinomycetes; order Micromonosporales; family Micromonosporaceae; genus Micromonospora; species Micromonospora sp. NPDC048894. Next base: position 33,107 of record NZ_JBEZFY010000014.1, on the reverse strand, counting down.
GCAGCCGGTCCAGGTCCCGCCGGTCGGCTCCGCTGTCGGCGCAGGTCGACCGCTGCGCCAGCAACTGGGCGGCGGTGTGCACCCGGGTGATCGGGGCCCGCAGCTCGTGGCTGGCGTCGGCGACGAAGCGGCGTTGCCGGTCGAGCGCCTCGGTCAGCGGCCGCACCGACCGGCGGCGCAGCCGCAGGTCGGTTGCGGTCGCCGCGGCCAGGACCGCCACCGCGGCGGCCGACACCCCCCAGAGCAGGTGTCGCCGCTCGGCGAGCTGGAAACGGGCGTCGAAGACCACCTGGACGACCTCGTCGCCGCGCAGTTGCGTGCGGACGTGGTAGACGGTGCCGTTGCGGGCCACCTGGTCGACCTGCGGCCGGCCGGTGCGGGCCACGGCATGGATGGCCGCGTGCTGTGGGAAACCGGCCGGCGGCGCACCCGCGTGCCCGGTGTCGCTCGCGCCGCCGAAGATCCAGGTGCAGCCGGACGGGTCGGCCGGGCGGCCGTGCACCATCGCCCAGTCCAGCTCGTGGCGGATCTTCGCGCCCTGGACGTGCAGCAGGGCGGCGTACGCCAGACCCCCGACCAGTGCCAGCAGGGCGACGACCAGCAGGCCGACGGCGAGCCCGGTGCGAGGGCGGGTCCGGGGGGCCGACCGCACCCCGCCGCTCAACGGCACCGTGCTTCCGCCCCGTGCCCGCGTGCCCGGACGCGCCCTCGTCCGCCCGCGCGGCCACCGACCCCCATCCATCGAAGATGACACATCGCCCACCGGAGCGGAAGGGATCCGGATCTCCTCCAGGGTGGTGGACCCGCCCGAACGGACGGGGGTCGTCATTGACGGCCGGCACTCTCGTTAGCGTTAACATCCAATTCCGTGGTGATCGCCGCTGCGCCGGTTGGCTGCGGTGGCGGCGGTGTGGTCACCTACTGTGAGCAGCTCTTGAGCCGCCCGAAACGCTCTGGTAACATCGCCGGATCTGAATGGGACCCCGGCCGGCCCGTTCGCCCCTTCCTGTCCGTCCACACAGTGTTCGCCGGTCGTCCGCCAATGTGAGCGTTCACATTGCCTGGCCGGTTCCGGCCCCGACCAAGGAACACCGGGCGCGCACGGGCCGACCACACCACCCGGTCTCGGTGACCCCGTCACCGCAGGCCACCGCACCGGGATCCCCGGAAAGGCACCACCCGTCCCCCATGAAGGAGCACCCCCATGCATCTCCAGGCTGACCGACCCGGCCCGGCTCCCCGCCGGCCCGGCCCCCGGCGGCGGCGATGGCTGCTGCCGACGGCCACGGCGATCCTGACCGCCCTCAGCGGCGGTGTCCTCGTCGCCGCCAGCGCGACCGAGGCCGCTGCCGCAACGATCGACACCGGCGCCTCGTACGTGCTGGTCAACCGCAACAGCGGCAAGGCCCTCGACGTGTACAACCTGGCCACCACCGACGGGGCCCGGATCACCCAGTGGACCCGCAACGACGGCAGCCAGCAGCAGTGGCAGTTCGTCGACTCCGGCGGCGGCTACTACCGGCTGAAGTCGAAGCTGTCCGGCAAGGTGCTCGACGTCTCCGGCAAGTCGACCGCCGACGGCGGGGCGATCGTGCAGTGGACTGACAACAACGGCACCAACCAGCAGTTCAGCATCCAGGACATCGACGGCTACATTCAGCTGATCAACCGCAACAGCGGCAAGGCCATCGAGGTGCAGGGCGCGGCCACCACCGACGGGGCCAACATCGTCCAGTACGCCGACTGGAACGGCACCAACCAGCAGTGGCAGCTCGTCAAGCTCGGCGGCACCACCCCGACCACCCCGCCGCCCACGACCCCGCCGCCGGGCGGCAACTGCACGCTGCCGTCGACGTACCGGTGGTCGTCGACGGGTCCGCTGGCCACCCCGAAGTCGGGCTGGGTGTCGCTGAAGGACTTCACCGTCGCCCCGTACAACGGCAAGCAGCTCGTCTACGCCACCACGCACGACTTCGGCAACACCTGGGGCTCGATGAACTTCGGCCTCTTCACGAACTGGTCGGAGATGGCGTCGGCGTCGCAGAACGGGATGAACTCCGGCACTGTCGCGCCGTCGTTGTTCTACTTCGCGCCGAAGAACATCTGGGTGTTGACGTACCAGTGGGGTGCGGGCGCCGCCTTCTTCTACCGGACGTCGAACGACCCGACGAACCCCAACGGGTGGTCGGCGGCGCAGGCCATGTTCACCGGGAGCATCACCGGCTCGGGCACCGGCCCGATCGACCAGACGGTGATCGGTGACGGCCAGAACATGTACCTGTTCTTCGCCGGCGACAACGGCAAGATCTACCGGGCCAGCATGCCGATCGGGAACTTCCCCGGCAACTTCGGCTCCAGCTACACGACCATCATGAGCGACACCTCGGAAAACCTGTTCGAGGCGCCGCAGGTCTACAAGGTGCAGGGCCAGAACCAGTACCTGATGATCGTCGAGGCCAGGACCAGCTCCTGGGAGCGCTACTTCCGCTCGTTCACGGCGACCAGCCTGAACGGCACCTGGACGCCGAACGCGACGACCTACAACAACCCGTTCGCGGGCAAGGCCAACAGCGGCGCGACCTGGACCAACGACATCAGCCACGGTGAGCTGCTGCGGACCAGCGCCGACCAGACCATGACCATCGACCCGTGCAACCTGCAACTGCTCTACCAGGGCCGTTCCCCCAGCTCCAGCGGCGTCGACTACGGCCTGCTGCCGTACCGGCCGGGGCTGTTGACGCGGCAGCGCTGACGGCCCGCCGGCGGGCCACGGAGGTTCCCGACCTCCGGGGTGGCCCGACGTAGGTCGCCCAGAGCGATCAACTGAACAGCACCTGCACCACCGGTCGGCAGGGCCCGCTGTGCGGGCCCTGCCGATCCCTGTGCCAATCAGGCCCAGTTGCATCTGAGCGACTGTTCGACCTTCCGTTCTCGGCACGGCGGCGTGGACATTCTGGCAGGGCTGCATGCTCGCTCGGGTCTGGCGCGGGCGAATGCTCGCTGCGTCTCGGTCCGCCGCTCAGGGGTGTTGGGTAGCAGGCGGCTGGCCGGTGCTGCGGACGATGTCGCGGTAGACGGCGAGAGCGGGCTTGGGCCGGTAGGTGTCGGTGACGATGCCCAGTGTCCCGATGGGTTCCGTGGAACTGCTGTCGGCGTCCCTGAGGCTGAACAGTTCGTAGTGGGTGATGTTCAGAGACTCCTGTTCGGTGAGGATGACGCCGAGCATGTCCGACAGTGAGTCGCGCTGTGCCTGCTCGGTGCGGGGTGACCCGCTCGGGGTGCCGTTCTCGACGATGTGGAGGGGAGTGGTGGGCGGGATGTGCGCGCGGGGCAGCGACCTGCCCCGCAAGTGGTGCAGGGCGTGGGTGGTGAGGGATGCGGTGTCTCCCGGGTTGCCCCGCGGCGCGACGGGCGAGAAGGCGTCGGGGTACAGGCCCAGGCCGACGTAGTCGACGTGGGCCGCGAAGTCCTGGTATGGCACCGAGGACAGAGATGACCAGAACTGGTCGTCGCCGCCCAACCATTCCGGTGGTTCGGCGACGGAGAAGCCGATCCGCACGTGCTGGAGACCCCGCCGGTCCAGTGCGGTGCGGGCGTGCGGGACGCCGAGGGTCAGGGCTTCGAGCACGCCGGGTGCGCTTCCGTCGATGAGTGGGATGGGGAAGTTAGGCTCAAGCGTCACCTGGAGGTACCGCGTCAGGTGACCGTAGCGGTCGATGACAGTGTCGAGGAAGGCCAGCCATCCGGAGAGGTCGGCGGCCCGGGGGAGGTAGCTGAGCACGAGGTCCAGTTCGCGGTTTCCCTCGACGTACCATCCGTCGGGCATCGTGAGGTGTGCAAGTTCGTGTTCGGCTCCGAGTGAGGTGACCACGTCCGGCGGTGTCGCGTCGCCGAAGAAGTGCACGTACTCGCGGACGACGAAGGGACGGCCGCCCGCGATGTCGTCGACGAGGTGGCGGATCGCGGCGACATCGGGTGGGTGGGAGCAGACCGTGCCGGCCCGCCCGCCCGGATAGATACCGAACTTCACGCTTCCGCACTCCGATGTTGGTCGGTTTGCTGGGCTGGCCAGCTGATCTCGTGTGACCGGATCCGCCGTACCAGGCTCCTGATCCAGGCGGCTTCGGCAGCGACGATGGTGCGCCAGTAGGCGACTTCGAGCATGTGCACTTCGAGTACGTCACCGTCGGGCAGCCCCGAAAGGGCAGCCAGTTCCTGGTCGAGCCGGTCGGCGCGACCATCCAGGATGGACGCCGCCTGGTCGATCGGGAGAACTCCGACGTAGGCGACCGCCATGACGAAGTCCACGGACGCGGCTACCGTGTCGCGCACCCCGGCCTCGACCCTGTGGCGGAAGTCGGCGAGGCCCGCAGAGGTCAACTCGTAGGCCGTACGCGGTGGCCGGTTGCCCACTCGTTCGGGGAGCCGGGAGGAGATCAGGCCTGCCTTCTCGAGCGTCTTCAGCAGGGACGTGACCGTGCTGCGGGTGACCGAGAGGTGCCCGTACCGCTGGCGTAGGCGTGTCGTGATGTCGTAACCATGCGCCGGCTCCTCGACGAGGAGCCCGAGCATCGGCAACACCAGGCTGTTCTGCGTCGCGTTCGAAGGCACCCGAACAGTCTATAGGCGTATACGCCTAACCGCACAGTTGGGTCGGGCACCCGAGACGAACGGCGGGGGTCGCGCATCGCTACGTCGATCACTTCAGCTCGACGCCCGCACATCGGCCAGATCCGGGCGCCGCGGGGTCGACCAGCAGGTGGAGCCACCCGGTGGCGTCCGCCACCCGCCGCCCCGGCCGGGGCCGTCAGCACAGCCAGCGAGGGCCGGCTCCTAGTATCCGGAGCCGGCCCCCTCAGCCCACCGCCGCAGTAACGGCGGCGGGTGGTGCGTCACACCTGGGTGAACCGCCACTGCTGGTTGCTGGCGCTGTGGCAGGTCCACTGCAACAGGCGGGCGCCGTCGGCGGTGGAAGCACCGTTGACGTCCATGCAGAGCCCGCTCTGCACGTTGCGCACCGTGTAGACCCCGGCGGTCGTGGTCGCCGTCGCGGTGAACTTCTGCCGGTCACTGTTGTTGCAGGTGGCCTGCTGGAGGAACGCACCCGCGGTGGTGGAGCCGCCGATCACCTCGGCGCACTTGTTGCTGTGCACCGCCTTCAGGTAGACCGCGCCGCTACCGGCGTCCACGGCCTGCCACTTCTGGTTGTTGCCACCAGTGGCCGCCCACTGGGTGAGCTGGGCGCCGTCGGCGGTGGAGACGCCACTGACGTCCATCAGCTTCCCACTGTGCAGGGCGGTGAGCGTCCAGGTCTTCCCCGCCACGCCGGTGCCGGTGCCGGTGCCGGGAACGCCGACCCCCGCCCCGCCGAAGGTGTGCGAGTCGAGGTCGAACCAGTTGTTGGTGCTGCCCTTGAACACCATGTAGAGCGTCTGCGTACCGGACAGCGCGGACACGCTCACCGGTGCGGTTGACTGGTAGTTGTTCCAGCCGCCAGTGCTGGGCACCGGGGTGGTGGCCAGCAGGGTGCCGGTCGGCGAGCCGGCCCGCAACTCGATGGTGCCGCCACCGGAGGGCGACGACAGCCGGTAGCTGACCGTCGAGATACCCGCCAGGCTCATCGGGGTGAACGCGATCCAGTCGTTGTTGGAGATGTCCCCGACCCGCTTGGTGCTCTCCGCACTGGCCTCGTCGACGACCCGGATGCCGGACTGGCTGCTGAAGTACTCGGCCTGCTTGTGCTTCGGCTGGAGGATCGCCTGCGCGGTGCCGGTGAGCGGGGACGAGCCGCCCGGGCCACCACTGTCGGTGTAGCGCGCGTTGAGCACGTAGAACAGGTTGGCGCCGTCCGGGTGCCCACCGAGCAGGTCGGTGGAGATGGTGCCCGAGCAACCCGGGTACTCGGTGGTCTCGTGCGCGTGGTCGTCGTGACCCAACGCCGGGTTCAGGAGCACCTTGGTGCAGTCGACCGTGCCGCCGTCCGGGTCGGTGACGCTGATCTGGTACGACACCTTGTCACCGAAGGTGAGCATGCCGCCGCTGGCCGGTGTGGTGATGGTGACCACCGGCGCGGAGTTGCCGACGGTGATCTGGACGTTGGCGAAGCCCGTCTTTCCGGTGTTGTCGGTGACCTTCAACTGCGCCGTGTAGTTGCCGTTGGTGGTGTAGACGTGCGACGGGTTGGCCGCCGTCGAGGTGGTGCCGTCGCCGAACGTCCACTGGTAGCTGAGCGTGTTGCCCGGGTCCGGGTCGGCTGTGCCGGCGCTGCTGAACTGGACGTTCAGCGGGGCGAGGCCGCTGGTGGGCGTCCCGACGGCCTTGGCGATCGGGGACCGGCCGCCCTGGATGTAGTCGATCCGGTAGAGCCCGGAGTCGCTGTTGCCGCCACCGAAGTTGGTGCCCCACTCCAGCACGTAGAGCGAGCCGTCCTTGCCGAACTCCAGGTCCATCGGCTTGTTGAACCGCCCGCCGGGCAGGAACGTGTTGGTGCGGGTCACCGCCGTCGCGGAGTCGAAGTGCACCTCCTTGATGTAGCTGCGCGACCACTCGTAGAAGAAGTGCACGCCGTCGTAGTAGGGCGGGAACTTGGTGGCCGACGGGTTCGCCGGGTCGTACCGGTAGACCGGCCCGCCCATCGGGCCGGAGCCGCCGGAACCCAGCTCCGGGAAGTTCGACGAGGTGCCGTAGCCGTACCACATGTTGGGGGCGACGATCGGCTTCAGGCTGGTCAGGCCGGTGTTGTTGGGTGAGTTGTTGACCGGGGCGTTGCAGTTGAACTTGGCACCGACCACGCCGGTGTCCGGGTTGAACGGCGCGTAGGGCTGGTTGTCGCCGTGGCAGAACGGCCACCCGTAGTTGCCGGGTTGCTTGATCACGTTGAGTTCGACCAGGCCCTCGGGGCCGCGGTTGGTGGTGGGCGGGTTACGGTCCGGCCCGTAGTCGGCCAGGTAGACCCAGCCGTTGGCCGGGTCGATCGAGAAGCGGAACGGGTTGCGGAAACCCATCGCGTAGATCTCCGGCCGGGTCTGCGCCGTGCCCTGGGGGTAGAGGTTGCCGGTCGGGACGGTGTAGCCGCCGCTGTCCGAGGGACGGATGCGCAGCAGCTTGCCTCGCAGGTCGTTGGTGTTGCCGGCGCTGCGGGCGGCGTCGAGGTTGGACTTGCCGGAGCGCCAGTCCAGCGGCGCGTAGCCCTGCCAGTTGGGGTCGAGGTTCGGCGGGGTGTCGTCACCGGTGCCGATGTAGAGGTTGCCGTCCGGGCCGAAGTCGATGTAACCGCCGGTGTGGCCGGGCTCGGGGAAGGTGCGGTCCCGGTACGCCGGGATGTCGATGATCCGCGCCTCGGTGGACAGGTTGAGGGTGTCACCGGACAGCGTGTAGCGGGAGACGCGGTTGACGTCGGTGCTGCTGCTCGCCGGTGAGTGGTACAGGTACACGTAGCCGTTGGTGGCGAAGTTCGGGTCGATCGCCATGCCGGTGAGACCGTCCTCGCCGCCGGTGTAGACGCTCAGCGTGGCGGCGGTCACGGTGCTGTTGGTGGTCGGCTTGAAGATCTTGACCTGGCCGCCGCGCTGGACGTACATCACCCGGCCGTCGGGCAGCACGTTCAGCGCCATCGGGTCGACCGTGTTGTCGTCCAGGGTGCGCTTCTCGAAGTTGCCCCAGACGGTGCCGCCGCAGTCACCGGGCAGGTTGCCGGCGGCCCACTTCACGCCACCGAGGACGTGGTTGCGGAAGTTCGTCTCGCTGTAGGAGGCGATCGCGTGGCCCATCGCGGTGGCCCACACCCGCCCGCCGGCGGCGGTGCGGCACCAGGAGATCGGGTGGTCCGGGCCCATCGCCCGGGACCCCGGGTTGTAGGTGCGCTCGTCGGCGGTCACCAGCACGTGCACGTTGCCGCGCGGGTTGGCGTCGAAGTTGTACCACTCCTCGCTGCGGTTCCACCGGTCCGGCAGGCCCGTGGTCGACGGGTGCTGCTTGTCGGCGACGATGGCGGTGCCGGGCAGCACGCCGGGGGAGTGCTCCGGCATGTGGGCGCCGCCGTTGAGGGTCTGGTCCCACCAGGGGTACTCGCCCTCGATGCCCATGTCCAGGGCGTTGTGGATGCCGACGATGCCCTTGCCGCTGGCGAGGTAGCCCTCCACGGCCTGCCGTTGGGCGGCCGAGGTCCAGACCATGCCGGAGGTCTGGAACATGATGATGACGTCGAAGGTCGCGAGGTTGGCCGCGGTGAAGACGCTGGAGTCCTCGGTCTGCACCAGCTCGAAGTTGTTGGCCGCCGCCTGCTGCTGGAACATGCTGATCCCGGCGGGGATCGAGTCGTGCCGGTAGCCCACCGTCTTGGTGAACAACAGGGCGCGGAAGGCCGGGGCCGCCGACGCGGGTGGGGCGAGGCCGAGCGAGAGTAACAGGCCGGCGATCATGGCGATGAGCAGTGTGGTGCGACGCATGCCGTCTCCTAGTTTTCGGCGGGCAACTCCGGTGGTGGCCGTGGTCCGTCGGCACCCAGGTGTCAGCTGGGCGCACGAGGGCACGGGTGTGCTGCTCGGGTCGTCGTGCCGTCCGCCGTAACGGCCGTCCGCCCCGCAGAGGTCACAGAAAGTGACATGGCTCGTGTTCTCGTCCCGTGGGCCGCGACGTCAGGATGGTTCAGTCATCGATACGTGTCAATGGCTTCGAAGAGGTTCGATGTTTCGACGGGTTGACGGTGGTCGCCCGGGGGTGCTGCGACCCGGCTTCGGTGCCGAGTGGAAGGGGTCGGCCTGGGAATTGCGTCGGGAGGAGGATTGTGGACACGCATCGAAACATCTATCTTCATACGTGTGATGTTTCGTCGATGTCAAGGAAAGTTTGCGTCGTCGAGACGTAAGCACCTGCGGCAGCAGGCAAAAGCCGGCCCAACCAGCCCTCCGCACGATCCGGCGGCGCGGCGCGGACCACGTCGATGACTACTTTCTGTGAGGGTTCCCGGAATGCCAGATCCGCCACCGGCGTCGCTGCTCACCCTGCGGGGCATCAGGAAGTCCTTCCTCGGGGTACGCGTCCTCGACGGCGTCGACCTCGACGTCGCGCCCGGTGAGGTGCACGCCGTCGTCGGCGAGAACGGCGCCGGGAAGTCCACCCTCATGAAGATCGTCTCGGGCGGGTACGCCCCCGACGGGGGCACCGTCGAGGTGGACGGCGCACCGCAGGTCTTCCGTGGCCCGCGCGATGCCCAGCGGGCCGGGATCGGCATCATCCACCAGGAGTTCAACCTGCTCCCGGACCGTACCGTCGCGGAGAACGTCCACCTGGGACACGAGCCGGTACGCCGGGGACTGGTGGACCGGCGGGCGATGCGCGAGCGCACCGGCCAGCTGCTCGCCTCGATCGGCGAGACCACCCTCGCGCCCGACGCCATGGTCGGCGGGCTCGGCGTCGCCCAGCAGCAGGTCGTCGAGATCGCCAAGGCGCTCGCCCTGGACGCCCGGGTGCTCATCATGGACGAGCCCACCGCGGCGCTGGCTGACCACGAGGTGGAACTGCTCTACGGGTTGGTGCGCCGACTCCAGCAGCGGGGCATCGGCCTGCTCTACGTCTCGCACCGGCTCACCGAGGTCTTCGACCTGTCCGGGCGGATCACCGTGCTCAAGGACGGCCGCCGGGTCACCACCGTGAACACCGCCGACACCAACACCGACGACCTGGTCCGGCACATGGTCGGCCGGGAGCTGTCCAGCTACTACCCCGACCGGGCCACCTCCGACGACCTCGGGCCGGTACGGCTGGCCGTCCGCGACGCGGGCAACCGGAAACTGCACGCCGTCGACCTTCAGCTGCGGGCCGGCGAGGTGCTCGGCGTCGGCGGCCTACAGGGCTCCGGACGGTCCGCGCTGGCCCGGGCGCTCTTCGGCGTCACCCCGTTCACCACCGGCGAGGTGACCCTGGACGGCCGGCCGGTCCGGCTGCGCTCACCCCGTAGCGCGATGCGGGCCGGCATCGTCTACGTCACCGAGGACCGCAAGGGCGAGGGGATCGTGCCCCGGCAGTCGGTGCTCGACAACGCGCTGCTCGCCACCCGGGCCGTCGGCGCGGCCCGTTCCGGTCGTGCCGCCCGCACCCGACGCGTGCGGGAACTGCTCGCCACCGTCGAGGTCCGTGCCGCCGGTGACGACCAGGAGATCCGCTTCCTGTCGGGGGGCAACCAGCAGAAGGTCGTGCTGGCCCGCTGGCTCGCGCTCGACCCGCAGGTCCTGCTCTTCGACGAGCCGACCCGGGGCATCGACGTGGGTGCCAAGTCGGCCATCCACGACCTCGTCCGCCGCCTCGCCCGCGACGGCGCGGCCGTCCTGATGATCTCCTCGGACCTGCCCGAGTTGCTGGGGATGAGCGACCGGATCGTCGTCATGCGCGACGGCCGGATCGCCGGCGAACTGCCCGCCGCCGCCACCGAGGAGGACGTCGTGGCCCTTGCCGTCGGCCACGCCCCGCAGTCGCGAACGGAGACCGGCCGGTGAGTGCGAGGAGTGAGCCGGTTTTGCGAGCCCCGCAGTCGCGAACGGAGACCGATCAGTGAGCGTCCTGTCGCTGTTGCCGGTGCGGCGTCGGGTGCCGGGCGTGTTCGTGGCCCTGACCCTCACCCTCGCGATCGGTTGGCTGGTCGTCCTGGTCGACGGCGGTCAGCTGTTCAACCAGTCCACGACGGTCAGCCTGCTGCACGTGGCCGCCGGTCTCGGGTTCGTCGCCGTCGGTCAGACGCTTGTCATTCTCGGTGGGTCGCTCGACCTCTCCGTGGCGTACGTGATCAGTCTGAGCACCCTCGTCGCGGCCGAGACGATGAACGGCAGCGACGGGGCGCTGCTGCCGGCGGTCGGCTTGGCGCTCGCGGTCAGCGCTGGTGTCGGGTTGTTCAACGGGCTGCTGGTGACCAGGCTGCGGATCAACGCGTTCATCGCCACGCTCGGCGTCGGGTTGCTGCTCAAGGGGTATCTCGACAGCAACTATGACGGTCCGGCCGGCGCCACCTCACCCGGCCTCGTGCAGTCCCTCGGCTATCAGCGGGTCGGCCCGGTGCCGCTGTCGTTCCTGTTGTTGCTCGCCGTGACCGGGGCCGCCTGGTTCGTGCTGTCCCGGACCCGGTTCGGTCACCATCTGGTCGCCGTCGGCGGCGATCCGGAGGTCGCCCGGCTCTCCGGCGTCCGCAACGACCGGGTCCTGGTCGCCGCCCACGTGCTGTGCTCGTTGTGTGCCGGGCTCGCCGGGGTCTACCTGGCCAGTCGGCTCGGCTCGGGCGCACCCCGGGTGGGCACCGAGGGCCTCTACGACCTGGAGTCGATCGCCGCGGTGGTGATCGGCGGGACCGCGCTGGCCGGTGGACGCGGCGGTGTGGTCGGCACGGTCGGGGGAGTGCTGCTGCTGGCCAGCATCGATGCGATCTTCAACCAGCTCGAGGTGGACGCCTTCTTCAAGCAGGTGATCAGGGGCGTCATCATCATCGCCGCGGTCGCCGTCTACGCCCGTCGGGCCCTGCGAAAGGCGGCGTCCTGACCATGCAGATCGTCCAGCGTCGTCCGCTGTCCCTGCGCCGCGTCCGGCTCCGCCCCGGCGGGGTGCTGCCGATCCTGGCGATCCTCGCGGTGCTGCTGGTGCTCGTCGGCATCCGGCAGCCCAGTTTCCTCGACCCGCCGTCGTTGATGTCCTTCCTCGGCCGTTCGGCGCCGGTCATCCTGCTCGCCGCCGGGCAGTACTTCGTGATCGTCTCCGGCGAGTTCGACCTCTCCGTCGGCTCGTTGGTCACCGCGCAGGTGGTGGTCGCAGCCCGGCTGATCGACAGCGACCCGGCCCGGACCTGGCCGGTGGTGCTGCTCCTGCTCGCCTTCGGCGCGCTGGTCGGGCTGGTCAACGGCCTGATCACGACCCGCCTGCGGGTGCCGTCGTTCATCACCACCCTGGGCATGTTCCTGATCCTGGTCGGCGCGGTCTACCTGTGGTCCGACGGCGCACCGAAGGGTGGCCTCTCCGAGGAGTTCCGGCGGTTCGGCCGGCGGGCGATCGAGGACGTGCCGCTGCTCGGTCGGGTGCCGTATGCGCTGCTGGTCCTGGTGGTCGTCGCGGTGCTCGCGGTGGCGTTGATGCGGTCGGACTTCGGTCGGACCCTGGTCGCCGTCGGGGACAATCCGCGCACCGCGCAGCTGAGCGGGGTACGGGTCTGGCGTACCCGGACCGTCGCCTTCATCCTCAGCGGGCTGGCGGCGGCCGTGGCGGCGATCCTGCTGGGTGGCTACAGCGGGGTGTCGTTCCAGGCCGGCGCGGGCCTGGAGTTCGGGGCGATCACCGCGGTCGTCCTCGGCGGCGTCGCGCTGGGCGGGGGCCGCGGCTCGGTCGTCGGCGCGATGCTCGGCGCGCTGACCCTCGAACTGCTGTTCGCCCTGATGAACTTCTACGGCGTCTCCGGCGCCCTCCGGTCCACCGTCCAGGGCGCGATCATCCTGCTCGCCGTGGCGGTTTCGGCAACCCGTTCTTCGTCACGATAAGGGGAATCCATAGTGCGACGTTGCATGGCGGCGCTGGCCGCCGTCACCCTGCTGTCCCTCACCGCCTGCGCCACCGACGAACCGGGCGCGGGCCCGTCGGGCGGTTCCTCCTCCTCGGCCGCCGGGTCGGGGACCGGGGAACAGTCGAAGTTCTTCGTCCAGGCCGACTACGACGCCGAGTTGGCGTTGCTCGGTGCGACCCCGACCGGGCCGGCGGACAAGCCGTGGGAGCAGATGCTCAACCCGACCATGGTGGACACGGCGACGTTCAAGAAGGCTGGTCCGCACAAGATCTGCTTCTCGAACGCCGCGCTGAACAACCCGTGGCGGCAGGTCGGGTTCAAGACGATGCAGGCCGAGGTGGAGGCACAGAAGAGCCGCATCAAGGAGTTCGTGCACGTCGACGCCGAGGGCAAGGACCAGAAGCAGATCGCCGACATCAACGATCTGCTCGGCAAGGGCTGTGACGCGCTGATCGTCTCGCCGAACACCACCGCCACGCTCACCCCGGCGGTCGAGGCGGCCTGCAAGGCCGGCCTGCCGGTGATCGTCTTCGACCGTGGGGTCAACACGAAGTGCCCGGTGACGTTCATCAACCCCATCGGTGGGTACGGCTTCGGTCACGCCGGCGCCGAGTTCGTCAGCCAGAAGATGAAGCCCGGCGGCAAGGTCCTCGCCCTGCGCATCCTGCCCGGGGTCGACGTCCTGGAGACCCGCTGGTCGGCCGCGAAGGTGGCGTTCGACAAGGCGAAGGTCGACGTGGTGGGGGTGGAGTTCACCGACGGTGACCCGGCCAAGACCAAGAAGATCGTCGACGACTACCTCCAGCGGTACGGCACCATCGACGGTGTCTGGATGGACGCGGGTGCGGTCGCCGTCGCCGCGGTCGAGGCGTTCCAGGACGCGGGCAAGCCGGTGCCGCCGATCAACGGCGAGGACCAGCTCGACTTCCTGAAGGTGTGGAAGGACAAGAACCTCACCGCGATCGCGCCGACCTACCCGACCTACCAGTGGCGTACCCCGATCATCGCGGCGTTGCGGATCCTCGACGGCCAGCAGGTGCCCAGCCCGTGGAAGCTGCCCCAGCCGACCATCACCCAGGACAACCTGGACCGGTACCTCGACGCGGACATGCCGCCGCTGCACTACGCGATGTGCGGCTGCACCGACCTGCCCGGTTACCCGCAGCGCTGGAAGTAGGCCCGGTGTACGCCGTCGGCGTCAACCCCTGGGTGTGGGCGTCGCCCGTCGACGACGACGCCCTCGCCGAGCTGATCCCCCGGATCGCCGCGTTCGGCTTCGACGCGGTCGAGTTGCCGATCGAGCAGCCCGGCGACTGGGACCCGGTGCGGACCCGGGACCTGCTGGCCGCGCACGGCCTCGTCGCGGCCGGCGTCTGTGCGGTCACCCCGCCGGGGCGGGACCTGGTGAACGCGTCCCCGGCGGTCGTGGCGTCGACCGTCGCGTACCTGCGGGGGTGCGTGGCGGCTGCGGCGGCCGTCGGCGCCCCCTGCGTCGGTGGTCCGGTGTACGCCTCGGTCGGGCGCACCTGGCGGATGTCACCGGCGGCCCGGGCGGACTGCTATGCGGAGTTCCGGCGGGCCCTGTCGCCGGTGGCCGAGCAGGCCGGTGAGTGTGGCGTGAGCATCGGGGTGGAGGCGTTGAACCGCTATGAGACCAGCGTGGTCAACACCGTGGCGCAGACGGTCGAGCTGATCGATGGACTGCCGTCGAGCGTCGGCATCATGATCGACACCTATCACATGAACATCGAGGAGTCCGATCCGTACGCGGCCCTCGCCGCTGCCGGCCCGTACATCAAGCACGTCCAGGTCAGCGGCACCCACCGGGGCTCACCCGGGGCGGACCACTTCGACTGGCCGCGCTTCTTCGCGGTGCTGGGGCAGACCGGTTACCGGGGTGCGGTCTGCATCGAGTCGTTCACGGCGGAGAACGAGACCATCGCCACCGCCGCGGCGATCTGGCGTCCGTTGGCCCCGTCGCAGGACCGGCTCGCCACGGACGGTCTGCGCTACCTACGGGGGGTCGTCGCCGGCCCTCGCGTCGCTGCGGGCTGATGCGGTGAATGCGCTGATGTCCTGCCGGCGGCAGGACTGCCGGAGTGCCTTGACAGCAGGACCGAACGGCAGGACAGTCGTCGTACTTATCGATGATTAACGATCTATGGGCGAGGGGTGCCATGCGTAAGTCGCTGACGGCTGTGGCCGCCGTCGTTGTTGCCATCGTCGCGATGATGGCCGCGGTCTCGCACGCCAGTGCGGCGAACGCGGCTGCCGGTTGCCGGGTGGACTACGTCGTCACCAGCCAGTGGACCGGCGGCTTCCACGCCGACGTCGCGGTCACCAACCTGGGCGAGCCGGTCAACGGCTGGACGCTGCGGTTCGCGTTCCCCGCTGTCGACCAGCAGTTCGCCCAGGGCTGGAGCGCCACCTGGGCCCAGTCCGGCCAGCAGGTCAGCGCGACCAACCTCAACTGGAACGCGACCCTGGGCACCAACGGCGCCGCGAACATCGGTTTCGTCGGTGCCTGGTTCGGTAGCAACCCCGTGCCGGCGGCGTTCACGCTCAACGGCGTCGCCTGCACCGGCGGGGTCCTGCCCAGCAGGACGACGGCCGGGCCGACCACCTCGCCGCCGGTCGCTGACTACCCGGCGTACGTCAACTGGGTCAGTCCGACCGTCGGCGCGGTCTACACCGCACCGGGCCCCGTCCCGCTGGCCGCGACCGCGACCGTGGGCGGCGGCCACTACATCACCGGGGTGTCGTTCCGGGTCAACGGCGTCACGGTGGCCCAGGGTGTGCGGACGACCGGCGACCGGTTCGACGCACAGTGGACACCCCCGACCGGCGCCCCCGGGACCAGCACGACCTACGTGCTCAACGTCTCGGCCGGCACCGACCAGTCGCTGTCCGGTGGTGCGCCTCCGCTGCTGGTCACGGTCGTCACGCCCCCGTCCTCCGGCACCAACCACCCGCCGGCGGTGGCGCTGAGCACCCCCGGTGGGCAGACGTACTTCCTCGAACCCACGACGGTCACCCTGGTCGCCGACGCCACCGACGCCGACGCCGGGGACCCCGTCAGTCGGGTGGAGTTGTATCTCGGCACGACCAAGCTGGCCGTGACGCCCACCAACAGCGGGCAGCGCTACCAGTTCCAGGTGCCCCTGTCCGCCGGCACGTCGTCGACCTTCACCGTGCGGGTCCACGACTCCCACGGCGGTGTCGGCATCTCGAACCCGCTGACCTTCACCATCCGCTAGCCCGTCACCTCCGGTCCGTCGTACCCCCGCCACGGTGGGCGTACGACGGACCGGAGGTCGGGCGGGTGCAGGCCGGGTGGGCGGATCACGACGCGGTGGCCCGGGGCCTCCTGATGACCTCGATCATGCTGGCCAGCGCCTCGTCGCCGTGCCCGCTGCCGGCCCGCTCCCGGAGCATGTCCCGGATCGGGACCATCACGTCCGGCCGGATTCCCTGGCCCCTGCTGGCCTCCACCAGCTTGGCCAGACCGGCCGCGTTCAGGCCCACCGTGGAGATGTCGGTGGCGTACCGGCCCGCGTCGACCTGCCGGGCGGCACCCGTGATGCTGGGCAGCACCACGTGGGTGATCCAGGACCCGACGAACGGCGTCAGCGCCGCCGCGGGGACGCCCTCGGCGGTGAGCATCGCGAAGCCGTGCAGCGCGCCGGCGAGCGACGACCAGAGGATGCCCAGCAGCGACAGGTCGTAGAGACTGGCGACCCCCGGGTCCGCACCCAGGAGGACGCTGTTGCCGCCGAGGACCTTCAGGGTCGACTCGTACGTGTCGAAGACCTCCGCCGGGCCGCCGTAGAACAGCAGGGTCTGGGGGAGCCCGACGGCCGGCGGCACCGTCAGGAGGCAACCGTCGAGATAGCTCGCCCCCAGGGACTGCGCCCACCGCGCGGCCCCCCGGGCGTCCTGCGGCACCCCGGAGGTGAGGTTGACGATGGTCTTGCCGTCGAGTGCCTCCCGCACCGGTTCGAAGATCTCGTACAGGGCCCGGTAGTCGACCACGCAGACCACCAGGAGGTCGCTCGCGGCGACCGCGTCGGCGATCGTGTCCGCGCGGCGCGCGCCCTGCTCGACAAGCGGGTCCGCCCTGCTGGCGGAGCGGTTCCACACCGTCGTGGGGTGGCCGGCCCTGAGATATGCGCCCGCCAGGGCCGAACCCATCATTCCGAGGCCGACGACCGACACGCGTACGCCATTGTCACCGGACACCGGTGTCACGCTCCTCTGTGTTCCTGAAAAGGCAGGAAAGGGATTAGGTGCCGGCACACAGAAAGCAGGTGCCGCCGCCGATTCGACAGTGGTGAGCCTAGACGCGGGCAGATGAGCCCTCAACCACTTACTGCAAGGTATGTGAGCGGTCGCCGATCACCCCACCCGGCGGAGCCGGCCGCGGACGATGGCCGTTCCCCCAGCCCGGGGTGGCTGGAATGGGGTTTCCGGACGCCGGGCCCGTCGGGTGGTGCCGGCCTTTCCGTGATCGCGGAAAAGGGCAGCCGACCAGGTGTAGCCGCCAGGCGCGGGGCCGGAATCGGCCCGCATTCCGGGACACCGGAGCAGACGCACACCGTGCCCCCGTCGTGCGAACTTTCGAGATCATCAGGAGTCAATTCCGACGGCGACCGGACTGGGGTGGACCCGTGCCGTGCGTCGGCCCGACGGTTGGTGCCGTGGGCCCGGGTGCACCTGGCCCCGGCCATGACGGGTGCCCCCGCCGCAGCCGGGATCACCTGTGGCGGGCGTCCCACGAAACGGGGGACCGGGCGACCTCGCGCGCTAGACTCTGCGGCACACCGGAGCGCGTGGGGAAGGCGTCCCGGCCGTTCGGGGAGTGGGCGAATTGAGTGTCAGGGTGCGGCCGACGCATTGCGGACTCGACGCCGCGATCGAGGTGATCAGTGGCAAGTGGAAGGTCGTGATCCTGTGGGCCCTCAGCGACCGGCACCGACGGTTCGGTGAGCTGAGAAGGCTCATCGGAGTGAGCGAAAAGGTGTTGTTCCAGCATCTGCGCGAGTTGGAAGCCGACGGCATCGTCCACCGGGAGACCTCCCCGGGCCTGCCGCTGCGGGTGCAATACTCACTCACCGATCGCGGTCAGGCGCTGAATCAGGCGCTCAAGCCCCTGGGGGCATGGGGCCGGGAACATCTGCCGGAGCGGGCCGTGCCCGTGCCCGGCGACAATTGATTTTGGGCGGGGAATGCGTCGGGCGGCTCCGCCCGCCGCCACCGCCCACCGTCGTCCCGGGTGACCGCGTCCCGTCGCCGCCCGCGCGGCGGCAGGCGGGCCGCACGCGGCGGCTCGGTGCGGGCCACACGCGGTAACTCGGTGCGGGACGCACGCGGCGGCTCGGTGCGGGCCGCGTCCCGGCGGCTCGGTGCCCCCCAGATCGGGCACCCGTCGCTTACCATGGGTGTCGCTTCGGGGGCGGTACCCTTGCGGTGGCATCCGATGCGGTGGTTTTTTCCTGTTCTGGTGGTTCCTGTTATTGGGGTGGTGGTCGCGGTGGCGGTCGGAACGATTCTCAGCTTCGACGACGTGAAGGGGTACGGCTTCATCAGCCCGGAGGGCGGTGGCGAGGATGTCTTCGTCCACGCGAACGACTTCGGCGATCAGCGGCCGAACGTGGCCCCGGGCATGCGGGTGGAGTTCGAGTCGGTGGAGGGGAACCGGGGGGTCAAGGCGCTCTACGCGCGGCTGCTCAACCCGGGCCCGGTGACACCGCGCGCGACCGTCGCGCGCAGCGTGCCGGCCGCGACGGGCGTGCCGGCCGACCGCGCCGACGACGACGAGTGCGACGTGCTGACCGCCGCCGCCTTCCGCGCCGACATCACCGATCTCCTGGTGGAGCAGGTCCCGACGCTCACCGGTGGCCAGATCAGCCAGATCCGGCAGCACCTCACCCAGTTCGCCCGCTCGCACGGGTGGCTGGAGGACTGACTCCGCCGGCGGCCGGCCCGTCGTCGCCACGGCTGCGGCGGGGGCCGGGCCCCGCCGCAGCCTCGACCACGGATCGATCGCACGGACTCTGCACCCGTGCCGCCTCGACGGGCTCTCCGCCGTCGAGGCTGCCGGTGTCTCCGACGGCAACCTGCCCCCGTGGGTCCGGTGGGCGGCAACCTGCGCAGGCTGCTCCGGCTCGTGTTAACACTTGACGTCATCGATGTTAGCGATAACGTACGAGGGTCAGTGCCGCCCTGCCGCCCGCCACCCGAGGTGATCAGTTGAAGCGTCGCACCCTCCTGTCCGCCACCGGTGCCGCCCTGGCCGGGGCGACCCTGCTGCGCCCCGCGACCGCGTCCGCCGCCCCCGGGGACGGTTACGTCATGGCGTACTTCACCGAGTCGCCGAGCATGACCGCCGCCAACTACGGGCTGCACCTCGCCGTCAGCAGCGACGGCCTGAACTGGACCCCGCTCAACCAGAACCGCCCCGTCGCCACCCCGACGCTGGGCAGCCGTGGCCTGCGCGACCCGTTCGTCCTGCGCAAGCAGAACGGCGGCTTCGTGGTGCTCGCCACCGACCTCAACGGCACCGACTGGAACTACCAGAGCCAGTACCTGCACGTCTGGGACTCGGCCGACCTGCGCACCTTCACCGGCTACCGGCTGCTCAAGGTGCACTCGCTGGCCACCCACGCCTGGGCGCCCGAGGCGTACTGGGACGCCGGGCGCGGGCAGTACGCCGTGGTCTACTCCGCCGTCACCGGCGGCCGCAACGTGCTGATGGTGAACTACACCAGCGACTTCGT
Source organism: Micromonospora sp. NPDC048894 (assembly GCF_040649765.1). Lineage (NCBI taxonomy): Bacteria > Bacillati > Actinomycetota > Actinomycetes > Micromonosporales > Micromonosporaceae > Micromonospora > Micromonospora sp. NPDC048894. Next base: position 13,799 of record NZ_JBEZFY010000014.1, on the reverse strand, counting down.
GACCGCCTCCGCCCCGCAGACGTTCTTCGACCCCGGCTACGACGCCATCGACGGCAGCTTCGTCACCGTCAACGGGGTCAACTACATGTACTTCAAGAACAACACCAACAGCACCCTGCTCGGCACCCGCTCCACCACCCTCAACCCGGGCAGCTTCAGCATCCACACCGCCGCCGTCAGCCCCGGTCGGGGCGTCGAGGCCCCGCAGATCGTCAAGTCCCACACCGCGAACACCTGGTACCTGTGGGGCGACACGTGGAGCCCCAACGGCCGGTTCTTCTGCTGGCAGACCAGCAACGTGGCAGGCGGCACGTGGAGCCTGCTCAACGACCGGGCGTACACCCAGCCGCTGAACTCCAAGCACCCCGGGATCGCCCCGGTGACCTCGGCCGAGCTGACCGCGCTCACCGCCGCCTGGGGGCTGCCCACCTGGAACCGGATCAAGTCGTACAACTTCCCCGACCGCTACCTGCGGCACGGCAACAACGTCGCGCGCATCGACCCGTACCCGTTCGAGCCGTACCAGGACCAGCTGTGGACCCTGGTGCCCGGCCTGGCCGACCCGGCCGGGGTGTCGTTCCGCTCGGTGAACTACCCCGACCGGTACCTGCGCCACTACGACTACACGATCCGGTTGGCGGCCAACGACGGCACCAGCGCGTTCCGGGGCGACGCCACGTTCTACCGCACGGCCGGCCTCGCCGACTCGTCGTGGACGTCGTTCCGGTCGTACAACTTCCCCGACCGTTACCTGCGCCACTACGACTACCTGCTGCGCATCGACCCGCTCACCAGCAGCTCACCGGCCACCGACCGGCAGGACGCCACCTTCCGGATCGGCTACTGACCACACCCGGCACACCGACGGACGCCGAACCCGCCCGTCGGTGCCGGCGCGTCCGGCCCTATCCTGGCCCGATGTCGTACGCCGAACTCCGTGTCGACCAGTGGAACGACCGGTCCGAGGAGGCCGCCGGCCGACTGGCCCGGGAGATCGCGGCACGGCACGACCTGACCGTGGTGGGCCTACGGGACACCACCTACGCGGGACGCCGGCACCGCACGGCGGTGTTCGACCGGGGCGGGCTGCGGTTCGCGCTGGTACCCGGCGGTCGGCCGACGCTCGGCTACGACGCGGCCCGGTTCCACCCCGGCGCGGCCCAGGCGGCCAGCTACGCCGACAGCGCCGAGGAGTACGGCCTGCCGCCGCTGACCGAGCACCTCGACGCGATGACCTCGCCCGTGCGCGACGTCGACCTGCCGGCGATGCTGGTCGCGGTGGAGGCGTTCGAACCCGGCGAGATGCCGGTGCCGCCGGACGACCCCCGGGTCGGTGAACTCGTCGCGTCCCTCGGCCGCCGGAGCGACGGGGCGGGCACGGTGAGCTCCGCCGACGGGCTGACCGTCGAGCTGGACTCGACCGGCCGGGTGACCCGCGCGGTGCTGGTCGAGGAGTTCGACCACGACGAGGCGATGGCCGCCCTCACCGACCTCGGCCTGCGGACCACCAGCCCGGACGAGTGGGAGTGGGCCTGCGGCGCGGGCGCGACCACCCTGTTCCGCTGGGGCGACGACACCCCCGACGACGGCTACCCGGTCGAGCAGGTGACCGGGGTGCACCGCACGCCGAACCTGTGGGGGTTGGCGATCGGTCAGGACTCCTACCGGTACGAGGTGACGACCGAACCGACGGTGGTGTGCGGCGGTGACGGCGGTGTCGTCACCTGCGGCGGTAGCGGCTTCTTCCTGGGCTGGCTGACCCTCGCGACGGCCTACCGGGACGGGGACTTCGGCCGGTGGCTCGCCTCCGACGACGGGTACGCCGACGAGACCCTGACCCGACCGGTGATCAGCCTGGGCTGAGCGACGGCCCACCGGCCGCCGCCCGGGCTACTCGCTCACTGCCGACCGTATTGGGCCCGGGGCGTGTTCCACCCGGGCCGCGCCCCGGGCCCGACGGTCGACGACCACGAGCAGCATCGCGACGGCGATCGCTACCGCCGCCAGCACCAGCGCCACCGTGTGCAGCGCGTCGGTGAAGTGCCGTCCGCGCAGGCCGACGGGGCTCGCGGCGGCGATGAACGCCCCGGCCGCCGCGATGCTCACGTTCTCGGTGGAGAGTCGGATGGTGTTGAACAGCCCGGCCGCCGCCCCCCGTCGGCTCTCGTCCGCCTCGGAGACGGCGAGCCGGTCGATGTGACCGGAGGGCAGTCCGGCCCCCGCCCCGATGGCGAGCAGGGGCAGCGCCATGGTGGGCAACGTGCTGCCCGGCGACAGGGTCACCAGCCCTAGCGCGCCGAGCCCGCAGAGCACCACCGACGTGACCAGGACCGGGGTCATCCCGACGCTCCTGATCAGGATGCCGCCCACCGGCGGCAACGCGATCGTCGGGGCGGTGAGCACCAGCATCCAGGCGCCCGCCTCGGTGGGGGACAGGCCCACCACGTTGATCAGGTACGACGGCAGGTAGACCAGGATCGGCACCAGCACCACCATCAGGGTGCCCGCGGTGATCGCGATCGCCGTGTACCGGGGATTGCGCAGCAGCGTCAGGTCGGTCACCGGGTGCGCCACCCGACGCTCCACACCGACGAACGACAGCAGCAGCACGGCGGACAGGGCCGCCCCGCCCCACAGCAGCGGATGCGTCGCCCCGAGCCGGGGCGCCTCCACCAGGGTCGCGATGCCGATCAGCGAGGCCCCGGTGAACAGCAGCGCCCCGGCCCAGTCGAACGGCGGGTGGGCCGACGTCCGGCGTGCGGCGGCGGGCGGGCGGGCGGCCAGGGCGAGACCGATCACCAGCACGCCCACCGCGGCGGGTACCCCGAACACGGCCTGCCACCCCAGCGTCTCCAACGCCACGCCGCTGAGCTGCGGTCCGAACGCCAACCCCACGCCGAGCAGGGTGCCCAGCAGGCCGAAGGCGCGGGCCTGCGCCCGGCCGGTCAACACGACCGACAGCAGCGCCACCCCGCCGGTCACGGTGGCCGCCGCGCCGACGCCCGTGACGGCGCGGGTCAGGTTCAGCACCAGCACCGTCGGTGCGAACGCCGAAGCGGCGGAGGCGACCGCGAAGACCGCCACCCCCGACAGGAACACCCGGTAGGGGCTCCACCGGTCGGTGACCGCGCCGCCCAGCACGAGGAACGCGGCGAACGTCGCGTTGTAGGCGTTGACCACCCACTGCGCGGCGACGGTGCTGGTCTGGAGGTCGTGTTGGATGCCGGGCAACGCGACCGACGCCCCGGTGATGGTCAGCGGGAGGACCGTGGTGGCCAGCAGCACGGCCACCGCGTGGACCTGTGCCCGGCGGGTCGGCCGGTCCCGGTGCTCCTGCGCCCCGGCGGAATCCGGTGCGGAGAGGTGACTAGACATGAGGTTCCGTTAGAGGTGTGGGCCCCGGCGTCCGGGGTCCGTGGTGAGGGCGATCAGGTCGGGAGGGCGTCGCCCCGGCGACGCGGTGGGTCAGCCCATGATCAGGCGGAGTTCCTTGCGGTTGCCGATGCCGAGCTTCTTGTACACATGGGTCAGGTGCTGCTCCACCGTGCTGATCGTGATGCTGAGATCCCGGGCGATCATCTTGTTCTGCTTGCCCCGGCCGGCCAGTGTGGCGACCTTCAACTCGCTGTCGGTGAGCGTCGACAGGAACGCCGGCGGACGCCGCTCCAGCACCGTGACGGTAGCGTAGTCCCCGCGTCCGAAGTCGAGCGGTTCGGTCTGCAACCGGCGCAGGATCAGGAAGAAGTCGGGGCTCGACGAGAACCGCTCCAGCGTCGTGAGGATCGCCTCGCGGGCACCGCCGAAGACCACCCCGACGCTGTCCGTGGTCTGCATGGCCCGGGCCCGTATCTCGTCGCCGCGGGCCTGCAACGCCGCATCCACCAGGTGTACGGCGACGTCCTGCTCGCCGAGCATCTGGTAGCCGGCCGCCGCCGCCAGCCGCCACGGGAAGAGGTGCTCCAGCGCCATGCCCCACTCGGCCATGCTCCGCCCGCAGCTCATGAACCGGGTCACCGCGCCGCGTGGGTCACCGGTGCCCAGACAGAAGTGCCCGAAGCCGTGCCGGTACCAGAGGCTGTAGCTGGACTCGTCCATCAACGCCGACGGGGTGGTACGCAGGTGGTGCACCGCCGCGCCGATCCGGCCCAGGGCCAGGTTGCCCAGGACCACGGTGGCCAGCGGCTCACCGATCCGGTGCGCCCAACGCCTCGGCTGCATCATCCGCAGCGCCTGCTCACCCCACTCGACGCCGCCCTGCACGTCGCCGTCGAGCAGCGCGCAGACGGCGTGCAGGCTGGTGAGCCGGGCCCGCCAACCGATCGGGTTCTGCCCGCCGAGACGCTGCCGGGCCGCCGCCGCGCAGGCGGCGGCGTTCGGATCCCCGGACAGCAGCAGGATGCGGATCGCGCAACTCACCAGCCACTCGACGCCGGTGGGGATCTGGGCGTCCTGGTTCTCCAGGTAGTCACGGGCCATGGTGACGTGGTCCAGGCCGGGCCAGGTGGCGGTCATCGCGTTGACCAACCCGAGGGTCATCAACTGCTCGCGGCTCATGTCCTCAAGGGACGTGCCGTGCCGGGCCTCACCGCAGGGATAGAGGTCGGTGAGCCGGTCGAGGGCGCCGGGGAAATCGCAGGAGGCCAGCACCAGCGACTTCCACCGGTCGGATTCACGTGCCTCGGGGTGGCCGGCGAGCGGTTCGAGGCTCGCCTCGATTCTCCGGAACACCCGGTCGTAACCAACGACCTGCCTGATCGGCCGTCGCGCGGAATCGACATCGGGCCGCAACCACGTCCCCGGGAACTCTTCCGGGTAATCGCCGAATAAGGGTTCGGTTATCATTGGTCCCCCTGCCGTGCAAGTCGTTCCGAATTGCGTGACCGGCCCCTATGAAAGCACTCCTGTCTGTTCGACCGCTGATCTTTACCGGCACTGATCTTTACCGGGACGTGCCGGCGGTACGGCCGTCAGCGGGAGATCCGTTCCTCTCCCGCGATGACGACCTCCGTGAACGGATGCGGGGCGACCGGGTGCCCGGCGTTGACGATCCACGCCTCGCCGGTACGTCCCGTCGTGTGCGCCTGCTCGGCGGCGGCGGCCACCTCCTCCGGTGTCACCAACCCGACACCCGCACGCACCAGCGCGTCGCGCCGGTCGGCGAGCATCGGGGTGTCCACCGCGCCCGGGCAGAGCGCGTTGATCCGGATGTTCACCTGCCCGAGCGGGCCCGCGAGGGACCGGGCCAGCCCGACCACCGCGTGCTTGCTCGCCGAGTACAGGGCGTCCGGCGACGGACGCACCCCGGTGGTGCTGGCCGTGACCAGCACCGCGCCACCGCCGTGCGCCCGCATCGGCGCGTACGCGGCCTGCACGCCGAACACGACGGAGTCGACGTTGGTCCGCATCATCGACTGGTACGCCTGCGGGTCGAACCCGTCGCCGACCGCCGTGCCGGCGAGCACGCCCACGTTGAGGTGCAGCAGGTCCAGTGTCCCGTGCCGGGTCAGGGTCGCCTCGACGTACTCCTGGCAGCCGGCCATGGTGGTCGCGTCGGTGTGCACGAACAGCCCGTCGCACCCGCCGGCCACCGCGCGCCCCCGCCCGGCGTCACGGTCCACGATCACCACTTGCCAACCCCGGGACCGGAAGCGGTGGGCCACTGCGGAGCCGATCCCACCGGCACCCGCAGTGACCACCAGGACCTGTCCGGTCACGGAGCCGCCACGCCCAGGACGTGGCTGAACACGTTGAGCGGGTCGTAGGCCGCCTTGGCCAGTTGCAGGCGCGGGTAGTTGTCGCCGTAGAACAGCGTCGACCACGACACGCCGGAGGTGTTCTGGGTGCTGTCGAGGAAGTCGATGTCGGGCCAGTTGATGTAGGACCCCTCGTTGCGGGCGTCCGGCGCCGGCACCCCACCGGTCTCGGCGTACACGTCCCGGTAGAGCCCGCGCAGCCAGTCGATGTTCGTCGCGTCGGCGCTCGGGTCGTCCCAGTAGCTGGTGAACGACGCGGCCATCACCGACGAGCGGTGCGCCGTCGCCGTCGCGGTGGGAGCGGTGGCGTTGATCGCCCCGCCGTACGACAGCAGCGTCAGGCCGGACGCCGGGTTGGTGTAGCCGCTCGCCGTGAGCCGGTCGAACACCCGCCCCGCCTGGGCGTCGGTGTAGCGCTGCTTGAGCAGGCCACCCTTGCTCTTGGAGCGCAGTGGGCCGGTGATGCCGAACGCGGCGGCCGTGGTCGGCAGGTTCAGCGTGGTGGTCAGCCACGGCCGGGTGCCGGTGTCGAGGATCGTCGGCGTCGCGGTGACGCCCGCGGTGATCGCGCTGACGTAGGAGCTGCGCAGCGTGTTGTTGCCGCTGACCGTAGGGTCGACCTGGGCGACGACCGACAGCCGGCCGTACTCGCTGCGGTTGGCGGTCAGCGCGGAGAACAGCTTGGTGCCGGTGGCCCCGGGGGCGCTGTTCAGCTCGTGCCAGGTGCCGTAGTTGGCCATGATCCGGACGAAGTCCGCCCGGGACACGTCGGCCCAGTTCCAGGTGAGGATGGTGTTGGCGACCGCACCGGGCGGCGTCGGCAGCAGCGTGCTCGGGTTGGTGCCGGTGGCCGTGGCGCTGCGCAGCCAGAACCGGGTGACGATGCCGAAGTTGCCGCCCCCGCCGCCGGTGTGTGCCCACCACAGCTCGCGGTTCGGGTCCCCGGTGGCCCGGGTTGCCACGACGGACTTCGCCGTGCCGGTCGCGTCGACGATGACGACCTCGACCGCGTCGATGTAGTCGGCGACGATGCCGTGCTGCCGGGACAGCATGCCGAACCCGCCGCCGGTGGCGTGCCCGCCGATGCCGACGCTCTGGCAGGAGCCACCGGGGACGGTGACGCCCCACCCCCAGTCCAGCCGCCGGTACAGGTCGCCGAGGGTGACCCCGCCCTGCACGCAGAAGGCGTTACGGGTGGTGTCGAAGGTGACCGAGCGCATCTCGACCAGGTCGATGACGACCTTCGCCGCCGGGTCGTCGACGAAGTTCTCCAGGCAGTGCCCGCCGCTGCGGACCACGACCTTCTTGCCGGCCGTCACGGCCGCCTGCACCGCGGCGACGACCTGCTTGGTGGTACTGACGATCCGCACCGCCTCCGGGCTGCCCACGAAGCGGCGGTTGAACCCGCGCTGGAGGGCGTCGGCGTAACGGCGGTCGGTGGGGCCGATCGTCACCGGCCCGGGAGTCTTCTGCCCACCGGCCAGGCTGTCGACCTGGGCGGGCGCGGCGACCACGTGGTCGCCGATCAGCGTGCTCGCACCTGCGCCGGCGATGACGGTGCCGACACCGGACATCAACCGCCTACGGCTCAACCGGGACAAGCTTCCCCCTGGAATTGAGTGAATGTGGGGTGGACACCGCGCCCGATGCGTCGAGGCCCGGCGAAGAAACGTCAATGGGGGCGCGCGGCGATGCGCTCGCCACCTGTCGAACGGACCGTAACCTTACTATGGGAATTTCGCCGCAGCCAACGGTCGAAGCGCTCGCCAGAACCCCTAGATCTCCCCTAGGGAAATTGTGTCCTGGATCACCTGAGTCGACGGTAATGGATGCGCTGAGCTATCCGGCCGGCACCCCGAATCAATGCAGAAATGCCTGATCAGCGCAGTTCCACCCGGCCCTGTCGGGCATGTTCGCGGTCGTATGCCTCCTGCGCGTCGAGCATCGCGCCGAGGTGGTCGTGCGCCCACTGGACGGCCAGCTCGATGGCGGGCAGCAGGGTCCGACCCAGCTCGGTCAGGCCATAGTGGACGCTGCGCGGCGGGCCGGGCTGCTCCATCCGGGCGACGAAGCCGTCCCGTTCCAGGCCGCGGAGCGCCGCCGTCAGCACCTTCGCCGTGACCGGGCCGATCTGCGCCCGGATGTCGGAGTACCGCATCGGTCCCTCGGCCAACAGGGAGATCACCATCGCCGTCCACTTGTCGCCGATGTGGATCGGCGCGATGCCGGACGGGCAGACCGGATCGAAGCGCGAGGTGGAGTCCGTCACCGATCCAGCCTAACGAGGTTTCCCGGAAGAAACCTCGGTGCTCGTTACCGTGGCACGCCGGCGCCGTTCGCAGCCGTACAGCCCGTACGCGTGGGCGGCAAACCGGAACATCGGCATCGCGAGAGAGGGACGACCAGTGACCAAGATCGTAGTGTTCGGCGCAGGCGGCAAGGCGGGCAGGGCGATCGTGGCCGAGGCCGCCAGCCGTGGGCACGAGGTCGTCGCGGTCGTCCGGGACACCACCCGGTACGCCGACCTCTCCGGCTCCGGCGTCGAGGTGGTCGCCGGCGACGTCACCGACCAGTCGCAGGTCGCCGCCCTGGTCAAGGGCGCGGGCGCGGTGGTGAACGCGGTCGCCCCCGGTGCCGGGGACAACATGGCGACGTTCTTCACCGCCGCCGCCGGCGCGCTCGTCAACGCCGTCGCCGAGACCGGCGGGGGCCGCCTGGTCGCCATCGGCCTGTCGGCCTACCTCGACGCCGCGCCCGGCGTCCGGGTCATGGACACCCCCGGCTTCCCGGCGCAGTTCCAGGACTTCGCCAAGGCCCACGCGGCGGCGCTCGACGTGCTGCGGGAGGCGCCGGCGACGGTCGAGTGGTCGGTGGTGGTGCCGGCGATGGAGTTCGACCCGGAGGGCGAGCGGACCGGGGCGTACCGCGCGGGCGACACCGGCATGCTTGCCGACGCCGACGGTGCCAGCCGCATCTCCTACCGCGACTTCGCCATCGCCGTCCTCGACGAGGCCGAGCAGGGCGCACACCCGCGCACGCACTTCGCCGTCGCCTACTGAGCTCCGGCGCGGAGCACACCGCGTCCTGACCGTCGGCCCGGAACGCCGCGTCCGGGCCGGCACGAGTGGTAGCCGGCGCGGGGCGTCGCCCGCCCGGCCGCCTGGACGCGGGCCGGAACCCGCCCGGTCGGCTGCCCGCAATGGGCGCGGCAGCCGACCGGGCGGGTGGCCCGGGGGTCCCGTGACCGGGGTCGACCGTCCACGACGGACCCACCCCTGTGCCGGCACAGGACTGAAGCCCGGGCCGGCTGCGGCCTCCGCCACCGGCCCCCGGTGCGAGGGGTAGCCGGTGGCGGCGGCCGCAGCATGACAGGGCGGCAGGTCGACCGGAGTGCCCGGCTACCGGGCCTGCGGCTGGGAAACCGCCGGCCGCGGCCAACGGCACCGCCGACATCCACCGCCTCGGCCGCCGCCGCGCCTGGTTCCTGGTCCCGGCTCTGGCATTCGGCACGGCACAGCGGTCCGCCCATGGCTGGAGGGTAGATTCGCTGGCCGCTGGCCGCTGGCCGCTGGCCGCTGGCCGCTGGCCGCTGGCCGCTGGCCCGCCGGAGGTATCCCGCGCGTGGGGTACGTGACCCCGGGTCTCCTCGGATCGACCGTCTGCCGTGCCCCGGACCCGGTCGCTCGTCGCCCGGAGTTGGCCCGTTCTGCTCGCCGGGGCGTGGCCCCGCGCGTGGCAGCCCCCGTCCTGCTGCGCGGAGGGCCGGGCGCGCGTCGGATCGTCGTGCCGGTCGCGTGCCCTGTTTCCGCGCCGGTCGTCCGCTGCGTCCACGACCGGTGGCGTGCTTTCCCTCTCTGATTGTTCGCGTTCTCCCGGAGCGTCGACGCCGGCGCGGTGAATTGTTTCCGCCGGGGAACGGTCTTGTTTCCGCCGCCGCCCCCATTGTCGGTGGCCGCTGATCCACTTTCGAGCATTTTCCCAGCGTGGTAATTGCGCGCCGCAGGGTCGTGGTGTCGTACGCCACTGGCCAGCCGATGACGAAACAATACGAGTCCGGTTCTGATCAGCATGCGTATCGGTGCTCCGGTGCCCGTGGTCGATGTGGCGGCGGCCGCCCCGCCGGTGTGGCCGGGCGGGTGCCGGCCCCACCGCCGCCCAGAGTCGCGCCGGCCGGAAAGTGCACTACGGCGGCCCTTTTGGATCGGCATCGCCGCCCGGCGCGGCCGGGTTCGTCAGGTGGCGACCGGTCAGGTACCGCCCGTCGTCGCACGCTGCGGTGGCGGCGCTGGGTCGGCCGGGTCCAGCGCGGGGAGGTGACCGAAAAGGGAGCAGAATGCGTTGCCGATAAACATCGATTAAACGGAGAGTTGACGATTCTAGGGGAAATCTAGGGGTTGAAGGCAATCGATCACTGATCGACTCTGGACGGGTCGTTGGCGGAGCGGATCGAAGCACCTCTCTCGATCACCTGCAATTCCCACGCGCTTCGCGTCACTGGGCCCACCGCGTCGAACCCGGGGGAAATACGTGGCTGTCCTGCACGGATACGAGTCGACTGATTCCACGGCGGACATCGCGATCACCGGCATCGCGTGCCGTTTTCCCGAAGCACCGGACCCTGCCCGATTCTGGGAATTGCTCGTGGCGGGCCGCAGCACCGTGCGGGACGTCCGGGACCGCTGGCCCGCCGCCACCGGGGCCGCCCGCTGGGGTGCCTTCCTGACCGAGGTCGACACCTTCGACGCGCCCTTCTTCGACATCGGCGCCCGCGAGGCCGCACTGCTCGACCCGAGGCAACGTCTCCTGCTCGAACTCGGCTGGGAGGCACTGGAAGACGGCCGGGTGCCCGCCGACACCGTGGCCGGCACCCCGTTGGGCGTGTTCGTCGGCACCACCTGGGACGACTACGCCCAGGTGGCACACCGCCACCGCACCGCGCTGCGCTCCGGCCACGCGATGACCGGCCTGCACCGCAGCATGATCGCCAACCGGCTGTCGTACTTTCTGCGCGCCAACGGGCCGAGCGTCACCGTCGACACCGGCCAGTCGTCCTCGCTGGTGGCCGTCCACCTGGCCTGCGCCAGCCTGCGCAGCGGCGAGTCGACGACCGCGCTCGCCGCCGGGGTGAGCCTGGCCCTGCTGCTGGAGAGCAGCCACATCTCCGACGACTGGGGCGGGTTGTCACCCGACGGTCGCTGCCACACCTTCGACGCCCGCGCCAACGGCTACGTCCGGGGCGAGGGCGGGGGAGCGGTCCTGCTCAAACCGCTCGACCGGGCGCTCGCCGATGGCGACCGGATCTACTGCGTGATCCGGGGCAGCGCGGTCTCCGCCGGTGCGGGCAGCACCCCCACCACCCCCGACCCGGCCGCCCAGGAGGCGACGCTGCGGGCCGCCCACCGCCGCGCGGGCACCACCGCCGCCGACGTCCAGTACGTCGAACTGCACGGCACGGGCACCCGGGTCGGCGACCCGATCGAAGCCGCCGCGCTGGGCCGGGCGCTCGGCGACCCGGCCGCGCCGCTGGCGGTCGGCTCGGTAAAGACCAACATCGGCCACCTGGAGGGTGCCGCCGGCATCGCCGGACTGATCAAGACCGCGCTGGCCGTACGGCACCGCCAACTCCCCCCGAGCCTGCACTTCGCCACCCCGAACCCCGACATCGACCTGCCCCGGCTCGGCCTGACGGTGGTCACCGACCCGACGCCCTGGCCGCGCCCGGACCGGCCCCTGGTGGCGGGGGTCAGCTCGTTCGGCATGGGCGGGACGAACTGCCACGTGGTCCTCGGCGAGGCCCCCACCGACGCGCCGCCGGCCGCCCCGGTGACGCCGGACGTGCCGGTCGTTGCCTGGCCGGTGTCCGCGAAGTCCGACCAGGCCCGGGACGCCGCCGTGAGGCGCCTGCGGGAGGGCGACGCCGACCCGGCGGCGGTGGCCTGGTCCCTGGCCACCACCCGGGCCGAGCTGACCCACCGGGCCGTCGTGGTCGGCGACCGGGTGCTCACCGGCCAGGCGGGCGACACCGCCCTGGGATTCGTGTTCGCCGGTCAGGGTGCCCAACGGGTCGGCATGGGACTGCGCCTGCACGCGGCCCACCCGGTCTTCGCCGCCGCCTTCGACGAGGTGTGCGCGCTGGCCCGGGTGGACCTACGCACGGCGATCAGCACCGGCGACGGGCTCGACGCCACCGGCACCACCCAACCCGCCCTGTTCGCCGTCGAGGTGGCGTTGTTCCGGCTGCTGGAGTCGTGGGGCGTCCACCCCGATGTGCTCGTCGGCCATTCGATCGGCGAGATCGCCGCCGCGCACGTCGCCGGCGTGCTCGACCTGCCGGACGCGGTGCGCCTGGTGTCCGCACGCGGTGAACTGATGCAGGCGCTGCCCGCCGGTGGGGCCATGGCGAACGTCCGCGCCGCCGACTCCGTCGTACGCCCGTTCCTGCGCGACGGCGTGGTCGTCGCGGCCGTCAACGGCCCCGACGCGACGGTGCTCGCCGGACCCGCCGGGCCGCTGCGCGCGGTCACCGGGGAGATCGCGGCGGCGACCCGGGCCCGGGTACGGCACCTGCGGGTCAGCCACGCCTTCCACTCCCCCCTGATGGACCCGATGCGCGACCGGTTCCGCCGGGTCCTGTCGACGGTGACGTTCCGGCCGGCCACCCTGCCCGTCGTCTCCACCGTGACCGGTGCGCCCGCCGACCTGACCGACCCCGAACACTGGGTACGCCAGGTACGCGAACCGGTGCTCTTCCACGCCGCCGTCACCGGGGCCGGCACCGCGTACCACGTCGGCACCTGGCTGGAACTCGGACCGGACGGCTCACTGTCCACCCTGATCGACGGCGGCGTCCCCACTTCGCGCGTCGACCACGACGAGGCCACCAGCATCGTCACCGCCGCCGCGACGGTGTGGACCCGTGGTCACCGGGTGGACTGGCGCAGCCTGCTCGGCGGGGCGGGCCGCGTCGTCGACCTGCCCACCTACCCGTTCCAACGCACCCGGCACTGGGTCGGTGCCCGGCCGGAACCCATCCGGACCGACCGGCCGGCCGCCGACCGCGACCTCACCGCCGAGATCGACGTCCTCGTCCGCCGGGTGCTCGGCGGACGCGCGCCCGCCGTCATCGCGCCCACCACCACGTTCCACGACCTGGGCTTCACCTCGCTGCTGGCGGTCGAGCTACGCGACGAACTCGCCGCCGCCACCGGTCTGGTCCTCCCCAGCGGGCTGCTGTTCGACCATCCCACCCCCGCCGCGCTCGCCGAACGGCTCACCGTGCTGCTGGCCGACAGCGACCCGGCCCCCGACGACGAAGCCGACGACGACACCGCGACCGTCGTGGACGAACCCGTCGCCATCGTCGGGATGGCCTGCCGCTTCCCGGGCGGGGTGGCGTCACCGGAAGACCTGTGGACACTGCTCGTCGGCGGCACCGACGTCATTGGAGAGTTCCCCGACGACCGGGGTTGGGACCTGACGGCGCTGCGCGACTCCGGCCGGCTCGGCACCGGCTCGGGCGGGTTCCTCGCCGACGCCGCCGGCTTCGACGCCGCGTTCTTCGGCATCTCACCCCGTGAGGCGCTGGGCATGGATCCACAGCAACGGCTGCTGCTGGAGGTCTCCTGGGAGGCGCTGGAACGCGCGGGAATCGCCCCCACCTCCCTGCGGAACAGCCGGGTCGGCGTCTTCGCCGGCGCGACCGGGGGCGACTACGGCCCCCGGATGCACGAGGCCCACCCCGACGCCGAGGGCTACCTGCTCACCGGCATCAGCCCCAGCGTCGCCTCCGGCCGCATCGCGTACACCCTCGGGCTCACCGGGCCGGCACTGACGGTCGACACGGCCTGCTCGTCGTCGCTGGTCGCCGTACACCTGGCGGCATCGGCGCTGCGCAACGGCGAGTGTTCGCTGGCGTTGGCCGGGGGCGTCACCGTGATGTCCACGCCGGGCATGTTCGTCGAGTTCAGCCGGCAGGGCGGGCTGTCGCCGGACGGCCGGTGCAAGGCGTTCTCGGCCGACGCGGACGGCACGGGATGGGCCGAGGGC
>NZ_JBEZFY010000013.1:168002-187159 GCF_040649765.1 Micromonospora sp. NPDC048894 | reverse complement strand
AACGGGAAGACCCACTCCGGGCGAGCTGCCGTGATCACCTGCACCACACCATGATCCACCATGGACCCATCACCGAGTTACGAGACATCCCTTAGCGCATCAGCCGTCGCGAGACCCTGACGGGAATCCGGGATGGAGGCGGCGTGTAGTGGGCTCGTCGGGCTCGAGCTTGCGGAATCGCGTCAACCCGACCAGTGCAGACGGTGGGTGGCGTCGTTGGTCGGACGGATGACGCACGCGTGATCAGGTGGCGGACCTCATTGACCGTGGGTGTGATCAGCCTGGTGTCGGCCGGGTCGTCGTCGGTGGCGTCGTGACTACGACGCCGTCGACCTGCAACCCCGTCGATCTGCCACCCGGTGTCCAGATCAGCCTTGGCCACTTATCGCGGAACGCCCCTGGTCGGCGAGGTCGATGGTCACCTCGGACAGGGGCTGGGCGACACACGTCAGGGTGTAGCCGGCGGCCCGCTGCTGCGGGGTGAGACAGTTCGGCTCGCTCAACACGACGTCGCCGCGGCGAAGCCGCACGACGCACTCGCCGCAGGTGCCGACGGTGCAGGAGAACGGCAGGTCGATCCCGGCGGCGAGACCCGCGTCGAGCAGACTCTGACCGGGCTCGACAGTCCCCGAACCGACGGGCTGCCCGGCCGCCTCCACGGTCATCGGCTGCGGCGTCGTGGTCGCGATCGTGGTGCCGGCACCCGAGGTGTACGTCTCGTGGTGCACCCGCGCGTTCGGCACGCCGAGGCTCGCGAGCACCTTCCGTACGGTGCTCATGAGCGCCTCGGGGCCGCAGACGTAGTAGCGGGCGTCTGCGGCCGGCGTACGGCCGGTGAACCAGTCCACCAGGCGGTCCGCGTCGAGGCGGCCGTCCCGTCTGGTCAGGACGTGGGTGACGGACAACCGGTCCGGGTGCTCCGCGGCCAACCGGTCGAGGTCGGCGGCGAAGATGACCTCGTCGGCGTACCGGCTGCTATGGAGCAGCGCGATCCGGTCGTGGCCGGCCCGGTCGGCGAGCCGCGTACGGATCATGCTCATCATCGGCGTCACACCGCTGCCGGCGGCGACGAGCAGTATTTCGGTCGGTGGCTCGGTCTCGGTGTGGAACGTCCCGGACGGGCCGTGCAGGCCCAGGAGGTCCCCGACGCGCAGCATCCGGTGCACGTGGCTGGAGAGCCGCCCTCCCTCGACATGCTTGACGGTGACCTCCAGCCGCGTCGTCCCCGGCGCGGACGAGGCCGAATAGGCCCGCCGGACCGGTCGGCCGTCGACCTCGACGACGAGCGTGAAGTACTGACCGGGCCGGAACGCGAAGTGGTCGGGCCGTCCGGCGGCGTCTTCGAGGACGATCGTGACGGTGCTCGGCGTCTCCCGGCGCATCTCCACGATGCGCACCTCCCGCAGCGGACTTCCGGCCCGGTCGCCGTCGGTCCGTCGCCCGTCCGCGATGTCGGCGTAGCCCTCCTTACGCAGCGCGGAGCGGTAGGCGCGGCGCATCACCACCCGCAGCGCCCGCGACAGCCCCGGGATCGCGCCGATGACCCTGAACAGTGCCGCAGGCGGCCCGCCCGGCGCGTCCGCCGAGTTCGTGGCGAGGTGCTCCAACGCGATCATGGTGAGATCCGGCGCGGCACTGCGGTCGAGGTGTGCGCCGGGATGCCACAGCCGGGCCCGGGCCACCGCGTCGTTGCCGGTCACCTCGGCGTGTTCGACGTCGATGACGAGCGCCGCGTGCGGTGCCAGCCCGCGCAGCGCGAGGGTCCGTAGCAGTGCCGGGTCGTCGGTTACCACGCCGCGCCCGCGTACGTGCAGCACCCCGCTGCGGCCGGGCACGAGCGCGGCGAAGGCGAGCCGCTCATCCTGCAGCAGGTTGTGTAGCGTGTCGGCGCGTTTGTTGCCCCTGCGGTCCGGGAGCACGAGCGTCCGACCGTCGAGGATCCGGACCACCGTTCCCCGGTCGCCTCGGGGACTGGTGTCGCTGCCACCCTCGGTGTCCCAGCTCGACAGTGCGAGGAACGGCGCTGCGGCGAGGAACTCGGCCACACCGGGTGCCCCCAGCGGCTCGTCGAGGGCGATCTGCGGGGCCGACGCGGTCTGCTGGGTGGGTGGCTGCCACAGGCCGGACCGGAGGATGGCCTGCGCGCAGTGGACCCACGCCTGCCTGATCACCACCGTGGTCCGTGCTCGCCGCTGGGAGGTGACCGTGCCGTTGACACGCAGGACCTCGCCGACTCCAGGCAGCAGGAAGAACATCGACGTCGGCCCGGGGGAGGCGTCGGCCTCGGGGAGGGCGAACGAGATCCGCGTGGGGGACTGGACGTGGGCGAACCCGGCGACGCCACCGACGAACGTCGTCCGGCTCGTGCCGCGCTGCGCCGCCGCATGCCGGGTGTGTCCCAGAAGATGCTCACCCACACCCTGCGTCAACTCGAAGGCGCCGGCCTCGCCCGCCGCTGGGTGGAACCCACGAGTCCGCCCGCCGTGCACTACTCGTTGACAGCGCTCGGCGACACGCTCGTCGGTCCGTTGCGCGAGCTCAAACGCTGGGCCGAGCTGAACATGGGTGCGATCGATGCGCTGCGTACGGCTGCGGTCAAGGCCCGTCACGACCAGTAGGCAAGGAGGGCGGGCGGATCCTGTCACGGGGTGATGGTCGAGACCCGCGTACTCCCGACAGGTCGACGCCAGGCCGGCACCTCGACGGATGGAAGCCAGCACCACCCCGGTCCTTCCGTCGTTTCCGGGTGGGCCGCCTGCCCGGTCATCCCGGCACACCCTGCTGCTCCCGCTCCCGTCAGCCGCCCGGGCAGCGGTTGTCGCCGCCGCTGAGTTCCACGCAGTGCCCTGGCGGGCCGGGCGTCGTGTCTGCCGGCACCGGAGTGAGACCCCGCCCGACGGATGCGGCGAACGGTAGGGCGGGCACGGCGATCACGACGGTCAGCACCAGGAAGACGATCGCGGTTCGGACCAGCCGCAGCCGGTACGCGACGAGCGCGATGACTGCCGGGCCGGCGATCGCCACCAACGCGGCGACCAGCAGGGCCAGGCTCGCCTGGCGTCCGAGGCCCACCAGCTCGTCGGGCCGGCCGTCGTAGTTGGCGTTCCACTGCGCCAAGCCGATGCTCAGCCACCACACGGCTGCCGCGATCAGCCCGCCGATCCAGACCAGGACCAGGAGCCCCACGATCGGGCCACCCCACCGACGTGCACCGGCCGCCTCAGAAGTCACGCGGTCCAGTGTGGACGGTCCGACCCGACCAGGCATGAGTCGGCGTACTCAGCGCGCTCGTCGAGGCTGTGTTCGTCGGCCCGGGGGACATCCGACCGCAGTCAGGCGGGCGCTCGGGGCTGGTTTCTCCGTGAGCTGCCATCGGTCGCCGTGACCCGCGGCGACAACGACCGCCTCGCGTCACCGGTGAACCCCGAAGCGAAGTCCGGCGGGGAAGGCCGCCGGTGCAGCGGCGGTGCCGTGCCGGTCGTCGGTGACAATGAAGTCAACCTGTCTCGGGCAGGATTCAGGATGGCTGATTACTACCCTGTGCAGATCCAATGGCTGTCCCATCGCTGTCAAAATCCATCAGTGGGCACTCAGGAAGTCGGCGGGGGATCGACCGAAAACAGTGTTGCAGCGACGAGGCGCGCTGTCATCCACAATGGAAAATGGGGATTCAGCTGTGCAACCAACGGTCGTGGTGGATCGCCTCGGCGAGAGGTCGGCGTCGACGCCACCCGTGCCGTTCCAGGTCGGGCACGGACTCCAGGTGGGTGACCGGCCCGACGCAGAGCCAGGCCACCGGCCGGATGCCGGCCGGTGCGCCCAGCAGCCCGGCCAGGAACGACTCCCGGTAGAAGGAGACCCACCCGACGCCCAGCCCTTCGGCGGTGGCGGCGAGCCAGAGATTCTGGATGGCCAGGCAGACCGAGTAGAGACCGGCGTCGGCGATGGCGTGCCGCCCGAGCACGGCCGGGCCCCCACGCTGCGGGTCGTACGTGACGACGACCGACAGCGTCGACTCCAACACCCCGTCGATCTTGATGCCCGCGAACCGTTCGGCCGCCGCGCCGTCCAGGGTGGCGGCGAACGTCGCCCGCTCGGCCTGCACGTGCCGGTGGAACCGACGACGGATGGCAGGGTCCCGGACCAGGACGAAGTCCCACGGCTGTGAGTAACCGACGCTGGGTACGGCGTGCGCGGCGTCCAGGATCCGGTGCAGGGCGCCGTCCGGCACCGGTTCCCCGGTGAACTGGGCCCGGACGTCCCGGCGGCGGTGGATGGCGTCGTAGAGTTCCACAGGCAGGCTCCCGCTGCGCTCGGCCCACCCCGGACGGGCGGGCGGTCGACGCGAGGCCGGTCTTCGGACTCCCGGATCGACGCCAACCCGTCCGCCTTCCCAGCCGTACGGCCAGTGGCTGCGCTCCTCGCGCCTGGACGGTCGCTCCCCGGTCACCGCGGCGGGCCCGTGCCGGAATCACACCGGCTTCCCGATTCTCCCCGCACCCGCGGGGCACCTCGCACGATCATGCCGCCGCCGATGCTAACCCGTGCCGGTGACGCAGGCCGGCCACGCCCCCGGCGGGCGGCGGGCGGTCACCCGCGCGGACTCCACCCCGGCGGTGTGCCCGCCGATCGCGAAGATCCTCCTGCCGCTGGTGACCGCCGCGCCTTCACGATGGGCGGTGGTGGTGCCGGTGACCGTCGCCCAGGTGCCGGTGTCGGGTGAGTACGCGTCCACCCGGGTGGTGTCCACGCAGTCGACAGGTCTTCCCGAAGGGTCGGTGACCAGTTCACAGCCACCTGTCGCATAGATCCGGCCGTCCGGGCCGGTCGTGGCGTCGACCAGACACCGCCGGCTGGGAAGCGGCGCGAGAGTCGCCCAGGTGTCGGTGGTGGGCGAGTACGCCTCGACGACGTCGAGGACGTTCAGGACGCCGTCCCCGCAGCCGCCGATCGCGTAGATCCGCCCGTCTGGTCCGCCGGTCACCCCCATCTCGTAGCGCGGCGTGGGCATCGACGCCGCGGTGGTCCACCGGTCCACCGTCGGCTCGTAGACCTCCAGGGTGGACAGCGAGCCGCGACGGTCCCCGCCGACGGCGTAGACCCGGCCGTCGGTGCCGGCCGTCGCGGCGAGCAGTTGCCGTCCGCTGGGCATCGACGCGACGGGCACCCAGTGGTCGTCGCCCGGCGTCAGGGCGAGCACGGAGCTGAGGAAAGCTCCCTCGGCACCGGGAGAGCTGCCACCGATCGCGTAGACGCGCCCGTCCCCGCCGGTGGCCGCCGCATGGCGGTACCGGGGCCGGGGCAGCGACGGACCGGCCCTCCACCGCCGCGTCCGAGGCGTGTAGACCTCCACCACCGTGGTGACCGAAGCCGCGTCGGCACCCCCGATCGCGAAGATCGACCCGTCCGGCGCCGTGGCCGCCGCCAGCGCGAAGCGGGAACTCGACAGCGCGTCGTCGGCCCGCCAACGGAGGGCGGGTCGGTCGCCCCTGGCGGCGGCACCGGCGACGGGTGCCGGCAGTTGGGCCACCGCGACGGCAATGGCGAGGAACAGTGTCCTCCATGGTGCGGCGCGGCCGAGAATGCGAATTGTCGTCACGACTGGGATGCTCCCTTCGCGCTGGGTCGACGGGCGTTTCCGCTGATCGGCAGGCTAGCAGTCCGGCGTACGCGGCAGCCGCGAAGGACCTGCCAATTTCCCCCGAGGGTGAAAATGGTGTCGTGGCTGAATGTGTGTTCGCTCGGGAAGCTGTCGCCGGTCACCACTTGGGGTCGTGTCCGCACGATGCGGAAGGGAATTCTCCTCACGTGCGCCGTGGGTGGTGCCGGCGTCGGGCGGGGAACGCGACGCCGTGATTGCCGGCTGCCGCCCGTGGTGAGGGGGTCGGCACCCGCGGGACGGTCCGGCCACCACGCCGGACGGCGCGTCGGCGTGACGTTGCGGGGCTGTCCGGTCGGCCAGGTCCGCCCCCGTTCCCCGGCGGGATCCTGGTGGTGCACCGCCCTCCGGGCGTCCGCCACGCGCAGTGACCGCCGACTGCGCCGAAACCGGGACGGTTCACCATGATGGACAGCGCTACGGACACCTGACCATGAGCCATACGGACCAGCTCAAATCAGCCGCAACCCCGCCGGCGAACTCCCGGCCGGCCATCAATACGTATTGACGCACCCCATCGTTAATGTTACCGTCAGTCATACTCTGGTCGCTAGCTGTGGCAATGGATCGAAGCAATATCCGGCACCGACCGATGATGCTGTCCAAATTGATTCACCGTAGGTCACCCCGTGGCGAAACAGCGCCGGGTTCGCTCCCGGGCACTGACATCTCTGTGATTACGCGACACGAGTTTGCGCTTTTTCGACAGATTGCGGGTGTCTGTAGGAAGGAGAGGTAGTGACCGAGGCCCTGGTGAATTCGGCACACGCGACGGATTCGGCTGAACTGCCACTGTCGTTCGCCCAGGAACAGTTGTGGTTCCTCGACCAACTCGCCCCCGGCACACCGACGTACAACGTCGCCGTGCTGTACCGGATCGACGGCGACCTGGATCACTCGGCACTACAGACCGCGATGACCCGGGTCGTCGCGAACCACGACATCCTCCGCGCGCGCTTCGACGCGCACGACGGCGTTCCCTACCAGGTCATCGCAGCTCCTCCGGAGCAGGCGCTCGTGATCGACGACTCCACCGCAGCGGGGGAACTCCGGGAGACACGTGCCCTCGACGCGGCCACCACGCTGGCACGGACACCGTTCGACCTGGCCGTGGGCCCGCTCTACAGGTTCCGCCTGTTCCGCGTCGCAACGGAACGACACCTGTTGTCCATCGTCATTCACCACATCGTGTGTGACGGCTGGTCCATCAACCTGATCAGTGACGAGATCCGCAGGTCGTACGCGGCGATCCGGCAGGGTCACGAACTCCCGGCCGGCCGGGCCGCCACCGACTACGCCGATTTCGTCAAGGCCCAGCGGGCCGCCTTCGAAGACGGCACCTTCGAAGCGCAGCTCACCTACTGGAAGTCCCAACTGTCGGGCCTGCCGGCGTTGAACCTGCCGGCTGACCACCCGCGACCGCCGTACACCGTCCACCGCGGCGAACACCTCAGCCGGGTCTTTCCGGCATCGATCGGTGCCACCGCGCGCCGCCTCGCCCGGTCGCAGAAGGTCTCACTGTCGATGCTCCTGACCGCGGCCCTCGGGGTGGTCCTGTCCCGTTACACCGGTGAGGAGGACCTCGCCGTCGGCACCACCGCACTCGGTCGGTCCGATCCCGACCTGGAACAGGTCGTCGGCATCTTCGTCAACGCGGTGGTGCTGCGGCTGGACCTGTCCGGAAAGCCCACCTTCGCCGAGCTGCTCGATCGGGTCAAGGACACCTCCCTGCGGGCCTACGAGCTTCAGGACGTGCCGTTCGAGCGGGTGGTCGACCGCCTTGCCGTCCCCCGCGACCCCAGCCGCAATCCGTTGTTCGACGTCCTTCTCCAGGTGCTCAACGAGGAGACCGGCAGCGGCTCCCTCGACCTGCCCGGAGCCACCATCAGTGTGGTCGACCAGCAGACGATGCACTCCCGGTTCGACCTGTCGCTGACCTTCGCCGAGTCGGCGACCGAGCTGAGGGTGTCGGCGGAGTATTCGACGGAGCTGTTCGCCCGGTGGCGCATCGACCAACTGCTCACCCACATCGAGCGCGTCCTGACCGGTGCGGCCGCCGACCCCGGCATCAGGGTGTCCGAGATCGACCTGCTGTCCGCCGACGACCGGGCCGAGTTGATGCGGCTGGGTCGCGGTCCGGACGACGCCGTCCGCTCCGATCCCGTGCACGTCCTCGTCGCGGAACGGGCCGCAGCGGCACCCGACTCCGTCGCGGCGGTCTTCGAGGGCGTCGAGCTGACCTACGGGGAACTGGACCGACGTGCCGCCGTCCTCGCCGCCCACCTGAGGCACCGGTGCGGGGTCAGACACGAAGAGCTGGTGGGGGTCGCGATGGATCGCGGCCTGGACGTCCTCGTGGCGTTCCTCGGTGTCGCCAAGGCGGGCGCCGCGTACGTGATCCTCGACATCGACCACCCGGTCGGCCGCCTGGAGTTCATTCTCGACGACACCGACGCACACGTGGTGCTGACCACGAGCGACCTGCTCGCCAGCCTTCCCGAGCCCCGGTCGCGTCGTTACCTGTGCCTGGACCGCGACTGGCCGGACATCGAGTCCGCCGGGGCCGGGGGAGCAGGCGACCCGCTCGACGAGGTGAGCACCGGGGACTCGTTGGTCAGCGTGATCTACACCTCCGGTTCGACGGGCCGCCCCAAGGGGGTGCTGACCGAGCACCGGGCGTTGGTGTCCTACCTGGTCCCGTTCGCCGAGACCTTCAAGTTCGGCCCCGGCGACCGGATCCTGCAGTTCGCGTCACTCGCTTTCGACCTGTGTCAGGCAGAGGTCTACGCCGCGCTCATCAGCGGCGCCACGCTGGTGTGTGCACGCCGGGAGACCCTGCACTCGACGGAGTCGCTGTCCGCGCTGATCCGCGACGAGCGCATCACCTTCGTCGGCGCACCTCCGACGCTGCTGGCGCTGCTCGACGACGGCCCGTACCCGCACCTGCGCCACGTGTTCACCGGAGGTGAGGCGTGCCCGGCCGAGCTGGCCAACCGGTGGAACGTCGCGGGTCGGACGTTCGTCAACGGCTACGGCCCCACCGAGGCGGCGATCGGCGTGACGCTGCACGTCGTACCCCGCGGGGAATACCGGACCTCGCCGCCCATCGGCGGGCCCATCACCCGACGTCGCTTCTACGTCGTCGACGAGCAGTTGGCGCTGGTGCCGGTCGGGGTGCCGGGTGAACTGCTGATCGGTGGCGACGAGGGGCTGGCCCGCGGCTACCTCAACCGCCCCGACCTGCACAGCGAGAAGTTCATCCCGGACCCGTTCCGGTCCACCGGACGGGTGTACCGCACCGGCGACCTCGTCCGCTGGAACCGCGAGGGCCACCTGGAGTTCCTGGGCCGGATCGACACGCAGATCAAGCTGCGGGGCCTACGGATCGAGGTCGAGGAGATCGAAGCGGTGCTGCGTACCCATCCCGCGGTCGACACGGCGGCGGTGAAGCTGGCCGAGGACGCGCGGGGCCAGCAGATCCTCGCCGGCTACGTGACCCTGACCGGGTCGACGGAACCATCGGTCGCCGAGTTGCGCCGGCACGCCGCCCAGTTTCTGCCGTCATACATGGTCCCGCAGGCCTGGCGGGTGCTGGAGAGCCTGCCGATGTCGCTCAGCGGCAAGCTCAACCGGAGGGCACTGCCCGCACCGGCGGCGTACGTCCAGGCCGACCGGGAGGTCGTCGCGCTGGCCACCCCGACCGAACGGCAGGTCGCCGCCGTCTTCGCCGACGTCCTCGGCATGGCCGCCTGGCGACTCAGCGCCGACGACGACTTCTTCGAACTGGGTGGCAACTCGTTGCAGGCGATGCGGGTCATCAGCCGGGTCAACCAGGCGTTCAGCGCGAAACTCGGCGTCCGGACCCTGTACGGCTCGCCCAACCTGCGCGACTTCGCCCAGCAGGTGCACCTCCAGGCCGTCGCACCACCGGCCGCCGATCCGGCCGCCGAACCGCCCCACCAGCAGGCGGGCCCGCCCGCCGATGCGCTGAGCCTGGCGCAGACGATCGCGCTGGCCATGACCGACGTCCTGGTGTCACCGGCCACCCCGGCCGCCGTCACCGACAACCTGTTCGCACTCGGCGCCGACGAGGAGCACGCGGCGAAGCTGCTCCAGCTGATCGAGCAACGCCTGGGCACCCGGATCACGGCCCGGGACCTCTACACGCCCGTCGTCCTCGCCGCAGCGGTGCAGGCGCGACGGGCCGCCGACCAGCAGGCCGACACCTGGTCACCGCTGGTGACCCTGGCCGCCGCACCCAACGACGGCACGTACCCGCCGCTGTTCTGCGTCCCCGGCGCGTCCGGCTCCCCGTCCATCTTCGCCGGAGTCGCCCGCCGGCTGAGCCCGGAACGGACGATCATCGGTCTCGAAGCGCCGGGGCTGGAGCCGGGTCAGCACGCGCTGCCCGACGTGGTGGCGTTGGCCGGCCGTTTCGTAGCGGCGATCCGGGAACGGCAGCCGACGGGCCCCTACCATCTGCTCGGCTGGTCGATGGGTGGGTTGGTCGCGTTCGAGATGGCGCGGCAGCTCACGGAGGCCGGTGCGCCGGTGCCGTTCCTGACCGTCGTCGACACCCCGCTGCCGGACCCGTCCCGGACGCCCGACGACCGGCGCACCGTCGAACAGTTCGTCGCCGACATCGCGGCCGAGGCCGGTCGGGACGCCCCCGAACTTCCCCCGGGCTACCAGGGCCTTCCCGATCAGTTCGACGCGCTGTACGCGTTCCTGCGGGACACGGTGCTACCGGCGGAGATCGGGCCGGATCAACTCGGTTGCCGCCTGTCCGTCTACCGGGCCAGCGTGCGGGCCACCTTCCGCTACCGGCCCACCTGGACCTACCCCGGCCGGCTTTCCGTGCTCAGGACCCCGGGGGCGGTACCGGCCGGGCAGTGGGCCCCGCTGGCGGCCACGGTACGCGAGTACCGCGCCCCCGGCGCGCACCATTCGATGTGGTCCGGCGAGCACCGCCCCGTACTCGCGGCGGTCATCGACACCCTCCTCGCCGCAGCGGGAGAGTGAGGGTGTTCCAGCGACTGCCAGTGCGTGAGCGGCGGAGCAGAACGGGCCTGTGGTGGCAGAACCGGGACTTCCGCCTGTTCTGGATAGGCGAGACGGTGTCGATGTTCGGGACCCAGGTCACCGCACTCGCGTTGCCGCTGACGGCGATTCTCGTGCTCGACAGCAGTACCGAGCAGGTGGGTCTGCTGCGGATGGCCCAGCTCCTGCCGTACCTGCTGCTCTCGTTGCTCTTCGGTGCCCTCGCCGACCGGATGCCGCGACGGCCGCTCATGGTCGGGGCGAATGCGGTCCGGCTGGTGCTGGTCGGCCTCGTGCCGATCCTCGCCGTCACCGGTCAGTTGAGTCTCGGCTGGCTCTACGTCGTCACCGCAGGGGTGGGTGTCGCCGCGGTGATGTTCGACGTGTGCTGGGTTTCCTACGTGCCCACCATCGTCGCCGACCACACCCGACTCATCGAGGCGAACAGCCGTATCGGCGCGGCGGACGCCGCCGCCCACATCGGTGGGCCCGGCCTTGCCGGTGTACTGGTGAACATCCTCACCGCCCCCATCGCGCTCGTCGTGAACGCCGCGTCGTACGCGGTCTCGATCGCCATGCTGCTGCAGATCAGGGCCCGCGAGGTGAAGCCGGAACGGAGCGACACGCCCCGCAACCTGCGGACCGAACTGGGCGAGGGACTGCGCTGGGTGTTCGGTAACCCGCTGCTGCGCATCCTCGCGATCCTGGGTGCCTGCTACAACTTCTTCCTGATGTTCATCCAGACGGTGTTCCTGGTGTATGCCGTCCGGGAGCTTTCCCTGAGCACCGCCGTCATCGGCGGCATCCTCTCGTCGGGTGCCGTCGGTGGCCTGATCGGCGCCGCGTCGGCGCAGGCCGCAGCGCGGCGGTTCGGCGTCGGTCGGGTGTACGTGGCCTGCGCGAGCGTGTCCTTCTCCAGCTGGATCGTGGTCCCGGCAGCCGGCGGACCGGCGGTGGTGCTCACCGCCGTGCTGGTGGCGGTGTTCCTGGCCTCCGCGGTGGCGATGGGGGCGACGAACGTCATCGTCGTCAGCCTTCGGCAGACCTTGACCCCCGACACGCTGATGGCCCGGATGAACGCGGTCATGCGCATGCTGATGCTCGGCGTCGCCGCGCTCGGTGGCCCCGTCGGAGGCGGACTGGCCACCGTCATCGGTCTACGCCCCGCCCTGTGGGTGGCGGCGGGGGCGTCGATCCTGGCGTTCGTCGTGTTCTTCCCGCGCCGGATCCTGCACCTGACGGAACTCCCCGAACCGGCCGCGACCCGGTGACCGGGGCCGGCGGACGACCACCGCTGCGCCGGGCACGTCGGCCCCCACCCGGCAACCGGGCGGCCACCCCGAGACCGCAGCGTGGCGGCCTCCGGGCCGACAGGGTCCTCCCAATCCGCTAGACCTCGACCACCGCAAATCCCCCCGATGGTCAAAACACGAGTCCGGCGGCCCGACCGGGTCGGGCCGCCGGATACCGTTCAGAGGGTTGGTGATCCGTAGAGCAGGCGGTTGGGTGAGCCGCTGCCGGGATTGGTCACCACCCCTGGGGTTGCGCTGTTGACCAGGTAGGAGTGCACCTGCGCCGGGGTCCAGGTCGGATTCTTGCCCAGTACCCGGGCGGCCATTCCGGCCACGTGCGCGGAGGCCCGGAGGGTGAGATCGAGGGACGTGACGGCGGGGTTGAGCGATATCGGGTACGGCCCGCCCGCGAAGACCGGACGTCCCGCGCACCGCGCCGATCGACGCCGCGCGACTCGGTCGACGCCGCCCGGTTCGGTCAGCGTCCGCCGCGGATCAGGTCGAGGGGGGCGGTGCGGATGCCGAAGTGCTGCCGCAGGGCGCGGCCGGCGGCGTGCAGCCCGGACATGCCGTGCACGGCCGGTCCGGGTGGGGTGGAGGCCGAGCAGAGGTAGACGCCGGGCAGCGGGGTCCGGTACGGGTCCCAGCGGGCTGCCGGCCGCATCACCAGCTGCCATGGTGTGACCGCGCCGCCGGAGATGTCCCCGCCGACGTAGTTCGGGTTGTGGCTGCCGGCCTGCGCCGCCGGCACCACGTGGGTGGCCAGGATCAGGTCGCGGAAGCCGGGCGCGAACCGTTCCACCTGGGCGACGATCTGGTCGCTGACGTCGCGCGGGGAGCCGTTCGGCACGTGCGCGTACGTCCAGAGCACCTGCTTGCCGGCGGGTGCGCGGGTCGGGTCGACCACGCCGGGCTGCACCGCGAGCACGTACGGGCGTTGCGGGTGCCGGCCGCGTACCACCGCGGTTTCGGCGATCCGGGCCTCGGTGGCCGAGCCGACCAGGTGCAGGGTGCCGGCGCGGGCGCATTCCGGATCCGCCCACGGCACCGGCCCGGAGAGCGCGAAGTCGACCTTGCAGGCGGCCCCGCCGTACCGGAAGGAACGCAGACTGCGCACGTAGCCGGCGGGTAGCCGGTCGCCGGCGATGCGCAGCAGGCCGGCGGGGGAGACGTCGAGCAGGACCGTGCGGGCCGGCGGCAGTTGGGCCAGGTCGTCGATCCGGCTGCCGGTGACCACCCGGCCGCCGAGTTGCCGTAGCCGGTTCACCATCGCGTCGGTGATCGCCCGGCTGCCACCTGCGGGGACCGGCCAGCCGACCGCGTGCCCGAGGGTGGCCAGCAGCAGGCCGGCCCCGGCCGGGGCGAGCCGGCGCGGTGGGGCGATCGCGTGCGCCGCGACCCCGGCCAGCAGTGCGGCGGCCTCCCCGGTGCGGAACCGGGCCGCCGCGGCCGGGGTGCCCTGTTCCAGGGTGCGGAGCCCGAGCAGCAGTGCGGCGAGCGGGTCGCGGGGCACCCGGCGCAGGTCGGACATGGCCGTGTCGACCACTCCCGACCAGCGTCGGACCAGCGGCCCGAGCAGGGACCGCCAGGCCGCCCCATCGGGACCCAGCCCCTCGGCGGTGCGGTCCAGGTCCCGCCAGGCCAGCGCCGCCCGCCCCCCGTCGAGCGGGTGGGCGTACGGGATCTCCGGCTGCAACAGCCGTACGCCGTGCGCGGACAGGTCGAAGGCGCGGAAGAAGGGCGAGGCGAGGGCCATCGGGTGCACCGCGGAGCAGACGTCGTGGTGGAATCCGGGCAGGGTCAGTTCCTCGGTCCGGGTGCCACCGCCGGTGGTCCCGGCGGCCTCGTGCACCTGGACGCTCAGCCCTGCCGAGGCGAGCACCAGTGCGGCGGCCAGCCCGTTCGGGCCGGAGCCGACCACCACCGCGTCGAATCCGCCGGCTGCCTTCTGCGCTCCCATGGTGTGCCCTCCCGCCTCAGACCAACGCCTGTTCCGCAGCCAGACTGGCGTAGAGCGCATCGGTGCGGACCAGCTCCGGATGCGAACCCACGGAACGGGCCGTGCCATTCTCCAGCACGACGATCTTCTCGGCGGCGAGGACCGTGGAGAGCCGGTGCGCGACCACGACCACGGTGGTCCGGCGGGAGATCTCCTGGATCACCTCGCGCAGGGCGGCCTCGTTGGCGGCGTCCAGTTGCGAGGTCACCTCGTCGAGCAGCAGCAGCCGGGGACGGCGCAGCAGCGCGCGGGCCACCGCGATCCGTTGCCGCTCGCCGCCGGACAGGGAGAGCCCCCGGTGCCGGATCGGGGCGTCCAGGTCGCCGCCGAGCCGGTCCAGCAGGGTGCTGAGCCGGGTGGTCCGCAGCACCGCGTGGATCTCCTCGTCGGTCGCGCCGGGGGTGGCGTACGCGAGGTTCTCCCGCAGCGTCCCGGCGAGCACCGCGACGTCCTGCTCGACGTACCCGATGGCGGCGCGCAGCTCGGCCAGCGGCCAGTCGGCCAGCGGCCGGCCGTCGACGAGGATCCGGCCCTGTTGTGGTTCGGTGAAGCGTTCGATCAGGGCGAGCACCGTGGTCTTGCCGGAGCCGGAGGGCCCGACCAGTGCGGTCAGCCCGCCCGCCGGCACGGTCAGGGTGAGGTCGCGCAGGGCCGGTTCGTCCCGGTCCGGGTACCGGAAGCAGACCTGTTCGAACACCACCTCCGCCGGTCCGCGGGCCGACCCCGCCCCGGTCGTGGTGGTCGGCCCGCCGGCTCCCGCCGGCCCGGCCAGGACACCGGTTGCGGTGGTCGCCGGGGTGGCGGCCCTGACCGGCGGCGCGGGGGGCAGGTCGATCGGTTCGGTGGGCAGTGCGTCGATCTCGGCGATCCGGGTCAGCGCCGCCCGCCCGATCTGCAGGTAGGTGCCGGCGCCGACGAGCTGCATCACCGGGTGGCTCAGGTAGGCCACGTAGAGCAGGAAGGCCACCAGTGCCGAGACCGGCATCGCGCCGCTGGCCACCCGTGCGCCGCCGACCCCGAGCACGACCAGGAACGCGACCTGGATGGCCAGGCCGGCGCTGGTGCCGGCGACCGAGCCCCAACGGGCCAGGCTCACCCCCTGCCGGTACGCGGTCAGCGCCGCCGCGTCGATCCGGGCCGCCTCGGTGGCCTCGGTGCCGGAGGCCTTCATGGTGGTGAACGCGCCCAGCGCCCGTTCCAGGGCGGCGCCCATGTCGCCCACCGACTCCTGGGAGCGCAGCGCGGCGGCGCGGATGCGGGGCATCAACAGCCCCATGATGACCACCAGCAGCACCACCACGACCGCGGTCACCCCGAGCAGGGCCAGGTCGACCACCGCCATCAGTGCTACGGCGCCGAGCAGCATGACGCCGCCGGTGAAGATGTCGATCAGGGACTGGCTGGCGATCTGCCGCAGCAGCATGGTGTCCCCGGCGACCCGGGCCAGCAGGTCGCCGGGGGCCTGCCGCTGCAACGCCGGCACGGTGAGCCGCAGCAGGTGCCGGACCAGGCCGCGCCGTCCGTCCAGGGCGACCGCCTCGGCGGTACGCAGGATCAGGTAGTTGCCGACTCCGAGCAGTACGGCGGCGATGATCACCAGCCCGGTCAGCACGACCAGCGCCCGGCCCACCCCCTGACCGGCGGTGAGGCCGTCGATCAGCGCCTTGGCGGCCAGCGGCTGGGCCAGCCCGAGCAGGCTGGAGGCGAGCAGCAGCACGGCGGCGGCCACGAACGGCCCCCGGTGTGGCCGGACGTATCCGGCGATCATGCGCAGCCAGTGCCGCTCACCGGCGGCCGGGGTGCTCACCGGTCACCCGGGGCGCGGTAGACGGTGACGTACATCGGTTCCGCGCCGGTGAACTCGTTGCCGGCCCAGTCGCTGTGCCGGGCCACCCGGACCAGTCCGGCCTGTTCGGCGTACCCGTCGACCTCGTCGGGGGTGGTGAGCCGGCTCAGCTCCGAGGCGATCCGGGACCGGCCCCCGGAGATCCAGATGTGCGCCAGGTGCCAGATCCCGTTCGCCACGTCGATGGTGGAGTACGACAGCAGCCCGGTGTCCTGGCCGGGGTAGGGCACGAAGAAGGAGTCGCGGGCCCGGCCCTGGTTGAGCACGGCCAGCGCGAACTGCGGGTTGTGGGTCTCCACCACGAGGAGCCCGCCGGGGGCCAGCCGGGCGGCGGCGGCCTTCACGACCCGTTGCTGTTCCTGCGGGTCCAGCAGCATCGACAGGGTGCCGCAGATGCAGTAGACCAGGCCGTACCGGCGGTCGTCGGACCAGTCGCGGATGTCGCCGTGCACCGGCGTGACCGGGCGGGGTCGCTCGGTGAGGGCGGCCCGCAGCGCGTCGAGCATCTCCGGCGACGAGTCCACCCCGACGATCTCGCCGACCCGGTCGGCCAGCGGCAGGGCGATCCGGCCGGTGCCGACGCCAAGCTCCAGGGTGGGTGCTCCGCCGCCCGGGTGCAGGCCGGCGAGGTACGCGACGGCCGGCTCCGCCGCCGTCCCGCCGGGGAAGAGTTGGTCGTAGAAGTCGACGAACTGGCGTCCGTAGCCGCTGTCGGCGATCTCAGTCATCTCGGGGTGCCCTCCGGCAACGGTTCGAACGGGGAGACCAGCAGGTAGTCCGGCTGGTGGGATTCGTCGTAGCCGGCGCTGCGGGCGATCACGAACTGGAATCCCCGGGGTACGTCCGCCCCGGCGTACTGCCGGTGTACGGCGTGCGCGACGAAGTCCCGCAGCACCTCGTACGGCGCGGTGGCGGTGATCTCGACGCCGGGGGTGCCCAGGTGCACGATCAGGTCGGCGCAGATGTCGAAGATCGCCTTGTCCTGCCGGCGTTCCGGGAACCAGACCACCTGCCGCCAGTGCCGGCGTGGGATGTGGGTGGTCTCCACCCAGCGGGTCTGCGCGCCGTCGGCGGTGAGCACCCGGTGCAGGACGTGGAAGTCGTGCTGCGCCGGTTCGGGGGCGAAGAAGCGCCAGTTGCCGATGAGCAACCCGGGTACGTCGTAGCGGCGGAACCGGTCGAAGACCTGTTGCGGGTGCTGGCTGAGCACGGTCACCCCGAACCAGCCGACCAGGCCGGCGGTGATCGCCGTGGTCAGTGGGCGCAGGTCGGAGCCGACCCGGCGGCTCATCGCCGGACCTCCGGGCCCGGCCCGGTGACGTCGTCGACGAACGCGGTGAGGATCGTGACGACCTCCGCGGACCGGTCGGCGTCGGTGAGGATCTCGTCGTGGTCGGCGTCGGCGATCAGGTGCCGCTGCGCCCGGGGGGCCGCGGCGGCGAACTCGTCGTGCAGGTCGGCCTGGACGGCGTCGGCACGTGCGGTCCGCCCGGCCGTCACCACCACCAGCGGTACGTCGATCCGGGGCAGCCCGGTGCTCTCGTCTTCGAAGCGTTCCTGCACCACCCGCCACTCCCGCCGGGCGGCGGCCCACAGTTGCGGGTCGCGGTACTGGGCCAGGGCCAGCGGGCGGACGGGCTCGGGCAGCCGGTCGATCCAGGGGGCCCGGGGCAGCAGTGAACCGAACCCGGCCCGCAGGGAACCGGGCATGATGGCCAGGGTGCTGGTCAGCGCCCGGCCGCCCTCGGCCTGCCGTAGGGAACGGCGGAGTTCGGCGGGGTGGCTGGAGTCGACCAGGGCCACCCCGCGTACCTGTCCGCCGAGTTGTGCGGCGGCGAGCAGGGCCAGGTAGCCGCCGAGTGAGTGGCCGACCAGGACCACCGGGCGGTCGCCGGCCACGTGCCGGGTCAACTCGACCAGGTCGTCGACCATCGTCTCGAACCGGTACTCCCCGGTGTCCCGGTAGCGGCTGGCACCGTAGCCGGCCCGCTGGTAGGTGACCGTGGTGAACCGCTCACCGAGCGGACCGGCGATCCGCTCCCAGTGCTCGGCGGTGGCGGCCATCCCGCTCTCCAACACCACCACCGGCCCGTCACCGGCAGCCCCGCCGGACCGTGCCTCGGCCCCGCCGGACCGCGCCCCGGCACCGGTGGACCGGTCGGGTGGCGGGTTGCCGGCGTACCGGTAGGACAGGACATTGCCGGCGGCGGTGGTGACGGTGCGCTCGTCGCCGCGCCCCCGCTCGATCAGCCGACGCCGCCGGACCCGGGCGACCTGGCCGGCGGCGAAGAGCACCAGCCCGGCGGCCGCCGCCACGGCGGGCAGGGTGTCGTCGCGCCGGATGCCGGCCGCGTCGCCGGTGCGTTCCCGGGGCCGGGTGGTGTAGGCGACCGCCGGATAGGTGGAGGTGAACGCCCAGAAAAACCGACCGAGCCCCATCACCCGTGCGTTGACCAGGTGGAACGCCCCGGCGGTGGCGAGCAGGTACGGGGCGGGGCGGCCCTTAGCGGCGTAGGCCAGCGGAAACGCGCACTCCATCGCCAGCACCCCGTGGGCGGCGAGTTTCGTCAGCCGGGGGTAGCGGCGCATCAGCTGCCAGACCTGCGGGTCGCCGTAGGTGAGGGTCCGGGTGATGCCGGGCAGGGCGCGTCCGCTGCGCCAGGTCTCGCTGGGCAGCTTGGCCCAGCCGGAGACCGTGTACGACAGCACCGACTGCAGGGCGACGAACCAGAGGCAGGCGTCGACCACGGCGGGCCGGCGCTGGCCGGCGCGGGCGGCGGTGGTGAGCGCCTGGACCAGGAAGGAGACCTGGTCGGCGCCGTCGCTGCCGTAGAGGTGCTGGGCGTGCAGCGCGGCCTGGCTGCCGGAGAGCACCGCGTTCGCGGCGACCCGTTGCCGGCGGCCCAGCGGCAGCCAGAGCGCGGCCGCCGCGACGGCCCGGCTGACATGCAGCGCGGTGGCCACCCGGTCGTTGGCGGCCAGGTCCAGCGCCCGGGTCAGGCGGGGGGCGTGCTCGTGGAAGGTACGCCGGTTGACCGCCCAGTTGTTCGCCCCGCCCCGCTGCCGATCCCGGCTGCGGGTGAGGTATTCCAGGCTGGCGAAGAGGTGGGTCACCGAGCTGATCCGCTCGGTCCAGTTCAGCACGGCGGAGCGGTCGAACGTGGCGGGCGGCCGGAGCCGGCGGTGCCAGGGTGCTCTCTTCATGGGTCAGCGCTTCCTGATGGTGCGGGGAGGACCGGGGCGGGACGGGTGGGGCGGGGGGGGGGCGCGGGGGGGGGCCGGCCCCCCGGGGGGGGTGCGGGGGAGGGGGGGGGCGTATCG
>NZ_JBEZFY010000013.1:0-167992 GCF_040649765.1 Micromonospora sp. NPDC048894 | reverse complement strand
GCCTTAGGGCGCGGGGGCGGGCGGGGGGGGGGGGCGCGCGCCCCGCCCCCCCCCCGCCCCCCCCCCCCCGGCCCCGGGTGCTGCTACCGCGATCGGGTCATCACTTCGGGACCGGCCTGGTCCCGCCGAGGTTGCGCCCGGCGACGTAGCCGGCGCCGAAGAGCGCCGCCACCGAGCCGACCAGGCCGACTCCGGCCGCCACGGTGACGATGGTCGCCGGAGTGGCAAGCACCGGCATCCCGCCGACGTGGTTGCGCGCCTCGTCGCTGTGGATCGGGATGGTGGCGAGGGCGGGGTCCGCGTTCACCCTGTTGGCGAGAACGGACATGGATCACCTCCTGACTGGGGGTACGGGTTGTCGGGCGACTACTTCGGCTGTGGCCTGGTGCCCTCGGCCATGTTGCGGGCGATGCCCACCATGTAGCCGGCGTGGAACGCCACGGCGCCGACGGCGACGCCGAGCGCCACCGCCGTCGGGGTGGCGAGCACCGGGGTGAGTCCGGCCAGCCCGTGGGCGTTCCGGTCGGCCTCGGTGAGCTCACCGAACATCTCCAGGGAGATGTCGTTGGTGTGGTCGACAAGTGCGGTCATCTGGTTCACCTCCTCCGGAAGCTCTCAGCCAGTGTGAAAGGCGGCGCGCGCGCCGTTCATCTCAGCTAAAAATCGTGAATCGCTAGGATGTCCGAGGGGGTCGCCGCCGTCAACCACGGGAAACGGGGTCCACCCGATCCGACGAGGGGAGGGCACCACATGGACCACCCGACCACGGGCACCCTCGCCGAGAAGATCAACAGACTCTTCGAGGTGGTCCGCCGCCCCGACCGGGAGCAGTACCGCAACGAGGAGGTGGCCACCGCCTGCCGCGCGGCCACCGGGGAGAGCTTCTCCACCACGTACCTCTGGCAGTTGCGCAACGGCCGGCGGACCAACCCCACCAAGCGGCACCTGGAGGCCCTCGCCCAGTTCTTCCAGGTGCCGGCGGCGTACTTCTTCGACGACGAGCAGGGCGCGCGGATCGTCGAGGAGCTGGAGCTGCTCGGCGCGCTGCGCGACAGTGCCGTGCGGCAGATCGCGCTGCGTGCGGTCACCCTCTCCCCGGAGGGGCTGGACACCATCAGCGACATGATCGAAGCCATCGGGCGGCGGGAGGCACGCCGCGCCGGCCCGGCCGGCGTGGAGCTGCCCGGGCCCGGTACGGGCGGGCCGGTGGGGCGCGATGGCGGTTGATCGGGGCATGTGGCGTCGGTGCCAGCGGATTGTCGACGCGCTGTCGATCCCGACGCCGTTCGAGCCGACCCGGTTCGTCGACGCGCTGGCCCACCAGCGGGGCCGACCGGTCGAGCTGGTGCCGATGCCCGGTGGGGCCAGCCAGTGCGGCGCACTGGTCGCCACCGACCAGGCCGACTACCTCTTCTATGCCACCAGCACCACCCGGCTGCACCAGGAGCACATCCTGCTGCACGAGGTTGGGCACCTGCTCTGCGGCCACGTCGACGACCGCTCGCTGGCCGCCCTGCCCGCCCTGCTGCTGCCGAACCTCTCCACCGACCTGGTCCGCCGGGTGCTCGGCCGTTCCGACTACTCGGCCGCCCAGGAGCAGGAGGCCGAACTGGTCGCCTCGATGATCGCCCAACGCGCCCGCCGGGGCCCGACCGGCGGCGTCGGCCCGGTCACCCCCGAGGTCGCCGACGGGCTGGCCCGACTCGGCTCGATCTTCGACACCGGCTGACCAGGGCCGGGCGCCATGCTGACCTGGCTCAACTTCACCGCCCTGGCGCTCGCCGTCGTGGTCGCCGCCTACAAACTCATCCCGGTACCCGGCCGTCGGCGAGCCGCCGGCACCCGGTACCTCTCCGCCTTCTTCCTCTGTATCGGCCTCGGTCTGGCGGTGATGGCCCACCCGGTCCTGATCGCGATCAGCCACGTCGAGCCGGTGCCGAACCTCGGCCGGCTGCTCGGCAACGGCCTGGAGATGCTCGCCGCGTATTTCCTCGGCGCGCTCGGCCAGAGCATCGCCTGCCCGGCCGGCACCCGGCGTTGGCTGCGCCGGCACGGTGTCCTGCTGGTCGGCGCGGTCCTGGTGATGGCGGTGCTGCTGGCGAACGCCGACACCACCTTCACCTTGAACTTCGTCAACGCGTACTCGCGGGATCCGGTCGTCGTCGGCTACCTCGTGGTCTTCTTCAGCTACATCGCGGTCTGCCTGGTCACCTTCATCACCAGCGTGGGCGGCTACCTGCGGCACGTGCCGGCTGGCGTACTGCGGACCGGACTCAGCTTCGTGGTCACCGGCACCGCGCTGGGCATCGTCTGGGCGGCCTGGTCCGGGGTCCGGCCGGTGGTCACCCTCCTCACCGGCCGGTCCCTGGCCACCACGCTGCCGATCGGCGCCACCCTGGGCTCGATCTGCATGCTGCTCTGGCTGATCGGGGCGACCCTGACCGCCTGGGGCGACCGGATCACCGCGCCACTGCGGTGGCTACGTGCGCTACACCGGCTGCGCCGCATCGACCCACTCTGGCGGGCGCTGCGGACCGCGCTGCCGCAGATCGCCCTCAACACCAGCGGCGGCTGGCCGTTGCCCGGCGCGGAGTTCGCGCTCTACCGGCGGGTGATCGAAATCCGCGACGCGCAGTTGACGCTGCGCCCCTACGCCCATCCCGACGTGCCCCGCTGGGTCGACCCGGCGGCGGACCCGGCCACCGTGGAAGCGGCGGTGATCGCCGCCGCCCTCGTCGGTCACGCGCACGGCCGGGACTACCGTGCCGAACACCCCTTCCAGGACGTGGACGCCTCGCTGGCCTCGGAGAGCGCCTGGCTGGCCCGGGTGGCCCGACAGTTCGCCAGCTCGGCGGAGGTGGCCCGGGTCCGCCAACGCGCTGCCGCCGAAGCCACCAAACCCCAGAACGCCGACCAGGCGTAGGCCTCTCGCAACTGGGTTTCGGCTGGCCGCTGAAGCTGCGGGTGTCCTTCGCCCGCGTCAACCCCGGTGATCCCCCCGGGCACACCGGCAGAACCGACGGTCCGGTTTGCCGGAATGGCACGCAGGGATGTCAGCGTGGCTTCCTGATCACAAGCTGCATCGCCAACGGTGAATGCCCGTATTGACCGAGCACTGTCCCGGCCTGATCGCCGCGACGGACTCGCTGATCTGCTGCCGTGCTGCCATCGGCCGCCGGGCACGCCCGTGTGGTGAAGCGCGATGGTGGGGTCGCTCGCAGAGACAGCACCGTACTCTCGGAAGCGAACAGCCTGGCAGGAAACGACTTCGCCCGGCTACCACCCTCAATGGCCTTCATGCGGTTGGCGGCTGCGCGCCAGGAGGCAGCCGGCAAAGGCCGGTCAGCGCCACGGCTGCCAACGTCGCGGACGGACCGACGAGTGCGCGGGAGCCCATCACGGCTCCGAAGGACTGGTCAGCCATCAATGACCAGCGAGACCGCCACGACAGGGCCGACCCGATCGAGAGCGCGACTCCGATGGACAGGACCGATCCGGCGGAGCCGATGCTGCCGACGGAGGCAATCGAGCCGACGCTGCCGATGCCTGCTGTGGAGATGTCGTGACCCGGGATGGGCCATGAGTCGTAGGAAGGGTCCGCGCGCGGACGGGCCGCGAAGCCGGCCCGGCACCGGCAGCCGGGATGTCGGAGATGCCTGATCGACAAGCTGTTTCTGGAGGATCGATCTGCGGGATCGGAGTTCGGTTCCCTGACGGTTCACCAGCAAGGTAAAGCCCTGAACTGGTGATTCCACTGGGTCCGAGCTTCTAGACCTACTGTATCGGCCGAGGTTCCTACGTTGCGCACCGATCACGTTCGAGCCGAGATAGGCGGCGGGTCTTGTCAGGACTACCCTCCGTGGGCTGGAATCATCAGCGATGACCACCTTCCTGCAGAAGCGCGACCGTATGCGGCGGATCTTCCGCGGCGAGGACACCTTCGGCGAGGGGACCGCCGCCGAGCAGGCGACCCGGTTCCGGCTCGCGGAGATGTATCCGGAAGTGATCGAGATAGCCCGACGGAATTCGCGGGACGTGGACTGCCCACAAGTAGATCTGCTGGTGAGCCTGGCCGGGTTTTCACCGGAGACGACCGTGCTGGCCTTCGAGCTACTGCGACCAGCCCGGTTGCTGGTGATCTCCTCGGACAACTCCCGGTCCAAGGTGAACGTCATCTCCGAGATGTTGAGCGGACGGATCACCTTCTCCGACTTCCAGCACCAGTACGTCGATCCTGTCGATGTGAGTGAGATCTACGACATCGTGAAGAAGGCGGTCTTTCCTCGTCCCGGGGCGAGGCCGATCTCCGCGATCATCGACATCACCGGCGGGAAGAAGGTGATGAGCGCGGGTGCCGCGCTCGCCGCCGCCCAGTTGGACCTCAGGATGTGCTACATCGACAGTGAGTTCGACCCGGAGATGCGGCAGGCCGTGCCCGATACCGAGCGGTTGTGTGTGCTGCAGAATCCGACTGTCATCTTTGGCGACAAGGGCATGGATGCGGCCCGGGAAATGTTCCGCTCCGGCGTGTACGCGGGTGCTGCGGCCCGTTTCGGTGAGCTCAGTCTCTCCATGTCGGAGCCGGCGCAGGCCCGGTTCCTGTGCGACCTGTCAGCGCTGTACCAGGCATGGTGTGACCTGGATACGCCGGCACTGCCGGACCTGGTGGCGCGGGTCCGGACCCGGCTGGTCGACCAGCGATCCGGGCTGAAGCCGGAAGTCGGGCAGCGGTTGCTGCAGCAACTCGACTTCGTCCACCGGCTCGTCGAGCGCGACCGCTCTGCCCTGCTGCTCAACTACTTCCTCCTCGGTGAGCACTACCAGCAGTTCCATCGGTACGACTTCGCCGCGCTGCTGTACTACCGGACCATCGAGGAGAGCCTCTCCGAGCGGATGCGCCGGGCATACGGTGGATTCGAAGGTGGGCATCCCGACTACCGACTGCTTGACGCGGACGTCGACGGTTTGACCGCCCGCTACCAGGCGGCCAGCCGGGAGCTCTTCGGCGGCCGGAGGGGGACCGCTGCCCTGCCGTGGAAGGTCGGGCTGATCGACGCCCTGCTGTTACTGCACTGTGTGGATGATGCGCTGCTGCCTGCGGCCAAAGTTGCTGACCTGGGTGGTGTGGGGCACATCCGAAGCCTGGTGGAGGTGCGTAACCGTTCGGTTCTTGCGCACGGTGACATGTCGGTGACGGTAGACCAGTCCCGGATCCTGCGAGCTCGGGCCCTGCAGAACCTGCGTGCCTTCTGGGCCTTGCACCACCCGGAAGAGCGGATCGACCAGTCGATCGGCATCCTCCGCTTCCTCGACGAGGCATGAGGCGTGTCCGACACCCTGTTGGCATGCCCCGGTAGCTGGACGGAGCAGAGGCAGCGCGTCTTGATCGGCGAGATGACGATCAGTCGGCCACCGCATCTGTCACCGCCGCCCGACCGCTCCTGGGACGGCGTGGCCCGAGACCTGCTTGCCGGCTTCTGGTTGGCCCGGCGTCCATCCCGACATGGCAACGAGCTCTTCCAACTCGGCGGCACCGAGTTCGAGCTGCGACTGCGGCGACGGCAGGGCAAGAATTCGGGAGTCTGGCTGGCCGA
The DNA here is from genome assembly GCF_040649765.1 of Micromonospora sp. NPDC048894. Classification (NCBI taxonomy): domain Bacteria; kingdom Bacillati; phylum Actinomycetota; class Actinomycetes; order Micromonosporales; family Micromonosporaceae; genus Micromonospora; species Micromonospora sp. NPDC048894. The sequence continues at coordinate 162,398 of NZ_JBEZFY010000013.1, read as the reverse complement.
GGCAGTATCGATCACGACCGCCACTACGGTGCCGCGGACCTTCCGGGCAGTACCCGAGCAGGTGACCTTCGGGATGGTCTGGGACGAGCCGGAATGCGACCTGGTCGAGATCGAAACCGCCCTGCTCGACCGGAAGCGGCAGGTCCGCAGTTCGCGACAACGCCCGTCCAGGCAGGGCAACGGCGACCTCCACGCCCAGGTGCGCCTGCAGTACGGCGAGCTGGGCACGCTGATCGACCTGCTCAAGCAGCGTGCTGAAGAGCCCGAGGAGACGATCGGAGGGCTGGCCCGTCCGACGCACCCGAAGCCGGGCCGACAGGCGGCGATCTTGGTCGACTCGACCGATGACGGTGTGGACGGCTTCCGCGGTAAGCGGGTCCGGCTGACCCGGGCAGATGGCGGGGCGTACAACACCGAGGTTCTGTCGGTGCGGCGCGGCCAGGTCCAGGTGGCCCAGCCGTCCGACTGTGTGTTCGAGCGGGATGAGGCAGTCACCCTGTCGGTCGTCCGCCCCTTCGGCATGCGGCAGAACGCCGAGGCGCTGGCCCGGTTCCGAGATGAGAACGTGGAAGGCGCCTGGGACGACCTGGCCCGGCTGCTCTGTAAGCCACAGGCGTTGTCCCTCCCAGAGCTGGCCCCGCCCCCTGTCTACTTCTGCGACGACGATCCGGATGTGCCGGCACTCAACGACGAACAGCGTCGGGCAGTGGTCGGTGCGATCGGCAGCCCGCACGCCTTCCTCGTCCAGGGGCCACCGGGCACCGGCAAGACCGAGGTGATCGGCGAGGTGATCCGGCAACTGGTAGCCCGCGGTGAACGGGTGCTGTTGCTGGCGCCGACCCACGTCGCGGTCGACGAGGCCCTGCGCCGGATCGGGCGGAAGCCAGGCATCCGGCCGCTCCGGGTTACCTGGAGCGACGACCGGGTGGACGAGGATCTGCACGCTTTTCTGCCGAGCCGGGTCGGTGCCGAGCAGGCTCGGCGGATCATGCGCCCCGGCGACCACGGGCAGCGGGGGCGGTGGGAGCGCGAACTGTCCAGAGTGCGGGAACGGTTGACCGAGGTCGCGACAGCCAGCGCGGCGGTGCACCGGTTGACGGCGGCCCTGGCCAACCTGACGGCGGCCAGCCAACTGGCCAGCGAGGCCGACGAGCGGCTCACCGTCGGGCGGGACCGGCTCCAGCCGGAACTCGACCGCTTGCGGGTGGCACAGGAGCGGCAGGAGGCCACGTTGTCGGCCGCCGCTGACGCGTTCAACCAGGCGGCGGAGTGGGAGGCCAAGGAGCGGGCCGAGATCGAACCGACCCTGAGGATCCTGCGTAAGGCGGCTACCGACCTCGTCGCCGTGAGCGGTGCTCTCCCTCACCTGGCACAGGCGTACCGGTACGCCGACGGGGCGTGGCGAGCGTCGATCTCGCGGCACGAGAATGCAGTGGCCCGGTCGACTGCCGCGATCGTGCAAACGGAGCGTGCCGTCGCCCATGCCGAGGAGGCGCTGTTGTCCGCCCGGGAGGTGGCGATGCAGGCACGGATGCACTTCGACGTGGCGAAGCAGTGGGCGACTCCGTTCGACCGGATGGCGGACCGGCTGGGCCGCGGCCGGATCGCCCGGACACGGCGAGAGGACGCCAGGGCCGAGCGGGACGTCGCCAGATGGCAGGAGGCAGTGGTCCACCAGCAGGCGAAACGGCGATGGCTGGTGGAGACGCACGAACGGCTGCTGCGCGACGGCCGTGCCGAACGGACCCGGCTGGGAGAACAGAACGTGGTCGCTCGGGACAGGCTGCAGACCGCAAACTCCCGGTGCACCGCTGCGGTGGATGCCGTCGAAAGTGTGGTCGCGGCGCTCGGTGGCCAGCTGCCTCGACCCCCTCTCGGCGATGCCGTGGCCGTCCGGCGGATCGGCGATGCGTTGAACGCGCTCCTGGCCGTCGACGGCCGGCTGGCGTACGGGTCGGACCGTCAATCACAGGTCGGTCTGGCACCGGTCGTCGACATGGTGGGGCGACTCCGGCTGGCGGCAGCGCAGCGGCAGGCACACGATGACAGCCTCCACGCGGTCCGTCAGGCGTTCGACGAGTCGGTGACGGCACTGCGTTCGAGGGCGGAGGCGCTGCACGCGGAACTCGTCGACCTGGGTTGGCAGGCGGACATGGCCGTCCAGGGAGTGGCGGCGGCCCGGGCCGTGGTGGAGACGGCCACCCGGGAACGTGATCGGCTGGTGGCGGCCGGCGAGGATCCGGTCGAGCTCGAACGGCAGCTACAGCGCCGCCAGCATGTGCTGGAGCGGCTGCCGGCCCTGGACGCGCGCTGGCGCGAGTTGGTTGCCGAGCGCACCGACGAGCAGTTCGTGGACGATGTCACACAGTCCCTGATCCGAGCCACCAATCTGGTCTGCGCGACCACCAAGGGCATCGTGGGCCGTGGCAGCGACATCGTTCGGCACACCGACTACGACACGCTGATCGTCGACGAGGCCAGCCGGGTGACCGAGAGTGAATTCCTGATCGGCGCCGTTCGCAGCCGCCGCTGGGTGCTGGTCGGCGACGAACACCAACTTCCGCCGTACGTCGAGCAGCGGGACGAGCACTTCCTGCACGCGCTCACCGCGCTGCACCGCCTCGCCCGCACGGCGGCACCGACCCTCGACCGGGCGGTTGAAGACCTCGCCGAGCTGTGGCAGGAGGACGAACGGGAACGCGCCTTCCGGACGGATTCGGTGGGTCGGGAGGCCGCCGCGTTGGAGGCGTCGGGGCAGTGGGCCACCGTCTTCCGGCACCGTTTCGCCGAGGTCCACAAGCGGTTCAGCCGGAACGGGGACGAAACGGAGATCGACCGGCGCCTCCTCCTGTCGATGCGCCGCTACCTGGCGCAGAGCCTGTTCCAACGCGTGGTGGGGGTGTGCAGCCCGCGACTGCGACAGCCTCTGGTACTGCAACGTCGGATGATCGCCCCACTGGCCCGGATCGTGGACGGACCCGTCTACGGTGGCCGTTATCGCTCGCCGTCCGACGCCGAACTCGCCGCCGCCGGGGTCACCCCGCTGGTGCTCCCGCGTCGGTTCGAAAGACCCGCCCTGTTTTTGGACACCAGCCACTACCAGGATGCCGCCGATGAGCAGGTACGCCATGGGTTCGTCAACGTCCGCGAGCAGGAGATGATCGTTCGGGCGTGCCAGATCTACAACGCGGAGCTGCGGGCCCCGATCAGTGTCAGCGTCCTGTCGTTCTACCGCGCGCAGGCCCGGGCACTGGAGAACCGGTTGCTCGGCCTGCGGCTTCCGATGCTCGACTGGGAGGTGATCGACGTCGTCGACCGCATCCAGGGCCAGCAGAGCGACCTGGTGCTGCTGAGCTTCACCCGGGCCAGCCTGTCCCGGGTGGGACCCGGGTACGGCAAGTGGTTGCAGGACATACATCGGCTGAACGTGGCCTGCACCCGGGCCCGCCGCGCGCTGGTGCTGGTCGGCCACGGCCGGACACTGCGGCAGTTGCGTACTGACGACCGCGCCCGTCGGTTCTATGCTCACCTGCTCGACCTGTTCGACACCGACGACAACTTCCAGCGGATCGAGCAGTTGGGATGATCACCTTCAAGTGGACGCCCCCGATCCAGGTGCCCGAGAATGCGACGGTGGTGGTGCGAGAAGCCTTGGTGCCGATGCTGTTCTGGACCTCGGTGCCGGTCGTCCGCCTCGTCTACGAGGAGTTGACGGTCGTCGATCGCCTAGTCGTCGAGTCGGCGATCATGCTGGCACCGATGCGGCCCGAGGACGTCGCGGAGGTGACCGGGATACCGGCCGAGGTGGTCACCCGGATCGCCGAGCGGCTGACCGGACTGGGCCTGCTCGACGTGGACGGCGGCGGGTACCGGGCGGTCGCCGAGGTGGCCGGCGCGGCGCTGGCGCGGCTGACCGTCCCCGAGTACCGGACCGTCACCATGACTTTCCTGTTTCTGCCGCACACCGGTGACCTGGTCGCCTACTCGCCGGGATCGCGCGGCACCACGCCACCGCCGTTGCACCGGGGCGCCCCGGCCGAATATGCACCGATGCCGGGGGAGATGTCCGACTTCACTGATCTGCTGCGATCACGCATCCGGGCCAGGGACGTCATCGGACTGCCGGACGACATCGTCGACGCTGTCGAGCCGGCCGAGCCCATGAGGATCGAGGCCGACTGCCCGGCGTACCGTTGCTCCGGCTGGATCAGCGGTGCCGGTGTCGCGCGGAAGCTGGTCCTCAAGGTGCGGGAGTCTGGCGGGAAGGCACCCGTGTCGCTGCCGCTGGACGGGGCGACCCGGCAGGCGGCCGAGTGGACGGCGCTCGCGGACCAGGCAGCTCACGCGGGCTCTGCCTGGGTCGACTCCGGGGGTACGGTGACAGTCGAACGGGAAGGCCCGCTCGACTGGGTGTACCGCCTCGACGCCGCCGCAGCCGAGGCCGCGGGGTCGGAGCTGCCGCTCACACCCACCGTTGGGCTTGAGATTCGGACGGAAACCTGCGTTCTGGGGGTCAACGTCCGGCTGATCGCGGCCGAACCGGCCGCCCGGCGGGTCTTCGCGAGACACGACGCCGTCCGCCGGCTTCGCGACCCCGGACCCGGCTCACTCGACCCCGACGCCCTGCGCGGCGCTATCGAGCAGGCTCGCGCCGCATACGAGTTGGCGGCGGACGACGTCACCGAGGACGACGTGGTTGACCTGCTGTGGACAAGCGGACACTGGCCGCAGGTCTACGCGCTGCGCCGTGACCGGGACTTCTGCTATGACTGAGGCGGCTACCGACCGGCAGGTGGTCACGCTCGCAGACCGGGTGGTGACCGGTGGTTTCTTCGTCCACCGATCGTCCGCGCCGCGACGGACCCCGTTCGACGGCGCAGTTGCCGACCCGGCGGAGCCGTACCGCCACTGCTGGACGTACCAAGGTGGGGGTTCGACGATCCGCGGAGAGCTGCTGTCGATGCTCGACGGCGCTCGCGAGAAGATCTTCGTTGGCACCCTGTTCCTCGGCGACCGCGCGGTCCGCGAGGCGCTGGTTCGCGCCGCGACAAGGCTGCGAGGCGGCGTGTACGTGCTGTCCGCCCTCGACGACAAGGGCCTGGACAAGGCGATCAACGAGGTCGACGACGGTATGTCGATCGACGACCAGACCGAGTACCGGAACTTCAAGGAACTGACCCGCCAAGGCATCTACGTGCGCGGCCGGCCCGGTGTGCACGCGAAGTTCGTCGTGGTTGACGACCGTGTCGCGCTGGTCTCCAGCGCCAATCTGGTGACCCGGTCCTTCGACGTTGTGGGCGAAAACGGCGTGGTCGTCACCGACCCCGCCCACGCCGGATACCTGGCCCGACTCTTCGCTCGGTTGTGGGCGGAGAGCCCATGGGAGATGCCCCCCGACCGGGATCACTACCTGGTCCAGTCCCGGGCGGTGGACCGGCACGGCACGATCGCTGAGCCAGCTGGCAACGGCCCTATCTGGACGTACGGCAAGCAGTTCGCGATCCTCCAAGCGATCCGGGAGACCGTCGACAACGCCCGCAGCGACTTGCTGCTGGCCACCTTCAGCGTGGCGAACATGACGTACCCGCTGCTGCGGATGACGGCACGACCGGAGATCCTGTTCGAGCCGATTCGTCGGGCAGTCGAGCGCGGGGTGCGGGTCCGGTTGCTGATGCGCGGTCGAAACCACATCCGCGCGGCGCGTGCGGAGGCCACCGCCTTCGCCGCCGCTGGCGTTGAGATCCATGCCGACCGGCTCACGCACGCCAAAGCGGTGATCGCCGACGGCCGCGACGGTGCTCTGTTCTCGGCGAACTTCCTCACCGACTATGGCCTGCTCGGTGGGGCAGAGGTGGGCATGCGGCTAGACGGCACGGCGGCGTTGGCCGACGCGGACCGCTACTTCCGCCACGTGATCGCCGAGGCAGACCTGGAGTTCGTCCGCGATCCGACCCTCGGTCGACTCGCGGAGTCGATCTACGCCGAGGCGCTCAACACTAAGTGGCGGCCGTCGGTGGTCGAGGTGCAGCGCGGTCCGGGGTTGGCGGTGTTGGCTGCCGGCGACGGGCCGGTGCTGTTCGAGCAGCAGCCGGACAGCGCGGAGATCCTTCTGTACAGCGGTCGTGATCAGCTGATCCTGACGCCCTCGCGGGAACCCGGCGGCTATCAGCTCGATCTGCTGCCGGGTAGTACGCGCTCCTCGGCGGAGCAGTTGGAGTTGTGGCTGACTGCCGCCCGCCCGGCCCGGGCTGCGGGACCCAGCCCTCGTCGAGGCCTCTGCGCCTCCCCGTTCAGGGTGCGAACGCCCTGAACGGTTGACGTCTTGCCCAACCGACTTACCAACTTCGTCATTGCCAGTTCGCAGTTCAGGCCGTCCTGCAGGGGTACGTCGCTCCACGGGGCGAGCCGGGGTGCATTGGTGGATGCTCCACCGGTGCTCGGTTGCAGGCGGACTCCGGCGATCAGCCGGCGCGGCGGTAATGCAGGGCCACTACACCATTGCGCATCGGCTTCGCCGAGAGCAGTTCGAGTCGGCGTGTGCTGGGCAGCCCGCCCTGGTACAGCCTCGGGCCGTGACCGGCGATCCGGGGGTGCAGGAGCATCCTGTACTCGTCGATCAGGTCCAGCCGGTCCAGCTCGGTCGCGAGGTTGCCACTGCCGAGGAGGACCCCGTCCGGGGTCGCGTCCTTGAGCTTCTGCACGCCCTCGCGCAGATCGCCGACGATGTGGTGGCTGTTGGTCCACGGGAAGTCCGTGCGCGTCGACGACACCACGTACTTGGCTTTGGCCTCCAACTTGGCCGCCCACTCCTGCATCGCCGGCGGCGCCTCCTGGTCACCGCGGGCGACGGCCGGCCAGGCGCTCTCCATCATCTCGTAGGTGACCCGACCCCACAGCATCGCCCCGGCCTCGTCCATGAGCCGGGTGAAGAAGGCGTGCGTCTCGTCGTCGACGACCCCCTCCTGATGGTCGGCGCAACCGTCCAGGGTGATGTTGAGGCCAAAGGTGAGCAGTCCCATGGCCGGCGAGTCTAACGCCCCCGGTGTCGCAGTTCGGGCGCGACATGCAGCCGAGAACAGCACTGAAGGACGATGCACATAGTCGTGCGTTGCCGGAGCCCGTGAATCACACATCCGCGAAGGCGGGTACCGCCTTCCGTCGGGCCCGGGCAATGCCCTCATGCGCGTTTTCCTGCTCGTCGTGGTCACCGGTCGCGGTGGCGATCGACAACGCAACGGCGTACCGGGCTACCGCCTCGGTGGTACGCCCCGCGGCCGTCAGGACGTCACCCAGGATGTTGAGTGCGCTCGCCTCCCCGTAACGGTGCCCGATCGAATGCAGAATGCGGATCGCCACGGTCAGGTCACCGATCGCCCGCGCGTGGTCGCCGCGAGTGCCGTGCACCGGCCCAGGTTCGTCAGCGCGACTGCTTCGCCGTAGACGTGGCCGGCCGACCGGAAGATGTCACGTGCCGCCGACAAATGCCCGGCTGCCTCGTCGTGCCGCCGGAGGCTGGTGCACACGTCGCCGAGGTTCGTCAGGGCCGCGGCCGCTCCGACTACGGCGCCAGTCTCGCGGAACAGAGCGGCGGCGCGGAGCAACTGGTCGTACGCCTCGTCGAAGTGGCCCGGGCGGGTGTTGGCGTTGCCGAGGTTCACCAGCGTGGACGCTTCGCCGTATCGGTCGCCGACGCGGCGATAGGCGGGGAGCGTTGTCGAGAAGGATGAGCAGCCTGCGGCCTGCGGTCTCGGCCCGGTACCTGGCGGCCCGGCGGTCGAGGTCGGTCGGGATGCTGGTGGCGGGAACGCCGAGGGACTCCAGGAGGTGTCCGAGCGCGGCCCGCCGACGGCGGCCGGCGTACACCGATCCCGGGCAAGGGCATCCTCCGACCGCTGTGGGATGTCGGCAGGCGCACGGCCGCGGGCGATCCCGATCTGCTCGTGGCACGCCTCTGGGTGGAGCCGGCAGCGACGCTGCCACCAGGCGCCACCGGGTCGGTCCGCCTTGGCCCGCTGTCCCCGCCCCTCTGGAGACACCTGCAGCCGGGCATGACCATCACCATGCACGAGGGTCGGCCTGCGGTAGGAACGGCCACCGTCATTGGGGCGTCGAATACGTTTTGACCTTGGCCACGACACCGAGGCGGGAACGATCGGGTTCGGCGACACGCGTAGCGGGCGTTGTCCGGCAGGCGTACACGTAGGTGATGAGCTCGCCCCGTGGAGCTGCGGATGAGTGGATGTTTGCCCGGTCCGGACGGGATGCGACGCTGAAGGCATGGTCTCCCGATCGACGTGCACGTGGGTGGCTTCGGGCTGCCCGGCGACTTCCCGGGCCGTGGATGCGTCGATGTCTCTGACGACCGTGACAGCGTGGTGGAGGGCCAGGGGACCGAGTCCACCCTGCGGCAGGTCGATGACACCCACGCCCGAGCGGAGATCGGGCTTCTCGGCTCGTCCGCCCCGAACACTCGCCGGTCACTGGATCAGCGCGACGTCCGCCCGCCGGTGACACCCGGATGAGCCTGGTGTCGGCGTTCGTGCCGATCTGGATTCTCACCGTGGTCGGCTATGCGGCCTGTCGGTGGGGTCTGTTGGGCGAGGCGGGGGCGGCGGTACTCGGCCGGTTCGTGTTCCAGCTGGCGATGCCGGCCGCACTGTTCCTGGCACTGTCCCGGATGCCGCTGTCCGGGTTCGCCGGCCGCCCGCTGCTCGCCTTCGCGGCGAGCACCGCTGTGGTGGTCGGGTTCGGGTGGTTCGGTGCGAGCCGGCTGTTCGGTCGCGAGCCCGGCGAGCGGCCGATCTGGGGTATGGCCGCCGGGTACGTCAACTCGGCGAACCTCGGCATCCCCATCGCCACCCAGGTACTCGGCGACGTGGCATTCCTGGCGCAGGTGGTGCTGCTACAGGTACTGGTGGTGGCACCCGTGATCCTGGTCGCCCTGGACCGGCACCGCGACCCCGCCGGGCGGATACGGGTCCGGCGGATCGCCTCCCTGCCGGTACGTAACCCGGTGATCCTGGCGTCGCTGCTCGGTGTCGCCTGCTCGGCTGCCGGCCTGCGGCTGCCGTCGGCGGCCGACGCGACACTCACCCTGCTGTCGGGCGCCGCAGCTCCGGCCGCCCTGGTCGCGCTCGGCGCGTCGCTGCACCACACGACGCCGTCGCGCAGCGATCGGGCCGCGCCGGCCGAGCTGGCCGTGATCACCGCGCTGAAGCTCGTCGCGCAGCCGGCCGTCGCGTACGCGGCAGGGCTGGCCCTGCACCTGCCCGCGCCGCAGCTGCTCGCCGTGGTGGTGTGCGCGGGCCTGCCGACAGCGCAGAACACGTTCATCTTCGGCCAGGAGTACGGCGTCGGCGAGGCGGTGACCAGCCGCGCGGTGCTGCTGACCACGACACTGTCGCTGGCCACCCTGGCCGCGGCAGCGGCCCTGCTCAGGTAGGTCCGTCGGCGGAGACGTCCGGTAACGATGCTGAGCGATACCGACCGTGGCGCTGGCGGCCAGACCTGCCGATCATCGCCCGGCGAGCTGGTCCGGAGAATCTGGCCGGGGGGAGCCTAGCCCAGGATCGCCTCGATCAGGCGCATGGTGCCGTCGCGCTCCCAGGTCGACTGGTAGTTGGCGACGGTCGGGCCGGGTGGATAGTGCGCGGGCATGTTCGCCCAGGTGCACCCGGTGCGTCTGCGGTGGTAGATCGCTTCCACGATCAGCCGGCGGTCGTGCAGCCGGCCCCGATGCGAGTCGCCGCCCGGCAGGATCGCCGCGACCTGCCGCCACTGCTCGTCGGTGATGCCGGCCAGAGTCGACGGCCCGTGCTGCTCGACCCGCTCGGGCCGGCGGGACGGTGGTCGCGGCGCCTCGACGGCTCTCGGCGTCTCGACGGCTCTCGGCGTCTCGACGGCTCTCGGCGTCTCGACGGCTCTCGGCGTCTCGACCGGTTCCGGCGGTCCCGCACCACCCTGCCGGCTCTCCCTGGCCGACAGCCGGGCCCGCGCCGCCGCCGCGATCTGTTCCCGGACCGGCAACGGCTGGGCCGGCGGATATCCGGTGAAGCCGGGTTCGAGGGCGGCGGTGAGGAGCCCGCAGGCCTGGCGGAGCTGCTCCCACTGCGGGGCGAGGGCCAGCAGGTGGGCGGTCGCCGGATCGTCGGGCTGCCCCTGCGGCCCGCCGAACGCCTGGAGGCGACCCAGGATCACCGGTTGACGGTGGGCGTACCAGGCCAGGACGCGGGCGATGGCGTCGTGCACCGATGACCGGTACTCCTCCTGGTACGGCCCGGCCAGGCTGAACGCGTACGCCTGCGTGTTGTAGTCGGCCATGTCGGCGGCGAGGTCCGGGCAGTCCGCCAGCACCTGCGGGAACTGGTCGGGGTCCAGGTAGTCCAGCCACCGGGTCGCCGGCTGGTCGCCGCCGTCAGGTGCCGGGTCCCCGGGCTGACCGGGCAGGTCCGGTTGCGCGACGGTGGCGGTCAGGTACCACTGCCGCAGGTGCTCGTCGCAGGCTGCGGCGAAGTACGGCAGGTACGCCCCGGCGATCTCGCCGGCGAGGGCCTCGGCGGCCACCGACCAGAGGGCGAACGTGAACCCGGTGTCCACCTCGAACACCTGCGCCAACCGGGCGACCAGCGCGAACATGTCGTCGATCTGGGCGACCTCCGCGACGAGCGTCGGATCGACCTCCCCGAACGCCACCGCCAGGGGGTGGTCGACCCACGGCGGCCGGACGGTGTCCACCAGCGCGACGATGAGCTGGTCCCGGTCCAGCTGCCCACTGGCGTGCTGCTGGAGCAGCGTGATCGTGGCCAGGCTACGGCGCAGCTGGTCGACGCCGGTGTGGGCGGCCTGCTCGTCGGCCCAGGCATGGAACATCGCCAGGCAGGTGCTGTTCTGCTGGGTGTCGGCCCAGGTGAGGCGCTGGAAGAACGCCGGCTGGTGCTCGGCGATCCAGGCGAAGGTCGTGGCGAACGTGTGTTGCCATGGTGCCGGCTGGACGTCCTGATGCGGATGCACGCCTGTCTCCCGGTCGGTGGGCGGGTCCGCACCAGCGTGCGCCGGATCTACCGGCCCGTTCCCCGGTCGCCGGCCGGTCCTGCGGGCAGTCCGGGTTGCCCCTGCGGGCAGCGCGGCCACGGTCGGTGCGGGCGCGGCGACGTCGAGACACGGTACCCACCGCCGAAGGCCAGCTGGACAGATCCGTCGAGACGAGTAGGTCCGAAGTCGGGCCAGTGGTCGTAGGCGATCCGGACCTGGTCACGGGCTGGCCGTGGCCCGGTTGTGTCAGATCGCGGCGGTCATCGCGAGGAACTGAGGCCGGATGCGTACGCCGAGCGGATGGGCACGCGATGATGGTGGCGTGAAGGCGATCTACCCTGACGACGGCGGTGGCGACCGAAAGGCGGATCCCGGGGCCGTGCCCGGCCTGCGCCCCGCGCCCGAAGTTTCGGCCGACGCCGCGTCCCGCATGCCTGAGGTCGATGGGTAGACGTTTGTGCTCCGCTCGAACGGGCTGGGCGGCACCGACTACGCCTGGGTCAGCGGGATCGTGAAGGATGGGGCAATGAGGGTCGCGATCTCGGGGACGCACGGAATCGGAAAGACCACCCTTGTCGAAGCGTTGTGTGCGTGTCTGCCGGGACATGTCATGCGCGACGAGCCGTACTACCTCCTGGAAGAGCAGGGGTACGAGTTCGATTTCCCGCCGTCGCGGGAGGACTACCGGGCGATGCTGGCCTGCTCGGTGCGGAGCATGCGGTCGCTGTCACCTTCCAAGGTCGTGTTCGACCGCACACCGCTCGACTATCTCGCCTACCTGGCCGCGACCGGAGCGGACCCGGTGGAGGAGGCTGACGCCTCCGCGGTGCGTTCCGCGTTCGCGACGCTCGATCTACTGGTCATCGCGGTGATCACGCTGGAGAGCGAGCGGGTTCTGCCCGCTGCGGAGCTGCCCGGCCTCCGCTCGCGAATGAACGACGCGCTTCGGGAACTCGTCTACGACGACCCCCTCGATGCCTGGAACGACACTCCTGTCCTGGAGTTGGGTGGACCGCTCGACAACCGGCTGAAGGCGGTCCTTGACGTCCTCGAACCACCAGCGGCGGGTCCAGGTCCGGGGACGACCGAAGGCGGGGCAGGAAGGCCCTGGCCAGGGTTTTCACCATCAGCCGCGCCTGTCCCACCCGGTGACCGTCAGCGCGGCGGACCAGCATAGGGATCATCAGCGACAGCCACGAGTCGTCCCGGAAGCGGTCGGACCTCTCTCGCCGGTGCCCGCAGCCGTTGCCCGGGGTTGGGCATCTTGAGCGGTTGTCATCGAGCTCAAGGGTTCCCGAGCAGGTGCTCAGCGGCGCGTCATTGCTTCAGGCAGGACGGAACCCCGGTAGGGCAGCGGTTGGCCAAGACGCGCTGCCGGGCACGGGGGCTTCGGTGCTGACTGTTCCTGCGAACATTCCGCTGTCCACGTGCAGCCTGACCTGCCTGATCGAGCTCATCCGCGATCGACGTCGCACATTCGGCGGCCGCCGGCGCTAGCTACCGGGGCGGCAGCGCGTACTGATGGTCCTGAGCACCTGCGCGACGGCGACATCCCCACCCGCCTCGCGGTCGGCTTCGCAGTCTCGGTGACTACCGGGTGGCGCTACCTGCTCCAGGCCGTCGACGCGTTCGCCGCCTGCGCCGACGACCTCACCGCCACCATGCGCCGGGCCGCACGGTTGGCCTACGCGGTCCTCGACGGCATGCCGATCACGATCGACCGGGTCGCCGACCAGCGGCCCTGCCGGTCAGCGCACGTGCCACGGGGTGCGCCACCCCGACCGCGCAGACCGTCATCGTCCTCCCCGCCGCCGGGGACGGCCGTCGCCCACGATGAACATGGCTCATTCTTCGGTGCGATGGCGGGCGGCAGGAGCGCGGGTGGCCAGCGCGGTGATAAACGCGACGATCTCGTCGGGGTTCTCCTCGGCCATGAAATGCCCGCTGCCGGTGGCCCGGTAGGTAAGGTCCGGGGCCCATGCGCGCCAGAGCGCGGAGGCGTCGAAGCCGAGCTGGGAGCCCCAGTCCTGGGAGATGACACCGACGGGCATCGTGAGTTGCGCGCCGCGTTCACGGTCGGCGATGTCCATGTCGAGGTCGATGCTGGCCGTCGCGCGGTAGTCGGCCACGATCGAGTCGATCGCGGCGACGGAGCTGTCGACGTAGTAGTCACGCTCTTCGCGGGTGAAGGTGGTGCCGGTGGGGTCCCAGGCGTCGAGGAAGGAGCCGAAGAACTCGGGACCGACGGCGGCGATCATCTTCTCGGGCAGGCCGGCTGGCTGGGCCATGAGGTAGAGGTGCCAGGCGACCTTGGCATTGACACCGTGCAGGACGGCCCAGGTGTCCAGGGTCGGCAGGACGTCGAGGATGCCGAGGTAGCGCACTGCTTCGGGGTGGTCGAGCCCGGTGCGGACGGCGACGAGCGCACCGCGGTCATGGCCGATGAGCCCGAAGTGGTCAAAGCCGAGCTGACGGGTGATGGCGATGACGTCGTTGCCCATCGTGCGCTTGGAGTACGTGCCCGGGTCGTCGGCGGCGGGCTTGCCGCTGGCTCCGTAACCGCGAAGGTCGGGGATGATGACGGTGTGGTCGGTCGCGAGCTTCCCGGCGACGTGGCGCCACATGTAGTGGGTCTGCGGGAAGCCGTGGAGCAGCACGACGGCCGGCCCCTGGCCGCCGACGGCGACGTTGAGGTCCACGCCGGTGTCGCCGGTGATCGTGCGGTAGGTGACGTTGTCGATCACGAATGGTGTGGTCACGAATCCTCCTGGGGTCGGTTGGTGGCGCGGGCTTCGGGATGGCCGGAGAAGAGGCCGGTAGGCAACGTGGTGGCGCTGGTGGAGGAGGCGACGAGCGCAGGGATGATCACGGTGTCCAGGAGCGCGGACAGGTAGGCGTCGTCGACCGCAAGGCCGTTCGCGTGACGGAGCAGCAGCACCGACCCGACGACCTCGTCGAAGGCGAACGGGCTCGCGCCGGTGGGCAGTTCGCCACGAGCAACCGCGGCGTCGATGACCGCCTGCGGCAACCTGGCCCCCGTGGGACCCGCGGAACTCTCGATGGCGTCGCACAGCTCAGGGTCTTTCAGCCCCGCTTGAAGCAGCATCAATGCGGTGCCGATGTCGGCGGCAGCCATCGTGCGTTCCAGCCGCCGCACCAGGCTCAGGAGGTCCTCGCGCAGGGTTGCCCCCTGCGGTAGCGGGGACGTCGAGTGCTGGGCGGGCCCTGCCTTCACTGCGGCGATGACCATGTCCCGCTTGGATCCCCATCGCCGGTACAGACTGGCCTTCGACGTCTGGCAGCGTCGAGCTACCGCCTCGAAGGACAGGTCCTCGTACCCGTGCTCAGCGAGGACCTCGAGTACGGCCGCGGTGATCCGACGCTCAAGCTCGGCATCGCGCGGTCGGCCGCGGGCCCCTGACGACTCTTCATTCCGATACGCCACGTGTCGTATCGTATACCAGGATGTGGGGACCGTCGACCGACACCCCCGCCGGTACCTCGCCCAGAAGCGTTGATCGGGCAGCTCACCGCATCAGAGGGTGTGGCCGGGCGGCCTGTCTCCCGGCATCCGTGCTGGGAGGTGACGTCTGTCGGGTAGACGACGGCCGTTTCACCACCCAGCAATCCAGGGCGGACGCTGAGAGCGAGACGAAGCCCTTGATCGGAGGCACGAAGCCGCGGCAGCGGCGCGCCGGGGCGGAGGGTGGCACCGCTCGGTCACGCTGGGTGTTGGCTGACACGGCAGGTGGCAGCCCCGGACCTGAGCGCGGGCAGACCCGTGCAACGAGGAAGGCGGTTGCCATGCTCAACTCGTTTCTCCAGGCCCTTGCGACCAAACTGGTCGAGGAGATCCTCAAGCGGCTCGTCGAGTGGCTTTCGCCGAAGGTCCTGCACGCCGTGCCGCACCGTGCGTCGCCCAACTGCCCTCGCTGCGGCGGGTACGGCGTCCGCCGATGGGCCACCGGCGGCATGTGGGTGTTCCTGCCGTCGGTGCTGGCCTTCGCGTTGGGCTTCGGGTTCACCCTGCTCGGTGTGCCGCTGGCCGTGTTCACGGTCGTCGCCGCATTGGTAACGGACGGGGCCGGCGGGATCGTGCCCGCCCTGCTCGCGCCGCTCGGTCTTCTGGTCCCTGCCACCCTGATGATCGCAGGCGCGTTCGGTCTTGCCCACTACAACAGCTACCCACCGAAGTGGTGCGCCCGCTGCCACGCCCGGTGGCCGCGCCGTGAGCGAAACGAATACCTGCGGGCGTCAGCCCCGGTGTTGACCTGCGATTGCGGTCAGCGACTGCGGGTGCCCCGCACGGCTGCCGGAACGCGACTGCGCTGCCCCCGCTGCCGAACCGAACACGCCACCCCAGCCCCGGCCCGCCCCTGACACAGGGTCAGTGGTGCCACCGTACCGTTTGGCCCCTGGACCTGGCGGTGTGGGCGCACTCCGCACTCGGCCGGTCCGCCAGGAGGGGATCATCCCGTTCGCTGGGCTGGCCCCCGACCAGTTCCGCAAGCTGATCCGTCTCGTCGCCGAGCGTGACGGGGACGGGATCGCTGACGGTCGGCCGGGCCGGCAGTGGCCCTCGATCTGCCCGGCCGGGTGCTGCTGGTGGCCGTCTACTGGCGTAGGAACCTGGCGATGCGGCAGGTCGGGCCGTTGTTCGTAGTGTCGCATCCCGCCGCGCGCCGAGTCATCGACACGGGTGAAGATCTGCGCCGGCATTCGACGTCGAGCGGCCGGGGTCGGGCGCGCGGTGGTTCGACGCGAGAAGGACACGCGACCGTTCGCGAGCATCTAACTCATTCGACTCGGCTATTTATCTCCACGTTGTACGGGTCTATATTCTGGTTCACGAATCCCTGTTGCCTGAGCCGCCTGCCAGGGAGGTGATATCTACTCAAATTCTCGTGTTATCCCTGCCGCCCCTCACCCCTATCCCCGTTCTGGTCTTGCCTGTGCGGCCTGCCGGATTCGGGGCCCGTGCAGCTGTGCGCCTGATCCGCCGCCAAGGTCCGGGCAGTCAGGTGGCCAGGAATTGAATTTGTCTCGGTCAGGAGAGGGAGATGGGTAAATTCTGTTTTCCCGAAGACATGTCCGCCGTGATGATCGGCAGTGCCCGACGCGCTGCCGTCACCAGCGTGCTGGCGGTGCTGACTCTGGTCGTGGTGGTCGGTGACGCCTCGGTCGGTGGGGCGAACGGGAAGCCGGTCGGTCGAACCGCCGCGCCTGCGGTGGCCCAGCGACTGGTGGCCCAGCGACTGGTGGCCCAGCAGGCTCCGGCCGAACTCGGCGCAGTGACCGCCATCGCCGCCGGTTACGGACACAGTCTTGCCCTGCGCTCGGACGGCACCGTCCTCGCCTGGGGCCGAAACAGTGAAGGTCAGCTGGGTGACGGCAACCTCGACCCGAGTGTCACTCCGGTGCGGGTGTGCGCCGTCGGTCAGGCCGCCCCCTGCACCCGGTTCCTCACCGGTGTGATCGCCATCGCCGCCGGGTTCGTGCACAGCGTGGCCCTGCTCCGGGACCGCACGGTCGTCGCCTGGGGGCAGAACGTGACAGGTCAGCTTGGTGACGGCACCTTCACGAGTCGTTCGGTTCCGGTGCGGGTGTGTGCGGTGGGGGAGGTCGCACCGTGTAGCCAGTTTCTCAGCGGGGTCAGGGCCATCGCCAGCGGCGACTCAGACCACAACCTCGCTCTGCTGGGCAACGGTGCTGTCGTCGCCTGGGGTTTCAACGCCTTCGGTCAGCTCGGTGACGGCGGGTACGCCGGGAGTCCGGTTCCGGTGCGGGTGTGCGCGGTGGGGGAGTCCGCCCCCTGCGGCCGGTTCCTGACCGGGGCCAGGTCCATCGCGGTAGGTGAAGGGCACAGTCTGGCCGTCGTGGGGACCGGCCACGCCGTCGCCTGGGGCTTCAACGGCGCCGGTGAAGTCGGCGATGGCACCAGCGACAATTTCCGTACCATTCCGGTGCGGGTGTGCGCGGTGGGGGAGACCGCCCCCTGCGACCGGTTCCTGAACGGGGTGAGCGCCGTGGCGGCTGGCGCTTTCCACAGCATGGCGTTGCTGGGCAGCGGCAGTGTCGTTTCCTGGGGCTACAACGTCGAGGGTCAGGTCGGTGACGGCACACGCGATAACCACCGGCTCGTTCCGGTGCGGGTGTGCGCGCAGGGGCAGGTCGCACCCTGTGACCGGTTCCTGTACGGGGTGCGGCACATCGCCGCCAACGGTTTTCACAGTATGGCGCAGCTGAGTAGCGGTGGCGTTCTGGCGTGGGGCTACAACGGCTATGGACAGCTCGGCGACGGCACTCGCGTGAATCGTCTGACGCCGGTGCGGGTGTGTGCGGTGGGGGAAGTCGCGCCCTGCGGTCGATTTCTGTACTTGATTCGGGCGATCGCCGCCGGCATCGATCACAATCTCGCGCTACAGCCGAACTACACCGTCGTCGACTGGGGCTTGAACAACCACGGCCAGCTGGGCGACGGCACTACTAGTGACCGTCCCGTTCCGGTGCAGGTCCTGGCACCCCAGGGCCCGGCTGTCGTCAGGTGATGCCGGGTAGTGCCAGCGGGCGGATGCCGTCTCGGGCGTGATGTCGGGTGGTGGCGGCGATGTTGGTGACGCTGGTTGAGTTCCCCCCGCTTTGATGGAGCAGAGGAACGGTTCGGCGGAATCGACGTGCTCGTCAACAGCGCGGGCCGTGGCTGGTACGGCTCGATCGAGGGGGCCCCGACGAGACCATCCGCCGCACGTTCGACCTCAACCTGTTCGCCGTCGTCGAGGTGATCCGCGCGGTCCTCCCCGGCATGCGGGCACGCGGCGACGGCTGGATCGTGAACATGTCGTCGGTGGCCGGCCTCGTCGGCGCACTGGGGTTCGGCTACTACGCGGCGGCGAAGTTCGCGATCGAAGGACTCACCGCGACACTGCGCGAGGAAGTCGAGCCGTTCGGGGTGCGCGTGCTCGCCGTAGCGCCGGCAGCCTTCCGCACCAGTGCCTTCTCCTACTTCCAGAACGAGACCGTCGACGCCTACGTGCCGATGGTCGAGGCCGTCAAGGCGGCGTTCGTGGACGCTCACGGCAAGCAGGCAGGTGACCCCGTTCGTGGCGTGCAGGCAGTGATCAGCGCGATGAACGCACCCGTTCCACCGCACCGGATCGTGCTCGGCAACTCCGGCTACGACGCCGTAGTCGCGATGCATGAGAACGCACTCGCGGAGCTGCGCGCGAACGAAAAGCTCTCACGCAGTGCGGACTTCTGAGCCTGTCGCCACAGCGGTGCCGGAGACCCGCGAGGGCTGCCATGCCGCGACCAGGAGGAGGGATCGAGTCACCTACACAGCCGACCCGATGAAATGCCCCGCATGTCTGTGCCGACCTGACCCTGGTCGGCGCCTCAAGCCAGTCCCGTGCTGCGCGGCCCGCATCGTGCCGCTGAGGTACCGCAGGGACACACCAGCACGCCCTCGCGTCCTGGCACCGAGAAACCGGAGAGTGGAAATGAATGACATCACGCTGCCCAACGTGGTCGAGAACTTCATCGCAGCCACCAACGCGCACGACGCGAACGCGCTGGCCGCGGTCTTCAGCGACGGGACCACCGTGCGCGATGACGGGAAAACCTGGACCGGCGGGACCGAGATCCGCGAGTGGATCCAGGGACACCTGATCACCCCAAGATCGTGCTCACACCGACCTCGTTCGCGGACGACCGGCTGGTGGCCTCCGGGGACGGCGACTTCCCCGGCGGGCCACTGTCCTTTTCGTTCGAGTTCGGCATCACGGACGACCAGGTTACCGACCTCGCGATCGCCCCCGCAGGCAAAGGTCGGCCGACACCCCCGCCGTCAGCTGTCGGAGCGGGTGGACGCTGAGGTGCAGCCACTACGCCGCGCTGGCCTGCGCAACACCGCGTCCCGGCGCGGGAGCGCTCGACCAACTCGCCCACGCCGTAGGCGGCGACTGCGGCAGCAGTCGGCCGAGGCAGGCGCGGGGCTGCCGACGCACCAGCATCCCGGAGTGTCTCGGTGACACAGTGCGCGCCGTACGCCGCCGGGTCCGGCGCAAGGGGAACGGCGGTGTGGGGCAGGTTGACCGCCACAACGATCATCGCGGCACCCTCGAACCCTGCCGGCTGCGGAGGAAGGAGGGCGGCTGGGTCTTCATCCGTCCGCCCTGGCCCGGTCCGCTGTCCTGCCCGGTCAGACGATGCGGACGGGGCCCGCCGCCTGCGTTCGTTCCACACGTTCACGGCGAGGGACGGGGGAGTGGTCGGTGGCCGTTACCGAAGGTGGGTGAAGATTCACTCAGGGCTATCGGATTCGACGGGCAGCGTTGTAGCATCGAACTCGACCTTGGGAGAGCAAGCCCCTTTTCGAAGTGGCGATTGGTGTGCTGATTCGGTGACCTCGCCGGAATCGACGTGAAGGCGGGTGGGAATTCGGGAATTCCTCGCGATGACGATGTGAATTCACCTCGCCCGTCTCGCGTCCTCCGGGTGCGGCGTAGGGCTGCTCGGTGGTACGGCACCGCCCGTGCGCCGACCCGGCGTCGGCCGACCATCACAAATTAACCTGACCGAAACGTATTGTGTGATCCGGCAACTGCCCTGTTGGTTCGCCGGGAGGCGACTCCCTGCGGACTCGACGAGCTTCCCTTGATTTTTCGACTAATTCCTATCAGGATGGCTCATCGTAGGGTGTCGGAACGAATGATCTCAGGCATTTCGTTGATCTGGTGGAGGTCGATCAAGGCCGCCTGCCAGCGTATTGCGGGCCCGGTGCGGCGGCCACCATAGAGTTGATTTCCCGGTCGACACGGTGTGACGGTAGTCGGCTCGGCCGGGAAAAGGATATCCGTCGTCGGGGAGATTCCCGGCGGCAATTCACCTTCGATGGGAATGCTGAGAATAGGCCCGGAGTCCGGGTCCGAGGTATGGGTCGGGCGAGCGCGTGAGCGGAACCTCACGCAGACAGCGCTGACCCGGCTGGCGCGGGGAACCGGCGCGGCGCTCCGGCTGGTGGGTGAGCCGGGCATCGGCAAGACCTCACTGCTCACCATCACCGCCCGGGCCGCAGCCGACCGCGGCTACCAGGTGTTCCACGCCGTCGCCGACCAACTTTCCCAGCAGTCACCACTGAGCGTCCTGCTCGCCTGCCTCGGAGTCCGCCAGCGGCCGGACGACCCGTCCCGGGCGGAGATCACCCAGACCCTGGTCGGCCAACCGCCAGCCTTCCCCGCCAACGGGTCGGCCCTGGCTGCCGTGGCCGAGATGCTGGCCTCCCTCGTCGACGACCTGTGTGCGACGGGCCCCACCGTCCTCATCGTCGACGACGCGCACTGGATGGACGAGGCGTCGACCGTGGTCTGGCGACGCCTTGCCGCCAGCGTCGAACACCTGCCCCTACTCCTGATCGCCGCGCACCATCAGGACCCGTCCCGTCCGACCCGTACCCCGGCCAACACCCTCCGGGGCCACGAACACCTGCTGAGCCTCATGCCGCTGGACGAAGCGGAGGTCTCGCAGCTACTGACCGGGCTGCTCGGAGCGCCACCCGGCCCGACCCTCAGCCGGTGGTCGGGCGCGGCGGTGGGTAATCCGCTCTACCTGCGTGAGTTGGCCGACGTCCTGGTGCGGGAGGACCTGGTCCAAGTCGTGGCGGGACACGCGGACCTACGTGACGACGACGACCGGATACCTCCCGCCCTCACCGCCGCGTTGACCAGCCGGCTCGGTCTGGTGCCGGACGCCGGGGACGTGTTGCGGACCGCCGCACTACTCGGCACCGAGTTCACCGTCACCGACCTGAGTGTCGTGCTGGGCCGGCCGGTGCGGGTCCTCGCCGACGTGCTGCAGCGGGCGGTCGCGGCCCGGATCCTCGCCGGCTCCGGGGAACGAATGACCTTCTGCCATCCGCTGATCCGCCAAGCCCTGTACGACGCCGTCGCGCTGCCGTTGCGTCGGGCGCTGCACCTCGACCTGGCCCGGGAGTTGGCCGCCGCAGCCGCCGAGCCGCTCACCGTGGCACACCAACTGGTGGCGGCGGGCGGCGTCGAGAACCGGTGGGTGCCCGACTGGCTCCACAGGTCCGTCCCCGCGTTGGCGGACACCGACCCGGGACTCACGGTCCGGCTGCTGCGCGCACAGCTCGGACAGCTTCCGGCAAAGGACCCGCACCAGCCTTCGCTGAGCGTCGCGCTGGCCCGCTCACTACAGATGCTGGGCCGGTGGGAGGAGGCCGCCGACCGGGCCCGCGAGGCCCTCGCGTCGTCGACCGGGCTGGACGCGCACGGCGAGCTGCACTGGCTGCTGATCCGCGCGCTCACCAACAGCGGGAAGACCGACGAGGCCGAGCTGATCCTGCGGCAGGTGCTCACCCGACAGGCGATACCCGAACCGTGGCGCGGACGCCTCCTGGGCACCCTGGCCCTGATCAGCCGGGCCGGCACCGGCGGGTCGGACGAAGCCGAGGCACTGGCCGGCGAGGCCCTCGACGCCGGTCGCCGCTCCGGCGACGACTGTGCGATCGCGGGCGCCAGCGTCGTGCTGTCCCTCACCCGCTCCGACCGGCGTGACCACCCGGCCGCACTGCGGCACGCCGAACAGGCACTCACCGCCCTCGTCGGTCACCCCGACCACCCGGAACTGGAAATGTTCGCCCTGCACTGCCGGGTGGTGAGCCTGCAGAACATGGCCCGGTGGAGGGAAGCCGACAGGGTGCTGCGGCTGTCCCATGAGATCCGCCGCCGGGCACACGACGTCGCCGCCGGGTCCATCGGCGTCACCGAGGCGATGCTGCACTACTGGCTCGGCCGCTGGGACGAGGCGTTGACGGCACTGACCCCGGTCGCGGACGATCCCTGCGGGCCGTTCTATCCGGGTCTGCACCGGGGTGGACCTGCGCTACTGCGGCGGGGCGTCACCGCGCTGATCGCCGTCCGCCGTGACGACCGCGCGCTCGCCGAGGCGCACCTGCACCCCGCCACGCACGTGTCGGCCGACCGCAGCACCGACGAGGACAGCGAGGGTTTCCTCCTCGCCGCCCGGGCCGTACACGCCGAACAGCAGGGCGAACCGGAACGGGGCGCCGCCCTGCTCGCCACGATGCTGCAACACCGCCCCGACTCCGGCACGGGCCCCCACCACCCGTGGTTCGCCGACCTCATCCGGATGGCGGCGGCCTGCACGGACTCCTCGACCGTGACCGCTGCCCTCGAACTGACGCGGGTCTGGACCGAGGCCGAGCCAGTGCCGGGGCGGGCCGCGACCATGCGTCAGCGCTGCGTGGGCCTCGCCACCGAGAACCCCGAGCCGCTGCGTACGGCCGTGCAGCACTACCGGTCGGCCGGCCCCCGCACCGAGCTGGCGGCGACCCTTGAGGACCTCGCGGTGGTGCTGGCCGGCCACGGTGCGACCGACGAGTGCCGGGCGGCCGCCACCGAGGCGATCGACCTGTACACCCGGGTGGGCGCGACCTGGGACGTGCGACGCACCGAGGCGCGGCTGCGGGGCAGGGGCGTACGCCGAGGGGTCAGCGGCCCCCGCGCAGCCCGGCCGGTCTCGGGCTGGGCGGCGCTCACCGCCACGGAACGACGCGTCGCCGTGCTCGTCGCCGAGGGCCGTTCGACGCCCGAGATCGCCGCCGCGATGCTCCTGACCCGCCGGACGGTCCAGACGCACATCTCCCGCGCCCTGCACAAGCTCGGGCTGCGCAGCCGTAACCAGATCGCCCAGGAGGTGCTCCGCAACGCGGGTCCCGATGACGGATGACTCGACGAACCCGGGCCGGTTTTGTGGGTCAGCTGACGCATGTCTCGTTCGTCCTCCCCGGGGAAGCTATCCGCATGACCGTGTCCCCCCAGCCGGACGACACCACAAACCCCTGCACCACCGTCCTGATCGCACTCGAAGGCGGCCCGGCGAGCCTCCCGCCCGAGCTTCGCACCCAACGGGTCTCGCCGGACGCACCGAAGGTGAAAGTCCCGCACAACGGTGGTTACGAGCACTTCGAACGCCCCGACGACGGCGACGGTGAGCCGCTCGTCTTCCGCTGGGCGTACCGGTCGCGGATCGCGGAATAGCCGGCCGGAACCTGCCCGGCCGGGCGGCCCGGGCCGGGGGTGACGGCAGGGCACACCGGACCCGCAGGTCGCACGTCGTCGATTGTCCCTGCGCCGTCACGGCGCGCCAGAGCCCGTTCACCGGGACGGAAACGAGGGTGACGCACATGGTGGATTCTGTCTTCGTCATGCCCGGCACAGTGGCTGCTCCCCGTACGGGCATCCTGCGTGACCTGCACAGCCGCTACGAGACGGTACGGGAGGCACTGACCCGCATCGACAAGGCGGCCCGGGAACTGGGGTTGCCCGACATCAGCACCCGCCTGATCGAGGACGTGGCCGGCGAACGCCCCTACAGCCCCGAGGTGCAGTACCTGGAGATCTTCGCGGTCAGCCTCGCCACGTACCACCTGCTCCTCGCCGAGGGCGTCGAACCGGTGGCGATCGTCGGACAGAGCATCGGGGAACTCTGGGCCCTGGCCGCCGCCGGACACGTGTCGGTCGGCGACGCCGCGCGCCTGGCGGTGGCCAGGTCCCGGGCACTGACCCGGCAGGCGTGGCCGGGCACGATGCTCGCCGTCGGGGTGGACGGCCGCCGCGCGGAGTCACTCGCCGGGCTGATCGGCCACCCACACCTGGTGCTGGCCTGCGAGAACACACCCCGGCAGAGCGTCCTCAGCGGTCCGCGGCGGCAGATCGACGAGGCGGAGCGGGTGGCCGAGGCGCTCGGCTGGCCGAGTGTCCGCCTCGACGTTCCGCATCCCACCCACACCCCGGCGGTCGCGCAGGCCGCCCGGGACCTGCTGGCCACCGCCCCCCGGGTGTCCTACGGCGGTGGACGGTGGCGGGTGTCCTCACCGTGGCTGGGCCGGGACATCGGCGACGAGGACCCGGTCGAGCTGGTCGCCGGCGCGCTCACCGCCCAGGTGAGGATGTTGCACACGGTGCGTGCCCTGCACGCCGCCGGTGCGGACACGTTCATCGAATGCGGGGAGTGGCCGGTAGTCACCCGGTTCGTCGAGGCGTCGGTCCCGGGCATCCATTCGGTGGTGCCGCTGAGCGAACACGACCCGGTCGCGGCGGTCCGGGCGCTGGTCGCCGGCCGCACCGAGACGATGTCACCGCAGGTACGGACGCCAGCGTCGCCGCCTGTCCTGGCGGCCCCTCCACCCGTCACGTCCGCGCCACCGACGCCGCCGCGACCGGCTCCCCCCGTCGTGGTGCCGCCACCCGTGGCGACCGCACCCGCCCCAGCCGTCCCGGCGGTGCCGGTCGTCCCGGCGGCCCCAAGCGCCCCGGCCGCACCCCCTATCCCGTCCGTCCTGGCACCGCCGACCCCGCAGTCACCGGTCGCACCGGCCTCCCCAGCCACGGTGGCCCCCTCAGTCTCCACATCGGACACCGAGGGGCGGTACGCGGTGGTGCTGAACGAGATCCGGGCCCTGTACGGCGACTACCTGGGCTATCCGCCGGAGCTGCTCGGCGACGACGACGGCCTGGAATCCGACCTGGGCGTGGAGTCACTCAAGCAGGTCGCCCTCCTCGGCCGGGTCGCCGACCGGTACGGCCTGCCGGACCTGCGGGCCAACACCTCCCTGCTGACCGTCGGCACCCTGGGGCGGATCGCGCAGGCCGTCGTCCAGGCCCGGGGGGAGGCGACCGCCCGATGACCGACACACCAAGCCTGCACGGTCGGATCGCGTTGGTGACCGGCGCGGCCAAGAGCCTCGGCGCGGACATCGTCCGTCGACTGGCCACCTGCGGCGCACACGTCATCGTCAACTACTTCCACTCCGTCGAGCAGGCCGAACTGCTGCGCGCCGAGCTGGCGCAGGCCGGCCTCAGCGCGGAGTTCATCCGGGCCTCGGTGGCCAAACGCACCGAGATCGACAAGATGTTCGACCTGGTCCGGCAGCGGCACGGCGGCCTCGACTTCCTCGTCAACAACGCGGCCGGCGGGGCGTTCCTGCCCCTGTTCGACGTCGACGACACGTACTGGCAGCGGGCCTGGTCCACCAACGTCATGGGCGCCTACCACTGCTCCCGCCGGGCGGCCGAGCTGATGGTGGGCCGCCCGGGAGCAGGCATCCTCTGCCTGTCCAGCGTCGGCGCCCACCAGCCGGTCCCCGGGTACGGCCCCGGCGGCGTCACCAAGGCCGCCCTGGAATCCATGGTCCGGTACCTGGCACTGGAACTGGCCGACCAGGACATCCGGGTCAACACCGTGCTGCTGGGCTCCGTGGCCAGCGAGATCGTCGTCAACCTCGACGACCCGGCCGCCGCGCTCGGAGACTCGCCGCGCACCAGCGACCTGATGCGCCGCACCATCTCTACCCCCGAAGCGGCCCGGCTGCTCGTCCACCTCCTGCACCCGGACACCGGATTCATCACCGGGCAGACCCTCGTCGCCGACGGCGGCATCAGCATCGGCGGCATGCAGAGCCTGCGACTGCACAGCAAACTCGCCGCGCAGGTCGGTGTGCCCACCCGCACCCCACCGGTCCGCCCCACCGCAGCAGCCACGGCACCCGAGACGCACCCCGCGACCACCGAGGCCGCCGCCGTACCCGAGGCCGTCGCCGTGCCCGAACCGGCCCCGGCCGCGACACCACGTCCGGTGCGCGACCCGCAGCCGCGCCGACCGGAGGTCGGCCCCGGCCCCGGCGGGCACGACCCGGACGCCATCGCGGTGGTCGGCCTCGGGGTGGTCCTGCCCGGCACCAACAACCCCGCCGACCTCTACGACCGGCTCCGGGAGGGCGCCCTGCTGGCCAGCGAACCGTCCGCGTTCGACCTGCGGCACTTCTGGTCGGCCAGCGCGGCGGAGACCGACAGCTTCTACATCCGGGAAGCCGGCTACGTGCAGGGCTTCGTCCCCGACCCCGCCTCGATCACCGAACCCGACGGGTTCCTGGAACACCCCGGCTGGCCACGCACCACCCGATGGCTCCGACACTGCACCGTCCAGGCCCTGGCCGGAGTACACCGCCGGCCCGGCGACCGGTGGCTGGCGGCGACCACCGGCATCCACGACCAGACCGGGCTCGGCACCCAGGGCGTCGTCCTCGGCGACGAGTACCAACGCCTGATCCGCGACGCCATCCAGAGCAGCGGCGGCGACGACTGGCTGGCCGAACTCGCCGACCACGCCATCAGCGCCCACTACGGCGGCGACGGCGGCAACCCGCTGGCCTACCTGCCCGCCTCAGTCTCCCGCAACGCGCTACGCGGCCTGATCCCGGACGACGCCCAACACCTGACCCTCGACGCGGCCTGCGCCACCGGCCTGTTCTGTCTCGACGCCGCCGTCAAGGCCCTCCGCGAGGGAAGCTGTGACGTGGCGCTGGTCGGCGGCACGTCGGTGATCGAACCGATCGGCTTCACGCTGTTCTGCCGGGCCCAGGGAATCACCGTCAGCGGCCGGATCCGCCCCTTCGACCAGGCGGCCGACGGGACCCTGATCGGTGAGGGCGCCGTCATGCTCGCGCTGAAACCGTACGCCCGCGCGGTGGCCGACGGCGACCACATCCACGGCGTCGTCCTCGGCACCGGACTGGCCGCCGACGGCCGCGGCAAGGGCATCCACGCCCCGGCCACCCGGGGACAGGAACTCGCGATCGGCCGGGCCTGGGCCGACGCCCGCATCGACGCCTCCGACGTGGACTGGGTGGTGGCCCACGGCACCGGCACCCCCGTCGGCGACGAGGTAGAACTACGCTCCCTGCTGTCACGACTCGGCGAGCGGGACCGACCGTGCCTGTTGACGTCGAACAAACAGGTCTTCGGCCACACCGGTGTCCTGGCCGGGCTGGTGTCGGTGGCGCACGCACTGGTCGCCCTCGCCCACCGCACGATTCCCGGCCACACCGTGGTCACCGATCCCCACCCGCTGCTGGGCGGCGGCACCCGCCTGACGGTGCCCGTCACCGATGCGCCCTGGCCCGTCGACGAGGCCCGCCCCCGGATGGTCGGGGTGTCCTCGTTCGGCCTCGGGGGAGCCGACGCCCACGTGGTGCTCGCCGACCGGGTGCCGTCGACCCGACCCGCGCCCCGACCGTCGGTGCCCGACCGCACCCCGGACACCGAGGACCTGGTCGTGGTGGGCTGGAGCACCCACCTGCCCGGCCTGGACCGCGACCGGGTGCCCGGCTGGCTCGCCGGCGACGGCCCGGCCCCGCAGCTCAGCTTCGGCAGCCCGTACCCGCTGCCGTCCCCCCTCGACGTGCGGATCCCACCCCGGACGATGCGGCACATGGACCCCGCTCACCTGATGATGCTCCAAGCCCTCGGGCCGCTCCTGGCCGACCTCGGCGAACCGGGAACCACACTGCGACCCACCACCGCGATCCTGGTGGGGGCGAGCCTGCCGACCACGCACAACGCCCGCGCCGCCCTACGGGTGCACGCACAGGAGTGCGCCTCGACGTTCGACCTGCTACCCGACCCCGGGCAGGCCCAGACCCTGCGGGAGTACCTCGCCAAGGCACTCGCCGACGCCGGCGACGTCATACCCGACGAGCTCAACGAGGACGACTTCACCGGCGCCGTCTCCTGCATCCTGTCCGGCCGGGCCGCCAACTACTACGACCTGCGGGGCTTCGGCACCAGCGTCTACGCCCACCGCGACTCCGCCCACAGCGCCCTCGACCTGGCCCTGCGTCAACTCCGCCACCGGGCCTGCGACCTGGCCCTCGTCGGCGCGGTCAGCCTGCGACCGATCAGCGGATGGGACCGGCACCTGGACACCCTCGTACCGGCAGGCCGGTCGGTCGCCGAGGGCGCCGCCGTCGTCGCCGTCGCCCGCCGCTCCACCGCCCGGGAACACGGCCTGCCCATCCTGGGCACCCTCGGCACCGCACCCGGGGGCACCGCCGACGACCCGGCGCACACCCTGCCCGCACCGGCCGGCACCGACCGCACCTACCTGGCCCTCGACGCCCTGCTGGCGGTGCTCCGGGCCGTCGTCACCGGCACCGGCACCGTCGTGTCCCCGGCCGCCCCCGGATCACCCACGATCCGGTTCACCAGGCCGGCCGGTCCCGACCCGGACCCGAGCAGGCCCGTCCCGGAACCGGCCGAACAGCCGATCGGCCGCCGGCAGACCCTCCACCTACGCCCCCTGACCCCACCCGACCCGGACGGGCCGGCGATCCCCGCCGGGAGCATCGTGCTCACCGACGCCGCAGACCTCGCCGCCGCGGTCACCGGACCGGACATCGCCGTCTGGTCACCGCAGCCAGGAGTCGACGCCGCCACCCACGTACCACCCGACGCCGCCGCCGACGCGCTGGCCGACCTGCCGTTCGTCCCACGCCACATCCGGATCCTCACCCGGCTCGAAACCCCCGACGACGGCGCCGACGACACCCAGGCCGCCCGGTCGGAGGACCTCCAGGACCTGGCGTTCACCACCATCCAGGCCGCACTGCCCGCGCTGCGCGCCGGCGGGTCGCTCGCCGCGTTGCTGCTCGCCGCCCTGCCGCAGGGAACGACCCACCCGCTCGCCGGTCTGTTCAGCGGACTCGTCCGCTCGGTACGGGCCGAGGTCCCGCAGTGTAGCGGGAACACCCTGATCACCGACACGTCGCAAGCCCCGACCGCGCTGGCACAGCTGGCCCGGGCGGCGACCGCCCGGGTGCCGACGCACACCCTGGCCTGCCACGGGCAGACCTGGTCCGAACTGGCCGTCGGCGACGACGAGACCCGACCACACCACACGGCAGAACCCACCCTGCCACCGGGCGCGATCGTGGTCGCCTTCGGTGGCGCCCGCGGCATCACCCCCGAACTCCTCGACGCCGTGGCCCGCACCACCGACCGACCCCACCTGTACCTCGTCGGCCGCACCCCGCTACCCGAGACCGACGACGAACTGCCACCCCAGGCCGAGTTCATCGCCGCCGGACGCCGGGAACACCCCGACGCGTCGGTGCGGGAACTCAAGACCAGCTACGAACGCGCCCAGGCCCGCCTGGAGGTACGCCGCACCGTGAACCGGCTCGCCGAACTCTGCGGCCCGGACCGGGTCCACCACCGGGTGTGCGACGTCCTCGACGCGGACCGCACCCAAGCCGTCCTCGACGAAGTCATCGACCGGCACGGACGCATCGACCTGCTCGTCAACACCGTCCTCGACCTGCGCTCCCGGGCACTGCACGCGAAGACCCTTGCCGACTTCCGGGCGGTACGGGCCACCAAAGCCACCGGCTACCGCAACCTCAAACGCGCCCTGGCCGGCCGGCCGCCCCGGACCTGGTGCAACTTCAGCACCCTGGCCACCCTCGCCCCCGCCCCCGGAGACGTCGACTACTGCGCCGTCAACGAATACCTGGCGTACGCGAGCGCCTGGGCCGACCGACACGCACCCGAGGGACACCGCGAACTCGCCATCCTCTGGAGCGGCTGGCGGGAGGTCGGCGTCGCCAGCAGCACCGCCATGCAGGAAACCCTGCGCCGCAACCGGATGGACGCCTACATCAGCAGCCGGCAGGGCGCCGCCCAGTTCCTCGATGCGGTGACCCGGCCCGGCAGCGGGGCGGCGGTCTTCTACCTCCGGCAGGAGGAACGCGTACTGCTGGGGCAGCGGGGAATCAGCACCGACACCACCAGCGGCCGGCTGCCACTGCCCGTACCCGACGCACCACCACCGACCCCACCAGACCCCTCCCTGGCCACGCCGCTGCTCGACGGCGTACTGCTGCGCGGCCGCCGCTGGGCGGTGTTCACCAAAACCTGGGAACCACACACCCTCGCCGAACAGGACGGCCGGTGGATGCGCCACCACCGGGTCAACGGGGAGTACGTCCTCCCCGGCACCTTCGCCCTCGAGGCCGCCGCCGGCGCCGCCGGACACCTCTGCCCCGACCTCGTCGTCACCGGATTCCGGGACCTGGTCTGCCGGACGTCGGTGACGGTCAGGTCCGCCGGACCACCCCGCACCATCACCGTGGAGGCCCAACTCACCGACCGGTCCCCGGACCGGGCCGTGGTGGCAGTCCGCATCACCACCAACCGGGTCGGCCGCAACGGCAAGATCCTGCGCTTCAACGACCTGCTCTGCGAGACGACCGTCATGCTGGCCGACCGGCACCCCACACTGCCCGCGCCGACCGACCAGGTGACACACCGCCCCGAACCGGACTTCACCATGCCGGTCTACTCCGCCGACCTGCCGATCACCCTCAGCGGCCCGTTCGCCGGAACCGGCGAGTACGCCCGTGGACCGGACGGCACGAGCGCCACGTTCCGCCTGGACCACGAGGCGTGGAACCCGGCCCTGGCCGGGATGACCGTACCGGCGATCCTGCTGGACGCGATGGTGCACCTGCTGCTCCTGCCGCCACCCGGCGACCGGCCACCACTGGTCGGCCCGATGGCCGGCATCGAGGCGGTGGACCTCGGCGGACCGGGCAACGACTGCCAGCTCAGCGCCGCGCACCCGACGATCCGGCTGCACTGCCGGTTCGCCGACGGCGCGTTGACCGCGTCGACCACGGACGGCCACGTCCTGGCCCGGATCACCGGGGTCAGCGCGCACGCCACCGACCACAGCGGGAGGTTGATCCGGCCGCACGCCGACATCCCCCAGCCGGCCCTTCCCTGACAGTCGAGGAGACAGCGGTGTTGTGGCACGACATCACGATCGCCGGAACCGGTTCCTGGATACCCCCGATCCGACCCGAACACGACCCGTGGGACGCCACCCGGGCCGGTCCATCGTCGTTGGCCTCGGCCAACGGGTTCACCTCGGCGGCAGTCTCCACCGGGGAGACCGCCACCCAGATGGCGGCCCGGGCCGCCCTGCTGGCCCTGCGCCACGCCGAGGTCCCCAGCGCCGATGTGAGCCTGCTGGCCCACGCCACCTTCCAGGACGAGGACCACTACACGCCCGCGCCGTACCTGCTGCGGGTCCTCGGAGCCACCCGTACCACCGGCATCGAGGTCGGCGCGGCCAGTGACGGCGGCGCGGCCGCCCTGGTGACCGCCGCCGAACACCTCACCGCCCAACCCACCGCCCCGGCGGCCCTGGTCACCGCCGGAGCCCGCTTCCCCCACCAGCGGTGGGGCCACGTCCGCGACATCGGCTACGTCGCCGGTGACGCCGGCGCCGCCGCGGTACTCACCCGGGGCACCGGCTTCGCCCGGCTGCTGGCCACCGCGCAGGCCACCGAACCGGAGCTGGAGGTGCTGACCCGCGCCGGTGAGCGGGGCACCGCCGCCGGCGACGGCCGACGGTTCCTCGCCGAACAGACCGGACTCCTGCCGCACATCGGGGCGCTGCAACGCCGCACCCGCCACTGTGTCGACATCGTCCTCGACGAGACCGGCCTGGCCGCGGCCGACATCTCGCACGTGGTGGCCATCGCGATCGGGTCAGCCGTGCTCGACCTGGTGCTCTCCGGACCCCCGCTGCACCGCCGCGCCACCGACAGCAGCTGGACCTTCGGCCGCCACCTCGGCCACGCCGGCCCCTGCGACGTGCTGCTCGCCCTGGACCGGATGTTCCGCACCGGCGCGCTGCGGGTCGGGGACCACGTCCTCGTCGTGAGCTTCGGCCTCGGCTTCCGCTGGACCACCGCCCTGCTCGAGATCACCCGCCCACCGCCCGGTGCGACGACGTCGGACCGGAGAACGAGGTAACCCATGACCGAGACGACCACGACGACCACCGCGTCGATTCCCCTGGCACCAGGCGCACTACCGCTCCTCGGACACGCGTTGCCCCTGTTGCGGGATCCACTGGCCTTCATCCGTTCCCTGGCCGGCTACCCCAGGATGGTGCGGGTCCGGTTGGGCCCGACCTCCGCGGTGCTGATCTGCGACCCGACCCTGACCCGGCACATCTTCGTCAACGACCGGACCTTCGACAAGGGCGGCCCGATCTACGACCGGATTCGGGAGGTCATCGGCGACGGGCTGTCCACCTGCCCGTACCCGCTGCACCGGCGACAACGGCGACTGTGCCAACCGTCGTTCCACCCACAGCGCCTACACGGGTACGCGGCGGTGTTCGGCCGGGCCTCCCACGCCACCGCCGGCTCCTGGCACGACGGTCAGGTGCTCGACGTCACCCGGGAGATGATGACGCTGACCACCCAGGCCACCATGGAGACGATGTTCAGCGGGTCCCTCCCCGCGGACACCCTCCGCCGCGCCCTGGCCGACACCAACACCGTGGTCAGCGCCTTCTTCCGCCGGATGATGACCCCGGCCCTGCTACGCCGGCTGCCGACCCCCGCCAAACGACGCTACGACCAGGCCCGCAGCCGGCTCTTCGCCACCATCACCGAGATCGTCGCCGCCCGCCGGGCCGACCCCACCGACCACGCCGACCTGCTCTCCGCACTGGTCGCGGCCGTCGACGTGGAAAGCCGTGACCACGAGCAGCGGCTCAGCGACTCCGAACTGGCCGACCAGGCCCTCACCTTCTTCCTCGGCGGCATGGAGACCACCGCCATCACCCTGGCCTGGGCACTGCACCTGTTGGCCACCCATCCGGAAATCCAACACGCACTACAGGCCGAAACCGACACCGTCCTGGCAGGCGCGCTCCCCGGCCCCGAACACCTGCCCCGGCTCGACCTGGCGACCCGGGTGGTCACCGAAACCCTCCGGCTCTACCCGCCGGCCTGGATGATGACCCGCACCGTCGCCCAGGAGGCCGAACTCGACGGGGTACGGCTACGCCGCGGCGACACCCTCGTGCTCAGCCCGTACCTGATTCACCGGCGGCCCGACCTGTACGCCGACCCGGACCACTTCGACCCGGACCGCTGGCGCGGCACCTCACCCGACCGGACCGGCTACGTCCCGTTCGGCGCCGGCGCCCGCAAGTGCATCGGGGACCAGTTCGCGCTCACCGAGGCGATCCTGGCCCTGACCGCGGTGGCGGCCCGCTGGGAGTTGTCCCCCGTCGGCGAGGAACCCTTCCGACCCAAGGTGGAGACCAGCCTCAGCTCCCGAGGGCTGCGCCTGCGGCTGCGGCGTCGCCTGACGGAGCCCTCCGGGACCGACGCGCCGCCGGTCGCCACGTCGCAGCCCCTACCTGTGCCGTCGCCCCCCGGACCGGGCCCTGACGCCTGCCCGGTCGCCCACTAGGAGAACAACCATGAGATCACTGGTCAAACAGCTGCTTCGCAACCGTGAGATCCGCCGGCACACCGCCGCACCCGCCGACCGGCTCCACCCGCCCACGCGTCCCGACCCGAACGGGTGGTTCTGCGTGGCCTTCTCCGACGAGGTCCGCCCCGGGGCCATCACCACCCGCCCGTTCATGGGGGGCGAGGTGGTCGTCTACCGGACCCCCCGCGGGTTGCTGCGGGCGGTCCGCCCACGCTGCCCCCACCTCGGGGCACACCTGGGCGTCGGTGGAACACTCGACGGTGAGGAGATCGTCTGTCCCTTCCACCGGTTCGCCTTCGACCCCTCCGGGGCCTGCGTACGGACCGGGTACGACCTGCCACCGCCCAAGGCGACCCTCACCCAGTTCCCCGTCTGCGAGGCCAACGGGTCGATCTACGTGTGGCGGCACGCGCTCGGCCTCGCACCGCAGTGGCAGGTGCCGATCTTCGGCCTGGACGAGCGGCAACCCTTCAGCCACAACACCTTCGACATCGCCGGTCACCCGCAGGACGTCATCGAGAACGCCTTCGACTGGGGGCACCTCCCGGCGCTGCACGGGCTGCGGGACCTGGTCATCGAGGGCACGCCGGTGATGGGGGAGCCGATCAGCACGGTCACCGCGACCGCCCGGGGAACGGTCATGCGCCAGAGCCGCCAGTCCTACACCCTCACCGTGATCGGACTGGCCACCATCGCGGCCCGCACCCGGTTGCCCAACGGCGCGGGCGATCTCCACGTCATGCTGCACGCGACCCCCACCACCGCCGGTCGGATCCAACTGCGGTTCGGCACCAAGCTGGAGCTTGCCGGTCTGCCGTTCCTGCCCGAGCGGGCCGCCCGCGCGACGGCGATGCCCGTCGCGCGGCTGCTCGGCGCGATCGCCCAACGGGTGGCCTCGGTCGACACCGGCGCGGACCTGCTGATGTGGCACCACCAGGAGCACGTCGAACAGCCGAAGCTCGCCCGGGGCGACGGCCCGATCGGGCGGTACCGGCAGTGGGCGCGGCAGTTCTACACCGACCCCACCCCGTCCGGTGATTCCACCGACGCCGCCGCCTCCAGGACGTCCACCACCAACGGTTCGCCGGCTGTCAACGGATCGTCGGTCGCCAACGGATCGTCGGCTGTCAACGGCTGGCCGGTCGCCAACGGATCGTCCCTCGACGAACGGAAGGCCGGCCGCTCCGAGGTGTGACCGTGGCCGTCGTGGCCTGCGAACCGTGCCGGTGCCGTCGCGGCAACGAAGGGAGACCCTCTTGACGGGGCAGAACACAACGCCGGGTGCCGCGCAACGACTGGTGGTGCTGGGCGCGGGAGTGATGGGGACGGGCATCGCCGCACTGGCGGTCGGGCACGGGATCGCCGTGTCCATGATCGACGTGGACCGCCGTCGCCTGGCCGAGGCCACCGACCGGGTCGACCGGCAGGTCCGGACGGCCCGGCTGATGGGTGCCCTACCGGAGGACACCCGACCCGGTCCGCTGGACGTCGGACTGTCCCTCGCGGACGTCCCGACCGGGCGGACCGGCACCTTCACCGCGGTGGTCGAGGCGGTCACCGAGGACCCCAACGCCAAGGCGAAGGTACTGGCGGACGTCTCCGCCCTGGTGGCACCCGGCATCCCGGTGGTGTCGAACACCTCCTCGATCCCCATCGGCGAACTGGCCCGGTCGGTGGCACGACCGGAAGACCTGATCGGCAGCCACTTCATGAACCCGCCCTACCTGATCCGGACCGTCGAGGTGATCCGCGGCCCGCGTACCGGTCCGCACACCCTGGACGCGGTACGCGGGCTGCTCACCACCCTGGGCCGGGAGTCGGTGGTGGTCGAGGACGCCCCGGGCTTCGTCACCAGCCGGATCCTGCACCCGATGATCAACAGTGCGGTCCGGGTGGTGGCCGCCGGCACGGCGAGCGTCGAATCCGTCGACAGACTCCTGCAGGGATGTCTGGGGCATCCGACCGGTCCGCTGCGTACCGCCGACCTGATCGGCCTGGACAACCTGGTCGACTCCCTGTGGGTGCTGCACGAACGCACCGGCGACGAGAACTGCCGCCCCTGTGAGCTGCTGCTGACCAAGGTCCAGGCCGGCCACCTCGGCCGCAAGAGCGGACGGGGTTTCTACCACTACGAGGGAGACCTGTGATGACTGTGCCATCCGACCAGGAGGTGTCGGACACCGGCGACCGGGTCGACACCGCCGCGCCGGAACTGGTGCGCTTCCTGACGGCGCGTACCGGGCGGACCTGGCCGCCGGACACGGACCTCTTCGCCACCGGTGGGCTGTCGTCGCTGTTCGCGATGGAGTTGGTCGTACACCTGGAGCAGACGTACGGGGTCTCCGTACGCGGCACCGACCTGCGGTTGGACAACTTCCGCACGGTGCGCCGGATGGTGGCCCTGGTCGACCGGCTCCGCACGAGCGAACCCGGCGACCACGGTGCCTGAGACCATCGCCGCCACCACGCCCACCGTCACGCCCGCCCAGGCCGCCACGCTCGTCGCCCGCCTGGTCGGCGACCGGGCGGGCGACTGGGACCGGGCGGGCCGGCTACCCGTGGACGTGGTGCGCGCACTCCACACCGCCGGCCTGCTCGCCCCCCAGATCCCGACCGGGTACGGCGGACCGGGCTGGAGCAGCCTGGACAGCGGCGAGTTCACCGCCCGGGTGGGCAGCCTGTGCAGCTCCCTGCGCAGCGTCATGACCTCCCAGGCGATGGCGGCCTGGACCATCGAACGGGTGGCCGACCAGACCCAGGCCAGGTCGCTGCTGCCCCGCCTGGCCGCCACGGACACGGCCGCCGTGGCCTTCAGCGAACCGCAGGCGGGCAGCGACCTGTCGGCGATGACCACCACCGTCACCATGACGGGCGACACCCTGCGCCTCGACGGCCACAAGGTGTGGGTGACCGCCGCCGACCACGCCGACCTGCTCCTGGTCTTCGCCCGCCTCGGCGACCAGGGAGCCGTCGTGGTGGTGCCCCGGGCCACCCCGGGGGTACGGGTGCACCGGCGGGCGGATCCGCTGGGCTGCCGGGCCGCCGGCCACGCCGACGTGTGGTTCGACGCGGTACGGCTACCCGCCAGCAGCCTGCTCGGTGCCGGCGGGCAGTCGCTGTCCCTGCTGGTGACCACGGCGTTGAGCTACGGCCGGATGTCGGTGGCCTGGGGGTGCGTGGGGATCCTGCGGGCCTGTGTGGCGGCAGCCGTCGCACACGCCCGTTCCCGCCACCAGTTCGGCCGCCCGCTGGCCCGACACCAGCTCGTCGCCCGGCACCTGGCCGACCTGTGGGCTGCCGAGCAGGTGGCCACCCGGGTCTGTGAGCACGCCAGCCGCTGCTGGGACACCGGCTCACCCGACGTGGTCACCGCCACCGTCCTGGCCAAGTACGTCAGCGCCGGGCACGCCACCCGGGCCGCCGCCGACGCGGTCCAGATCCTGGCGTCGGCCGGTGCGGTCGACGGGCACCCCGTCGCCCGGGCGTACCGCGACGCCAAGCTCATGGAGATCATCGAAGGCAGCACCGAGATGTGTCAGCTGATGCTGGCCGACCACGCGGTGAACCGCCGGTGACCCCACCGCCGCGCCGCGCCGCCCGCCCACTCATCCCATACTGCCCAAGATCGGCAGTCCACGAAGGAGTCGACGTGACCGACACCGTCCCGACGGTCCCGCCCGTGACCGTGAAGTGCCTGGTCTGGGATCTGGACGACACCCTCTGGCAGGGTGTCCTGCTGGAGGACGAACAGGTCGTGCTCCCCGACCCGATCCGGGCGGTGATCACCGGGCTGGACGCCCGGGGCATCCTCCAGTCGGTCTGCAGCCGCAACGACCACGAGCCGGCCTGGGCCCGGCTGCGCGCGCTCGGTGTCGCCGAGTACTTCGTGGCACCGCAGATCGGATGGGGACGCAAGTCCGACGCGGTCCAGCGGATCGCCGACCGGCTGGGCTTCGCGCTCGGCACCGTCGCCTTCATCGACGACCAGCCGGCCGAACGGGCCGAGGTCGCCTTCCACCTCCCGCAGGTACGCTGCTACGACGCCGACGCCGCCACAACCCTGTTGGACCGGCCCGAGTTCACTCCGACGTCGGTGACCGTGGACGCCCGGCGACGCCGGCAGATGTACCAGGCCGGTCAACGGCGGGCAGACGAGCAGGCCCGGTTCACCGGCCCGGCGGAGGACTTCCTGCGCTCGCTGGAACTGGTGATGCGCATCCGGCGCGCCGACGCCGCGGACCTGTCGCGGGTCGAGGAGTTGACCCTGCGGACCAGCCAGATGAACGCGACCGGAGTGCACTACCCGGACCAGGCGTTGCGGGCCCTGTTGGCCGACCCCCGGTACGAGGTCCTGGTCACGACGTTGACCGACCGGTTCGGGCCGCACGGCGCGGTCGGTGTGCTGGTCCTAGAGAAACACCCCGGAGTGTGGCACCTGCGGCTGCTCGCCACCTCGTGCCGGGTGGTGTCCTTCGGCACCGGCACCGTCCTACTGACCTGGCTGGTGGACCAGGCCGCCCGAGCCCACGTGCACCTGATCGCCGACTTCCGCCCCAACGACCGGAACCGGATGATGGAGATCGCCTACCGGTTCGCCGGCTTCGACGAGGAGCCCTGCGCATGCCGGGACCGCATCGCCGTCGACGGCGACCGGGCCGTCCAGCGACTGCACCTGGCGGCATGCCGGCAACCGGCACCGTCGACGTTCCAGCTGACCGCCCCCGACCTGGCCGGCCCGGCGACCGTCGGCGCGGGTTGACCGCCCGCGCCCGGCCCCCACCGGCCGGGCGGCGGTGTGGAGGTCAGCCGGCCCGCCGGCGGGCCAACGTGATGCCGTCGGCCATCGGAAGCAGACACACGTCCACCCGTTGGTCGTCGCGGATCATGGCGTTGACCCGCCGCACCCCGGCGGTGTCCGGATCACCGGCGGTCGGGTCGACCACCCGGCCGAAGAACAGCGTGTTGTCCACCACCACCAGTCCACCGGGGCGTACGAGTCGCACCGCCAATTCGTAGTACTGCGGATAGTTCGCTTTGTCGGCGTCGATAAAAACGAGATCGAAGCTGCCACCGGTGCCTTCGTCGAGCATTTTTTCCAGGGTTTTGACGGCCGCGCCGATGCGTACCTCGATGCGGTCGGAAACCCCCGCGCGGTGCCAGTACTCGGCACCGATCTCCGGCCACCGTGCACTGATGTCACAGGTCACCACCCGGCCGTGCGGTGGCAACGCCCGGGCCATGCACAGGGTGCTGTAACCGGTGAAGGTGCCCACCTCCAGCACCCTCGTGGCCCCGACCAGGGACACCAGCAGCGCAAGGAGTTGTCCCTCCTCGGCCATCACCTGCAGGGACTGACCGCCGGGCAGCTCACCGGTGTGCGTGCGTAACGCCCGAAGGACGTCGTCCTCCCTGAGTGAGAATTCCCGGACATAGGCCAGAAGCTCCGGGCCGACCCCGATCTGATTAGCCATGCCAGCAATTTTAGAGACAATTTGCCGCCGTACTCAAGGTGTGGCACAAGCCATTTTGGTGGCTCCCGAGAATGCGGCGGGGACGGTGGGTGGCTCAGGGTAGAGCGGCGTGGGCCTCGGTGAGGAAGTTGTCGCGGTCGTCCCCGTGGGCGATCGCCGCATCGCGGACGGTATCGATCGTGGCGGCCAGCGGGTCGTGGTTGGCCAGCGCGACCAGGGCGGGGAATGCGACAGCCTGCCGAAGCACCTCGGTGACACCGAACGCGCTGAACACCGGGTCCGGCGAGAGGGAAATCGTGGTGTGGGGCACCTCGGGGTCCGACGTCAGCCGACGGTACGCGGCGGCAGCACTCTGCTCGGTGAGGGCGCGCGGCAGTGGGCGGCCGGCCTCAGCGGCGGCGAGAGCGTCGGCGATCCAGCCGAGCTGCTCCAGCCCGGCCACCCGCATCGCACGGCGGGCCGACCAGCAGGCCACCTCCCGCTGCCGATCGGCGGGCAGCGCGTCGATGCGGTCGAGTAGCCGGCGGTCGATCCGCGCCAGGGACTGCGCGTGTCCGAAGAGTCTGCGGACCCGATCCGACGGGGGAGGACCACCCCACCGCGCGGCTTTCTGTTCGGCCCGGAGCCGGCGGACCTTCTCGGCCCGAGCGGTCGCCTCGGCGGCCTGCCCCCGCAGGGTCTCGACCCACGGGAGTGTCCCGGAGCCGTCGAGCAGATGGTCCCAGATCAGGCCGAGGGCGACGGCGTGCCGGCCCCGTACTCCCTCATGCCGCAGCGTGACGCCGTCGGGACCGGTCGTCAGCCGTACCGTGGTGGGCTCGTCGTCCGGCAGGGCGGTCAGCGGGGCAGGGAAGAGCGGATCTGGTATTCAGCCCCCGCGCTCTCCTCGACGCCCGGTCACCCTCAGCCCTCAAACCCGGAACTCTGCCGACAGAGGAGTGAACCAAGGTGTTCCCCGGCTCGTCAGGCGCGATGGCGGCGGGTCTTCTCGATGACGTCGCGGCCGTCGGCGTCCTGCTGGCGGGGTGCGTAGCCGGCCTTACGTAGGGTGGCCATCGTGTCGGCCGTGGTGGCTTGGCTGGCGAGCACGGTCGGGGCGAGCAGCCGCAGGTTGAGCTTGTCCAGCCGCTTGTCGGCGACGATCTGGGCCAGCAGCGCGGTGTCGTCGCTGACCAGGGTGCTGGCCACGGGCGTGACCCGTACCGACCCGTGTCGGCGGGCGACATCGGCGAGCAGGTAGACCAGTGGTTGTGGCAGTCCGCCGTCGGCGATTTTCCTCAGGGCTCTGACCAGGCGCTGCTCGGTCCAGCCCGCGTCGTATGCGCCGCGTACCGTCGCTGGGCTGAAGCGCCAGGTCGTCGCTGTGCCCCGGGACTCGACGACGGCGGTCGCGTCGAGGAGTTCAGCCAGCTCCGGGCTCGGTGTTCCCGCCACGACAG
Organism: Micromonospora sp. NPDC048894; assembly: GCF_040649765.1. Taxonomy (NCBI): domain Bacteria; kingdom Bacillati; phylum Actinomycetota; class Actinomycetes; order Micromonosporales; family Micromonosporaceae; genus Micromonospora; species Micromonospora sp. NPDC048894. The sequence continues at coordinate 122,279 of NZ_JBEZFY010000013.1, read as the reverse complement.
CGGTCAGGTCCGCCTGCAGCCGGGCCGTACGGGCGACCTCACCCAGGTCGCCCACCGCCTTGGCGATGTCCGTGCCGGCCAGCAGCGCCTGCCCGGCCGGGCTCACGGCCCCCGCGCCGAGCGCCCCCAACGTCGCGGCCTCGTCCAGCAGGCCACGTACGGTCGTGGTACCGCCGAAGGCCAGCGGCTGGCACCACCATATCCACTGCGCCGCGTGTTCCAGATCTGTCGTCGCCCGGTCGCCCAACGCCTGCAGTACTGCCATCCGGGCGCGGGCCGACCAGTTCTGGTGGTGCTCCGCAACCCACGGCCCGGTCTGCGACGACGGCAGATAGTCCAGGTCGCGCCACGCCTTCAGCATCACCGCGAGCCGCTGCTGCAGGCCGAGCTTGAGCCAGCGGTCGTACGCGGCCGTCGGGACCACGCGTTCATCGAGGTCGGCCAGCCCGGCCTCATGGGCCACCGCCAGTAGCAGCCGGGCGGTCGGAACCGTCACGCCCAGCGTCTTCGCCGTCCGGGTCAACTCGCGCACGCCCACGCCGCCAGCCTTGACCGTAGCGAGGGGCTCCCGTCCCGCCCCGTCCAGCAGCGCCGACAACAGGCCGACCACAGCGATACCCTGGGCCTGTGCGTCGCGGCGCACTGACGCAGGCTGCGGCGTATGCCAGGCAACCAGCGGCTCCTGTGGCTGGAACGGAGCGCGGTAGTCCGCTTCTCGCACAGCGAGTGCGACCTGACCTGCCAGCTGATAGTCCTCCCAGGTCACGCGGTAGACCAGTCCGTGCTCCTCGGCCCAGTCCAGCGGATGCACCCGCCGGTAGCGGTCCGTGAACCGACTCCGGTGTGCCATGCTGCTGCCCCCGTAGCGACGGACCTGTCCACCGTCGCGGTCAGCCTCCTCCACCGCCGCCCGGGTCGCGGCCGGCATCCGCTTCACCAGAGCGTGCACGTTGTCCATGTCGTGGAAGAACTCCTCCACCTCCGCCAGCAGTTCCGCCTTACGGCCCTTCGCGGCCAGCCCCAGGTTGCGCGCCACCACCTTCAGGTCATCGGCGCTCAACGCGGCGGCGAGCTGACCAGCGGCCGGGCCGACACCCAGCGGCCGGGAGAAGACCTCTCGCACGACGCCGCTCACCGTGAGTCGGCCCCGCAGTCGCCTGACGAGCCCCGCATCGGTGGCGCGCTGCAGGTACGGCGTCGCGTCGGCGCCGACCAACGCCGACACCTCCGCCTCGGTGACCAGGCCACCCAGCGCCAGAGCTGTCTCCAACACCTGAAGGGTCGGCAGGTCAAGGCCAGCAAGCTGATCAAATGGACTCACGACTGCACTCCCAGAACATCCGGCGACCCCTGGATCCAACCGCGCGAACCCGTTGCGCGTGACGGGACCCGCCCGGCAAGGACACCACGCGGCCAGGGGCGACCTGGGCCGGGTCCGGCTGCTGGTCGTAGGCCAGCGGCACGGTCGACGCGAACAGGTGCTCGGTCGCCAGGCGTGGGTTGCCGATTTTCCGGAGGCCGACCTCCACGAATTGGTGATCCGTTCGACCGCGACCGGACGGGTCCAACCGCACCGGAGCCGTCTGCCGCGCCCGGATCAACCCACGGTCTGCCCGGTGCACGAGGAGGGATCGTCCATCAGGTCCTGGACCACGGCCCACAGGTGGCCGGCACCGGAGAACAACGCGGGGTCGAGCACCTCGTCGCCGAAGTCGACACCGAACTCCTTCTCCAACTCCGCCAGGAGCGCTGTCGCCCGCAACGAGTCCAGGCCGAGGTCGACGAGCGGCTCCGCCGGGATGTCCTGATCCGCGGAGAGCGCCGCCAGGTAGCGGCGCAGGATCGCCTCGAACGGCGCCGGCCAGGTGGTGGGTGACGACATCTAGGTCTCCGTCCTGGGCGGGGCCGCATCGGCATGGTCGAGGAACCGTCGGGTCAGCGCCGGATAGTCGACCTTGCCGTTGCTGTTCGTGTCGATCGCGTCCACTGCGAGCCATCGCGTCGGCAACATGTAGGGGGGCAACGTCCGGGCCAGTGCGGACCGTACCGCCGCGTGGTCCGGCGGCCGGTCGCCGGCGGCCACGTAGGCGATGCCGATCTCGCGCCCGGCGGCCTCGGGTGAATCCACCGCCACGATCGCCACGTCGGCGAACTCCGGCAGTTGCCGCGCCACCCGGGCGATCTCGTCCAGTTCGACCCGGTAACCGCGGGACTTGATCTGCCGGTCACCACGACCGTGGAAGTGGGCGAGTCCCTCCTCGTCGAGGCTGGCCCGGTCCCCGGTGCGGTACCAGCGGGTGGAGTCGTCACCCTCGACGGTGCCGAACACCGCCGCCGTCTCCGCCGGGCTTCGCCAGTACCCCGGACTGAGTCCGACCCCGGCGATGTGGAGGTCACCGACCACGCCGGTCGGCACCGGCCGCCGGTGTTCGTCGAACACTCCCAGGCGTTCACCGGGCAGCGCGGTGCCGATCGGCACGTCGGCACCCGGCGCCGGCATCGACCCGACGTCGTAGTAACTGCTCGCGACGGTGGTCTCGGTGGGCCCGTAGAGGTTGGTGAACCGGACGTGCGGCAAATTCGCCATCCAGTGGCGCAGGCCGTCGACCGGAAAGGCGTCCCCGCACCAGATCAACCGGCGAAGCTCCGGCATGTCCCGCACCACCCCACGGTTGGCCATCGCCATGAGAACCGACGGCACGGACGACCACTGGGTCAGCCGCGACTCACGGATGAACCGCGCCAGCAGATCAGGTACGAGGTTGTAGTGCGCCGGGACAAGGTGCAGCGACGCGCCGGCCGCCACGGCCGAGTAGATGTCGAGCACGGAGAAGTCGAACGACAGGGCCGAGTGGCAGGAGAGCTGGTCCACGCTGGTCAGTTGGAAGTGTTCCCGCGCCCAGGAGGCCAGCCACAGCACGCTCTCGTGCGTGATCGGCACCCCCTTCGGCACCCCTGTCGAACCTGAGGTGAAGAGCAGGTACGCGAGGTCGGTGGGGGTCGGTTCGGTGGCCGGTGGCGTGGCCGGTGCGGCGGCGATCTCGGCCGCCACGACGTCCTGCGGTCGCCGGGCCTCCGGCGGCGGGTCGGTGAGCCAGACCGTCACGGCCGACGGACCGTCCCAGCACTGCCGGAGCAGGCGGTGGGTGGAGGCATCACCGATGGTCAACCGTGGCTCGGCCGCGACGATCCGGGGCCGCAGCCGGGCCGGCGGACCGGCGGTGTCCAGCGGAACGTAGACGCCACGGCATTTCAGGACCGCGAAGATGGCGCAGATCGCCGCGGCGGACCGGGGGAGCAGTAGGACGACCCGGTCACCCGGCCGGAGTCCACGGGCCGCCAGGACGTGGGCGAGGCGGCTGCTCTCCCGCTCCAGGTCGCCGTAGGTCAGCACATCGCCCTCGTCGGCCACCGCCACACTCGACGCATCACGCTCGGCCTGTTCGCGGACCAGATCGACGAGGCTGCCACGCGCCACGGCCGGTATCCCCATGGCGGGCCTCCCCTCCGGACCTCGTAGTCGGTGACGCCGACGAAAATTCCTGCCTTTCTACCACACGAACATGTCCACAGAGGACGCGGAGAAGCACGGCCAGAGCACAGCGAACTCGCTGCCCGAGCAGTGCCCGAGACCCTGCTTGACACCCGGCACCCACTCGCCGATTCTCTAGGTGACCACTGGTCGATGCCGTTCCTCGGGCCGGTCCAACTGCCGGCTGCCACCGGTGCGGCCCCGTGACGCAGGGCGGCCACGGGAAAGGAGTCCCACGGTGACGGCCGTTCTCGACGAACAGCTCATCGACGACCGGGAGACCACTCCCGAGAGCCTGTACCTGCGCTGGGAGCGGCAGAACTGGTCCACCCAGGACCTGGCGATGGCCGCCGACCGACCGGCGTGGCAGGCGCTGCGGCCCTTCCTCCACCAGGAACTCAGGGCCGCTCTCGTCGAACTCGCCGTCGGTGAGGTCGCCGTCGCCCGACTACTGACCCCCCTGGTGTACGCGGCCCCCACCCAGGCCGCCCAGTTCTACCTCTCCAGCCAGCTCGTGGACGAGAGCCGGCACAGCATTTTCTTCCTCGGCTACCTCCAGGCGGTGGAGGGATCCACCGAGCCAACCCACGCGTACGCGCGACGGTGCCGGGCGGACGCCTCCGCCGCCACCGTGGAGCTGTTCGACGCGTACCTGCTGGAACAGACCGAACGGGTACGCCGCGACCCGGACGACCTCGACGCCTGGTACGCCGCGGTGACCACTTACCACGTGGTGGCCGAGGGGGCCCTCGCGTTGGTCGTGCTCCGCTCGGTGGCCGAAGCGGTCCGCCGTTGCGGGCAGTTGCCCGTGCTGGCCGAGGGACTGCGCAACGTGATCCGCGACGAGTCCCGGCACGTCGGTTTCGGCGTCTGGGCGATGCGCCACGGGGTGGTCGACGGCCGCCGCCGGCTCGTCGGCGACCAGGTCCTCGACGCCGTCCCGTACGTGGTCCACGTGCTGGTCGGACCGGAGCGGCGCAACCCGTCGGCGCTGCCGATGGTGGTGCGGGCCCGGGGCCGGCAACTGCGTGACCAGTGGGACACCGCCCGGGACGCGCTGCTGCGCCGCGTGCGCGCCGCCGGTCTCGACGACGTCGACGCACAGGTCACCGAGGTGTGGCATGCCGCCGAGGAGCGGGCCGTCGCCGACTACGAGAACCGTCACGGCGTGCCACATCCGATCCGGAGCCTGAGCTGAGGAAAAAGGAGAAAGTCCGATGGCAGAGCCCGTCGAGGTGACGGTCCGCCAACTGGTGGCCAGCATGGCACCCCACCCGGCCGGGGACGTCACCGACGGCCAGCGGCTCGTCGACGACCTGCACTTCGACTCGCTCGCACTGATCGAACTGGCGGTCGCGTTGGAGAGAAGGTTCGACCTGGCACCGATCTCCGACGACGAGGCGATGGACGTCGTCACGGTCGCCGACGTGGTGGCGCTGGTCAGCCAGGCGACCGGATGACGACACCATGAGCCTGACCGGCTGGCTCACCGAGCCGCGCACCGGCCACGGGCTGCGGGTGGCCACCGACGACGCCGGTTGGGCCCGGCACGACTTCCCCTCGCTCGCCGCCGCCGCACTGACCGTGGCCGGACTGCTGCGCGACACGGGACTGCGCCGGGGTGAGGTGGTCTCGCTCCTGCTGGTGTCACCGGAGACGTTCCTGGCCGGCTTCTTCGGGGTGCTGGCAGCCGGTGGTGTGGTCAACCCGATGCCACCGCCCGCCGGCCTCGGCGCGGGTGCGGCGTACCCGGAGCAACTGACCCACCTGATGCGGGTCGCCGGCACCCACACCGTGCTCGTCGACCCGCACCTGGCCGGGACCGCCCGCAGCGCCGCAGCCGCCGCCGGACTGGCGGTGACCGTGCTGACCGTCGCGGGTCCCGACCAGCCGGGCGACGTGCGGCCGGGCCGTCCCGCCACGCCTGCCGTCGACGACCCGACGCCACCGGCCGGGGACGAGGTGGCACTGGTCCAGTTCACCTCCGGATCGTCCGGCCACCCCCGGGCGGTGGCGATCCGCGCCGACAACCTCCTGGCCAACATCACCGCGATCCGCCGCTGGCTCGACATGGGCGCTGCGGACGTGACCGCCACCTGGCTGCCGACCTACCACGACATGGGGCTGATCGGCTGCACGTTGGCCCCGGTGCTCAATCAGAGCGACATCCTGGCCATGCGACCGGACCAGTTCATCCGTTCGCCCCGACGCTGGCTGTCCTGCTTCGGCGAGTGGGGGGCGACGCTGACCGCCGCACCCACCTTCGGCTACGCCTACGCCGCCCGGCGGATCGGCCCCGACGACCTGGCCGGAATGGACTTCAGTCACTGGCGGGCCGCGATCGTCGGAGCCGAACGGGTCAGCCGACGCACCCTGGAGTCGTTCGCGGCGCTGCTCGGCCCGCACGGGTTCCGCACCCGGGCCTTCCTACCCGCGTACGGGCTGGCCGAGAACACCCTCGTCGCGACCGGCCTGCACCTGGCGCCACCACCGGTGGCGCTCCGGGTCGCCGGCGAGCTGAGCCCCGGCGAGCCGGTCGAGGTGACCGCCGTCGAGGAGGTCGGGACCGACCCGTCGGCCGACGACGACTGGCTGATCGGCTGCGGCGATGCCCGCGACGGTGTCGCGGTGACCATCGTCGACGACGAGGGCCGACCGCTGCCGCCCGCCGTCGTCGGGGAGATCGCACTGACCGGCCGGTCGATGGCCGCCGGATACCACGGGGCCGATGCCACTGACGCCGCCTTCGTCAGCGGCCGGCTGCGCACCGGCGACCACGGCTTCCTCCACGACGGCCAACTGTTCGTCCTCGGCCGGGCCGGCGACAGCCTCAAGGTACGCGGACGCAACCTCTACGCGGAGGACCTGGAGGCCCGCCTCGCCGGCGTCGACGGCCTCTCCCCGGAACGCGTCGTGGTCCTGGCCGGTTCCGCCGGCCACACACCCGTACTGCATGCGCTGATCCGGCAGCGGCCAGGTCCGTGGGCCGCGGAGGTCGCGCGGATACTCGGCCGGGAGGGCGGCCCCGGCGTACGGGTCCGGGTGCTCAGCGTGCCCGCGCCCGCGGTGGCGCGTACCACCAGCGGTAAACCACGACGGCGGCCCATGTTCCGGGCCGCCACGGACGGCTCCCTTCCCGGCGAGGTGCTCTACGACTCCGCCGACCCCGGGGCGTGGCCGCGGTGAGCGCGGTCACCGTGGCGGAGACCGACAGGTGGCTCGCCGCGCTGCGCCGCATCACCCTCGTCCCGCCGGCCCACCGCGAGGTCACCGTCGACCAGGCGGGCGCGCTGGGGCTGCTGCGTTGCTCCGCCGAGACGCTGGAGCTGCTGGTCGAAGCCGGGCTACCGGTCACCGGCGCGGGCGACGAACGGCGATTCTGCCACTACGACCTCATCAATCTGGGCCTCTACTCGGGCACCGGGAACAGCCTCCCGGAGATCGGCTGGGAGTTCGCGTTCCGGTTCTCCCTGAAGCCCGCCGCCACCTGGACGGAACCGAGGTCCTGGCGGATGACCGCGACGATGAGGTGTCCGGACGGCGGATGCGGCACGGGCCCCGGCTGGCTGCTGCACCGACCGGTGCCGGAGCGTAGCGGTGGCACGGCCTCCGGCTGGACCAGCGCCGCCGGGCCCGTGACCCTGACCGACGACGAGGTACGGCTCCCGGCCGTGCCCGACCTGGTCGCCGTCGAACTGGACCTGGTCACCGCCGGCCGGGCGGACCGGATCGTCTCCCCCCGGTTGGCCCGGCTCTTCGCCGGTATCCGCCATGGCGGGCCGCGTTTCCAGATGCTGCCGTCCAGTTGGCAGGTCGACCCGGACGACACGCTCGCCAACGGGGTGGTCAACTGCGTCTCCGCCAGCCTGTATCTCGAACGGGAGTGCCGGGCCATGGGCTACGAGGCGTACGCCCGGCGGGGTTGGCTGATCGGGATGATGGACCTCGACCACGCCTGGCTGGAGGTGCGCGACGACGACGGCCGGATCAAGGCGGTGGACCCGGTGATGGCGCTGCTGGCCCGCCTGCTTCCCGGCGACCGGACCGCCTACGAGGATTTCTGCATCGGCTCCAGCCTCAACCGGGTGTTGCCCTGCGCCTGCCGGGCGGAGGGCCCGATGGCGGTACACCACTGCGGGGGCCGGACCCGTCCGGTCGCGGTGAGCACCACCATCAAACCGCGGCGGCCCGGCCGACCGCAGGGGCAGCTGCCGTGACCGTCGGGTCCAGGGTGTACCGCGCGGGCACCGAGGCGCGCTATCCGGCCATCACCCAGCGGGGCACCCTGAAACCGACCCAGCTGGTGCACCTCCTCGACGAGGTCTCCGCCGGCTGGTGGCAGGAGATGGCCGGCCTCGACCGCTGGTCCTACTTCGAACGGCACCGGGTCCGTGCCGTGGTGCGGTACGTGGAGGCGTACACCCCGCCGGTGCGGGTGCTCCCCGGAGCGCCGCTCGACGCCGAACTGGCCGTCACCCTCGGTCCTGACCGGCGTGGCTGGTACGGCGGGCACGACGAGCTGACCCTGCGCGCCGCCGACGGCACCGTGGTAGCGGTGTGGACCAGCAGGTGGACCTGGCTGGACAGCGGCACCAGCGCACGACCCACACCGCGCACCGAGGCACCCCCGGGCTTCGGCGGCGACTCGCCGCTGCTGCCGGAGTCGCCGCGACGACCCCGCAGCGGCGGAGCCGAGACGGCGGGCTTCACCTTCAGCGACCGCGAGACGGATCTGAACGACCACGTCTTCTTCGCGTGCTACCTGGAGCGCGGCGAGAACGCGCTGGCCGACGCGGGGGTGCCGCCCGGCCGTACCGACACCAGCCGGTGCTGGTACCTGCGACCGGCGCGGGCCGGTCAGTCGATCACACCAGCGGTCACCAGGACCGAACGCGGGCATGTCGTCGAGCTGCGCTTCGGCCCGGGCGGTTTTCCGGCGGCGGTCTGTGAGTACACCAGCATCGAGCCGTGACCGACCCGGAGCCGTGGCGGGCCGGACAGGATCACGCCGAAGGCGACGCGATCCTGCGGAGGCGGGCCGGCTGGTCGGGGAGGCGCGGAGGTTGCCGCGCCTCCCCGACGGGTCAGCCCGTCAGTGCGGGCACCGGTTCGCGACGCAGAGCGGCAGGACGTTGGTCTGCCGGGATCCGTTGTCGTTGGGGGGAGCGGGGGTCGGGTCGCCCGGCATCACCGGGGGGTTACCCGGCGCCGGGCCACCGGCAGCCTCGTTGTTGAACCAGGCCCGTACTCCGCCCTGGTCGTCCAGGACCAGGTAGTCGGCACGGCGGTCGCCGTTGATCTCCGCCAGCTCGACCTGGCTCCGCGGGTACCCCACGCCCGAGGCGATCTCGCCCCGGGAGAGCCAGGCGCTGCCCGGCCCGCCCCGGTTGTTGATCCACGCCCGGACCTGGCCGTACTCACCCAGCACCAGGTAGTCGTCCCGGCGGTCGCCGTTGAGGTCGGCGAAGGTGACCGTTGCCCCGGCCGCACCGAAGCCCGAGGTGACCTCGCCCTGGGACGCCCAACTGACGGTGTTGCCGGTGCCGGCGTTGAGCCAGGCCTTGACCTGGCCCTGGTCGCCGACCACCAGGTAGTCGTCCCGGTTGTCGCCGTTCACATCGGCGAACCGGATCTGGTCGCGCGGGCCGGAGCCGGCAGCCACCTGCCCGATCGACGACCAGGCGACCGCATTGCCGGTGCCGGCGTTGAGCCAGGCCTTGACCTGGCCCTGGTCGCCGACCACCAGGTAGTCGTCGCGGCCGTCGCCGTTGAGGTCGGCGAACCGGATCTGCTCACGCGGACCCGAACCGGAGGCCACCTCGCCCCGCCAGTCCCAGCCGACACCACCGCTGTCCCGGACGTTGAACCAGGCGCTGACCTGCCCCTGGCCGCCGACCACGAGGTAGTCGTCGCGGCCGTCGCCGTTCAGGTCCGCCCACCGCACCTGCTGACGTGGAGCGCCGCTGCTGGCGATCAGCCCCTGCCAGGCCCACGGGTCCGGGCGGCCGTACCGGTCGTTGAGCCAGGCGGTGACCTGGCCGCTCGCGCCGACCTTGAGGTAGTCGTCGCGGCCGTCGCCGTTCAGATCGGCCAGGTCCAACTCGGCACTGGTTACGCCGGCCCCACCGGCGACGGTGCCCTCGTAGCCCCACGGTCGACCGCCGGTGCCGATGTTGTTGAGCCAGGCGCGGATCCCGGCCTGCTCGTCGACCACCAGGTAGTCGTCCCGGCCATCACCGTTGAGGTCGGCGAAGCGGACCTGGTTGCCGTTGGCGCCGACGCCCGAGGCGATCTCACCGAGCCCACCCCACGGGGAGCCGGCACCACCGATGTTGTTCTGCCAGGCCCTGACCCGACCCACGCTGTCCACGACCAGGTAGTCGTCGCGGCCGTCGACGTCGATGTCGGCGAACCGGATCTGGTCGCGGGTCGCACCCACGCCCGAGGCGATCTCACCCTGGGCGGCCCAGGCCACCCCGTCGCCGACGCCGACGTTGAACCACGCCTTGACCTGACCCTGGTCGCCGACCACCAGGTAGTCGTCGCGGCCGTCGCCGTTGAGGTCGGCGAACCGGATCTGCTCGCGGGGCCCGGATCCGGAGGCGACCTGCCCCCGGCTCTGCCAGCTGACGCCGTTGCCGACACCGGCGTTGAGCCAGGCCCTGACCTGGCCCTGGTCGCCGACGAGCAGGTAGTCGTCGCGGCCGTCGCCGTTGAGGTCGGCGAACCGGACCTGCTCACGCGGGCCGGCCCCGGCGGCGACCTCGCCGACGTAGTTCCAGCCCTCCGGTCGAGGACCGGTCGGCGGCGGGGTCGTGCTGGGCGGCACACCACACGCCCCGGGATCGCCCGTACGCGGCGGCCGGATCAGTCCTTCGGTCAGCGCGCTGTCGATCGCGCCGTCGAAGGCGTCGGCCATCTTGCGGTACCCGGTGTTGTTCGGGTGCAGCCCGTCGGTCATGTCGGCGGCAGTCACCGCGCTCATGCTGACCAGCCGCACCGGCCGTCCGACGGCGCGCAGTTCGCCGACCAGGCTCACCACCTGCGCGTTGTACTGCTGCACCCGCGCGTTGATGTCCGGCGACAGCGACGGCACCAGGGTGGCCACGAAGACGGTGGACTCCGGGCCACGCCGGAGAGTGGTGTTGATCAACGTGCGCAGCTGCCCCACGGTGGCCGGGATGTCGACGGCGCTGCGCAGGTCGTTCGTCCCGATGTGCAGGGTGACCACGTTGGGGCGGTAGCGGGCCACCGGGCAGTCACGCACCAGGCTGTTGATCTGGTTGATCTTCCAGCCTGGGTGACCTTCGTGGTTGGTGTCCGGCAGCTCACCGGTGTCCACCGAGCCGACGAAGTCCAGTGCGCCCGGCTGGTCCGACAGCAGGTCCCACAGCCGGGCCCGGTAGCCGGTCCCGGCCGGGCTTCCGCCGACACCCTGCGTGATCGAGTCACCCAATGGCATGACGCGCAGCGACAGCGGTGGCGGTGGCGGCGTGGGTGCCGGAGGCCGCTGTACCGCCGCCCATATGTCGCCCCAACGGGCTGCCACCCAGTCGGCGGTCGCGGAGATGGTGTCGGCGAGGGCGGGCCACCACGAGTTCCTCCACTTCGCCGCGATCGCCTTCATTTGCTTCAAGACCCACTCTCGCCCCTCGCCGGACCTGATCCAATCACCGAATCGGGACTCCCAGAACGCCTGGAACGTGCCGGCGGCGGCCCCGGCCAGGCCGGCGGCGAACGCGTAGAGATACTGGTGCCAGTCGTCCAGCCGGTTCTCCCAGTGGGCCTTGATGATCCAGGTGGTGAACCCGGCGAGGAACCCTCCCACCGCCCCGCAGGTCAGCACGAAGGCCGGAACAATGAGCCCGCAGATCGCCGTCAGGGCCCACTGCAGGCCCCACCCGATCGCGGCCAGAATCAGGTCCTGATACCAGGTCAGATCGGGATGGTCGTCGTCCGCCTCCAGGGTGAACACCAGGCTGGTGCTTGTCAGCGTGACCTGACCGTCGACATCGACCCAGTGTAGAGCCCCACCTCCCGGCGGTAGATCCGGCTGGTAACGCTCGATCTCCTCCCGGATCGTGTCGCTGAACAGCGGATTGCGGTTGTTGAGTTCGTTGACCCTGGCCGCCAACACGGCGCGGTCGACCTCGGCATCCAACGGGATCTCGACCGTTATGGTGTCGGGCACCGCATCGGCCAGCCGCGCCCCGAATGTCGCCAGTTTCGCCTGGAAAGCCGCCTTCGCCGCGGCTCTGGCCGGTTCTCCCACCCCCGCCCGGCCCGGCCCGGCCAGGCCGGCCACCAGTGCTGATATCAGAATTGTTGCCAGGAAGAGGAATGTCCTTCGATGTCTACGGAGCATGGCACGGAGAATAATTTCGATCGACATCGAAGTCCACTGTGCTGTGTGGCACGTCCACTCGGGCCGGATTAATTGTGTTTCCGAGCGACTGTCGAGGATATTTAACGGGCATTTTACCGCCCAGCCATTAATTATCGGCGCTTTCAGGCTGGCTGAGGGAGCTGAGAGTTGGCCGCAGTGGCTGTCAGCGGCCGGTGGACCCGTCGATCCTCTCGCGGATGATGTCCGCGTGCCCCGCGTGGCGTCCGATCTCCTCGATCATGTGGACCAGCACCCATCGCTGCGACGGCGGCAGGGCGCCACGGCCGGGCGGCCGGCGTGCCGGCTGGGTCAGCTCGGTCCAGGTCTCGAACTCGGGCTCCGGTACGCCGGCGACCTTGTCCATGATCGCATTGCGGAGGTAGTCGATGAAGCCGACCAGAGTGTCCTTCTCCCCGGGGGCGGTCCATCCGGGCCCGGTGTCCTTGCGTTTCCTGGTTCGGGTGGTCGGCGGCATCAGCTTCTCCGATCATGTCGTTGGATGAGCAGAACGTTGTCGGTGACGGTGGCGCTCCGGCCTTCCGGTCCGGTGGCCCGGCGGCGCGGCATGTCGGCGCGTACGACGGACCACCGGGCCGGGTCGAGGGCCAGCTCGGCTGCGGTCTCGCCGGGTGAGGGGTAATGCGTGTCGGGATCTCTGTTCCACGACCAGGGCGCGGTCGAGCCGTGGTCGACGATCAGGAGATGACCGCCGGGGCGCAGCGCGTGCGCCGCGGTACGCAGTACTCGCCCGCGGTCCAGCGCGAAGGGAGTGTGCAGATACTGCGCGGAGATCAGGTCGAACTGCCCGTCGGGGAAGCTCCGGGCCAGATCGTGCTGTTCGCCGGTCACCCGGCCGTCGACGCCGAGTTGCCGGGCGCGTGCCCACACCCGTTCCACGGCGGCGGTTGAGATGTCCACAGCGGTGACCTGCCAGCCATGCCGGGCAAGCCAGATGGTGTCGCCGCCGGCGCCACATCCCAGGTCGAGGGCATCGCCGGGAGGCAGTGTCCCGGCTGTCTCCTCCAGCACCGGGTTGGGGTTCCCAGCGGAGCCGCCGCGCCGGGCGCGGTGGTGCTGTTCCCAGAACGACTCGGCATCGAGTGCACCGGTCACCGGTCCGCCCCCCTCGCGAAGAACGTCACCAGTTCGGTGGTGACGAATTCCGGGTTCTCCTGGATCAGCCAGTGCCCGGCCCTGGGCACCTCCACGGCGCGGGTGATGGTGGGCATGAGGGGCCGGACCGTCGAGCGGGTGAAGTCGAGCGTGCCTTCGGCCGTCAGCAGCATCGTCGGCATGGTGATCGGCTTCGCGGCCTTGTTGTCCCGTTCGTCCTGGTCCAGGGTGCGGTAGAGCTCAAACCCGCCGGTCAGGACTTGCGGGCGCTGGTACGTGCGGGCGTACTCGTCAATCTGTTGTGCGGTGAAGGGAGCCTTCGCGCCCGGCCCGCCGAAGCTGACCCCACCGTAGGCAACATACCCGTAGAAAAGAGACAGGTAGTCACGGACGTCGTCGTCGACCAACAACTCGGGGAACCCGTCCTGGTGGTGGAACGACATGTGCCAGCTCGCCTGCCGGTAGGCGCTCGCGCTGAGGGCGGGGCCGGGCATCGGATAGTCGAGGTGGGCGTACTTGACGACCTCGTCCGGGAACTGTGTGGCGTACTGGAACGCCACTCCGGCACCGAGATCGTGGCCGGCCAGGTTGATCTTCTTCAGCCCGAGCTTGTCGACGAGCAGCCGGTGGACGTAGCGGGCCAGGGTCGCCTTGTCGTAACTGGACGGCGCACCCTCGCTGTCGCCGAGTCCCGGCAGATCAAGCGCATACACGGTGTACTTCTCGGCGAGCGCCGGCATGATCTCGCGCCACGAGTACCACGACTGGGGCCAGCCGTGCAGGAGGACGAGCGGCTCGCCGGTGCCGCCGGTGACGTAGTGCATCGTCACGCCATCGACGTCGGCTGTCTCGTGGGTGAATTGACGGTTGAACGGGGCATCATCCCGGGTGGCCGCATCGTGACCTGCCGTGATGGTGGCGCTCGCCTGCTGTGCCGTCGTGTTCTGCGTCCTGCCGCCGGTGGTCGTGCACGCTGTCGCCAGGACGAGCGCGGCCGTGGCGGCCGCGACGGTGCGCGACCACCGTGTTGCCGGTGTCGAAGTTGCTGCTGATGTGAGCATCGGTTACCTACCTCCGCCACCAGCATGACCAGCAGCGTTGCCTATTTGCGAGAAACGTTGCGGATCCGCATCATGAATCCATGAACGTCACGTCGCACGACGTCCTCGCGGGCGTCGGCCCGCGCCTGCACGCACTACGCAAGGCCCGGAACATCTCCCTGGCCGCCCTGGCGGCAGAGACCGGCCTGACCGCAAGCACGCTGTCGCGTCTCGAGAACGGGAAACTGCGCCCGACGCTGGAGCAACTCCTGCCGCTGGCGCGGGCGCACGGCGTCCCGCTCGACGAACTGGTCGCGGCCCCGCCCACCGGCGATCCACGCATCCACCTGCGGCCGGTACGGCGGTCCGGCTTCACCGTCGTGCCGCTGACCAGACGTCCCGGAGGCATCCAGGCCTACAAGGTGATCTATCCACCGGCCGGCAGATCGGCTACGACGACACTGCAGACCCACGATGGGTACGAATGGTTCTACGTACTCAACGGACATGTCAGGCTCGTCCTCGGTGACCAGGAATACCAGCTGGGCCCCGGCGAAGCCGCAGAGTTCGACACCCGCATCCCGCACCAAATCGGCAGCGCCGACGCTCAGGCCGCAGAGCTGCTCACCCTCTTCAGCGCCCAGGGCGAACGCGCCCACCTGTCGCCCTCCCTGACATCGCCCACCTGAACGACCCGGCTCCGGAGCAGACACCTCACCCGAGCCAGGCCGAGGGTGGCGCGACCAGCCACGGCATCCTTCGCAGAAACGCCCAGGAGCTCGGCTACCCCGCCTACCTGCCGTCCGGCACGCCGGGACCGCCCCGCAGCGACCTGCCCGACCGGGCATCGGCGAACATGAGCCCCATCAGAACGACGAACGCCGCCTGATGGAACTCCGGCGGGAAGATCCCCGGCGGGATCGTTCCCGGGTGAAGGTTGCCGAGCCACCGCTGCACCAGCGCGACGCTCTCGTGTTCGTCGACGCCGGCAAACACCTCGACCGCCCGTTCATAGTGGCGTCGAACCTCGTCGGCCGGCCCCGTGTCGAGCAGGGCCAGGCAGAGGCCGAGCAGCGCTTTGCCTTCGCGGTACCGGTCGCCGACCGTCCGGAAGATGCCCGCGGCCCGGGAGTGGGCGACGGCCGCGTCCCCGCACCGCCCCGCCGCCCGCAGATTGTTGCCGAGGTTGTACGAGGCGACACCCTCGCCCGGCCGGTCACCAGTCTCGCGACACGCCTCCACTGCCTGTTCGTAGGCCTCGGTGGCATCGTCGAACCGTTCCGCGTCCTGCAGGGCCACACCGAGGTTGCTCAGCGCGATGCCCTCGCTGCGCCGGTCGCCGGCCTCGCGGTACGCCTGCGCCGCCCGGGTGTGGGCGGCCGCCGCCTCGGCACACCGTCCACCTCTGCGCAGAGTCAGGCCGAGGCCGGTCAACGCCAAGCCTTCGTCGTCCCGGTCACCGCTGTCCCGGAAGAGCTCGACGGCCCGGGTGTGTGCGACGACCGCCTCGTCGAACCGCCGCACCGCCCGCAGCGCCGAGCCCAGATGGTGCCGTGCCTCAGCTTCGTGGTGCCGGTCGTCGAGCTCGCTGAAGAGGTCAGCGGCTCGGGTGTGCACGGCGATGGCCCGCTCGTGCTGCTGCATCCCCTGTAGGTCCGCGCCGAGGTTGTTCAGGGCGAGAGCCTCACCCTGCCGATCCCCGGTCTCGCGACAGATCCCGGCGGCCCGGGTGTGGGCGATGACCGCCTCGTCGAACCGCCCCACCGCCCGCAGCGCCTGGCCGATATTGTTCAACGCCGTGCCCTCGCTGTGCCGGGCGTCGATCTCACGATAGATGTCCAACGCCCGGGTGTGGGCGGCGATCGCCTCGTCGAACCGCTCCACCGCCCGCAGTGCCAGGCCGAGATTGTTCAGCGCCACGCCGACGTCGTGCCGGTCACCGGTCTCCCCGATGAGCTCGACCGCCCGGATGTGGGCGGTGACGGCCTCGTCGGACCGGCCCGCCTCGTTGAGGGCCGCGCCGAGGTGGCTCAGCGCCATGCCTTCGCCGTGCCGGTCCCCGGCCTCCCGGCAGAGGGCACGGAAGCTGTCGGTGACCGTGATCAGCTCCGACAGATACCGACGGAACGACAGGAACGTGTACAGGAGCGACGCCAGTCCGATGCTGGCCGTGCGGTGCCCGTGCGTCGCCGCGGTCGTACAGACGGCAATCAGATTGGGCCGTTCGATCTCCAACCAGGCCAACGCCTGTGCCCGCGTGGAAAAGGTGACCGTGACCGGGGGCGGCTGCATCTGCCCGGCCGCGGCGTAGGTGGTCTCGATCCGGGCCAGGGCGTCCGCCGGGACGGAGCGCGCGGCGAGCGCGGCGGCGACCGACGGAGGCTCCAGTTGGACACTGGCGGCGGCGGTGGTCGCGACGTAGTAGGTGAACAGCCGGGCACGGGCGGCATCCGGAGCATCGGCTCCGGCAGCCGAGTCCGACTGCTCCTCGGCGTAGAGGCGGACCAGGTCGTGCATCCGCCACCGCCCCCAGCTGGGGCCGGCCGCGACGAGGTGGGCCCGGGCCAGGTCCGCCAGCAGCGTCTCGGCCCGCTGCGCATCGGTGTCGACCAGGCATGCGGCGGCCTCCGTGCCGACCTCGGGGCCGGGGTTGACCGGCAGCAGTCGGAACAGGCGGGCCTGGGTGGGGTTCAGCTGCCGGTAGGAGAGGTCGAACGCGGCGCGCACCGCACGGTCCTCCCGGGTCAGCCGGTCCAGCCGGGTGTGTGCGGCGCGCAACGCCCCCGCGAGGGAGGCCAGCGTACGGGTGCCGGGATCGGCCAGCAGACCGGCGGCGATGTGCAGCGCCAGGGGCAGGCCCGCGCACAGTTCAGCGATCTCGGCAGCGGCCTGCGGCTCGTCGTGCCCCCTGCTGTCGGCCGGGCCGCGCAGCTGTCCCAACTGGTCGACCAGGAGCCGAACGGACGTCTCGACGTCCAACACGTCGAGGTCGTGCAGTCGGGCCCCGACCGCCAGGGTGTGTCGGGAGGTGATCAATGTGGCGGTGCTGTCGTCGCTCGGCAGCAGCGGGGTCACCTGGGCGGCGGTGGCCGCATTGTCGATCACCAGCAGCAGCCGCCGGTCCTGTGCGGCATAGGCGGCCAGCACGCTGCGGAACAACGCACTGCGGTCCTGCTCGCCCGCGGGGATGTACTCACCGGGCAGCCCCAGTGCCTGCAACAGGCCGAGCAGCGCCGCGCCGGGCGACAGGCTCCGTTGCGGGTCGTAGCCGGACAGGTCCACGAACAGCACTCCGCCCGGGAACCACCCCGGCTGTCGTCGGGCCCGGGTGGCGGCCTGCACGACCAGCTCGGTCTTGCCGACCCCGGCCAGACCGGCCACCGCCGAGACCGGTCCCGCTCCGGTGCTCCCGCCGGGAGCCAGCTCCCTGAGCAGCAGCTCGACCTCGGTTTCCCGACCGGTGAAGGACTTCGTGGCCCGGGGGAGCCCGGCGGGGGTGACCTGCGGCGGCAGGGTCACGTTGATGGTGTGACCCTGAATCACCACGTTGAGGAACACCCCACCCGTGATCGTGTTCGAGGTCGCTCCGTCCGTCCGCCGGCCGAAGAGCCGGCGTCCGAACCCGTCGCCCTTCACGTCACCCCGCCCGGGACGGGTCGGCACCGTCGTCGGCAGCCGGCGGGTCGGCTGGCTGCCGGACGACGTCACGGGCCTGGATGACCGGGCCGCGGTACGTGCCGGCCGTGATCGTGTTGGTCACCGCACCGTCGGCGGCCGCCCGGGATGCCGGGGCGGGTGGGACCCCGAGCGTCAGGTCACGGGCCTGGATGACCGACTGGGCGAACTCGCCACCCTGGATCGTGTTGTCGACCCGACCGGCCGGCCCGGCCCCGGCCTGCGGCGTGGCCCTGCGGGTCGCCGCCGCGGTGTAGGCCGTCAGCGCCAACCCCAGCACGGTGGCGAAGATCCCCAGCGTGCTGGCCCACTTGTCGGCCTCCGTCACGCCGACCCGGACGAACGCCACGCCGAGGCCGACCAGGCCCAGCGAGCAGAGTGTGCCGGCCGCCCACCCGGCGATCTTCGTGTTACGACGGGTCATCGTTGCATTGTCTAGGGTCACCGCCACTGGTGGAACACAGCCGGGGCGGCGGGCGACGTTCGGCCGGCGGCCGGTGGTCGCCGCTTCGGCGACGAGACCGCGGAGGATGAGGGCGAGCCCCGCCTCGAAGGCGGTTTCGTGGCCGATGGGCGGCAGGCCCGCGCTGTGTCGGCCACGGCGCATTCCCGCAGGGGGCGGACTTCACCGGGCCGGTGCCAACCCGTTCTCGACGGCGATGCGTTCGATCTCGGCGGGTGTGCCCGTCATCAGGGCGCGGCAGTGCCGGTTGACCAGGTCGGCGGGCCAGTCCCACCACGCGGCCCGTCGCAGCCGGTGGATGTCGTCGTCGTCGAAGCGCTGCCGGATCGGCCGCGCCGGGTTACCGCCGACGATCGTGTAGGCCGGCACGTCGGTGGTGACCACCGCACCGGCGGCGATGATCGCCCCGTCGCCGATCCGTACGCCCGGCATGACCGTCGCCCGGTAGCCGAACCACACGTCGTTGCCGATGACGGTGTCACCCCGGCTGGGCATGGCGGTCACGACGTCGAGGGTCCGCTCGGCCCATTCGCCGCCGAAGAGGGTGAACGGGAAGGTCGACGGACCCGTGACCGGGTGGTCGCCCCCGGCCATCAGGAACCGGGTGCCTGCCGCTATCGCGCAGAACCTGCCGATGACCAGCTGTTCCGGTCCGAAGTGGTAGAGCACGTTGCGTTGCTCGAAGCCGGTAGCGTCGTCGGGATCGTCGTAGTACGTGTAGTCCCCGACGGTGATCTTGGGGGAGGTGACCAGCGGCTTGAGGAACACCACCCGGGGATGCATCGCCACCGGGTGGAGGGTCGTCGGGTCGGGCGGCATGGCGGACCTCGCTCGTTAAGGCTACGGCTGTAGCGATAGCATCGTGGCATGGCGTCGCCACGACCGACAAGCGATCACCCCGACGAGGCGGTGACCGACCGCGCGCGCCGACCCGGCGGACGCAGCGCAGCGGTCCGCCGCCGCGTACTCGACGCCGCGCTCGCCCAGCTGGTGCAGCACGGCTACGACTCCCTGAGCATCGACGTGGTGGCCGAGCGCTCGGGTGTCCACCGCACGACGGTCTACCGACGCTGGCGGGATGTCGGTGGCCTGCTGGCCGACGTCCTGAACGAGGCGAGCGTCGACGCCTGGCGCCCACCCGACACCGGCTCACTCGAAGGTGACCTCGTCGCGGCCAACCACGAGGTGTACGCGGCACTGACCACCGACCCGGTGACCGTCGCGCTCATCGGCGCGTCCTTCCGGTCCGACCAGGCCGCCGAGGCCCTACGCGCCTTCTGGGTCGACCGCTACGACCGTTGCGCCGACATCACCCGGCGTGCCGTCGAACGCGGTGAGATCCCGGCGGGCACCGACAGCCGTCAACTGCTCGTCGCCGCAACCGCCCCGCTGTACCACGAACTCCTCCTCCTGCGGGCGGCCAGCGACGCCGACCTTCCCGAACGCGTCGCCCGCAGCGTCGCCACCGCCGCCCGCGCGGGCGCCTACGCCCACCGGTAGCACACCAGCGAACCGGGCCGGGCCCGCAGCGATCACGCGGGTCAGTCGGGACGACGCTCACCCCCGGCGTCGGCCAGACCGTCGACGAGCAGCTGCGCCTCGTCGGTCGAGATGGCCATCGTGGTGCTGAGCAGGTCGACGGCCTGCTCGCGGTGCCCGGCTTCCACGAGTGCCGCGATCCGCAGCCAGGCGAACGCGTCGACCATCGCGTCGGGTGTCGGGGATCGCCCCTCCAACGGGGCGGTGGGGTCCTGAGCCGACCGGTCCGCCGCCGGACGATCCGCGGTGGCGGGGGAGGCCGTGTCCGCGGCGGACGCCGCAGCAGTCGGCGGGTCGGACGGGACGTCGTCAGCGGCGGGGGCCCGGGCGGCGGCTTCGTGTCTGCGGGCGTCGGCGATCCGGGTGGCCGCGTCCCACTGGCGGGTGTCCGCGCTCGGGGACGCGGCGGCGGCCCGGGCCCGCAGCTCGCGTACCTGGGAGCCCAGCAGGTCCCGGCTGCCGCCACGGCGACGCAGGATCATCGTGATCACCGTGATGAGCACGACCGCGACGACGAACCCCAGCACCAGCTCCAGCAGGCTCACGTCGGTACCACCGGGACTCATCAGGTCACACGGTCCCGGCCCGGATCACCGCGGCGCGCAGGTGCTCGTCGGAGGCGGCGCTGGCCGGCCGGTGGGGGACACGTCCGACGACAGGCTCCGGGCTGCCCGGGCCACCGTGGCCCATTGCAGGTCCCGGTGGAACGCGGCGGTGCGCGGTCCGGCCGAGGGACGCGGCCGGCAACGCCACCGTCGGCACCGCTGCGGTCTTCCACCACATGCGGGGCATGGTAGTGCCGCAACGGCACCTGCCCGACCGTGCGTCCCGGCCAGGGTCCGGTCGGACCCTGGCCGGGAGCATCCGGTCAGCCGATCCGGCCGGCGCGCTGCCGGCGGCGGGTCAGCAGGAGGAGGACGATGCCCAGGAGCGCGAGCATCACCCCGACGGTCAGCGGCGCGACGATGGCGTCACCGGTCACCGGCAAGGATCCGCGCCACGTAACGGAAGGTAAACCCGTTGGACGTGCCCCGCCGGTGCTTACCACGACAGTGGTGTCACCGGCCGCGCAGGGCGGCGTACGGAAGGTCGACGAGCGACCGTCCGGTGCCACCGTGACCTGCTGGCCGGGATGGTCGTGGCGCGGATGGTGACCGTGGTGCCGCCCGGCACGAACCCGGAACCACTGACCGTCACCGTGGTGCCGCCACCGGTCGGCCCCTGCCCGGGGCTGACGGTGTCGATGCGCGGCGGGACGGGTTCGTAGGTGAACCCGTCAGGCGCGGTGACGTCGTCGCCGGGCAGCAGGACGGTGACGTCCACCGCGCCGGGCGAACCGGGTGGGGTGACCACGGTCAGCGAGGTGCCGTTCGGGTTCACCACGAGGTTGGTGCCGGCCGGGTTGACGGTGAACCCGGTGCCGGGCACCCCCTCGAAGGTGACTGTCGTGTCACCGGGGACGAAGCCGGTGCCGGTGATCGTCACCGTCTGGCCGCCCGACTGGGCCCTCGTCGGGGTTGATCGTCGCGGTGGTCGGTGCCGCCGCCGGATGCTCGCAGATGGCCTCGGCCACGATCACGATGCCGACCGGGATGGTGACCGGGACGACGAGGACGGTGCCCGACAGGGTGAGGACGGCCCGCACGGTGATCGCGGTGGCGCCGGTGGCGGTGGTCGTCTCGACGCGGGTCAACGAGGCGTTCAGACTCGCGCCCAGCAGCCCCGGCACCACCACTGCCGCGCTGCCCACGACGGCGGGAGTGTTCGCCGTCAGCGTCACCGTCGTGCCGAACAGCTCCAGCCCGACGAGCGTGGTGTCGGCGCTGGTCGCGCCGACCTGCGGGCAGACGGCGGTGGCGGTGACCTCGGCGGCGTCCAGCACGTCGATGCCGAGCACGGTCAGGTTGAGTCCGTTGACGCTGGAGGACGCCGACGACCCGTCCGCCGCCCGGGTGGCGGTGACCTCCTCGACGGTGCCGCTGGCGGTCACGCCGAGCGCACCCGGTATCGAGATCGCCAGTAGCGTCTCGGTGTCGGTGCCCCCGGCGGCCGGCGCGGTGGCGGTGCCGATGGTGGCGCCGGCGGTGATCACTGCTATCCCGGCCACCTCGGCGGACAGGTCGACTGAGCACGGTGCGTCCGCCCCGGTCATGCCCCGGTCGACCTGGGCGGGATCGCGTCCCCACCCGATGGCGCGTCCCCGTCGACCGCGGCGGGCGGCAGTTTGTTCACAGCATTGGAATACCGGAGTTAACCCGGTTCTCGGTTTATCGCGGAATCAAGACGATCGTCGATACCTTCATGTACGATCGTCTATCGGTGACGTGCGAGGACGGGGTCTTCTGTGCTGCATGGCCGGTACCACCCCTGATGTCGGCTGCGGCCCTGGTCGCACCAAATGGAAGCGCTCCGCCGGTGTCCGCCCGGGCCAGCTGTCGCGGCTGGCTGAGCCGCAGTTCGACTCCCGGAGAAAGACGTCGTCGTCGCATCGTCGGCGACCCCATACACGGCCAGAACGGCGAGGTGGCAGTGACATGAAGGTTCTCGTAATCGGCGGTGGCCCGGCTGGTAGCACCGCAGCGACAGCGATGGCCCAGTCCGGACTCGACGTGCAGCTCATCGAGAGCTCCCACTTTCCGCGATACCACGTGGGTGAGTCGCTCACGCCGTCGTGCCGGGTGGTGCTGGACGTCATCGGCATGTCGAAAGTCATCGACGACTATGGTTTCGTGAAGAAGAACGGCGGCGTCATCCACTGGGATGACGACCAGTGGGCGTTCGACTGGCAAGAACAGTCCGGAGTGCAGTCGTGGCAGGTGGATCGCAGCGAGTTCGACACGCTGCTGCTGGAGCACGCCCGCCAGAACGGGGTTGCCGTCACCACCGGCGTCACCGGTCGTTCAGTTCGGTTCGCCGACGGCCGGCCCGTGGCCGTGGAGTGCTCCTCGGAGCACGGTGAATCGTTCACCGTGGATGATTTCGACTTTCTGGTCGACGCCACCGGCCGTAACGGGCTGCTCAGCACCCGTCACTTCGGCAACCGTGAGCCGCTGAGCAACCTGCGGAACGTCGGCATCTGGGGCTACTGGACCGGCGCCAGGCTGCTGCCCGAAACGCCGACCGGAGGAATCAACATCATTTCCTCGCCAGAGGGTTGGTACTGGGTGATCCCCATGGCGGGCGGACGGATGAGTATCGGTTACGTCACCACCAAGGACGCCTTCGCCCGTGACCGTTCCGAGCATCCGTCGTCGGACGACCTGTACCGGCACCTGATCACCGCCTCGCCGACCGTGGCGGACCTGACCGCCGGGGCGGCGTTCCTGGGCACTACCAGGGTCGAGACCGACTACTCGTACATCGCGGATCAGTTCTGCGGGCCGGGTTACGCGATCGTGGGCGACGCCGCATGCTTCCTGGACCCGCTCCTGTCCACCGGCGTGCATCTGGCGCTCTACAGCGCTCTGACCGCGGCGGCGTGCGTCGCTTCGATGGACCGTGGCGAGGTCAGTGAAGCGGAGGCCCTCAGGTTCTTCGAATTTGCCTACCGTCGTGCGTACATGCGTCTCTTCGCGCTGGTGAGCATCATGTACGAGCGCTATCTCGGTAAGGACGGCTTCTTCCTCACGTCCGACCGGTTGATCGGAGACGAGCAGGCCGTGCAGGCGGATGAAGGCGTCTCGTCCCGTTCCTTCGCGGAGATCATCGGTGGCCTGTCCGACCTGCGTGAGGCGGCCAACTCGTCCACCCGCGTCATCACCGATCAACTGCGTGACGAAGCGGTGCGGGTGCAGATGCGGGCCGTGCGCGCACCGGACTCCGTCGGGCCCGACTTCACCCCGGTCCGTGGCAACCCGCTCTCCGATGCGGAGTCGGCTGACTACCGCCTCGTCACCAGCCCGCACCTCGGCCTTGAGCGGGTCCGTGAGACGCCTGCCTGAAGGCGCTCACGGTCGCTCCCACCCTGTCCCGACGGTCCGCGCCTGACCCGGGCTCGGCAGGCTGCGCGTGACCCGGGCTCGGCAGTCTGCGCCTGTCGTACGGGTCGTGACGTGCCGACTGTGCGCGCCCGGGTCATGGGGGCGTGGCTGACCGTGGTTGCCCTGGTCGTGCGGCCAGGGCAACCTGGGGGCTGTGCGGCCAGGGCGACCCGGGGCCGTGCGGGAGGGGGACGCCGGGTTGGGCCGGCGTTGCGGACTCGTGCGGTCTTCCTCCCTGTTTGACAGCCGATGGACGTACTGCTAGTTGTTAATAGAGTTTCCTAATTCTTGCGGTGCCCGCCTGGGCGAACGTCGCGTCCGGGCACCGACCGGCCGGCGGCCTGCCGCCCTTCCCCCGAGGAACGCCATGGTGCGCAGAAGAACAGTCGCCTACGCGGTGGGCACCCTGCTGACCGGCATCGCGGCGGTCGGCTACGGCCTGCCGTCGGCCAGCGCCGCAGCCGCCGGCCCGATCACCGGTCTGGCCGGCAGGTGCGTCGACGTGGCCGGTGCCAACCCGGCCAACGGCACGGCCGTGCAGCTCTACGACTGCAACGGCACGGCGGCCCAGACGTGGACGGTGGGCAACAGCGACAGCTCGATCCGTGCGCTCGGCAAGTGCCTCGACGTCACCGCCGCGTCGACCACCAACGGCACCAAGATCCAGCTGTACGACTGCAACGGCACCGGCGCCCAGAAATGGACCGCCGCCGCTGGCGGCGCCCTGGTCAACCCCGCCTCGGGCAAGTGTCTCGACGTGACCGACCACAGCACCGCGAACGGCGCCCGACTACAGATCTGGACCTGCGGTGGCACCGCCAACCAGCAGTGGACCCTCCCCGGCGGCGGCACCCCGACCCCGACCCCGACCGCCACCGCCCCGGCCGGCACCAACCTCGACGACCCGGCGAAGAAGGACGTCGCCATGCAGCTCGTCTCGGCGGCCGAGAACTCCTCGCTCGACTGGCGTGCCCAGTTCTCCTACATCGAGGACATCGGCGACGGTCGTGGCTACACCGCCGGCATCATCGGCTTCTGCTCCGGCACCGGCGACATGCTCGAACTGGTCCAGGCGTACACGAACACCAAGCCCGGCAACGTGCTGGCCGGCTACCTGCCGGCGCTGCGCGCCGTCAACGGCACCGCGTCGCACGCGGGCCTCGACCCGAACTACCCCCGCGACTGGCGCACCGCCGCCAACGACCCGGTGTTCCGCGCCGCCCAGGAGGCCGAACGGGACCGGGTCTACTTCACCCCGTCGGTCCGCGACGGGAAGAACGACGGGGTCCGGGCACTCGGCCAGTTCGCCTACTACGACGCGGCCGTCATGCACGGGTACGAGGGCATGCGGCAGATCCGCAGCCGCGCCCTCACCCGGGCGAAGCCCCCGGCGCAGGGCGGCAACGAGCGGACCTGGCTCAACGCGTTCCTCGACGAGCGGGTCGTCGAGATGAAGAAGGAGGAGGCCCACTCGGACACCTCCCGCGTCGACACGGCCCAGCGGGTGTTCCTCGACAACGGCAACTTCGACCTGAACACGCCACTGGTCTTCGCCGTCTACGGCGACCAGTTCCGCATCGGCTGAAACGTGTCGTGCCACGGTGTGGTCCAGGGCGTCGGCGCGGTGCCGACGCCCTGGACCGTTCCCTCAGGGTGCCCAGGGTGTCGCGATGTTCCAGGTGCTGTCCGCGGCCCACAGCACGGGTGTGTTCCACGCCGAGCCGCCCGTGCCGTCACTCAGCCAGACCTCCGAGTTGAAGTGCCGCAGGTACCTGCCCCGGAAGTTGTAGGACTCCAACGAGACCCCGCCCCCGCCGACCCCGACCCGGGCACACCAGGTGGCATCCGCGCGCAGCAGCGCCGAGCCGTCGTCCGGCGAGTTGCGTACGCGCGACTCCTGGTGCCGGAGGAACTGCCCGGGGAAGTTGACCGACTCGAACGAATAGCACGCCGCGTCGGCCAGACCCGCCCGGACCGTGTACGTCGCGTCGTTCCTGAGCACCGCCGAGCTGTTGGCGTCCACGACCTCGGTGTAGGCGAGGCTGTCCCGGTGCCGCAGGAACCGGTTGGTGTACCCGGGAGTCGTCACCTGTAGGGAACGGCGGGTGTTCAGCGGCAGCGCCACCGGTGCCGAGCTGCCGACCGTCCTCGACGCGGCGATGAGGGCCAGGTTCGCGGCCCGCACCCGGGCCTGGTCCATCTTGACCACCTGCCGGTCGTAGGTGAGGAATCCGTTCAGCTCACCCTCCTGGTCGGTGATCTCGGTGTAGACCGAGGCGCTGAGCCCCTTGCCGATCATGAGGTTCTGCGTGCCCTGCACCAGGCCGACGTAGCGGTCGGTCAGCACGGTCGCGTTCGGCTGCCACTCGTAGGCGAAGAAGCTGCCGTTCGGGCTCCACTCGTGCCCGGGCGCGCGCAGGCCGAGGCCGCCGAACTCACCGAGCACGGCGATCCGGCTCCCCGACGGCACCGGTGAGCCCGGCCCCAGATAGACGTGCCAGTCGTCGATGTCGCCGTTGCCGGGATCGCCCAACGACTGGCAGCAGTTGTGGCCGCTGTGCGCGTTGACCAGCCGGGTCGGGTCCTGGGTCTTGACGGCCTGGGCGACCCGGCGGGTGTCGGCCAGCGCCCGCTCACCCCACCCCTCGTTGTAGACGGTGTAGGTGACGACGGCCGGCGAGCTGCGATGCTCGTTCACGATCTCGCGGGCCTCGGCTTCGAGCTGCGCCTGCTGCGCGTCGGTCGCGTTGATGTCCTGCGCGGTCAGGGACGGGACGTCCTGCCACACCAGCAGACCGAGCCGGTCGGCGTGGTAGAACCAGCGCTGCGGTTCGACCTTGATGTGCTTGCGCACCATGTTGAAGCCCAGGTCCTTGTGTTTTTGCAGGTCGAAGGCGAGCGCGGCGTCGGTGGGCGCGGTGTAGAGCCCGTCCGGCCAGAAGCCCTGGTCCAGCGTGCCGGCCTGGAAGACAAACTGGCCGTTGAGCTTGGGCCGTAGGACACCGTTGACCACGCCGGTGCTGATCTCGCGCATCCCGAAGTAGTGGGTGGTCCGGTCGACCTCACCGCCCGCGGCATTACGCAGGGTGATGCGCAGGTGGTAGAGGAACGGGTCGTCGGGCGACCAGCGGCGGGCGTTCGGCACGGGCACCGCGAACTCGGTGAAACCGCCGGTGGCGGAGCCGACCACGGTGGTGCCGTCGAGCGCTTCGGCCAGGACACGGTGACCACTGACGTCCCCCCGGGTGGCGACCCGGACGCGCAGGGTGTCGTCGGCCAGCCTCGGTGTGAGGTCGACGCTGCTGATCGAGGCCGTCGGCACCGGTTCCAGCCACACGGTCTGCCAGATGCCCGAGCTGGGCGTGTAGAAGATCCCGCCGGGCTGCTTGGTCTGCTTGCCGATCGGCGGCAGACTGCCGTTCTGCCGGCTGTCCGTCGGGTCCCACACCTTCACCACGATCTCGTTCGCGCCGCCCCGCAACGGCGCGGTGACGTCGAGGGTGAAGGCGTCGTAGCCACCGGTGTGACCACCGACGGCCACCCCGTTGACCCAGACGGTGGTCTGCCAGTCCACCGCGCCGAAGTGGAGCAGCACCCGGCGTCCGTTCCAGCTCTCGGGCACCGTCACCACCCGCCGGTAGAACAGGTAGTTGCGGTTGTCGCCGGCGGCGCGCTGCACCCCGGACAGGGCGCTCTCCACCGGGAACGGCACGTTGATCCGCTCGGGCAGCTCGGTGCCGAACGCCGGGGCGTCGTCGGTGGCGGACTGGCGTAGCTGCCATTCGCCGTTGAGGTTGAGCCAGTCGGACCGGGTCATCTGCGGTCGCGGGTACTCCGGCAGTGGCGTGCCGACGAGTGCCTGGGCGGTCCAGGGGGTGGTCAGCGGTGGGTTCTTGGCCGGCACGGCGCGCGCCGGGCTGGCCGGCGCGGCGAGCAGGCCGGCGATCAGGGTGAGAACGAGTAGCAGGGGGGCGGCGAGGCGGACGGGATCGGGACGTGTCATGCCGTCTCCATCGGACGGGCCGTCAGGGCCGAACTGCGCCGCCGGCGGCTGGCAGTGGGTGTCGGGCGGCCGGTCAGGTCACGTCCGGTCCCCAGGCCGGGCGCGGACGTCGGGGGAAGTCCCGGGCGGCAGGTGGCAGTCGGCAGAACTTCCGGGCGGTGTGTATAACGTTATAGATCCCCGACGGACAACACGTCAATCCCCATCCGTCGATGCGTTGCCGCCCGCGCGTCCGCCACCCGGATCGGTAGCCTCATCTCCGCACCGCCGCGCTGTGCCCGGTGGACGTCGGCGTCGCTGCGGCGGCTGCGTGGCGGCGGTGCCGGCAACCGGTCGACGGCGCAGGAGGCGGGGACGGCAGATGGGTGTCAGCCTGAAGGACATCGCCGAGCGGGCGGGAGTCTCCCTCGCCACCGTCTCCAACGTGGTCAACGGCTACCGGCCGGTGGGGGAGGGCACCCGGCAACGGGTGCAGCGGGCCATCGACGAACTGGGCTACACCCCCAACCTGAGCGCCCGGCACCTGCGCCGTGGCCGTACCGGGTTGATCGCGCTTGCCGTTCCCGAGCTGACCAATCCGTACTTCGCCGAACTGGCGGACGTGGCCATCCGCGAGGCCGCCGGACTCGGGTACACGCTGCTGATGGAGAACACCGCCGCCGAGCGCGGTGCCGAGCTGGCCCTCCTGGAGGGGGCGCAGCGGCACCTCATCGACGGTCTCATCCTCAGTCCGGTGGCGATCGGTCGGGAGGAGGTGCTGGCCCGGCGGGCCCGGATGCCGTTGGTCCTGATCGGGGAGGGGGTCTACGACGTGCCGTACGACCACGTCGCGATCGACAACGTCGCGGCGAGCCGGACGGCGACCGCGCACCTGGTCGCGCTGGGCCGTCGGCGGATCGCGTTCGTCGGCGCACCGCCGGGGGGCGACCGGCAGTCCGCGCACCTGCGCATCCGTGGCTACCGGGAGGCGCTCGACGCGGCCGGGATCCCGTTCGACCCCGGTCTCGTCGTACCCACGGAGCAGTTCGGCCGGGCGGACGGCGAGCACGCGATGCGCCACCTGCTGAGCCTGGACCATCCTCCCGATGCCGTGCTCGCCTACAACGACCTGACCGCCATCGGCGCCCTGCGAACGCTCACCCGGTCCGGGGCGGGAGTGCCCGACGACGTGGCGGTGGCCGGCATCGACGACATCGAGGAGGGACGCTTCAGCAATCCCACCCTGACCACCGTCGCCCCGGACAAACGCGCGATCGGCCGGTCGGCGGTGCGCCGGTTGGTGTCCCGCATCGAGGGGGAGGGGGGTCCGCCGATGCACGTGCAGCCCTCCTTCCACCTCGTCACGCGGGAGAGCACCGGGCCGGTGCGCTGACCGGTCGTCCCTTCCGGGGTGCGCCACGTCGACCCCGGAGCCCTACCCCGAGGCCGAGTTCGAGCGGACCTACCGGTGGCTGGTGAAGTGGGGCCTGATCACCCCCGAGTCGACGTTCACCTCCCTCGTGGACAACCGGGTCGTCACGGTCCGACCCCCGCGCGGGGCCGGCCCGGACGACGACGTCTGGGCCAGCCCCGCGCGGGGGTCAGCCCCCGTCCGACGCCGAGACCGCCGGGCGGGAGCCGCGCCGGCCACCACCGCCTCCGACCGACGCACCCCCGCCGGGACGTGCACCGACAGCCCCGGGTGACCGGGGCGGGGCGACGACCAGGAAGGTGAAATCCTCGCGGGCCCTGGCTCCGACGGGCAGGGGCAGGCGGATGCGCCCGGAGTCCACCATGCCCCGCAGGGCGGGACGACTCAGGCCGAACCCGGCGGTGAGCAGCTTCTCGATCCGGACGGGCGCCGGCAGCTCGAACCTGACGACGACCTCCAGTGGCGCGGCGTCCGCATCCTGGAGGTCGTAGAACGGCAGGTCGGTGTCCAGCTGCCAGGTGCCGGTCCAGTCGAGCTGGTGGCCGGCCCGATGGGCGAGTGTCGCGTCCATGGTCAACTGTCGCACCACGGCCGGATCGTTGTTCTCGAACAGCCGCAGCCGATCGTTGTCCAGCGCCCGCACGTTGACGCGTTCGTGGACGGGAATCTTCGACGTGCGACCGCACCGGTCGCAGCAGATCAACAACCACACGTCGAGCAGCTTGTGGTTGGCGTTGACCCGGACCTTGCCGGTGGGGTGGTGCCGGGTGGACCTGCACGACACGCAGGACCTGACGATGGTGGGTAGTCCGAGCTCGCTGACCACCCACAGCGCTTTGCGGTCGATGCCGGGCCCATGGCCGTGGGCCGGCACGCGGAGATGGCGGGAACTGTTCATGACTTCGGCGATTCCAGGGTCTAGGCAGGAGACGCCCGGGGGTGCGATGGCACGCCGGGGGTGCATCCCGGATCCGGTGGCGGGCAGCCGGCATCTCGGCGGGGAGCATGCCGGCTGGCGCGACGTCGCAGATCACGTCGCGTGAAGGAAGCCCGCACCGGTCACCCGGTGCGGGCTTCGAGTGGCACGACGAATGAGACGGGGAGCTGACTCGAACCCGTCGTCATCGCGCACGTGCGCCACTGGTCACCGACCCATGCGCGTCAGCATGGTCAACCCGCGCGACGAGGGACAACCGGTTTTCCGTGCGACCCCGCCGCCCGGAAGACGAAATCCCCTGTCGGTTGTGGCCGGGAGCTAGTAGAAAGCTGCCGTGGAAGAGACTCTGGAGTTCGCTGACCTGTTGCGCCTGATGGACGAACGATCATGCGCGTTCCGGGCGGCGGTCGCGACGGCACCCAGCCTCGACGTGCGGGTACCGACCTGCCCGGAGTGGACGCTGTTCGACCTGGTGCAGCACCTGGGCGAAGGGCGACGCAGGTGGGCCGCCATCGTGGCCGCCGGCCCCGCCGACGCTCCACCGGCGATGTCCGCCCCGGTGGTTCCCCGGGAGCGCGACGCTCTGCTGGACTGGTTCGCCGCGTCGACGGAGCAACTGCTCGACGCGCTGCGTGATGCCGGCCCGGACCGCGGTTGCTGGACGTGGTGGGGTCCGTCGCAGTCGCCGCAGACGACCGGTGCCGTCGCCCGGCACCAACTCCAGCAGGTCGCCGTGCACACCTACGACGCCCAGGCCGCCGTGGGCACCCCGCAGCCGCTGCCGGACGAGGTGGCCCTCGACGGTGTCGACGAGTTCCTGACCACCTGCGTCGCGACGACCATCGCCTGGCCGCACCAGCCCGCGGTCGTCGACTACCACGCCACCGAGGGCCGGTCATGGCGAACCTGGTTCTCCGCCGACGGCGCCCGGACCGCCCGCCTCCCCACGCCGGTCGCCGTCGAGGACCCGCAGATGGCCTACGTCTCCGCCCGGGGCACGGCCCATGAGCTGGTCATGTTCTGCTACGGCCGGATTACGATGGATTCGCTGCGGGTCGACGGCGACCGGCGTGTCTTCGACCAGTTGATCGCCTGGGAGCCGGAGGAGTAGCACGCGACGACGGACCCACCCGCCGTGCGCCGGCCTCGGCGCACGGCGGTGGACCCTGCCGGCCCTGCCCGGACAGCGGACGGGGCCGCGCCGCGACGACCTCCCCGACGGGGGCCGCCGCCCACGCAGCACCGGCGCCGGGTCAGGCCCGGTCCCCGGCCCAGGCCGCCTGCAGGATCGCGGTCAGGCTCGCGGTGTCGGTCGGGCCCGGGTGGTTCTGGATCAGGCGGGTGACGCCACCTGCCATCTCCGCGAAGCGGGGAAGATCGGCGCGGGCCACCCCGATGTCGGCCAGGGTGGGCGGGATGCCGATGTCGGCAAGGAGCCCGTCGAGCCAGCTGAGGAACGTGTCTGCGGCCTCGGCATCCGAGGCGTCGGCGACGTCGAGCCCGCACACCCCGGCGAGGACGGCCAACCGGTCGCCGACAGCGTTTCTGGCCGCACGCAGCGCGTAGGGCAGCAACAGTCCGACACCCAGACCGTGCGGCGTGTGCGTGGCCGCGCCGATGGGGTACTGGAGCGCGTGCGGGGCCGCGTTGCCCGCGTGGGAGAAGGCGAGCCCGGCGAGCACCGACCCGTAGGACATGTCCGCCCGCGCGTCGGTGTCGCCGCCGTCCCTGACGGCACGACGCAGGCTCCGGGCGATCCGCTCGGCGGCCCGGAGCGCGTAGTGGTCGGTGACCGGGTTGCGACCGAGGAACACCTGCTCCACCGGATCGCGCGGTCCGTGGGCCCGGGGCCGCGCCGTGTAGCTCTCCACCGCGTGGCAGAACGCGTCGATGCCCGAGTGTGCGGTGACGGTCGCCGGGCAGGTGTAGGTGAGTTCGGGGTCGACGATGGCGAAGTCGGGCACGATGTGGACGCTGGAGACCCCCACCTTCAGCGCACGGTCCGGGTCGGTCAGCACCGAGACGGGGGTCAGCTCGGAGCCGGTCCCCGACGTCGTGGGGACCGCGACCAGCGGAATCGTCGGCCCCGGCACCCGCGCCTCGCCGTAGAAGTCGCGCGGCGTCCCACCGTGCCGCCGGATGACCCCGACGATCTTGGCGAGGTCGATCACCGTGCCACCCCCGACGGCGAGGATCACGTCGGCGTCCACCGCGGCGGCGGCCGAGACCGCCAGGTCGACATCGGTGAGTGGTACGTCCGGGGTCGCGTCGGAGAACACCTCGACGACCTCGACCCGCTCCCGTACGGCGGCCACGATCCCGGCCACCCCCGGCTGCCCCAGCAGGATCCGGTCGGTCACGATGAGGACCCGCGAGCCACTCTCGGCCACCACCCGGGGGATGTTCTGCGCGACCCCTTCGCCGACTATCAACTGGCGCGGTCCGCGGACGGTCTCAAGCATGTCGGTGCCTCTCCGGAACATCGGCGGCGATGTGCTGGGCGGACCGCCAGGTCACCTGCGGGACCCCGACGGCGTCGGTGAGGTCGGCCGCCCGGGCGGCCTGAGCGGCCCGGACGCCTCCCGGGCGGGGACCGGGCAGGGCGGACGGGCACCGGACGCGACGATCTCCGGTGGATGCCCGGGGCGGGAGGCCGGTCACGGGAGGTCGATCGCCGCGTAGGTGAGGTCGAGGTACTCCAGGATGCCCTCGTGCGACCCCTCCTTGCCGATCCCGGACTGCTTCACGCCACCGAACGGGGCCGACGGGTCCGAGATCAGGCCACGGTTGATGCCGACCATCCCGGTTTCCAGCCCCTCGGCGAACCGGAGCGCCCGCCGCAGGTCACGGGTGAAGACGTACCCGACGAGGCCGTGCTCGGTGTCGTTGGCCCTCGCCAGCACCTCGTCGTCGGACGTGAACGAGATGATCGGCGCCACCGGGCCGAAGATCTCCTCCCCCAGCATCCGCGCCTCCCCCGGCACGTCGACGAGGACCGTGGGCGGATAGAAGTGCCCCGGCCCGGCCGGACGCTCACCACCCACCAGGACCCGGGCGCCGCGATCGACCGCGTCGGTGACCAGCTCGTCGATCCGGGTGACCGAGGCATCGTCGATCAACGCACCGACGTCCACACCGTCGTCGAGACCGGGGCCCACCGACAGCGCACCCATCCGCTCGACGAAACGCGCCGTGAACTCCTCGCGTACCGGCTCCTCGACGTAGATCCGGTTGGCCGCGACGCACGACTCCCCGATGTTGCGCATCTTGGCCACCATGGCACCGTCCAGCGCGACGTCCAGGTCGGCGTCGGCACACACGATCAGGGCCGCGTTGCCGCCCAGTTCCATCGAGGTACGCAGCACGTTGTCCGCGGCCTGCCGGAGCAGCACCCGCCCGACCTCGGTCGAGCCGGTGAACGACAGCTTGCGGGTCCGGGCGTCGGCCAGCAGCGCGGAGACCACCGCGCCGGAACGCCTGGTGGTGACCACGTTGACGACCCCCGGGGGTACGCCGACCTCCGCCATGATGCGGGCCAGCAACAGCATGGTCAGCGGTGTCTGGGCGGCCGGCTTGGTGATCGTCGTGCAGCCTGCGGCCAACGCAGGGGCGATCTTGCGGGCACCCATGGCCAGCGGAAAGTTCCACGGCGTCACGAAGACGCACGGTCCGACCGGCTTCGGCACGGTGAGGATGCGGTATCCACCAGCAGGGGCGGTGCTGTAGCGCCCCTCGACCCGTACCGCCTCCTCGGCGAACCACCGGAAGAACCCGGCGCCGTAGGCCACCTCCGCCCGGGCCTCGGCGAGCGGCTTGCCCATCTCCAGCGTGATCAGCCGGGCCACCTCCTCGGACCGTTCGGTCAGCACCCGGTACGTCGCGGTCAACAAC
Organism: Micromonospora sp. NPDC048894; assembly: GCF_040649765.1. NCBI lineage: Bacteria > Bacillati > Actinomycetota > Actinomycetes > Micromonosporales > Micromonosporaceae > Micromonospora > Micromonospora sp. NPDC048894. The sequence goes on along the minus strand of NZ_JBEZFY010000013.1, from coordinate 88,309 downwards.
TCCGACCGTTTCCGTGGCGGGGTCGCCGCCCACTGCGCCGCCGCCCCGCTCGCCGCGTCCAGGGCGGCCAGCCCGTCGGCGACGTCGGCGTCCGCCACCTCGGCGATGGTCCTGCCGGTGGCCGGGTCCTCGACGGCGAAGGTGACGCCGCCCGCGGCGTCGCGCCAGGCGTCGCCGATCCGCAGCCGCCGGTGCTCGGGGGCCAGGACGTCCATCGGGTCACTCATTGCGTCGCCTCCTGTGCTCGTCGTGGTGCTGTCCGGGTTGCCCGGCGATCGCGCCGCGCGCAGTCGGACGGGTCACCCGCCCCCGGCGGGGCGCGGTTCGAAGATGGCTTCGTCTGCGGTGCCGCCCGCACCACCGACCGCCCTCGCGGGCGCTGGTCGTCAGGTCGTGCTCACCGGTGACGCGCCGCGGGGTACGTGGCGGTGCCTGGTGCCGGTGCCCCCCGACGTGGCTACCGCCCGGCCTCGGACAGCGACAGCCCGGTTCCCGCGTCGAACAGGTGCGCCCGGTCCAGGTCGACCGCGACGAGCACCTGTTCGCCAGGCGTACCGGTGATGGTGGGTCGGGACTTGACCTTGAGGATCTGCGCACCGACCCGGACGTCGACCACCGTCCGGTCGCCGAGCGGCTCCAGCCCGTAGAGCTCTCCCGGCAACGTGGCGCTAGCGCGCCGCTCGACGGACAGGTCCTCCGCACGCAGACCCAGCAGCAGCGGGCGGCCGTCCTGCGCGGCGGCCCAGCGGGGCCGCGGCAGCGTCCAGCCTGCCGCACCGACCAGGCGGTCCCCCTCGGCGTGGCAGGGGAGCAGGCTGATCGGCGGGCTCCCGACGAATCCCGCGACCCACTGGTTGGCGGGACGCTCGTACACCTCGGTCGGGGTGCCTACCTGTTGCACCTTCCCCTCCTTGAGGACCGCGACCTGATCGGCCATGGACAGCGCCTCGACCTGGTCGTTGGTCACGTAGACGAAGGTCGCCCCGAGGCTGCGGTGGATGCGGGTGAGCTCGGTACGCATCTCGACGCGGAGCTTGAGGTCGAGATTGGTCAGCGGCTCGTCCATGAGGAACGCACGGGGGCTGCGCACCAGCGCCCGGGCCAACGCGACCCGCTGCATCTCACCGCCGGACAACTGCGCGGGACGACGGTTCAGCAGACGCCCGATGTGCAGCAGGTCCGACATCCGCTCGACGGCGGCGGAGATCTCGCCCGACGGACGGCGCCGGGCCCGCAACGGTGATGCGATGTTCTCGTACACCGTGTGTCGCGGGTAGAGGGCGTAGTTCTGGAAGACCATCGCGAGATCACGGGCGGCCGGGGCGTCGGTGGTCGCGTCCCTGCCGTCCAGGTGCACCGTCCCGGCGTCGAGCCGGTCGAGGCCGGCGATCGCCCGCAGGGTCGTCGTCTTGCCCGCCCCGGAGGGCCCGAGCACCACGAAGAACGCGCCGTCCGGCACGTCCAGCGTCACCCCGTCCAGGGCCTGGACCTTACCGAAGGACTTGCACAGCCCCTGTACCGCAACGGTTCCCATCAGGCCACCAGCTCTTCCGTGCGTACGTCGTAGACCGCCGGTGTCCCGCCGGTGTGCCGCAGCCCGACCTGGGCGTCGGCGGCGAACCGGACCGTCGGTGGCATCCGGACCCGGACGTCGCGTCCGCCGCTGTGGTCGACCACGTAGATGATCTCGTCGCCCAGCCACTCCGCCGACACCACGCGGGCCGGAACCGACCGGTCCGCCCCCGGCGCGGTGACCTCCAGCGCCTCCGGCCGGACCCCGGCGACCAGTGGGCGGTCGCGGGGCAGGCCGGGCGGTGGCGTGAGGACCAGTCCGCCCTGACCGCGCAGCTTCCCGTCGGCCACCTCCACCTCGATGAGGTTCATCGGTGGGGAGCCGATGAACGCCGCGCAGAACAGGCTCGCCGGCCGGTCGTACACCTCGAGCGGGGTGCCTATCTGCTCGACACGGCCCTTGTTGAGGATGGCGATGCGGTGACCGAGCGACATCGCCTCGACCTGGTCGTGGGTGACGTAGACCATCGTCGCCCCCAGCTCCCCCTGCAGGTGCTTGATCTCGGTGCGCATGTCCGCCCGCAACTCGGCGTCCAGGTTGGTGAGGGGTTCGTCCATCAGGAAGGCGCGCGGCCGGCGCACCAGGGCGCGGGCGAGCGCGACCCGCTGCTGCTCTCCGCCGGAGAGCTGACGGGGCCGCCGGTCCAGCAGCGGACCGAGCCGCATCAGCCGGGCCGCCTCCTCGACCCGCGCCTGCACCTCGTGCTTGGGCAGTCCCTCGGCCCGCAGCGGGAACGCCAGGTTGTCGCGGGTCTTCAGGTGCGGGTACAGCGCGTAGAACTGGAACACCATGGCGATGTCGCGTTCGGCCGGCGGCAGGTCGTTGACCAGCGTGTCGCCGATGCGGATGTCGCCGCTGGTCTGCCGCTCCAAACCGGCGACGGCCCGCAGCGTGGTGGTCTTGCCGCACCCCGACGGGCCGAGCATCACGAACAGCTCGCCGTCGCCGATGGACAGGTCGACGTGCTCGACGGCGACCGTGCCGTCCGGGTAGCGCTTGTGCAGGGCGCTCACCTCGATGCCCGCCATCAGCGTCGCACCGCCCCGAGGGTCACACCGGCGACGAGGTGCCGGCGGACCAGGTAGGCGAAGACGAGCACCGGCAGGGCGAACACCACCGAGGCGGCGGCCACCAGACCCCAGTCCACGGTGGTGCCGCCGATCAGGCCGGCGATGGCCGGTGGTGCCGTCCGTACGTCGTCGCTGGAGGTGAGGAAGATGGCGAACACGAACTCGTTCCACGAGAAGATGAGCGCAAAGACCGCCGTCGCGGCGATGCCGGGCACGAGCAGGGGCAGGGTGAACTTCCCGAACGCCTGCAGGCGGCTGTAGCCGTCGAGCATGGCGGCGTCCTCGTACTCGGCGGGCACCTCGTCGACGAATCCCTTCATCATCCAGATCGTGAACGGGACGTTGAAGGCGGCGTAGATGAGGATCAGACCGAGCTTGCTGTCGATGAGTCCGACCTGGCGGTACATGAGGAAGATCGGCACCACGACCACCACCGGCGGCATGAAGCGGGTGGACAGGATGAAGAACAGCTGGTCCTTCTTGGCCTTCAGGGTGAAGCGGGAGTAGGCCCAGGCCGCCGGCACCCCCAGCACGGTGGCCAGCACCGTGGACACCCCGGCGACCACCACGGAATTGAGGAACGCCACGGACAGTGCCGAGCGTCCACCGTCGGCGCCGACGAAGACGTCCCGGAAGTGGTCGAGGGTGACCGTGAAGCCGAAGAACTCGGCCGGCACGGCGTAGACGTCCCGGTTCTCCTTGATGGACGTCTCGATCATCCAGAGCACCGGGAAGAGCATCACGACGGCCAGCACGGTCAGCAGCACGACCTCCAGCACCGACCGGCCACGGCCCCGACGGCGTACCCGGCGTGCGGGGGGCGGGCGGTCCGGGGTCGGGCCCGCGGACACGGCCTCGTCGACGGAGACGGCCATCAGCCCTCCTTGAGCTTGTTCAGGTAGCGCAGGTAGAGCTGCGTCAGGACGATGACGACGAGGACCATGAGGATGCCGTACGCCGAGGCGGTGCCGGTGTTGAAGCCCAGGAACGCGACCTTGTAGACGTGGAACGACAGCGTCTCGGTGGAGACCCCCGGTCCTCCGCTGGTGAGGATGTAGACGAGGTCGAACAGCCGGAACGCCTCGATGGCCCGGAACAGCACGGCGATGAGCAGCAGTGGCCAGACCAGCGGAAGGGTGATGGTGCGGAACCGGAACCACTCGGACGCCCGGTCGATCGAGGCGGCCTCGTACAGGTACTTCGGGACGGCGGTGAGGCCGGCGAGCGCGATGAGCATGATGAACGGCGTCCACTGCCAGGTGTCGACGACGATCAGGGAGACCAGTGCGGTGCGCTGCCGGGTGAGCCACTCCACCTGCCCCAGACCCAGTGAGCCGAGCATGCTGTTGACCACGCCGAACTGCGCGTCGAGCATGAACCGCCAGAACAGCCCGACCACGACCGGCGACAACATCATCGGCACCAGGAACAGGGTGGTCAGCACTCCGCGCCCGTGCGTACGGCGGGAGATCAGGTAGGCGATGGAGAAGCCGAGCACGGTCTGCAGGGTGACCGCGCCGACCACGTAGATCAGCGTGGTCAGGGCCCGCTGGTGGACCTGCGCCGAGGTCAGGATGGCGGTGTAGTTGCCGAACCCGACGAACCGGGCGGGCCCGCCCCGGGTGGCCGAGTAGTCGGTGAACGACAGGTACAACGCCCACAGCAGCGGGAACACCGACATGCCGAGCAACAGCAGCAGCGCGGGGGAGACGAAGACCACGGCGAGGCCACGGTCGCTGAGCCGGCGGCGGGACCGGCCCGGTGCAGGTGGCGTCGCGGACACCACCTGCCCGGGGCGGTCGGTCGTCAGCGGGACGGGGTCTTTCACAGCCCGCCGCCGCCCTTGCGGTTGCTGGAGTCGAGCACGCCCTGCTGCTCCCGGGCGATGTCGTCGAGCGCGGCCTTCGGGTTCTTCGCACCGTTGAGGGCCGCGTTGACGCCGGTGTTCTCGATGTCGACCAGCCGCGCGTACTCGGGCACGTTCCACATGTCCCGCATCCGCGGCACCGAGTCGGCGTACACCTGGTTGAACGGCCCGGCGTTGAGGAACTCGGGTGACTGCAGGGCATCCGTACGCGCGGGCACGCCACCGGCCGCGGCCCACTTCTTCTGCACGTCGGCCTGCTCGAACCACCGCATGAAGTTCAGCGCCTCGGCCTGCTGCGCCGAGGGGGAGTAGGCCGACACGTGCATCCCCATCCCGCCGAGCGGGACCAGGTTCGTCTTCTGGGTGGGCAGGGTGGCGAACCCCAGCTTGCCGAGGATCTGCTCCCGGCTGGTGCCGAGCGTCGACTGCTTCGGGTCGAGCAGGCCGCCGCTGGCGGCGATCCAGTTGAACGCGATGCACGCCTTGCCCTGGGCGACCGCGGCGTTAACCTCGTCGATGAACCAGTTGCCGGAGCCCTTGGCGGTCAGCGGCTTCATCTTGTTGACCAGGACGTCCATCGCCTCGTGGCCCGCCGTGTCGTTGAGGACGCCGTCGATCTTGCGGTCCTTGGCGTTCCAGAGGTTGCCGCCGTAGACGCCGTTGACCGTGTTGTAGGTGACGGCTGCCGCGTCGGAGCCGTTGGCCTGGTGGAAGGCCAGCCCGCTGACGCCCGGGTTGTCCGCCTGGCACTTCGCGGCGACCGAGATCATCTCGTCCCAGGTCTGCGGGGGCTTGTCGCCGATCAGGTCCTTGCGGTAGATCATCGTCCAGGTGTCGCCGAGCAGCGGCAGCCCGTACAGGCTGGCGTTCTCGTCGCGCTTGCCGGTCTCGGCCTGCGGGAACTGGCCGTACGCCGCGAGCAGGTACGGGTTGTAGGCGTCGACGTCGATGTTCTTCTTGACGAAGTCGGTGAGGTCGAGGATGTTGCCGTTCGTCACGGCCTCGCCGATGTGCTGCGAGTCCAGGATCGCGATGTCGAAGTCGGTCTTGCGCGCGGCGAACTGGGTGAACATCGCGTCGTGCCAGTTCGCGTTCGGCACGGTGTTGACCTTGATGGTGGCGTTCGGCCGTTCCTTCTTGTACTCCGCGTTGGCGAAGTCCTCCAGGGCGTGGGCGGGGGGCCAGTCGAACCAGATGAAGCTGAGGGTCAGCGGGTCCTTGGTGAGTTCCGGGATGGTCGCCGGTGCCTTCGGGGCGCTCGTCTTCGTACCGTCGTCCTGGCCGTCGCCGCAGGCGGCCAGGGTCGTGGCCAGCAGGAGCATGGCCGCCGTCGCCAGCCGCACCTTTCGGCCGGAAACGGATGTTCGTCCAACTCGCTTCGGATGCCGCATGAGGGTTCCTGCTTTCTGGGGTGGTGGGGACTTCTAGAGCCTCGCTAGGTGCCTCGCCGAGCAGGTGCCGGGTCGTTCAGGCGTGGTGCCGGGCCGGCGCGATGGTCGACCCGTGGACGGTGGTCACGGACCGCCGCGACGTGCCGGTCGTCAGCTGTCGAGAAGGGGTACGTCGGCCCATCGGTGGCCCGGTGACGAAGCGGGCAGGACGTCGAGCATGCTCATGGGAGCTCCAGATGATCGAGTGGAGCGATGGCAGGCGTTACGGCGACGGTGCAGGATGACGGGCGTCCGTCACGTTTCCTATACGATCGGGTGGGGGGCGTCAGCATGTCGCAGCGTCGTGACTGATGTCAACAGGTTCCCGCAGGCGCAAGAGAGGACCCCACGTCACGATGGACGACGAAGCGACGGCCGCGCGGGGCCGTAGGGTCGTGCCGGGCGCAACGTCGCCGGGACGAGCTGGCGGCCGCCTTGCCGACGAGGTGTACGACACGCTGCTCGGACAGCTGATGTCGCTCCGGATCGAGCCCGGCTCCCGCGTCACGATCGACGTCCTGGCGCGCGAGTTGGGGGTCTCGCAGACGCCGATCCGGGACGCGCTGAACCGGATGGAGGCCGAGGGGCTGGTCGTGCGGGTGCCCCACGCCGGCTACCGCATCCCGCCCCAGATCACCCGGCACCGCTTCGAGGACATGCTCGAGGTCCGCCTGCTGCTCGAACCGGCGGCGGCGCGCAGATCCGCCGAACGTGCCACCCTGGCGCAGGTCGCCGGCCTGCGGCGGATGCTGGAGGAGATGGCGGAGCTGGAGGGTGGCAGTGGACCCGCCGCCTACGGCGCGTTCGGGCTGCGCGACGCCGCCTTCCACGATCTCGTCGCGCAGAGCGCGGAGAACCAGGTCATCCGGGAGTCGCTCGCCCGGCTGCACAGCCACGTGCACCTGTTCCGGCTGCACCACGACACCCAGGTCACCCACCTGGCCATGGCCGAGCACGAGGACGTGGTGGCGGCGATCGCCGCGCGGGACCCCGACGCCGCCGCCTATGCGATGCGTCGGCACATCCTGCGCTCCGGCGAGCGTTTCCGGCGGCTGTTCGACGAGATCGAAGGCGCGGAGGCGATGGCCGTGCAGGCTTGACGGGCGGGCGGGGCGGAGGAATGCTAGCTCAATCGGATTGGATCGGATTGGATCGCGTCCACCTCACCGCCACCACATTGCGAGGAGAAGCAGATGCCCAGAGCGCTGCTCCTGACCGGCGACGCCGCCGAGGAACTCGACACCATGTACCCCTACTACCGCGTGCAGGAGGGCGGCTGGGACGTCGACGTCGCGTCACGCACGCTACGTGACGTGCAACTGGTCATCCACGAGTTCGACCCCAACTCCGACGCCTATGTGGAGAAGAACGGCAGGAAACTGCCGGTCGACGTGCCCTGGGCCGAGGTCGACGTCGAACGCTACGACGCCCTGATCATCCCCGGCGGACGGGCACCCGAGTGGATCCGGGTCGACGCCGACGTCCGCCGCATCACCGAACACTTCTTCGCCCGCAACCTCCCCGTCGCGCTGGTCTGCCACGGCGCGCAGGTCCCCGCGGTGTACGGGCTGCTCAAGGGCCGCAAGACGGCCTGCTTCCCGCCCATCACCGGTGACATGGAGAACGCGGGCGCGACCGTCATCGACGCGCCCGACGTCGTCGACGGCAACCTCGTCTCCTGCCGGGGATGGCCCGACATGCCGCAGTTCGGCCGGGCGATGATGGAACTCTTCGCGAAGTCCGTCGACTCGCCCTCGGCGTGAGCGCACCCGGCCCGTCCCGATGACGACACCGCGGACGGTCACCGTCGACGGCTCTCCCGTCCACGTCTTCGACAGTGGCGTCGGGCCGGCGGTGCTGATGCTGCACGGCTCCGGACCCGGCACGACCGGGTCCGGAGCCTGGGCGGCGACGGCCCAGGCCCTGGGCCCGTCCTGGCGCGTGCTCGCCCCTGACCAGGCCGGGTTCGGCGGCACCCCCGTCCCGGCGGGCTCCCGGGGTGGACTCCGGCTGTGGACCCGGCAGGCCGCTGGACTGATGGATGCGCTCGGTATCGAGCACTACGCCGTGGTGGGCCACTCCATGGGCGGGGCCGTGGCGCTGGCCCTGGCGGCCGCGTACCCCCGGCAGGTCACCCGGGTCGTGGCGGTCTCGACGATGGGTGCCCCCGGGGCACCGCTGTCGGCCGACCTCGACGCGCTCTGGGCCGCCCCCACCGGCCCCGTCGGGGCACGGGACATGCTCAGTCGACTCTTCCTCGACCAGACGCTGGTGACCGACGCGGCCGTCGCCGCCCGCGCGGACGCGATGCGGGCGGGAGCCGCCGCGTACGCGGCGTTGTTCCCGCCGCCCCGGGCGCGCTGGGTCGACGACCTCACCCTCGGGGCGCGGACGCTGGCCGCGATCCGCGCGCCCGTCCTGCTCGTCCACGGTGCCGATGACCGGGTCACCCCGCTCGCGACGGCGACCCGACCCCTGCTCGACCACCTGACCGACGTGCGTCTGCACGTGTTCGATCGCTGCGGACACGTGCCGGCGATCGAGCACCCGCACGAGTTCCGGCACCTGCTGTCGTGCTTCCTCAACCCGGACCGGACGTAACGCGCCGGCCGCCGCGGCAGGTCCCCCGCCCCGGCGGGCAGATGACGCGGCCCCTGCCGGGTGCCGCCGCGCACAGCCTGAGGTGCCACCGGGATCACCGATGTCGCATCGTCGTGCGCAAACGACCGGCCTCCGGACCCGGCAACAGGGTGCCGGTGTGCCGGTCAGGCCGGGCGGCGGGTGAAGGTGTCGAGCCCTTCGAACCGGGTCGGACGCCGCCACTCGGTGCCCCGGTCGTCGACGACGCAACCGGCCCGGCGAAGCCGCTCCACGAGTTTCGCCCGGGACGGCTCGCGGCCGTCGAAGTCGATGTAGTTGATCCCGCCGAGATCGGCGATCGGCCGGATCGCCCCGGCCCGGACGATGACCGTCCGGTCGGCGAAACCGTACAGGGCGCCGCCCAGCTCGATCAGGACGTTGGGTCGGGGCTGACCGGCCGGGGTCAGTTCGTGGCCGTCCTCCTGATCGCGACGCAGATTGGGATGTAGGTGGACCACGTCGTCCGGGGTCAGCAGCACGACCACGGCCTGCGCCCGGGACAGCCCTTCGCGGATCACCTCGTGTAGGACCGGTGCGGGTCCCCGGTCTGCCGCCGCGACCAGCGACTCCCATTCCATCGGGCGCAGGCCGAGGAGGCTGAGCAGCTCGAACATCCGCCCGACGAAGGCGTCGTCGCGGCCGTGGACGACGAAGACCCGCTGACGGTGCTCGTGGGAGGTGTCCGGGGCGTCGGGTAACGCCGCCGACATCGCGGCTGCCGAAGGGGCACGGGCGACCAACCGGAATCCGCGTCGGGCGTTCGCCGCGCGGAGGTTGACGCCGGTGCCGGTCCATTCGACCAGGCCGATTTCGTGCAGGCGCAGCGCCACCGCCGCGAACTCGGTCAGCGTCAACTCGTCCCGGACATCTGCGGGCAGCGCTGCGTACAGGGCCGCCACGCTCTGCGGGTCGCCGCTGGCCGCCGCCGCGCACAGCCGGGCGTGCACGACCACGTCAGCCTCGGCGACCTCGACCTGCTCGACGTGCAGCAGCGCCCCGGCGGCCAGGCCGAGCAGTACCCCGGGCAGCGAGCCGACGTCCAGCAGTTGGAGCACCGCCGCGCCGACCAGCCCGGTCACCGCCGAGACGGCGACCGCCGGGAGAAGGTTGACGCGCCAAGCCCCCGACCGCATCTCGAACGCCGCCAGCGGATGCTCCTGCTCGATCAGTCCGCGCATCCACACGCGGGTGTCGTCCGGATCGAGACCGAGGGTGTCGCCGAGCCGGTTGACCGATGCGGCGTCCACCGGCACCGTGCCATCGACGGTTGGCTCCGTCGCGCCGAGCAGGGCCAGTGGCCAGGAGCGGGCGGTCACTCGACAGCGTCCTGGTCGAACACGTGCCAGGTGTCGAAGACCCTGGTGAGAACGGCGTTAACGACGCTCGCCTCAGTGCTCAGGAGCGCGCCGTCGATCACCAACCGCTCACCATGCCGTTGCCGGAGCCGCTCCACCAGTACCGACACTCCCACCTTGCCTCCCACCGCGAGGAAACGAAGCCCGGGTCGGCGGTCGATCGCGAACACCGCCAACCACAGCTCGACGCCACCGAACGGCGAGTCGAGCGGCGTCGGCGCCAGCCGGACGGTGGCGCCCTGCCTGAGCCAGTCGGCTACGTGCCAAGCTACCGGAAGATCCATCAACACGAGGACCGGCGAGGACCGCCGCAGCAGCGCGTCGGCCTCCGGGACGGCGAGCGTGAGGTGGGTGGTCAGCGCCACGACCGGCACCGGTCCGAGCCACGTCTGCACCTCACCGGGTGTCATGCCGTCCGGCAGCAGTCCGAGCCGTACGACCGGCTCCGTTCCACCGCCGTCGATCAGAGCCGCCACCAGATCGGGCAACGGAGGCGTCGCCGGAAGCCGGAACTGTTTGGCCAGTACGTCTCGTCTCATCCAGACGGCGCAGACGAATGACCCACCAAAGGACCGGCTGGCCTGCTCGGCATCGGTCAGGATGCTGACCTCGGCGGGCAGCCGATCGCGCAGGACGACCTTCTGCCGGTCGTATTCGAGGCCGTCGTCGAGCAGCGGACGCCGTCCGGTCACGATGTTCAGCCGGGCCGCCAGGTCGGTGTCCACTGCGCCGACCGCAGCCCGCAGCGCCTCGGCCACCTCAGCCTGGTCAGCCCACGCGACCGACGGCAGGCCGACCCGGTCCAGGACGTGCCGCGCGTGCTCGTACGTGGCCCGCATCAGCTCCCCCTCCGGAGCGCCAGCCAGGTCCCGCACCATCCGGCCGAGCTCAGGACCGGCGCGGGCGGCGCGGAACCGATCCAGCCGGACGTCCGGGGTGAGGTCGTCTGCCGCCAGGTGCTCCCGGGAGAGGCGGCGGAACCCGCTGGAGATCAGGGTCGAGACGCCGGCAGGCGCCATGCAGCAGCGCAGCACCGCGGCCGCGACCGTGGCCCGCTGAGGCTCGGGCACGCCGGGACCGGCGAGTCGCAGGCCGGTCTCCAGGTGTCCTGTGTAGTCGGTGTTGTCGGACAACAGCCGCCGGGTGAGATCGACGCCGACCACGCCGGCCGCCAGGGTGGTAGCGAACACCTCGTGGACCTGCCGGGACCGGACGACCATCTCGTGAAACACCTCGCGGAGCCGGTAGCGGGACACCCCCCGCCCGGACAGCCGGGCGGACAGCGCGGCGACCAGTCCGTAGCCGGTGGAACTCTGTAGCTCGTGGTGGAGTCCCTCGTGGGTCTCGACCAGCAGTTGTTCGTCGTCACCGCGGATCTGGGGCGCGGCGATCGACCACGATCCCGCACCGTCGTACCCGCCGAGCAGCACGGCGGCCAGGCCGTCCCGCGAACAGGCGAAGGTCTGGGGGATCACCGGTCACCAAGGTGCATCATCGGTACATGGCCGGCGAAACCCTGAGCTGCGGACGAGATCACCTCTCCGATGTCCTTCGCTTCGATCAGTACGGCGCCTACGACGGGTCGGACAGTTGGGCCCTGACGATGGGAAGCCTGACCGGGCCGGCCCAGGTGTCCATGACAGAGTTGCACGAGGCGCTCCATCACGAGTTGCAACGGTCGTCCGGATGGGGGCTGCTGGCGACCGGTGCGGGAATTCTAGCCCGCTCCGGATTCCGGCGGCACACGCTGCGCGAGGTCTTTCTGCGTCTGGTCGACCAGTCGAGAGACAGCCACGAGACGTACGCGACGACGCTCTCCGCCATCGTGACCGGTGTCGACGCCGCACGCGAACTGCTGGTCGGTAACCGCGAGTACCTGGCGTACCTGGATCGAGGGCTTGCCCTCGTCGACGTGGCGGGCGACTGGCCCTGGCAGTTTCGGATCAGCGCCATCGACGCGGTGCTGCGAGTCTGCATGCGCCCTGCGATGTCACTCGACCTGGTGCACCGCGGGTTCCGCCAACTCGCCAGTGACGACGTGGCGGCTGGCCGGGACAGCCCGGACCGGCGTCTGGCGGTGTTCGAGCAGACAGGCGGGCCGCAGTCCTGGACACAACTGTTCGCGGCGGTGCGCGCCGAGTTCCCGGAACGGGGCGGTGACGACGGCGCGGCACGTCCGAGGGCCGGCTCGCCGGGATTCGAGCGGCTGCGCCAGTTCGAGGAGGAGGTCCTCGGTCCCCGATGCCACGCCCATGTGTGCGAGGTCCTGGACCGGGCCGGCCTCGGCTCGGTCGGGTCCCACCAGCAGTCCGCGCTGGCCACCGCGTACCGGGACGCCGTCGCCGAGGTCGACCCGGAGACAGCTGCGTTGATCACGGTGGCCCGGGAGCGTCTGGCGGCGCACGAGGACGGGCTCGAACTGCACCGGCAGCGGGTTCTGCTCCGGGCGCCGCTGACCGCCGAGTTCGCCTCCGTCGCGGAGTCGGCCGGCGGCGAGGACCATGTCTGTGGGCTCTGGCTGGACGGCGCCGTGGCGAAGGGCCAGTTCACGTTCGGCGAGCAGGCCGTGCCGGAGCGGTTCGCCGCGATCGCCAGCGTGAGCGGTGCCACGATCCGGCTCGGGCTACTGCCTGACGGGGCTACGCCGACGCAGTGCCAGGGCATGGTGGCGAACCGGCCGCTACTGGCCCTGACCACCCATCACACGCTGGCCCGGCACGGTGACCTGCTGGCAATGCTGCAAACCGTCGAGCCGGTGTTCGTGTTGATGGACCTGCCGGTGGAGCGGCATGTCGCGCAGTGGACGGCCAGCGGGATCCTGGTCCGCACGGCAACCCGCGACATCGGCGACGTCACCTTGCTGATGCTCGCAGTCACCCGCAACCACCCGTTCCGATTCCTGTGCATCGGCACCCCGGCAGGCATGTATCTGCTCACCGACCGCCTCCGCCGCCGCCACCCCGGGCAGGTCGTGCTGGAGCCGACGCTGCTGGAGGAGCACCCGGCGGCGACCGGCTTCGCTGTGGACTTCGTCCTGAACGCCTGGCACCTGCTCAAACAGGGGGGCCCGACCTGACGTCCGGGCCTTCGACCGCCGTCCCCCGGTCACAGAGCCCGGAGAAAGGCCCGGACCTCAAGAAGATTCACGGAGTGCAGGTCGTCGGGATGAACGATGATGCGTAGCTCCCGGCAGATCGGCGTCTTTCGGGACCGCGCCAGGAAAGAGATGAGAATCAATTTCAGTAGGGACTCGCGGTCGAGCTGATCGATGCGCGCCAGCCCCGAACCGATGATGGGCATCGCGAGCGGGCGTCGTTCGGCGCGCTCGTAGACGGCGTCCCAGAGCCGGTTCAGGCTGACCCACATATCGTCCACTGACGAGCGTGGTACGAGGTCGTTGCCGAGACGGCTGTACGCCACGGCGAAGATCTGCTGCCCCGGCCGGCCGGCGACGGCAACTGTGCCGATCGGGTACCGTTTGCGCTTGCCGGGCTTGCTCCCGGGTGGCTCTGTCGCGATCGGTGCCGCACGCCGCAGGGCGGCTGCCAGTTCCTGGTCGAGACGCCGCTGGTCGTCACCGTAGCGCCGGTGCAGAAGCTGCCCCTGCACGGCGGCACCACTGATGATGCGGTCGTCGCCCACCGCCGTGTCGAAGGTGTCGGTGAAGCCGACCACGAGGTGGGTCTCCTGCTCGAACAGGTCACCGACCTCGACCCGGACCGTGGTGTCCGGCGTGCTGAACTCGCGCTCGATCCGGGAGCGGGGATAGGCCTGGGCGACAGCCCAGGCGAAGCAGCAGAAAAGAGTGACGGCCGTGACGGCGACTGGCGCCGGGAATGCCTGGTTGAAGAACATCTGCCCGAGGAACTGCACCACTGCCGACACCAGGCCGACGGCCGCGAGAAAGTGAGCGAGCAGGGTGCGTAGTCCACGGCGGGTGCGGAAGATCGCGCGGCTGGCACAAGCCGGGCCGACAACCGAGAGGTTCTTCATGATGACATTGTGTTCAGCTCGCACCAACGGTTGCCCTGCCGTGGTCGCTGGGGCCGCCATGGCACGGGAGGCCGGACCGGCGGAGCCGAAACCAGGGGCACCGTTCAGTCGATGGTGCACCGTAGGAGACCAGTCGTCTTCGACCCGGCTCGCCGGCCCCGGCAACGGGCACCGGTGCGGTGAAGTCTCTGTCGGCATCTAGACACCGTCGCCGCCGCAACGGCCGGAAACCACCGTGACCTCGGCCGACACGTCCACCCCCCGTCGCGGCGAGCGCGCGGCCCCGGTCGCGATCGTGGGACAGTTCTGGTCGTCGGCCGGAGCGCTCGGCCGACGACCGCCTACCGCAAACGTTCATCGAAATATGGGGAATCAGAGCATGAGTGCCGACTCGGACTGGGGCGACTTCCTGACCACCGACACGCCGATCGGGGACACCACCCCGACCGAGGCGGTGGTGGCGCTACCGGAACCCTCGGCGTCCATCGTGGAAAGTGAGATCAGCGGCGCGGTCGGCGACCAGGACTGGTCGAACTGGCACGCGGACAGCGGTGACGACTGGGCCGACTCCGCCCAGGACTGGGCCGACTACGCCGTGGAGAACGCCGCCGCCGGCAACATCGACGTCGCCGAGAGCGCCATGGCGCGGGCGGCCGACCACGCCGACATCGCCGAGAACAACTACACGGTCTCCGCCGACTACTCCGACGCCGTCGTGGACCACGTGGAGACCGCAGCCGCCGAGGTCGACTGGGCCACCAGCGGCACCGACACCAGCACCTCCTACGACACCAGCACGTACGACGCGACCTCCTACGACGCCAGCACGTCGTACGACACCTCCTACGACGCCGGGGGCTACGACGCCACCGGGTCCAGCTTCGACACCAGCGTCTCCTACGACGTAGCGGAATGAGCTGGGCTGACACCGGTGGACCCGGAGCCGTGCCGCCGGTCGTCGCGGCCGGGCTGGAGCCCGGCCGGCTGGCGGCCGGCGCGCAACGACGGCTCGGCGCCCCGCCGAGCGTGGCCCGCCAGCAACTGCTGCGCAGTCTCCGTGAACTCGCCTTCGAGCTGAAGACCGAGCAGCTCAGCCTGCTGGAGGCGGTACGCGGCTCCCGCCTCGGTGGCGTCACCCTCTCGCCGACCCAGGTGCCGGTACAGCTGCGCATCACCCTGGAGGCCGACGGCCCAGGGGCACTGGTGGGCGTGCTGCTGGTCGACCGATGGCCGGGCCGGCTGGGGCGGAACTGGGGCGTGACCTCGGTGTACGTCGGTCTCTTCGAGTCCGTGCTGAGCGCCTTCGACGCCGTACTCGGTCGGCTCGACCCGGCGGCGGCCACCTCGTTCAGCCCATGGTGGCGGCAGACGGGCCCGGGTGACGTGGCGATGATGCAGCACGCCGCCGGCCTGGCCAACCGCGCGCAGGCGGCACTGTCCCGGCACGCGGGCCGGCTGCTCGACGGCGACGGGCAGGCGCACCGGCAGGCGGTCGTCACCCGTACCGGCGGCGCGACCTTCACCTTCGAGACGGCCGATGCCGTTGCCGAGGTCCCTGCCAACCTGGCCGACGGCATGCTGATGGTCGGCACGCTGATCGTCAGCCGGCCGGGCGGTATGCCGCCGAAGCTCGTCGGGCAGGTGCAGTCGCTGGTGTTCCGGGTCGAGGAACGCCTCGCGGCGGGCGGGGCCGACCGGATCACCGTCGAGCCGGCGGACGTGCCGGCGGTGACCTTCCTGCACCAGCAGGCCCGGCTACGTGGACTGCTGCCGGTGCGGACCCTGCGCACCTGCACCACCTGCCGGCTGGAGAAGGTCGCCAACCCCGAGATGGAACGCATGCAGGAGCGCACTCGACGAACCCGGGACCTGGCCAGCAGCATCGGCGGGCTGGTCACGCCCTACGTGCTCGCCGGCCGGCTGGTGCAGCTCAACAACAAGGGCCCCAAGTTCGCCTGCCCCCGCTGCCAGGGGATGGACGCCGACGAGACGGTGGTGACCTACTGCCAGAAGTGCGGTGACCGCCGCGCCGAGACCGCACTGCGCACCTGCCCGAAGTGTCAGTTCGACTTCCGCAGCCTGATCGGCGGGGAGCAGGTCTGGCGGCCCCGGGTTGCCGTACCGGCGCTCCCGGGGCCGCAGCCCACCGGCCACCGGCCACCAGCGGCGCGGCCTGCCACCCCACCGATGGACGCGCCGGGTGTCCCGGCCGAGCCCGGCGTGGCCCGGCCCGTGGTCGGCGTCGCGGCTGCGCCCCCACCGGGCGGCGCTCCACCCGTGGCCGGGGTCACCGTTCCACCCGCCGCCGGGGCGCACGGTC
This sequence comes from Micromonospora sp. NPDC048894, assembly GCF_040649765.1. Taxonomy (NCBI): domain Bacteria; kingdom Bacillati; phylum Actinomycetota; class Actinomycetes; order Micromonosporales; family Micromonosporaceae; genus Micromonospora; species Micromonospora sp. NPDC048894. The sequence goes on along the minus strand of NZ_JBEZFY010000013.1, from coordinate 72,061 downwards.
CGGGCCCGTCCGCCGCGCCGCCGTCCTCGGTACGCCCACACGCCGGGCAGCCGCCACCGGGCTACCGGCCCGACCCGGAGGCGGAGCAGTGGCCCCGGCCGCCGGGTTTTCCGCCCTGAGCCGGACGTGACGCCTGGCGCCCGTCGGCGGCGGTCCGGGCCCGCGGTGGAGCACCGTGCGCCCCGGGCCAGGGGAGCACGGTGCGGCGGCGGTCGAAGCCGCCGGAACGTCGGCGGGTGATCTGCTGCGGCCAGGCCGCAGGGCGTCAGTTGCCCCTGGCGGTGCCGTCGAGCGGGACTCCCGGCGCAGCGGCGACATCGGGGCTGGCCGCGAGGCCGACGGCGATCCGGTCCGGGAGCGGATAGCCGCGCTCGGCGGGCAGGCGTGCTGCCGCTGCCTGCTCGTCACCCCGGCGCAGCAGGTCCCGGATCTGCTCGACGGCGGGGGTGACGTCCTCGACGGCGACGATCCAGTCGTCGACGTACCGGTGGACGGCCTCGCAGGACAGCCCGACCTGTAGCGACCGGTACGGCAACGCGGCCAGACGCAGCGACCGCTCCGGGTCCCACTGCACCCGGACCGGGCTGGTCTTCACCTGCTGCGCCCAGGTCGCCGCGTCGCCGTGCAGGTCACGGTCGTAGTGGCTCAGGCAGGCGTGTGCCAGCGCCCACTCGAAACCCGCCCGGGTGATCTCGATGGACAGCACGCGTTCCTGCCCGGGCTTGGTGGCCCAGCCGCAGCGGTACATCATCCACAGGAACGACGGTTTGATCCACGTCATCCGGTCCCGTTTGAAGGGGGCCACGAAACGTCCGGCGGACACCGCCGGCAGCGCGATCTGCGGCGGGTACGCCTGGTACACGGTGATCGTCGTGGTCGAGTAGCGAGCACGGATCTGACGTACGGGTACGGACATCCGCCGATCCTCGACGATCAGGAACCGACAGGTCCACCGGATTCGCCCCTGCACCGAGCCGCACGATCCACCACGGACCGGGCTGTCGCGTCGACCACCTCCCCGATGGACAGTGTCTGTTGCTCGCACCCGGTGTACTGAAAGTCCGCGTCGGCTGATCGAGGAGGGTACGGATGCGGCGATGGTGGCGAACGCTGAGGTCTGCCGAGCAGGTGGCTGCGCTCGGCGTGCTGGTGACGGCGCTCGGCGCGCTGGTCACGCTGATCGTGGGGGTCGTGGCGGCCATGCCGACCTACCGCACACCCGGCAAGGAGAGCCAGTCGGGTTCCGAGTCGTCGATCGGCCAGACTTCACCGCCGGCTCCGACGCCGTCTCCACCAGGGACGCCGACCCCTGACGCATCGGCCGGACCGGAGACGCCGACTCCACCGCCGACACGGAGCAGTCCACCCCCCACCCGGAAGCCCCCCACGACGGCTCCGACACCGTCCAGGACCCCGTCGGTGCGCTTCGCGATCACGAGTGCGACGGTCGTGCCGAACTGCTCGGACGTCTCCGGCACGGGGGACGAGCCGGCAGCGGGACGAACCGCCGTGATCTTCGTGCGCCCGGCCGGTGTCCAGGGCTACTTCTACGAACAACCGCTCCACTTCCCCACCCCGCACACCTGGCAGGCGAACCGCGTCGTGGTCGGCGACGACAGGTCACCGGGACAGAGCTTCGAACTGCACGTCTACGCCGTCAGCGACGCGTACGCGAAGACGCTCAAGCAGTCCGACGGCAGCCCCTACCTGGTCACGGTGGTGCCCGGCCAGCTGCTCACCTGGACCGCCGTGACACGCAACGACAAGCCCGGCAACTGCTGAAGGTGCCGTGCGCCACCTTCCCCCGGCACCCCTGCCGCGTCCGCCCTCAACGACCCTCACCCGGATGGCGGCTGCGCGTCAGGAGGTAGCCGGCGTAGGCGGCCAACGCCACGGCCGCCACCGTCGCCGTCGGACCGACCAGCGTGCGGGCGCTCTCGCGGGAACCCATCGCGGCCCCCGAGGAACGGTCGGCCAGCAGCGACCAGCGGGACCGCCACGCCAGGGCCGACCCGACCGAGAGTGCCGACCCGATGGACAGGACCGATCCGGCGGAGCCGACGCTGCCGACGGAGGCGATCGAGCCGACGCTGCCGATGGACAGCACCGAGCCCCGCGACCCGATCGACAGCACCGAGTCGGTGGACCACAACGACAGCCGCGACGATCCGGTAGAGGTCATGGGAGTATTGTCCCGCACCCCGGTCGCACCCGAGGACCGTTCGGGCCCGTCCCCGGTCGGCACGCGGGGAGACCGCGTGCTGCTAGGCGTCCGGTCGCGGCACCCACCAGTCACCCAGTGACTGATGCAGGACCAGCAGCACGGCACCGATCAGAACCGACGCGAGGGCGCCGACGCCGAAGCCGAGCACGCCCCGGTCCCGTGGGTACGTCGGGCTCCGCGTGGTCACCGCCGCCGCGGACCTCGACCACGGGTGGTCCCGGGCCATCCAGAACAGCAGTCCGAGGCCGTACGGGGCGAGGCAGATCAGCCAGAACCAGAACCACCGGGTGCCCCGGACCGGAGCCGGGCCGGCGGCGACGACGACGAGCGCGACGACTGCGACGAGGAGGTCGGTCCCGCTGACGACGGTCATCGATGAGTGGACGCCACCGGCGCGGTGTTCGAGCCCGGCGACCCGCAGCTGCTGCGCGATACCGACGGCACCGGGTCCCGAGTAGCTCTCCTGCTCGACGGTCCCGGTGGTGCTCACCTGTCCGAACCGGTCGGTGTTCGTCCAGTGCACCCGCCCGTCGGGTGTTCTCCACGCGAACAGCGGCCCGGAGGTGCCGGAGCCCCACAGGGTGGCGGAGCCGAACCAGGGTGGCGAACGGTCCACCTGCCACCGGTCACCCCACTGGTACGCGACCACCCGGCCCGCGACCGCGTCCGCCCTGGCCCGGTCGTAGCCCTGCTGGCGCGGAGCGGTCCACCACGTCGTCGCCGCCCCGAGCAGCCACAGCAGGACCAGGGCGATCCGTAACGCTCCCCACCACCGGCCGGACGACACGCCGGGCACACCCTGACTCATGGGCGCAGTGTCCCAGCCCCGCGCCAGTTGCGGGAGTCGATGCGTGGTGCGGTCAGCGGGTGATGCGTAGGGTGGCGATCAGGTCCTCGTGGAGCTCGAACCAGACGTGGTGCACGAGTCGACCTGCACGCCGGTGATCCACGCCGGATCGTCGCCGGCCCGGGTGAGCGCCCGGGTGACCCGGTCGTGGTAGCCGGCGAAGCAGGCCAGGCACGCGGTCAGGTGTCGTTCGAGGTCGCGGAGTTCGTCGGCGAGGCCGGCGAGGTGACGTAGCGTCCCGGTGGCCTCGCCCGGTCGCAGCTGCCAGGCGGTCCTGCTCGGCGAAGGACGATCTGCCGACGCAGCCGTACGGGCCGTACCCGGCGGAAATCCTCCACCGAGCTCCGGTTCAGCTACCCCGGAATCGCCGACATCGTCGGCCGCACCCCGGCCGCGTGTCGGCAACTCGCCTCCTCGGCCCGGCGTCGCGTCCGTGAGCAACGCCGTACGCCGGTGCGCCCGGCCGAGCACGCCGCGGCCGTGCGGGCGTTCCGGACCGCCTGGCAGACCGGCGACCTCGCCGCTCTGGTCGGCGTGCTCGACCCGGACGCCACCGCGATCACCGACGGTGGTGGCCTCGTCTCCGCATCTCTGGTGCCGCTGCACGGGCCGCAGGCGATCGCCGGCTTCCTGCTGAGCGTGTGGAACCGGCAACCCGACCTGGTCGTCGACGAGGAACTCGTCAACGGCGAGCCGGGCCTGGTCGCCACCGACCGGCAGGGCCACATCCTGGCCGTGCTTGCCCTCCCCGCGACCGGCCCGGGCCGGATCAGTCACGTGTGGGTGGTCCGTAACCCTGGGAAGCTCGAAGGGTGGCGGCGCGGTCCCACCGGTCGGAGCCGCTGACCGCCGCCCCCGTCGGCGCGGCGGCGGGGGGCGTCGACATCACGTCTGCGGCCCCCGACCGTCGCCCGCGCCGACCGGGACGTGACCGAAGGCGACCGGGACGTGGCCGGCGGCGGCCGGTGGAGGCCCGCACGAGCGGCCGGCCCGTCCGCGTTCGCCGTCAGGCCGGCTCGGGCACGCCGCCCGGCTCGCCGTCGTCGGGCATCGGCTCGACCGGTGCCTCCGGCAGCTCACCGGGCGTATCGGGGAGAAGCTCGCCGGCGTCGTCCGGCACCGGCTCACCGGGGTCCAGGGGTGGGTAGACGTCGGGGTCGAGGTCTGGATTTGTCATCGGGCAATTATCCGCCATGGTCGCATCGGGCACCCACTTGCCTCGGCCCACCCTTCATGGTCGCCCCGGTCCGCCTTCGGCGGGGACGACGGCGGCGCGGGCGGACGGCCGGTGACCGGAGGAGATCCCGGGCCAGCTCAGCCGATGCCGTCGACCGCGGCCCGGAGCGCGTTGATCGACGGATCCCAGCTGAAGTTCAGCACCGGAAGGCCGGCGGCGGCGGCGTTGCTGTCGCCACCCAGGACCACCGCCCGCGGCTTACCGGTCCCCTGGGGGACTATGAGGTACCAGCTACCTTTCACGTTCGCGATGAACACCTCGTCTACCTCCTGGTCCGGCGGGTTCGGGTTGGCGACGTCTCCGACGTGGTTCTCGAAGTCCACCGTCGCGGAGAAGTTCGTCGGGCTTGCGGTGTTCAGCCAGAGACTCGTGTGCACGTGCGGTCCGACACCATGGTCACTGCCGTTCGCCGAGGAGCCGGAGTACGCGATCGGCTGGCCTCGTGACACACGTTGACCGACGGAGACGGTGATCGTCGACAGGTGCAGGTGCCGGCTGTAGTTGCCGTCGTCGTGGGCCATTCCCACGACGCGCCCGGTCCCGGTGGCGGTGTCGGTCTTCACGAAGCGGATCGTGCCGTTCGCCGCGGCCATGACGGGAGTGCCGGTGCCGACCGCGTAGTCGGTGCCCGGCTCACCCGAGGGCGGCGTCCGGTTGCGGTGGTCCTGCCAGGAGCTGGAAATCCGGACGTTTCCGCACGGTCGCAGGTAGCCGCCAGCAGCCCGGGCGGAGTCGGGCAGCAGTGCGAAGGCGGCCGACAGCCCGGATGCCGCCAACGCGGCCCCCGTGATGAAGCCCCGCCTCGACAGCCCCCGCAGATAGGCGACGCCACCGAGATCCTCGGGCCGCGGAGCGCCGGCCCCGGCGCTCCGCGGCGGGTCAGGGTGCGGCTCACCACTGAGGATCATCAATGTAACCTAAGGTCATCTCCGTTGCGGGGCAAGGGATTCACCCCGATCGTTTCGGAGCGTCGATGACCTTCCGGCGAGCACACCCGGCGTCTTCGGGCCTGCGTGACGGCACTCAACCGGGACGGGTCGCCGTGATACCTCCGTCGACGGCGATCTCCGCGCCGTGGATGTAGCCGGCCTGCTCCGAGAGCAGCCACGCCACCGCGTCGGCGGTCTCGTCGGGGGTCCCGGGTCGTCCGGCGGGGGTGCCGGCGGTCATCCGGGTGATCACGTCGCCGTCGCCGGCGTTGATCGGGGTACGCGTCGCCCCGGGGGAGACGGCGTTGACCCGTACCCCGTGGGGACCGAACTCCGCGGCCCAACTGCGGGCGAGTTGGATCTCCGCGGCCTTGGTCGCCGAGTACAGCCCGACGAAGGGGTGCCCGACGTGGGCCATCCACGAGCCGATGACCACGATCGCGCCATGGCCGCGTGCCGCCATCGCCGGAGCCAGGGCGGCGGTCAGGACGTGCGGGGCGCGGACGTTGACCGCGAGCGTGGCCTCCAGGTCGGTGTCGGTGAGGCGTACGGTGTCGACGGCCGGGCACAGCGCGGCGTTGTGGACCAGCGCGTCCAGGTGCCCACCGGCGGCCTCGGTGGCGGCGCGGGCGAAGTCCCGCAGCGCTCCGGGCGGGCCGGTCAGGTCGGAGGCGACGAACACGGCGTGTCCGCCGGTGCCCTCGATGTCGGCGACGACGGCGGCACCGCGGGTCCGATCGCGGCCGGTGACGACGACGCGCCATCCCCGCGCCGCCAGTATCCGGGCGGTGGCGGCACCGATGCCGCTGGTGGAGCCGGTGATCAGGACGGTGCGGATCCGCCCGGCAGGGGTCTCGGGGTGTGTCATGGTCACCATCCCAGGGCAGGCACGCGGCCCGCACCAGGGCGCGTGCTGCCTGGTCACCGCATGACCAGGCGCGCGCCGAGGTCCGCTCCTACACTGGGTGGGTGCCTGCCGACCGCACTGCCCTGGGGGCGTTCCTACGGTCTCGGCGGGACCGCCTGACCCCCGCCCAGGCCGGCATCGAGGCATTCCCCGGCCCACGGCGGGTGCCGGGTCTACGCAAGGAGGAACTCGCCGTGCTCGCCGGGCTGAGCCCGGACCACTACAGCCGCCTGGAACAGGGACGCCAGCACGTCGTCACCGACGAGGTGGTGCAGGCGCTGTCGCGGGCGCTGCAGCTCGACGAGATCGAACGTGCCCACCTGCGGGATCTGGCCGCGCCGACCTCGCGGCGGCGGTGGGCGGGGCCGGAGGTCGCGCAGCGACCCGACCCGGGGATGCTGCGCCTGATGGGAGCGCTGAGCCACGTCCCGGTGCTGCTGCTGGGACGCCGTACGCAGGTGCTGGCGCGCAACGGGCTGTTGAGCGCGGTGCTGGGGTCCGCCGCCGAACCGGGGTCGTCGTTCGCGCGGTGGCTGTTCCTGGACCCCGACGCGCGGGTGCGGATCGTCAACTGGGCCGACTTCGCCGCCGCCGCGGTCGGAGCGCTGCGCTACGAGGTGGGACGCCACCCCGACGACCGGCGACTCGTCGAGCTGGTGCGGGAGCTGCGGGACGGCGATCCCGACGTGGCGCAGTGGTGGGACGACCAGCGGGTCACCTTCCGTACCTCGCTGACCAAGCAACTGGTCCACCCGACGGCCGGACCGCTCAGCTTCGGCATCGAATCCGTCGTCGGGCCGCACGATCCCGAGCAACGGCTGGTCGTCTACACCGTCGAACCCGACTCACCCACGGCGCGGGTGCTGCCCCTGCTGGCCAGCTGGACAACCGAGCCGCAGGCGGCACCCGGTGCGGGCCGATCCACCACCTGAACGAGCCGCCGGCTGATCGGCACAGGCGTCGCAACCGGACCAGCTCCCGCGCGGAGATGCGCTCCGGCAGGCCGGCCAGCGGCCACTGGTCGATCGCCCTGCCGGTCGCCGTCTCGTCCCGAACCGTCACCGTGGCCATTGCGCCGTGCTCCTTGCCTTGGGTGAGCGGCATCATGGCACGACGGTCCGACGGGACCGTCCGGTCAGCCCGCCGGGCAGCGCTGTCGCCGCGCGCAGCAGCGTGCCGGCAGCCGGGTACCGCGGCGTACGCCCGGGGGGCGATCTCGACGCGTGACACGACCAGCGCCACCACCGACACTCACCCTGCTCGGCGCGAGGACGGCCCGTTCGGGGCGGTCACGCAGGCCGGCGGTAGGTGGAACCAGCGCAGCGCCTCCACGCCGGCCGGCAGGCCGGTGGGTCCCTCGTCGACGTGGTCCCCACGCCCGGCCAGGATCTCGCGTGCCTCGTGCAGGTGACCGGCCAGGGCGTCCTCACCGGCCCACCGCCGCGGCGGGACCGGCTGGTCGTCGCCGGTGAACAGGCCGCCCAGCTCGGCCAGGCGCAGCGACTGCCCCGGGCCCCGGTGGTGGTGCCACAGACCGCTGCGGGCATCGAAGTGGTAGTCGGGCAGCAGGCGGTGCCCCAGGCGGGCGACCAGGTCGACCGCGTCGATCAGATGGTCGGCGACCAGGTCGGAGACGAAGTAGCCGAAGCTGATCCGGGTCCACCCGGGCTTGATCCCCTCCCAGCCCAGGGCGATCTGCTCCCGGAACGCCCGGGAGCGCTCCTCGTCGATGCCCAGCAGGCGGTGCCCGTAGGGGCCTGCGCAGGAGCACCCCCCACGGGCCTGGATGCCGAACAGGTCGTTGAGCAGCGCGACGACGAAGTTGTGGTGCAGATGGCGGCTGCCGTGGCGGATCTGCACCGACACGATGGGCAGCCGCCGCGCCCGGGGATTGCCCAGGACCACGATCCCCGGATTGGCCGACCAGCGGCCCAGCGCCCGCGACCACAGCCGCTCCTCGCGGGCCTGGATGACGTCGGCGCCGACGGACTGCTTGAGGGCGAACACCAGGCCCGCCCGGATCGACTCGACGATCGCCGGAGTGCCGCCCTCCTCGCGGGCCACCGGATCGTCGAGGTACCGGTGCCCGGCGGGGTCGACGAACGCCACGGTGCCCCCACCGGGGACCACCGGGACCCGGTTGCGCATCAGATCCCGCCGCACCACCAGGACACCGGGGGTCTGCGGGCCGCCGACGAACTTGTGCGGGGACAGGAAGACCGCGTCCTTGCCGTCCGCCGCGCCCGGCGTCGACTCACCCATCCGGATCGGCACGTACGGGCCGGCGGCGGCGTAGTCCCAGCACGACAGTGCCCCGTGGGCGTGCAGCAGGGCCGCGATCGCGTCGGCGTCGGACAGGATGCCGGTGACGTTGGAGGCGGCGGAGAAGCTGCCGACCCGCAGCGGTCGGTCCGCGTACCGGACCAGCCGGTCGGCCAGTTCGACGCGGTCGATGTGCCCGTCGGCGTCCGCGCCGATGACGACCACGTCGGCGTACGTCTCCCGCCACGGCAGCTCGTTGGAGTGGTGCTCGTAGGGGCCCACGAAGACCACCGGGCGCTGCGCCACGGGGATGCCGTCCAGCAGCTTGTGCCGGTGCGCCGGGCCGGCGGGCAGCCGCAGTTCGAGGAGCCCGACCAGCTTGTCGACCGCCGCCGTGGCCCCGGAACCGCAGAAGAGCACCGCATGCTCGTCGGTGCCGCCGACGGCGTCGAGGATGGTCCGTCGGGCGTCCTCGCGCAACCGCCCCGTCGCCCGACCGGTCGCGGAACTCTCGGTGTGGGTGTTGGCGTAGCGGGGCAACACCCGGTCGCGGATGGTGTCCTCCACGAAGTCCAACGCCCGGCCGGAGGCGGTGTAGTCGGCGTAGGTGATCCGGCGTGGCCCGTAGGGCCCGTCGAGCAGCTCACCCTCGCCGATGACCCCGTCGCGGATCCGCGCCAGCAACCGGTCCACCCTGGACGTGTCCACCGTACCCATGTCGCGCTGCCTCCCCACGGCGATGGCGACGGGGCGGGTCGACGGCGCGTCGGCGGGCGTCGGTGTCCCGACCGCTGTCCACAGTGTGCCCGACCGGCCGCCCCCGTCGCTCGCCGCCCGGGATGCCGACCCGCACGCCCCGGGGCCACGCCGGGCGGCGACCGGGAGCCGGCCGGTCGGGCAACCGGCGTCCGTGCCCGCGCCGGGATGCTGGCGCCCGCGCCCGTACGGGTGCGACGATTTCGACCGGCCCTGCCGACGACCCGAGGAGAACGCGATGGCCACCGGTGCCGAGCTGGACGACTGCCGGCGGGTCGCCGAGGAGGCGGCTCGCCTCGGTGGCCGGGAGCTGCTACGGCGCTTCGGCGACCACGGCCGCGTCGACTACAAGACCGCCTCCACCGACCTGGTCAGCGAGGCGGACCGGGCCAGCGAGGCGCGCATCGTCGAGCTGCTGCGCACCCGCCGGCCCCGCGACGGCATCCTCGCCGAGGAGGGCAGCGACCACCTCGGCGACTCCGGGCTGCGCTGGGTGCTCGACCCCCTCGACGGCACCGTCAACTACGTCGCCGGAATGCCGTTCTGGTGCGTCAGCGTCGCCTGCGAACAGCAGACACCGGACGGCTGGCAGCCCGTCGTCGGGGTGGTCCACGACCCGGTGCACGACGAGACGTTCCGTGGCGTCCGGGGCCGGGGCGCGTTCCTCGACGACACGCCGCTGATCCGGCCCGCCGGGATCACGCTCGGCGAGGTCGTCCTCGCCGCCGGGTACGCCTACGACGTCGCCCACCGCCGGGTGCAGGCGGCCGTGGTCACCGACCTGGCCGGTGACGTACGCGGGGTGCGGATGCTGGGCTCGACGGCCCTGGCTCTGGCCTGGATCGCGGCGGGCCGCTGCGACGCCTACGTCGAGGACCGCACGTTCCGCTGGGACTGGGCCGCCGGTCTGGTGATCGCCGTCGAAGCCGGTGTCGCCGTCGAGGTGAGCGGAAGTCGGGTGCTCGCCGCCCCACCGGAGCTGATCGACGGACTGCGTCCCCGGGTGGCCACGCTGGGCTGACACCGCGTCCGCCGGGCGGCTCGGCGCGGCCTCAGCCGGCACCGAGGCAGACGAACGCCGCCGCCGTGGCCCCGGCGGTGCCGTCGCCGGGCACGGCGAAGGCCTGCTGGGCGTCGGCGAGCGCCTGCGCCGGGCGGACCCCGCCCCGCATCCGTCGGTGCAGGTCCAGCATCAGCGCGGTGGTGGGTTCGGCCGGCACCGGCAGCACGGTGGCGATCAGGCACCGTGCGCCCAGGGCGAGCAGCACGGCGGTGAAGCCCATCACCTCGTCGCCGGGCCGCACCCCGGTCAGCCCCGAGTCGCAGGCGGAGAGCACCACGCAGCCGGGCGGCCGGGCGACCCGTTCCCACTCGTAGGCGAACAGCGGTCCACCGGCCAGCTCCAACGTGGAGAACTGCGGGTTGTCGGCGCGGAAGGTGCCGTGGGCGGCGATGTGGACCAGGCCGGCGCCGTCCAGGGCCGTGGTCAACGCGTCGGCGGTGGCGTCCGCACCGGTGAGCAGGGTGGCGTCGGGCAGGACCTGCCCGAGGCGGCGTACCTCGGCCAGGCCGGCCGGCAGGCGCGGCCCGCAGGCCAGCACCGAGGGCCCGGCCGGCGGACACCGGCCGTCCGCCCGCAGCCAGGCGGTGGCCGACGGGGCGACGGTCACCGCGCGCCCGGCGCAGGTCGGCAGACCCGACCACGGCACCGCGTGCAGGGCCCCGACCGGCACGATCACCAGGGGGCGGTCGCCGAGGTGCCGGCGCAGCGGCTCGAAGAGCTGCCGGTCCAGCGTGGCGGCGGCATGGCGGGCCCCGGCCTGCGCGGTGGGCGTGTCGCCGGTGGTGACCAGCCGGCGCAGGGCGAACCGGTGCCACCGGGTCAGGTGCACCGCCTCCGCCAGCGGGCCGAGGTCGTGCAGGCTGGCCCGGCCGTCGCGGACCAGCACCGCCCGCAGCCGCTCGCCGTGGGCGACCAGCTCGACCAACACGCGGGAACCGAGCCGCCCGGCGAGCACCCCCACGCCGGGCGGGGTCACCACGCCACTCCCGCCGGGCACCCGGCGGGCCAGGTCCTGGATGCGCTGTTCCAACCGGGCCTGCCGGCTGCGTAGGGCATGGGCCGGCCGGCCGGCCAGCACCTCGTCCTCCAGCAGGCTGCTGACGAGCCGCAGCTCGGTGAGCGCCGCGAACAGGTCCGGGTCATCGGGAGGCAACGCCGGGCGCATCCGCAGCGTGTTGGCCCGCCAGCGTTCGGCCCAGGCCAGCGTCCGGGCCGGGGAGCCGGCGCGGACTGCGATGTCGAGGCCCTCGGCGGCCAGCTCCTGCCCGTACGTGCCGCTGTGGGCCCGCAACTCCGTGGCCCCGAGCGACGTGCGGTGCCGGTCGAGGACGGCCAGCCCCCGGCGCAGTGCCCGGGCCGCACCGGCGTCGTCTCCGGTGAGCCGCCGCGACCGGGCCAGGGCGTACCACCCCTGGGCGCGGCGGGGGGCGGTGCCGCGCCGGCGGGCCAGGGCGGCCACGTCGAGCAGGGCCACGGCCCGGTCGACGCGACCCGCTGCGGCGGCCAGCAGACCGGCTTCGATGCGGGTGGTCAGCGCCGGACCCGACCACCCGGTGGCGTCGAGCTGGCCGGCGGTGCGCACCATCGCGGCGAGCAGGGCCGGCGTGCGGGTGCCCCGGCGGAACTCGGCGCGCAGTTCGACGTGCCTGGCGAAAACGGCCCAGGTGCGTCGGCCCTGCCGCCGGAACCGGACCCGGGCCTGGGCGGCGGCGGCGGTCGCGGTGTCCAGGTCGTCGGCGAGCAGCGCGGCCCGGGCCTGGGCGAGCAGCGCCTCGGCGAGGTCCGAGGCCATCCCTCTGCGGTGCAGCTCGCGGACCGCGGCGGCGGCGACCTCGACCGCCTCGTCGAGCAGCGGCACCGACAGCAGCAGCTCGAACCGGTCCAGCAGCAGCGCCGGTCGGGGCACGGCGAGCCGCCGGTACTCCTCGTCGACGTCGGCGAAGCAGCGCAGGGCCATGGCGATCTCGCCGCGTTGCCCGGCGGCGATACCGCTGTTCCAGCGGGCGTCGGCCGCCGCGAGGTCGAGGCCGAGCCGGCGGAAGGCCGCCGCCGCCCGGGAGAGGTCGTCGTCGGTGCCGCCGGGGGAGCCCCGGTGGGCGTTGAGCAGACCACGGTTGTTGCGGGCACGGGCCTCCAGCAGCGGGTCGCCCTCGCGCTGGGCGATGTCGATGGCGATGCCGTAGTCGCGCACCGCCTCGGCGTAGCGTCCGCGGTAGTGCAGCACCACCCCCCGTTGCATCCGGGCCCGACCGGCGTCGGCACCGGTGAGCTGGGGCAGCGCGGCGGTCACCGCCCGCAACGCCGCAGCGGTACGGCCGGCGTTGGCCAGCACGTACCCGAGGCTCATCCGGGCCAACGCCTGGGTACGGGGGGTGCCGGCGGCCCGTACCGCCCGCCGGAGGTGGCGCAGTGCGCCGGTCAGGTCGTTCAACTCGCGCAGGGCCAGACCGATGGCCCGCTCGGCGGTGGAGCGTTCGTCGTCGTCGGCGGTCTGGCCGGCGAGCACCCGGTGGGCGATCGTGATCGCCTCGGGTGGGTATCGCTGGACGGCGTCGAGTGCCGCCTGGGCCGCCGTGGCACCGGAACCGGTGCTGTCGGACATGCCCTAGAGAGTCCACGACGGACAGCCGCGAGTCAACGTCGAGAATCCGTCGCGGGAATTTCGTCAATGGGTGTCCTGCTTGGTTTCACAATTGACAACCGGCGATGGTCCGGAATAATTGGCGGTCGGGGAATTCGCCGCGTCCACCATCGGTGGGCGCGCTTCTCTCACGAGCATGGAGGATCCGTGCCGCCGTCCGACCACCCCACCGTGCCGGGTCCGGCCGGCCGGCTGTCCCGACGGCGGGTCCTGGCGCTGTCCGCGCTGGCCGTGGCGGCACCGCTCGGCGTCGTGCCGCGCCCTGCCCCGGCGGTCGCTGGCGACGCGGACGCCAACGCCTACCAGAAGGCGTTCGAAGCGGCGCTGGCCGCCGACCAGAATGTGCGTCGGTACACCGTGCCGGGGCGGGAGATCCTCTACCGGCCCCGGCAACTGCTCGCCGCCGCCGCCGACGCCAAACGGGTCACCACCTGGCTGCGTGCCCACGACTATCCGGTGACCGTCGGCGCCGGCTTCGCCGGTGTCACCCGGCTGTTGTTCGACCGGGAGACCGACATCCCCGGCGTCGTGGGGAAACTACGCGACCCCCAGCAGTGGCCCGGTCAACCGGTGCCGGCGGTGCAGCCGCACCACGTGCTGCTCGGCCTGGGCAACATCATGGGCAACCCGGGCACGCCGCCCCGCCCGGCGGCGGCGCTGCCGCCGCCCGACCCGACCCGGCTCGGTGAGGGGGCAGGCGTCACCGTCGGGATCTGCGACACCGGGATCTGGCAGCAGGCCGGCGCGTGTCACCCGCAGTGGCTCGGCGGCACGTACCTGCCGCAGCCCGACGACGAGGACCCGCTCTACGTCCACACCGACGTGCTCGCCCCGCAGGGCGGGCACGGCACCTTCGTCGCGGGGGTGGTCCGGCAGGCCGCGCCGGGGATACGCGTCGACCCGGAGCAGGCCCTGGACCCGACCGGGGTGGGGGACGAGGCGAGCGTGGTGGCCGCCCTGAGCCGGCTCGCGCCGCAGGTGTCCGTGTTCAACCTCTCCCTGGGTGGCTACACCCTGGACGACCAGCCGTCGCTGCCACTGGCCAACGCGTTGGCCGCGCTGCCGACGACGAGCGCCGTGGTCGCGGCGGCCGGCAACGCGGGCACCAGTCGTCCGCTCTGGCCCGCCGCCCTGGACCGGGTGCTGGCGGTCGCGGCGGTCGCCCAGACGTCCGGCGGTCTGGTGCCGGCGGTCGACAGCTGCTTCGGCCCCTGGGTGGACGCCTGCGCCCTCGGCGAGCGCCACAGCACCTACGTCGAGGGGCAACTGTCGCTACCCGGGCGGCCGGTACGCCAGTTCCACGGGTTCGCCGTCTGGGCCGGCACCTCGTTCGCCACCGCACACGTCTCCGGGCGGCTCGCCGCCCTGATGACGGCCGGGGGCCTCAGCGCGGACCAGGCGCGGACGACCCTGCTCGCCGCCCCCCGGTGGCACCCCGACTACGGGGTGCTCGTCGGATGAGCCGTGCGACGCCCCGGGCGGTGGCCCGGTGACCGGTGCCAGCACGACCAGCCTGTTGTCCGCCGCCGCCGGTGGGGACGAGTCGGCCTGGGCCGAACTGGTCCGCCGGTACACCCCGGTCGTCTACTCGGTCATCCGGGCGTACGACCTCAGCCGGGCCGACGCGGCGGATGTCAACCAGACCGTCTGGCTCCGCCTGGTGGAGCAGCTCGGCCGGGTACGCGAACCCGAGGCGTTACCGGGCTGGCTGGCCACCACGGCCCGGCGCGAGTGCTACCGGTTGTCCCGCCTCAGCCGTCGGGCCCAGCCCGTCGACCCGTACGACCAGTCGTTGCAGACCTATCACGGGCTCTCCCGGGAGCTGGCGGCGATGGCGCCCGCCCCGGACGACGAGCTGCTGCGCGCGGAGCGGCGGCAGGCGTTGCGCGAGGGTTTCGTGCAGCTCCCGCCGCGCTGCCAGGCGCTGTTGGCACTGCTGACGACCGACCCGCCGATGAGCTACCGGGAGGTTGCCGAGCGGCTCGGCATTCCGATCGGCAGTATCGGACCCACCCAGGCCCGCTGTCTGCGTAGGCTGCGGAGATGTCCGGCGATCGTCGAGTTTCTCGGAGCGTCCGCCATCGGCACGAACGGGGGTGAGCCGGATGGAGCCGTGGCCGCCGGTCGATGACGACGCGCTGACGACGGAGCTGGGCGCGGCGCTGTGGGACACGGGGCCGGTCTCGGAGGCCTACCTGAGCGCGGCGTTGGCCGCGTTCACCTGGCGTACCGCCGACGCGGAGCTGGCCGTCGCCGAGCTGACCTTCGACTCGGCGGTCGACGCCGAACTGGTGGGCATGACCCGGTCTGCCGCGTCCGCGCGGACGCTCTCCTTCCGCAGCGGGTCGGTGCTGGTGGAGATCGAGGTGAGTGACGCCGGGATCGTCGGGCAGCTCTCCCCGTCCGGTGGCGGACGGGTGAGCGCCCGCACGGCCGCCGGCACCTACGACGAGGCGTCGGTGGACGCGATGGGCTTCTTCTCGTTGGGCGCCCCACCGCCGGGTCCGGTCCAGTTGTGCGCGCGTACCGTCGGGTATGCCCTGTCCACCGCCTGGGTCTGTCTGCGCTGACCGGCGCTCTGCTCCCGGGAGGGCGGCGCGGGCGGTGCCGCGCGTCCGGTGTCCGACCCCGACCGACGACGGTGGGGCGTGGGCCGGACGGCCCACGCCCCACCGTCGCAGGTGGCGACGACCCGGGTTATCCCCGCTGCCCGTCCGCCAGCAGGTACTGCACCCCGCCGAGGTCGGCGCGGGCGGTGCCGTCGGCGTCCGGCCCGAACTGGGTCACGTTGAGCGCGGTCTCCTTGGCCAGGGCGGTCTCGGCCGAGAAGGCCAACGAGAACTCGAGGCGCTCACCGGGCTTCAACACCAGCCCGCTGATGCTGGCCTTCGTCGGTTCGACGATCTCCAATTCGGTCTTGCCGACCTGGCGGATGCCCGTGCCGACCTTTCCGGTGGACTGCCAGCGCTCGAACAGGGTCGGGCCGAGGTCGACGAAGACCCGGGCGCCCCGGGCCTGCTCCGCCGGCTGGGTGAAGACCAGGTCGTTCTTGGTCTCCGCGGTGGTCACGTTGCCGATGGCGAACGGCCGCACGACCCGCGGTCCGCCAGCGACGAGCCGGACCGAGTCGACGTTGCGCCAGACGATGTTGTTGTTGTGCTGGGTGTTGACGCTCGTGCTCGGACCCTCGAAGGTCATCGGGTCGGTGGGTGACACCCAGCGCGCCAACAGGCAGAAGTGACCCGGTCCGGGCACCCCGGTCCACGGGATCGTGACCGTGGTGACGCCGGGGTAGACGGGCACGCTGACCGCGCCGATCTGGGTCCAGTGCGTCGGCCAGGTGGCGCCGCCGCCCGGGGTCGTCCGGTAGACCCGCAGCACCCCGTTGTCGATGCCCGAGCCGTACGGTCCGTTGTTGCGCACCTTCAGGAAGAGATAGTTGGTGACCCCGACGATCGGGTTCTGGCTGACGGCACACTCGACGGCGGTCGGGCAGACCTTGATGTCGGGGCTGGCCCACAACGGGCCGTACGAGTGCGGCTGGACGCCGGTGTCGGCGGCGACGTCCTTCATGTAGACGTCGGTGCGGGCCGCCGCGGCGGCCTTGCCCTGCGGTGCCTCGCCGGGTGCCGCGGCGGCTGCGGTGACCGCCAGCAGCCCGGCCAGCGCCGCACCCGTGAGTACGGCCAGCGTGGAGCGGCGGACGCGCTTTCCTACCTTGCCCATGACAGGTTTTCTCCCATCGGCGGGGGACGTCGATCACGACGTGTTTCGATGTCGTGTCGGCGCGATGACGTAGTTGAGGAGTTGGCCATGCGCCGGGAAATACCGTCCCGGGTGTCTGCCGTCAGATGGCGCGAGGACCGGCAAAACGACAGCCATCGATGCATGCGGGGGTCGACCGCCCGTCTCGACGGCCGCGATCGATCCCGTGGCCCGCCCCCCGGGGGTGTCCGGCCCGTCGGCGACGGGGCCGGCGCGATGCCTTTGACAATCGACAGTGATGAATTAACGTTGGGGCTCGCGAACGTGCGCGCCGGGCGGTCATCGGGGCGGCTCGCGCCCCGTGTCCCGCCGCCCCGCCGTGCGCCGACCCCCGGGAGGGAACCGCCGCCATGAGACTGAGGAGCAGTCATCTCGGTGCCGCTGCGGCGACCCTGACGCTGGCCGCCGCCCTGGACGGCGTCAGCGTCCCGACCACCGTGCCCGCCAGCATGAGCCCACGACCCGGCACGGCGGTGCCGGGCAGCCCACCACTCGGTACGGCGGTGCCGGGCAGCCCGCCGCCCAGCGGGGCGGCGTGCACCGTCCGGTACTCGGTCTACACCTGGGACACCTTCCTGACGAGCAGCATCACCATCACCAACACCGGTGCCAGCGCGATCACCTCCTGGAGGCTGACGTTCCCGCTGCCGGCCGGGCAACGCATCACCACCGACTGGAACGCGGTGTACTCGCCGTCCAGCGGCACCGTCACGGCCCGTGGACTCGACGACCACGTCATCCTCGGGCCGGGGGCCTCGATCGCCATCGGGTTCGTGGCCGAGCACACCGGTGACACCGGCGGCCCGTCCTCGTTCACCCTCAACGGGACGCCCTGTTCGCTCACCTGAGGCGGAGTCCCGCCGGCCGGGCCGGGTCCCCGCCGTGGCGGTCGGCTGCGTGCCGGAGAGCGTCGGTTGACGGCGGCCCGCCGCCACCACCAGCGTCACGCGGTGCCGCTGGAGGACCCCGAGACGGGCTCCGGCCCAGGACGGTGACGTCCTGGGCCGGGAGTACCGCGTCGCCGATCAGGCGATCTTGACGTCGCTGCACCACATGTAGGTCTGGTCAGCGTGCGACGCCTTCCAGATGAAGAACAGGACGTGGCTTCCGCTGCGCGAGGACGGAATCGAGACGTTGAACGAGATGTTCTGTGCCGGCGCGTACCGCCCGGTCGTGGTGATCAGGTCCAGGTTGCCCCACCCGACCCGCTGGGTGGCCGGGTTGAACCCCTGCTTGGTGACGTAGACCCGGAAGAAGTCAGCACCGTGGCTGGCCTGGTCGTACATCTGGACGGTGAGGTTGCGGCCGACGGTGGTCGCCTTCCATGCCCCGGGCGTGTTCAGCGAGTTGTTCCGGGACAGGGCGTTGCTGCACAGCTGCCCGTCCGGGGTGCTGGGCTGGTACTGGCCGGCCAGGCCGTCGCGCAACGCGCTCATCCAGTTCCACATGGTGTCCGGGTTGGCCTGCCACGCCTGCCAGCACATCGGGTCCTGCTGCTGCATGGCCGGGTTGGTGTGCTGGCTGCCCCAGGTCTGCCAGCACTGGTACGCCCGGGTCGCCGGGTTGATGATCGTCCCGTGCGCCTGGGCGGGGCTGGTCAGGGGCAGGGTGCCGACCACCATGGCGAACATCAGGGCGAGCGCCTGGAGGGACCGGCGGACGGTTGACCGGGGGCGTCCGCCGGATCGGTCGGACTGGTGTGAACGCACTGTTCATCCTCCATTCGTCGGTACGGGACATCGAGTGGTGAATGCTCCCGAATCCACTGTTGCACCCATGCCGCCAAATATCAATGTTGATCGATATTTAGTCGGATTGGATCGAGCTGTCGGATGTGGAGCGAGCTGTCCGAGATCGCCGGATCGCCGGCGGGCGGCCGGGCCGTGGAGCCGACGTCACCGCAGGTCCGGGTCCGGGCGGCCGGACGGCGTGGTGTCGGGCCGGCCACCGGGGGCGGCAACCGGGCGTCGGCCACCCGGCACGGTGACCCCGGGTCGGCCGACGGGCGCGGTCACCACGTGGCGGGGCGTGCCGGCCTGTCGGCCGGACGGGTCACAGCTTCGCTGCGGCGTCGTACCTCCGGCGCAGGTCGGCCATCTCCGAGGCGCCCAGCGCCTCCTGCTGCGCGATCGTCGCGTACGCGGGCGGGAACATCTCCCGGAGCCGGTCGACGAACCTGACCTCCGCGGTCGCCTCGACGACCTGGATTCCCGGCGGATCGGTGGACAGGTCCATGATCAGTGGGCCGGCCAGCTTGACCGCCACGTCCCAGGGGCGCTTCTGCTCGGCGATGCCGCACAGATGGAAGCCGTAGATCTTCTGGACGTCGGTGAACGTGGTGGCCCCGGCCGGTTCGAAGCCGTAGACGCGGACCCCACAGATCACCGGCGGCTTCTCCGTGGTGGCGCCCTGCTGGGCGTCGTGCCCGGCATGCTGGTGCTGCCCCGGATCCGCCTTTTCGAGCGTGGTACGCATCCGGGCCACGATCTGCGCCTGCAGATCCGCCGGCTCCGCCCCCGTGCTGCTCCGGTTGGCCAACACGACAGTGCCGACCGACACCACCAGCAGGATCACCGCCACCCACACCAGGCGGTGCCGGTACCACGCGGAACTCTCTGGGGAACTCATCGCTTCTCACCTCGTCGCCGGTTGTGGTGCTCTGGCAGGCCCGTCAGGCGACCCCGGGCAGGCGTCGAGCGTGTCGACCGTCGGGGCGCGTGGCGGCGGATACGTGTGGCGGGCGGGAGTGCCCACCCGGCGGGGTGCCCGTCAGCACGGCGATGGCCCGTCGAGGCGGTGTGCGAGCGTCCGTCGAGGCGGCGCGCTGTCGATGCCGTGCTGCTCCCGTGCTGGCCGTTCTCAGTGCGGTTGCCCCCGCGCTGCGGCGATATGAGCTATTCCAACACGTCTGGATGCACTCTGGCAACATTGACGGATCTCAGTGGGCTTTCGACCCGCTCGGGTACTTGCGGCACGGCCGGTCGGCGGGGGTCAGTGGACCGAGGGCGGCCAGCGGTGGGTGCGCCACTCGTACCAGGTCGGGAATCCCGCCGGGGGGTCGTCGATGGGCTCGCCGCCGTCGAGCTCGCCCGGCGTGGGGACGTCGAAGCGGGCGGCCCACTCGACGAGTTCCCCGTCGGACATGGGCCACGTCGTGTGCGGTTCCTCGGCCTGGCGTTGGTCACGTCGTTTCCGCTGCTCGGACGGGCTGAGAGCGAAGTAGTGCAGTTCCACCGTCGCGCCGACGTCAAGCGCCGCGCGGCGCAGGGCGGAACGCTCGTTGCGGTCCCACAGGCCGTAGTCGAGCACGACGTTGGTGCCGAGTTCGAGGGCGCGCAGCGCGATCTGGATGAGCCTTCCCTCGATCACGGCTCCCGCCAGGGGCGGATTCCCGGGCCCGTAGAGAGCCTTCACCCACTCGTCCTTGGTCAGCCGAAGTGCTCTCCGTTCGATCTCGATGCGCCGGGCAGCCGTGGTCTTCCCGGCGCAGGGCAGGCCCACGGTCAGGAACAGTGTCGGTTTCTCCATCAACATCCTCCGGCCGGACGCCCCCATCATCGCGCACCGCCACCCGGGCCGCTCCCCGTTGCCCGGTGTTCCCCGCCGTGCTGACGTACGGCGACGGGTGGACGGGCGGTGTCACATGGTGCGGGCGGGCCTCGCCATGGTCAGCCGAGGTACTCGTCTTCGAGGGTGGGGATCACCGGGGACAGCAGGCGGTCGGCGTGTTCGGTGACCGTTGCGCGCACCAGCCGGAAGACCCGGAAGGCCAGTTCGTGCCCGGGGTCCTCGTCGTCGTGGACGTACAGCAGCCCGTAGGACCCGGGGGCGAGCTGACCGATCCTGGTGAACAGGTCGAGGATGTCGGCACCGAACGTGCCCCGGTGGTTGGGGAACCCGCCGAGATGGACGTGGTACGCGCCGTTGGCCGGGCGTAGGTCGACCAGCCCGTGGCCCGTGAGGCCGTCGAGCAGGTCCTGGATCTCGTCGAGGCGCAGGGGTGGGTCGTCGTCGACCGCGGCGGCTGTCGAGCGGAGGGTGATCCACCCGTGGTACTCGAACATGGCGGCAGTGTAGGTGCACCTCCTCAGGCCGCGGTGCCGTCGCCCGGCGTGCCGGTGCGGCGTAGCTCGCGTAGTACGCCGTGGCGGCGCAGGGCCCAGGCGAGGCGTGGAACGCTCGGGTGCCGGACGAACAGCACGGCGACGCGGCGGGCCAGGCCGACCCGGTCGGCGTCCACCCGGTTCTCGACCGCCTGCCAGACCAGCTCGCGCACCCTGGCGTCGTCCAGCACCGCCCGTACCTCACGCCGCACCCTGGGGTCCTCGGCGGCCGAGGTGATGGCGGCAGCCTGACCCGGTCGGTCGGCACGCGGTCGGACCACCGCCGCGAGGAGCGGTCGGCGTACCTCGTCGCGTTCCAGCAGCAGCAACACCGCCTCCCGGATCTCGGTCGTGTCCAGACTGGACCGCAGCAGCCGCAGCAGGCTGCGTTCCACCTCGCGGTCATGGTCCGCAACGGCGAGCGTGGCCAGCAGCAGCGCCACCTCGTCGAGGTCGATGACGTGGCGTACCCCGTCGCGGAACTCCGGCAGGCCCCAGGCAGCCTGCAACGCCGTCACGAGATCGCGGTTCACGGTCAACCGCTACCCGCAACCGGCGACCGGTGAAACCGGGATCCGCCGATTCATCGCGACGGCCGCTGCCCTCCGGATGCGGTTGTCCCGTCGTCGACCAGGACGTCCTACCGCGACCGGGTCTGCATCAGGGATGCCCGGTCGCCCGGATCAGGCGGCTGCCTGCCGGGGGCAGAGCATCGGGTGCAGCAGCCGGGACAGCTCGGCGACGTCGGCGACGGGTCGCGCGA
The DNA here is from genome assembly GCF_040649765.1 of Micromonospora sp. NPDC048894. Classification (NCBI taxonomy): domain Bacteria; kingdom Bacillati; phylum Actinomycetota; class Actinomycetes; order Micromonosporales; family Micromonosporaceae; genus Micromonospora; species Micromonospora sp. NPDC048894. Next base: position 50,564 of record NZ_JBEZFY010000013.1, on the reverse strand, counting down.
AGCTCACCCTCGCCCGTCGGGCCGCCCCGGGCTGGCCGTACGCGACCAGCAGGCCGTACCGGTCGATCCGGACCACCCGTGGCGACTCGGCACCGGTGAGCTTCAACTGCCGGCGCAGGTGGGCCGCGACCTGCTCGGCGTGGTGGTCGGCGAGGTCGGCCAGCAGCCCCGCCTCGGCCGCGTGCAACGGGTCGGGCTCGGCCTGTGCGTACGCCTGCGGGTCGATCGGGCGCGTTGCACCGGCGCGTTCCCAGCGGGCCTCGGTCACCTCGAACCGGTGCAGCTGGAACCTGCTGCCCACGTCGAGCAGGTCGCCGGTGGGCCGGGTGGCGGCGAAGTCCATCGCGGCCTGCCGGGCCGCGTCGCCGTCGAGGCGTTCGGCCCAGCCGGAGACCCAGGCCCGGCCGAGCGAGGGGGCACCGGCGGTGGGCGGCAGGTCGAGCACGTCGAGGACGGTGGCGACGGCGGTGTCCCCGGCGGGCGGCGTGAGCGCCGTGGCGAGGTCGCCGGGCGCCGGCACCAGCAGCAGCACCCGGCCGGCCGGGTCGGTGGCGTGCCGGACCTGGTGCGGGCCGGTGCTGCCGGCCAGCTGGGCGAGGGCCGGCAGCCCGCCCGCGACGAGGGTACGCACGATCTCCGCCGGGCTGGGTCGCATGATCCCTGACTCCTCAATGTAGGTTAGCCTTACCTAAGTTGCAGGCTAGACCATTCGATCGGAGACGTCGAACGTGAACCACCCCCGCCCCAAGGCCCGGCTCTCCCGCGCGCTCGGCATCCCGCTCACCCGCAAGTGCGTGCGGTACTTCGAGCGACGTCCCTACCCGCCGGGTGTGCACGGCCGCAACCGGCGCAAGACCTCCGACTACCAGGTCCGACTGCTGGAGAAGCAGCGGCTGCGCCACCAGTACAACGTCAGCGAGGCCCAACTGCGCCGGACGTTCGACGAGGCCGCCCGGGGCGCCGGGAAGACCGGTGAGTCGCTGGTCGCCCTCCTGGAACGGCGACTCGACGCGGTGGTGCTCCGGGCCGGGCTGGCCCGCAGCATCTACCAGGCACGCCAACTCGTCGGGCACGGCCACTTCACCGTCGACGGGCACAAGGTCGACCGGCCCTCGTACCGGCTGCGGCCCGGCCAGGTGGTCGCGGTACGCGAGCGCAGCCGCGCCCTGCCACCGTTCCAGCTCGCCGCCACCGGCGCGCACGCCGACGACCGACCCCGCCCGTACCTGTCGGTGGAGCTCACCGGGCTGCGCGCCACGCTGCTGCGCGAGCCCGCCCGGCACGAGGTGCCGGTGGTCTGCGACGAGCAGCTCGTGGTGGAGTTCTACTCCCGCTGAGCGGTCAGCGGCGGCCCGTCCCTCCGCACCTGCCGCCGCTGCGGCACCGGCGGGTCGCCGCTGCCCACCACGGGCCCCGCAGCGGCGTCGGTGCGGGTCGGCCCGGGACCGTCGGCGGCCCGGGCGGTCCACGCCGCCCACAGCCGGGCGTAGCTTGCCCCCGCACCGACCAGGTCGGCGTGCGGACCACTCTCGACGATCTCGCCATGGTCCATGACGATGATGTGGTCCGCGGCCACGGCCTGGGTGAGGCGGTGGGCGACGACCAGGGCGGTGCGTCCCGCCAACGCCGCGGCGGCGGCCTGTTCGAGGTCGCGCGCACCCGCGCTGCCCGCCTCGGCGGTCGCCTCGTCCAGCACCACCACCGCGGGGTCGAGCAGCACCACCCGGGCCAGCGCCAACTGCTGCGCCTGCGCCGGAGTCAGCGGGTGGCCGCCCTCACCGACCACGGTGCCCAGGCCCTCGGGGAGGGCGAGCACCCAGGTCAGGGCACCGACGCGGGCCAGGGCCGCGGTGAGTTCCTCCGGCGAGGCGTGCGGGCGGGCCAACCGCAGGTCCTCGTCGAGGGGCCCGGCGAACACGTGGGTCTCCTGACTGACCAGGGCGACCGTCCGGGCGGGCAGCTCGGTGACGGGTACGCCGCCCAGGGTGGCGGTGCCGTGCCCGGGGCGCAGGGCCCCGGCGGCGATCGACGCGACCGTGGTCTTCCCGGCGCCGGTGGACCCGACCAGCGCGACGACCTGGCCCGACCCGACCCGCAGGGAGACGTCGCGCAGCACCGGCGTGGCCCCGTCGTAGCTGAAGCCGACGCCGGTCAGGACGAGGTCGTGCGCCGTCGGCACGGTGCCGCCGCCACGGCCTTCGGGGTCCGTGCCGAGCACACCGACGAGACGGGCCAGGCTCGCCCCCGCATCCTGGGCCTTGTCGAAGGTGACCATCAGGTGCAGCACCGGGCCGAACAGGCGGTGCAGCAGCAGCGCGGCCGCGGAGACCTCGCCGAGAGTGACGGCGTCCCGGCGGACGAGCAGGAATCCCACCGCCAGCACCGCGCCGAGCCCGGCCAGCTCCGCCCCGTGGATGCGGCCCACGAAACGGGTGTAGAGGGCGAACACGCTCGTCGAGATGTCCCGCGCGCGGGCCGAGACCGCCGTGATGCCGGCGAGGTGCCGGTCCTCCAGCCGGTAGGCGTGCACCGTACGGATGCCCTGCACACTCTCGACGAACTGCTGCGACCGCTGCGCGATGGCGACCCGCTCCGCCGCGTAGGCTGGCGCGGCCCGGGGGAGGTACCACCGCAGGCCGAGCACATGGAGCGGGACGGCGACCGCGCCGGCCAGCCCCAGCCGCCAGTCGATGCCGGTCATCGTGCCGAGGCTGATCGCCGCCAGCAGCAGGGCCGAGATCAGGGTGGGCAGAACCTCGGTGACGGCCCGGTCGATGGCGCTGACGTCCGCACCGACCCGCGAGACCAGGTCGCCCCGGCCCGCCCGGTCGAGCACCGCCGCCGGCAGGCGCAGCGCGGTGTCCAGGGCACGTTCACGCAGGTCGGCGAGGATCCCCGCACCCAACCGGCGGATCAGGTGGGCGCTGACGCCGGTGGCCACGCCGCCGACGACCGCCGCGGCCACGATGACCACGGCGACCGGCACGAGCGCGTCGGTGCCGCCACCGGCCCGGACCCGGTCGACCAGCAGGCCCAGGGCGTATGCGGGGACGATCGCCGTGGCGGCGGCGAGCAGCCCGACGACCAGGGTGCCGCCGGTGCCGCCCGGGCGGGCCCGTAGTTGCGCACCGAGCCACGCCCTGCTCGCGCGCGGGCCGGCCACGGGCAGGATCGGGTGGGTCACCGCAGCACCGTCCGGCGGTAGCTGTCGTCGTGGCTGACGAGTTCGGCGTGCGTACCCTCGGCGGCGACGGTGCCGTCCCCGATGAACACCACCCGGTCGGTGGCGGCCAGCAGCGTCGGGCTGGTGGTGATGACGACGGTGCCGTAGCCGGCAGCCGAACCGTGCCGCAGGGCGCGGATGCCGTCGGCGACGGCCCGTTCGGTGACCGCGTCGACGGCGGTGGTCGGGTCGTGCAGGACCAGCAGCGGCGGCGCGGCGAGCAACGCGCGGGCGAGCGCGACACGTTGACGCTGGCCGCCGGAGAGGTTCGCGCCGCGTTCGGTGACCGGCATGCGTAGGCCCTCCGGGTGCAGGTGCGCCACCTCGGCGGCGGCAGCGGCGCGCAGGGCCTCGTCGAGCCGTCCGCCGTCGTGCCGTCCGTCGTCGTCGTGCCGCCCTCCGTCGTCGTGCCGTCCTGCGTCGTCGCGCAGGGCGATGTTCGAGGCGAGGGTGCCGGTGAACAGGTCGGTGCGGTGCGGTTCGCTGTGCAGCACCTGCCGCGCCCGGCCCCGGTCCACGGCCTCGAGCCGTTCGCCGCCGAGCAGGACGTCACCCGTGTGACCGTCGGGCACCGCCAGCAGCCGCGCCAGCGCCTCGGCGTCCGCCGGTCGGCGGGCCACCACACCGACGAACTCCCCGCCACGCACGTGCAGGCGCAGCCCGGCGAGCGGGCCGTACGTCACGTCGGTCAGGCGCAGCTCGTGGCCGCTGCTGCGGGGCGCGGCGGCACCCGGCGGCAGGACCACGTCGGCCCCGACGACGGCGGCGACCCGCTCCGCCGCCGCGCGGGCGGCAGCGGTCCAACCGGGTACGACCGCGAGCACGCCGAACGGTTCGACGAGGAACTGCGCGGAGCCGATCACCGTGATGAACTGGCCGACCGTGATGCGGCCGGTGAGCGCGAACCAGCCCGCCATGAGCGCGATGCCCCCGGCCAGCAGGGCGCTCAGCATCGTGGACGCGCCCAGGTAGGCGTTCTGGGTCCGGGAGGCGCGCAGCGTGGCCGCCAGGGCGTGGCGGCTCACCCGGTGGTACCGCTCGACCGCGGCGTCCTGCGCGCCGATGCCGCGCAACGCCCGCAGCCCGGTCACCAGGTCGGTGGCGAGCGCGGTGGCCCGGCCGGCCTGATCCTGTTGCTCCTTGACACGTCGGGCGATCAGCGGCGCGGTGCGGTTGAGGACCGCCAGCACGACCGGGATGGCGACCAGCACGGTCAGTCCGAGCGGTGGCGAGATCAGCAGCAGCGCGACCGCGCTGACCGTGACCGCCACCAGGGCGCTGGTGATCCGGGGGATGTGGTCGAGCAGGTAGGAGGTGTACTCGGCGTCGGTGGTGGTGACCGCGAGCAGGTCGCCGGTGTGCCGTTCGGCCCGGAGTACGCGTGGGTGCAGGATCCGTGCCGCCAGCTCGACCCGCAGTTGGTGACCCTCCTCGGCGATGGCCCGTTGCAGGCGTCGCGCGCCGAAGCGGTAGGTCACCGCCAGCACCAGGTAGACCGCCGCCAGGACGGCGATCCAGACGAGCAGTGCGGTCAGGTCGCCGGTGGCGACGCCCCGGTCGACGATGACGCCGATGAGGATCGGCACCAGGGCCGCGCAGAGCTGGTAGACGCCGGCCAGTGCCGTTCCGCTCCAGAGGCGTCGCCCGTTGCGGGCGACCGCCCTACGCAGGATGACGGTGCCAGCACCGATCTTGCTCACTGCCTCATACCCCCTGGTCAACGGCTCAGGAACGTGGAGTACTTTACCGATCAAGTATTAGGTAAGCCTGTCCTTACTATGTGAGTTGGAGTACTCCGTATGCGCCCCTCCCGGTTGCTCACCGGAATCGTCGCGGTCGCCACCACGCTCGCCCTCGCCGCCTGCGGCGGGTCGTCCGACCCCGACGGGAAGCCCGCCGCGTCCGGGCCCGCGACGGCGACCTTCCCGCTCACCGTCACCCACGCGCTGGGCACCACCACGATCGACAAGAAGCCGGAGCGGGTCGCCACCGTCAACTGGGCCAACCACGAGGTCCCCCTCGCCCTGGGCGTCGTCCCGGTCGGCTACGCCAAGGCCAACTTCGGCGACGAGGACGGCGACGGGCTGCTGCCCTGGGACGCCGCACGACTCAAGGAACTCGGCGCGTCGACCCCGGTGCTGTTCGACGAGACCGACGGCATCGACTTCGAGGCGGTGGCGAACACCAGGCCGGACGTCATCCTGGCCGCGTACTCCGGCCTGACCAAACAGGACTACGACACCCTGACGAAGATCGCGCCGGTCGTCGCGTACCCGCAGGCGCCCTGGGCCACCTCGTGGCGCGACAGCATCAAGCTGGAGAGCAAGGCCCTCGGCCTGGCCACCGAGGGTGACGCGTTGATCGCGAAGATCGAGAAGCAGATGAAGGACGAGGCCGCCCGCTACCCGAAGCTGGCCGGCCGGTCGGCGATGTTCCTGACCCACCTCGACCCGACCGACCTCAGCAAGATCAGCTTCTACACCACGAACGACACCCGGGCCCAGTTCTTCACCGACCTCGGCATGACGCACCCGCAGAGCATCGCGAAGGCCTCCGCCGCGACCAAGGAGTTCAGCCTCACCCAGAGCGCCGAGCAGGTGCAGAACCTCAGCGACGTCGACATCATCGTGACCTACGGCGACGCCGACGGCACCACCCTGGCCACCCTCCAGAAGGACCCGCTGCTGTCCAAGATTCCCGCGATCAAGCGCGGCTCCTTCGTCTCGCTGCCCGGCAGCACCCCCGTCGCCACCGCCGCCAACCCGACACCCCTGGGCGTCTCGTTCGTCCTCAAGGACTACGTCGACCTGCTCGGCAAAGCCGCCGACAAGCTCTGATGACCGGTGCAACCACCTCCGGGCCGGACGTCGCCCTGCTGCGACGTCCGGCCCGGACCCGCCTGACCTGGCTCCTGGTCGTCCTCGCCGCGCTGACGCTGGCCCTGATCGCGTCGGTCGCCTTCGGTTCCCGGATCGTCGGCTGGGCCGACATCACCGCCGCACTCGGCGGCACCCACGACACCCTCGACCAGGCGGCCGTGGTCAAACGCCTGCCCCGGACGGTGCTCGCGGCCCTGGTCGGCGCGGCACTGGCCCTGTCCGGGGCCGTGATGCAGGGCGTCACCCGCAACCCGCTCGCCGACCCGGGCATCCTCGGGGTGAACATGGGCGCGATGCTCGCCATCGCCGTCGCCATGACCACCGTCGGCCTGTACACCGCCACCATGTACATCTGGGTCGCCATCGCCGGAGCGGCGGTGTCCGCGCTGTTCGTCTACGCGGTCGGCTCGCTCGGTCGCGGCGGCGCCACCCCCCTCAAGATCGCCCTGGCCGGTGCGGCCACCTCCGCCGCCCTCGCCTCGCTGGTGGTCGCGGTCGTGCTGCCGCGTGGCGACATCGCCGAGAACTTCCAGTCCTGGCAGGTCGGCGGCGTCGGCGGGGCCAACTGGGACAGCATCGGCCAGGTCCTGCCGTTCCTGCTCGCCGGGCTGGCCAGCTGCCTGCTGTGCGCCCGGGCACTCAACTCCCTCGCGCTCGGCGACGAACTCGCCGCCGGCCTCGGCGAACGCGTCGCCCTGGTCCGCGGGATCGCCGCCGCCGGCGCGGTGGTGCTCTGCGGCGCGGCCACCGCGGTCGCCGGACCGATCGCCTTCGTCGGCCTGATCGTCCCGCACCTGTGCCGGCTGCTCGTCGGACTCGACCACCGTTGGCTGCTGCCGTTCGCGACCCTGGTCGGCGCGGTGCTGCTGACCGTCGCGGACGTCGCCGGACGGGTGGTGAACCGCCCCGACGAGATCGAGGCCGGGATCATCACCGCCCTGATCGGCGCCCCCTTCTTCATCTACATCGTCCGCCGGCAGAAGGTACGCGAACTGTGAGCACCACGACCCTGAGGGCCGTCACCCGCGGCCGGGTCCGGCGCAGCCGACGACGCCGTGCCGTGCTGACCGCACTCTCGGCGGCGGTGGCCGCGCTGGTCGTCGTCTCGCTGATGGTCGGGCAGACGTTCTACCCGCCCGGCGACGTGCTGCGGGTGATCCTCGGCGAGACCGTGCCCGGCGCGTCGTTCACCGTCGGTGAACTCCGGCTGCCCCGCACCGTCCTGGCCCTGGCGACCGGGCTCTGCTTCGGCATGGGCGGCGTCACCTTCCAGACCATGTTGCGCAACCCGCTGGCCAGCCCCGACATCATCGGCATCAGCTCGGCGGCGAGCGCCGCAGCGGCCTTCGGCATCATCGTGCTCGGCCTCGGCGAGACCGGCGTCTCGATCTTCGCCATCGTCGCCGCGCTCGGCGTCGCCGTGCTCATCTACCTGCTGTCGTTCACCGACGGGGTGGCCGGCACCCGGCTGGTGCTGATCGGCATCGGCATCGCCGCCATGCTCAACAGCGCCACCTCGTACGTCCTCAACCAGGCCGGCCAGTGGGACCTGCAGGCGGCGACCCGCTGGCTCAACGGCAGTCTCAACGGCTCCACCTGGGACGAGACCGTTCCGGTGCTGGCCGCGCTGGCCCTGTTCGGCCCGGTGCTGCTGAGCCAGGCCCGGAACCTGACCATGCTGCAACTCGGCGACGACACCGCCGCGGCGCTCGGCACCCGGCTGGAACGTACCCGGCTGGTCTCGATCGTCGCGGCCGTCGGCCTGATCGCGTTCGCCACCTCGGCCACCGGGCCGATCGCGTTCGTGGCCTTCCTGGCCGGGCCGATCGCCGCCCGGCTGGTCGGCGCCGGCGGCTCACCGCTGGTGCCGTCCGCCCTCGTCGGCGCGTTGCTGGTGCTGGTCGCCGACTTCCTCGGCCAGTTCGCCTTCGACATCCGCTTCCCGGTGGGGGTGATCACCGGGGTGCTCGGTGCCCCGTACCTCATCTACCTGCTCGTCCGCACGAACCGCGCCGGAGGCTCGCTGTGACCACCGACCACGCCCTGACGACGGAGAAACTGACCGTCGGCTACGGCGACCGCGTCGTCATCGAATCGCTCGACCTGCTCGTCCCGCCCGGCCGGATCACCGCGATCGTCGGCGCCAACGCCTGCGGGAAATCGACGCTGCTGCGGTCGATGTCGCGACTGCTCGCCCCGCGCGCCGGTCACGTCCTGCTCGACGGCCGGCAGGTGCACCGGACGCCGGCCAAGGAGCTGGCCCGCACCCTCGGCCTGCTGCCCCAGTCACCGATCGCCCCGGAGGGCATCACCGTGGCCGACCTGGTCGGTCGGGGCCGCAACCCGCACCAGCGACTGCTGTCGCGCTGGAGCGGGGACGACGACCGTGCGGTGGCCGCCGCCCTCGACGCCACCCACACCGCCGACCTGGCCGACCGGTCGGTCGACGAACTCTCCGGCGGGCAGCGGCAACGGGTGTGGATCGCGATGGCGCTGGCCCAACAGACCGAACTGCTGCTGCTCGACGAGCCGACCACCTTCCTCGACGTCAGCCACCAGGTCGAGGTGCTCGACCTGCTCACCGACCTCAACGCCACACGCGGCACCACGATCGTGATGGTGCTGCACGACCTGAACATGGCCGCCCGCTACGCCGGCCACCTCATCGCGCTGGCCGACGGTGGCCTGTACGCGGCGGGGCCGCCGACCGAGGTGCTGACCGAGGAGTGCGTCCGGGCCGTCTTCGGCCTGGACAGTCGGGTCATCGTCGATCCGGTCTCCGGCCGGCCGTTGATGCTGCCGATCGGTCGCCATCACGTCTCGGCCGCTCGCACCTAGCCCCACGACGAGCCCTCCCGGTCGGCCGGTACGGGTTGCGGAGGTCCCCTGTCCCACCCTCGCCGTCGTGGATCTGCACCCGGTGGTTCGGCCCGAGTGCGCTGCGGGTGGCCCGCCGCTACCGGCTGGACCTGCACCTGGAGGTCGGCGGACGGCCCGATTCGCGCGGGTACGCCACCACGGTGACCCGCGACCTCGACCGGGCGCTGCGCGACCGGGGCCTGGGCCACGCCGAGCAGAGTGGCAGCAGCATGCGCCGGGACGCCTCCGGTGGCTACGTCACCCACGCCGTCAGCGTGGACATCGCGGTCTTCGACGATCTCGCCGCCGGCACCGACCTCATCCGGCACACGCTGCTGCGCCACGATCCGGCACCGGAGACCGTGCTGCGTCACCAGGGGGGCACCGACGCAGTGGTGGCGCTGCGGTGACCCCGGCGGGTCGGCAAACGGCCGACCCGCCGCCGGCCGGACGGCACTATGCTGCGACCAGTCCCCGTCGAGCAGGGAGATGACGTGTCGCGTCGTACCGGTAGGCCCTCGTATCTGCTGGCCGCGTCGCCTTCACCACGCCGCCGGCCGTCCCGGCTCGCCGTCGTCGCCGCGATCGGGCTGGTCGTCGCCCTGGTCGGTGGCGGCATCGGATACACGGTCGGTCGACCGGACGCCACCGAGTCGGCCATCGCCGACCTGCGCCGGGCCGAGGCGAAGCGGGACGCCCAGCAGATCACCGAGCTGACGGCCACCGCCCGACGCCTCCGCGACGAGATCACCCCCGTGCTCGACGCCCTGCGGGCCGGGCCGACCGCCGACCAGCAGCAGGCACGCCAGTGGCAGCAGACCGTGCTGCGGGCGGCGGAGCCGTTCGCCGACCCACCGTCGGGCAGCACGGCGACCAACGTGGCACGCGGTGGTCTGCGTGGTGCCGTGGAGCAGACGTCCCTGGCCGTCGAGTCGTACCTCCTCGCGGTCACCGGGCCACCCGGGCAGCGGGCGGCGCTGACGGCACTGGCGAAACGGCAGGCGGAGCAGGCCGCCGCCGCCTGGTCCGTCGCCGCTACCCAACTCGATCAGGTCAACGTCGACGCCGGCCACGGCCACCAGCACGTCTACCTGGACGGCGACCAGCACGACGGCGCGCAGGAGGGCACCGGCGGGTGACCGGGGCCGGGCCGGGCCAGCCACCCGGTTCGGTCCGGCGTACCCGCGCCACCCGGGTCGTGCCCGTGCGGCGTCGACCGGCCGGCGGGGCTGCGGTGCGCGACGGGGAATGCCATGGTGGACCCGCCGCACCCCCGACCCGGACGGAGCGCACCGATGCCCGCGACGGAACTGCTCGCCGAACGGTTGGTGCGGGCCGGGATCGGGGACGTCGTCACGGTCGAGCCGGTGAGCGGTGGCCTCGCCGCGCTCGCCGGGATCGCCCACCGCAGGGACGCGCCACCGGTCTTCGTCAAGACCTTCGCCGATCCACCCGACGGCGACGCGTTCGTCGCGGAGGCCGACGGGCTGACGGCCCTGCGGGAACTGGGCGGCCTGGCGACCCCCGACGTGCTCGTGGCGAACCACGAACTGCTGGTGCTGTCGCTGTTGTCGCCGAGGCCGCAGGACGGGGCCTTCTGGGAGCGGTTCGCTCACGCGCTCGCCCACCTGCACACCAGCACCGTCCATCCCCGCTTCGGCTGGCACCGCGACAACTGGTTGGGGCGTCGCCGGCAGGTCAACACCTGGGCCGACGACGGCTTTGCCTTCTTCGCCGAACGCCGTCTGCTGCGCTGGCTCTCCGAGCCCCGGGTCGAGGCGGCGCTCGGTGCCGCCGACCGGGCCGCGATGCAACGGCTGTGCGCCCGGCTGCCCGAGCTGCTGCCGGACCGGCCGGCGTGCCTGACGCACGGCGACCTCTGGTCGCAGAACGTGCTGTCCACCGGGGACGGACAGGCGGCGTTGATCGACCCGGCGGTGTCGTACCTGTGGGCTGAGGTGGACCTGGCCCACCTGTGGACCACGGCTGCGCCACCGCAGTCGCGTCGGTTCTTCGCCGTCTATGCCGAGCTGACCGGCCTCGACGCCGACTGGCGGGACCGCATGCCGATCATCCAACTGCGGCAACACCTGGCGGTGCTGGCCCAGTTCGACGACGACTGGGGTGCCGCCGAGACGATCCGCGCCACGCTCGCCCCGTTCCGGTCGCGGGCCTGACCGGCCGCGATCGTCGAGCACCGGGAACGTCCCGGGAGCCGGCGGCCGACCCGGGCGGCCGGGCGCCGTCACGATCCCGACGGCACCGCGGGCGGCTGCCGATCCGGCCAGAACGGCCATTCCTCGAACGACCGGCACCGCCCGTCGTCGGCGAAGCGCATCACCCACAGGTCGCGGTACTCCTGCCTGACCGGGTCGCCGTAGTGCACCTCGTGGCGGGACACGGCGGTGTCGCCGTCGACCGCGACGATCGCGCTGGTCATCCGGAACACCTCGTCGGGGCCCTTGCGCTGCGCCTCCCACATCCGGGCGATGGCCGGCAGACCCACCACGGGGGTCAGGTAGGGCCCCTGCTGGTAGCTCGCGTCCTCGGTGAAGAGCGCGCCGAGGGTGTCCGTACCCGGCGTCCGCCAGGCCCGCTCGTAGGCGACGAGCCAGTCGTCGACATGCTTCCTGTCCATGCGCCCCACCCTGCCATCCGGCAGACGATGGAGTGCCGCACACCGCCCACACCGCGGGCAGCGGACCGGCGGCGCTGCCGCCGCGATCGCGCCGGGAGCGGCCGGGAAGGCCGACAGGCGGGAGTGCGGTACGTCACCCTGACAAACTGTACCGGCTGGTCGGTACAGTTCCGGCATGATCACGCCCTCGACCCCGGTCGCCGCAGCGGCGCTGTCGACCCGCCGACGGTGGGCGGCGCTGGCCGTGCTGGCCGCGGCGGTGCTGCTGCTCGCCGTCGACGGGACGGTGCTCTCCCTGGCGGTGCCGGCGCTGACCGCGAGCCTGGCACCGACCGCGGAACAGGTCCTCTGGATCGGTGACATCTACTCGCTGACCCTGGCGGGGCTGCTGGTGCTGATGGGCAACCTGGCCGACCGGTTCGGACGCAAACGGGTCCTGCTGATCGGTTCGGTGGCCTTCGGTGCGGCATCGCTGCTGGCCGCGTTCGCCCCCAGCGCGCCCGCGCTGATCGGGGCGCGTCTGCTGCTCGGTGTGGCCGGCGCGACGCTGATGCCGTCCACCCTGTCGCTGATCCGCAACATCTTCCCCGACAGCGGCGAACGGACCCGGGCCATCGCCATCTGGTCCACCGCCTTCGGGGCCGGGTCGGCGATCGGGCCGCTGGTGGGCGGGTTCCTGCTGGAACACTTCTGGTGGGGCTCGGTGTTCCTCATCAACGTGCCCGTGATGGTCCTGGTGGTGGTCTCCGGTCTGCTGCTGCTCCCGGAGTCCCGGGACCCGCGACCGGGCCGCTTCGACGTGCTCTCCGCCGTGCTGTCCATGACGGCGGTCGTGCCCCTGGTGTACGCCGTCAAGCACGTGGTCGGGGCCGGCCTCGACGGCGTGACCGTGGCCTGCCTGCTGGCCGGGCTGGTCGCCGGCGTGCTGTTCGTCAGGCGGCAGCGGCGGCTGGAACAGCCCATGCTCGACGTCGAACTGTTCGGCAACCCGGCGTTCGTCGGGGCGGTCGTCGCCAACGTGATCGCCATCTTCGCACTGGTCGGCATGCTCTTCTTCTTCTCGCAGTACCTCCAGTTCGCCCGGGGGTTCAGCCCGTTGCAGGCGGGTCTGGCCGAGTTGCCCGCCACCCTGGCCTCGATCGTCGTCGTCGTGATCATCGCGTTGGTCGTGGCCCGGTTCGGCCGGGGCCGGGCCATCGCGCTCGGCCTGGGCCTCGCCGCCGCGGGGCTGGGCGCGGTGGCGGCGGCCGCGCACGCGCCGTACCTCTGGCTCGGGTTGGCGCTGGTGCCGATCGGCCTCGGCATCGGACTGGCGATGACGCTGACCGGCGACGCCATCCTCTCGGCCGCGCCACCACGCAAGGCCGGTTCCGTCTCGGCGATCACCGAGACCGCCAACGAACTCGGTGTGGTGCTGGGCATCGCGGTGCTGGGCTCCCTGCTGTCGCTGGTCTACCGCCACGCGGTGAGCGTGCCGGCCGGACTGCCGGCCGGGGACGCGGCCCGGGTCCGTGACTCGCTGGGCTCGGCGTTGCAGGTGCTCCCGCCGCAGTCCACCGCCGGTGCGCGGGACGCCTTCATCACCGGAGTGCAGGTCAGCTCGTCGGTCGCGGCGGTGCTGACCCTCGGCGCGGCCGTGCTGGCGTGGGCGCTGATCCCGTCGCCGCGCCCGCCCCGGCCGTAGGTACGGTGTCGCCGTGGGACGTACCGCCGGCCGGTCGCCGCAGGCCACCCGACGTGCCCTGCTGGACGCCGCCGCGGACGCCGTGCGCGCCCGGGGGATCCACGCCTCGCTGGACGACATCGCCCGCTTCGCCGGGGTGTCCAAGGGTGGGCTGATCTACCACTTCGCCAGCAAGGACGAGTTGATCGCCGAGTTGGCCCGCGATCAGCTCGCCGCCTTCCAGGCGAGCATCGACGCCGCGCTGGACCCCAGCGACACCGCACCGGGACGACTGACCCGGGCCTACCTGCGCGCGGCGGTGGCGCCCGCCGACGACGCCACGGTACGCGCATCGCTGTCGCTGATCACCCAGCTCATGACGGTGCCCGCGGTCGCCGAACTCGCCCGGGCCGACGCGGAACGGCTGGAGGCGGCCCTCGCCGCCGACGGGCTGCCCGCCGAGGTGCTGGCGCTCGTGGTGGCGGCGGCGGACGGCATGAGCACCGCGCCGTTGTGGGGCGCCCCGACGCACACCCCGGCCCACCGACGGCTGGTGGAGCGGCTGCTGCACCTGACCCGGAACCCGCACCTGTGGGAGACGCTCACGCCCTGAGCCGGGCGACCCGCACGGCCCGTCACGGCCGCGATGTCGGCGGCTGTCGACGTCCCGCCACCGGCGGTATCCTCATCCACTCTCGTCGATCGGCGAGGTGGTTTCGTTCCGCTCCGCACACCCTTTCGGAGGCACGATGAGGTTCCGTATCGCCCGTACGCTCGGCGCGCTCGCGCTCGTGCTGGGAGCCGTCGCCGTACCGGCGACCCCGGCCGCCGCGCACGACACCGCCGACGCGATCGCGGTGTACCCACCGATCCAGGACTCGTCCACCTGGAACAGGTTCGGCGGGTCCGGGCCGGCCAACCACCACATCGTGTTCGGCAACTGGGGCTACACCAACGACTGGGCGGTCGACATCTACCGCAACCCGGGAGCCACCGTCGTCTCCCCGTTCGGCACCAAGACGGCGGCCGGGCACCCGGTCGCGGTCACCGTGGTCACCGTCCGTCCGGGCTGCGCGACCGGCAACCTCGCCGACGGCGGCTACCGGATCGGACTCGAAGCCCGGGACACCACGACCGGTGGGATCATCGGCCGGGCGGACGTGATGCACGTGAACGACAAACCCGGCGGTGTCGTCGTCGGGGCCTCGGTCGGCCCGTGGACCAAGCTCGGTGAGACCGGCCGGTTCCGGTACTCCAGCTGCTACCAGGTCAACGGGGACAGCGGCGCGCACATCCACCTTGAGGTGATCAACCAGCACCGGTACTCCTGCTACGTCAACCGCGCCGCCGACACCGCCCTGACCGACCTGACCGTGGTCGGCCGGATCGGCGTCCACTACTCCGGCCAGCGCGCCGCCTGCTGACGACGGCCGGTGGCGCGACGACCGATCCGTCAACCGACGGTCGGCGTCGCCACCGCCCGCCGGGGCCGGGTCCGTGCCGGACGCTGTCGGTTGGCCGGCAGTGTCCGGGCACGGACAGTAGCCGCCATGTGACTTCGGGTCCCACCCATGATGGGTCACGTCGACGTGCCGTCGCGACAGGCCGGCGGACGGGACACCCCGGTCAGGAGGATGGGCATGCCGTTCGAGGTCGACTTCAACTGGGCATCGCAGGCCGTCATCGAGACGGTGGCCGTGCCGTTCCCGTCCCTGGAGACACCACCCGGCGTGGTCGTCGCCGACCCCGCGGTCCCGCAGTTGGCGTTCCAGCACTCCGGCCCGGTGACGGTCACGATGCTCGGCAGCGGCCGGTGGAACCGCGACACCAGCTACCGGTTCAACGCCGGCTGCAACCAGGAACCGCACCAGGCAGCGGCGATCGGGGAGGTCGGGGTGCTCGCCGCCGCGCAGGCGCAGCAGTTGGAGGACTGGTTCCTCCAGCGGTATCCGACCGTCAACCCGGTGGTGCTGAAGAACGGCGGGAAGTGGAACCTCACCCTCACCCGCAACGGTGCGGTCTTCAACTTCCACGTCGGCGTCCACGACTGACACCTCCCGTGCCGGCGCAGGGCGGCCCGGCCGTCCCGCGTCGGGTCCCCGGGGCCTGCCCGAACGGTGGATCAGCGATCGGCCACTGTGGATCTACGATCGGTCACAGTCCCGTCACCCCTGCGGAAGGACCCCCATGCCCCAGCCGATGCGCCGCCGGTTCACCCGACTCGCGGTGGTCGCCACCGCGGCGGCCGCCGTCAGTTTCACCGTCCAGCCGGCCCCGGCCGCCGCCGTGCCGTTCGACTGGAACGGGGCCTTCGCCACGTACGAGGAGTGCGAGCAGTGGCGCATCGACGCCAGCTACTGGGGCGAGGTGGCCAGCAACTGCGTCTACCGCACCCTGCCCGACAGCCAGTACAACGGCTGGTACTTCCGGGCCTCGATCGCGGGCTGAGCCCCGACGACGGGCGGCCCCGGCCCACGGCCCGCCCGGGCGTACCGGACGGGTTCACCGCACCCGTCCGGTACGCCCGGGCGGCCACCGAGGCGGGCAGCAGCGCGACCATCCGTCCGAGTTCGATCTGCCGCAGCATCTGCACCATGTCCGCGAACGGTGGCCGCTGCTCACCGTGGCGGACGTAGACGTACGCGCCGGGGACGACCTGCTGGTGCCCGGCCTCGATGTCGGCCAGCCGCAGCCGTGGCGGCGCGGTGAGCGGGTGACCGGTCGGCAGCGCCAGGGTGATGATCGCGCCCGAACCGGTCCTTCTCCCCGTGCCGCCCACCGCGTGACGATGGGCGTCATGGTCGTCGTCACGACCCCCACGGGCACCATCGGTGCCGCCGTCGCCGCCCGCCTGCACCGCAGCGCCGCTGAGCGGCAGGGGTGACGCAGGTCAGCTCTGCTGGTAGTTGACGGCGGCGAACCCGCACGGCCGGTGCAGGTGCAGGTAGTAGGCGCCCTCGCCGTACTCGTCCAGGTCCGCGCCGCCGACCAGACCGACGTAGTCCATCGGCTGCCGGCACCCGGGGCAGTCGGGGTGGTCGGCGTCCTGGATCCAGTCGGGCCGGCCACCAAGCGTCGAACCGCCCCGGTCCCACGCGCTGGCCTGATAGGGGCTCTCCTGGGCTTCCCCGGGGACCGGCAGCAGCGCGGGCGGATCCTCCGTCCCGGCGGGACCGAGATGGTCGGGGCGGGTGTTACCGGTCCACCAGCCGGTGCCGCCGTCCGGCGTGACCCGGCTGTACAGCGTCGTGTAACAGGCGCAGAAGTGGCACGTCTCGATCACCAGGCGACCGGACCAGCCGGTGTGCGCCAACGCGACACCGACGGCGGGGTCCGCCGGGTCGAGGTCCGCAGCCGTCCACAGCGGCGACGCGCACCACGGGCAGATCGCCACGTCCGGCCGCCGTGGTGCCTCGCGCATGAGCCACCGGTACGCGGTGTCCCCGCACAGGTCGCGCCGGTGGCCCTGCGGGTCGACCGTCCAGCCGCCCTCGGACGCGTAGTCCAGGATGTCGACGTGCAGCGTGTCCGCGCCGGGCGGGGGCTGAGCCGACCAGCGACGTAGGGCGTCCTCGGCCAGCGGGTGGGCGGTGTGCGCCAGGACGACCAGCAGGTGGTTGAGCTGCTCCGGTGTCCGCCCGCCGTCGACACGCGCGACGACCCGGCGGACCACGTCGGCGTCCGCCGCCCGGTACAGCTTTCCCGGCCACAGCACGTCGTGGTCGAGAAGCGAGCTCAGGTGCGGCGTCAGCCTGCCCGGCTCGGTGTCCGCGATCAGGGACAACTCCTCGACCGCGTCGTCGTCACCGGCGGACACCTTCCGGACCAGCTCCTCGATCATGGCCCGATGCTAACCAACCCGACCGACGGCACCGAACCGCGTGGCGGCCCGCGAAGCGGTGCCCCTCGCCCACCGTCCGGTGCTGAGCAGCGCCAGGGCGGCGATGCCCACGCCGAGACCGGACACCAGCCACCACACCGGCCGGGTGGAGTCGGTGAACGAGGTGCCGTCACCGACCGAGCCCACCATCGTGCCGGCGATCGCGACCCCCAGGGTGGTGCCGGTCTGACGGCCCGCCGAGGCGAGTGAGGTGGCCAGGCCCGCCATCGAACGCGGCATCCCGGAGACCGCGGTGTTGGTGACCGGCGGGTTGAGGGTGCCCTGGAAGATTCCGAAGAGCAGATAGCTCGCGAGCACGGCGACGAGCGGGGTGGCCGGCCCGATCAGCAGGGACGTGAGGCCGCCCAGCGTGAGCGCCGTCCCCGAGGCGAGCAGCGGCAGGCGCGGCCCACGGGCCCCGACCACCGTCCCGGTGTACGGCGAGAGCAGCGCGATCGACGCACCGAGCGGCAGCAGGCTGAGCCCGGCGGTCAGCGCCGACATGCCGCGGACGTGCTGGAGGTAGAGCGTGGTCACGAACAGGAAGGCCCCGAAGGCGCAGAGCGCGAACAGGGCCATCAGGATCGCCGAGCTGAACGGCACGCTGCGGAACAGCCGCCACTCCAGCAGTGGATCGACCCGGCGGGCCTCGTACCCGACGAGGCCGACCGTGGCCAGCGCGGCGGCGACGAGCAGCCCCAGGATGACCGGTGCCGTCCAGCCCTGCCGGTTGGACCCGATGACCGCGTAGACGACGCTGCCGAGCACCACGATCACCAGGAGCTGGCCGACCGGGTCGAACCGGCGGGGCCGCGGCGCGCGCGACTCCGGCACGTACCTCGCGGTGAGGGCGAACGCGACGAGCGCCAACGGCACATTGATCCAGAAGACGGAGCGCCAGCCGAAGCCGTCGATCAGCGCACCGCCGAGGACGGGGCCCAGCGCGAGCGACAGGCCGGACATCGAACCGAAGACGCCGATGGCCCTGGCCCGTTCGGCGGGGACGGTGAAGGTGTTCGCGACGATCGCCATCGCCACGGGGTTCAGCATGGTCGCGCCGATGGCCTGCACGGCCCGCGCCGCGATCAACCAGCCGATGCCCGGCGACACGCCACACAGCAGCGAGCCGACGCCGAACATGAGGAGGCCGGTCTGGAAGACCCGCCGCCGACCGACCCGGTCCGCCGTGGAACCGGCCAGCAGGAGGAAGGCGGCCAGCACCAGTGTGTAGGCGTCGATGATCCACTGCAGGCCGGTCACCGTGGCGGCCAGGTCGTCGCGGATGCGGGGCAGGGCGGTGTTGACGATGGAGATGTCCACCACCACCAGGACCATGCTGGCGCAGCAGATCGCCAGCACCAGGGTGCGACGGCGTGGGCTGAGCTCGCTCACCAGGTTCTCCCGATACGTACGGTCATCATCTGATGTCACGTCGTGACCGGGGTGATGCTAGGTATTCGAGTGCGCTCCAGGTCAAGCCGGAGCCGGGCGTCGCTGCGGCGGTGCGGGGCTTGTTCCCGGTCCGCACCCGGCTGCGGGTGACCGGCCGGGGCGCTCGGCGGGCGCGGTGGTCGGCCCGTTCCTACACGGTGAATGCCGGTCCGGGCCGGCCGATGCCGATCCGGCCGTTGGTCGGGCGGTGCTCGAACGTCACCCCGATCTCGTCTTCCCAGCACCGCATGATGTCCTGTTCACCACGCCGGTCGATGTCGTCGAGCACGACGGCGAAGTCCTCGGCGAACCGCGCGGCGAAGAAGGGCCCGGCGGGATGACGGGCGTGCGCGTTCGCCGCCTGGTAGGCGGGAGGTCCGTCGACGAGGAGCAGGTCGACGGCCCGGCCCGCGGTCATCTCCGCGAGACGGCGCTGCTCGTACCAGGTCGACTCCTCGTCCGGCCAGCGGGACTCCACAGGCACCAGGGGGGCGTGCACCACGGTCACCACGTCGCCGAGGCCCTCGCGCGCCAGCTCCTGACCGAGCAGTTCCGCCCAGCGTTCGTCGTGCTCCACGGTCCACAGGTGCCCGCCCCGCTGCCGCAGGAGCCGGCCGATGTAGAAGGTGGAGACGCCACTGCCCAGCTCGACGACGGACCGACGCTGGTTGACCAGGATCTCGTTGAGCACCGCGACGACTCCGCTCGGCCGCATGGCGCTCGCGCTCCACGGCAGGTACGTCAGCGACAGCGGGGCCAGTGCCTGCATGGCCAGCAGGTCGTTGCGTTGGAGTTCGTTGCGTTGCAGGGAGGGGCGGTGGCGCTCCTCGTATTCCGGCCGGGCGCTCACCGCGGCAACACCCCCGCCAGCCAGGAGGGCAGCTGCCCCTCGTCGAGGAGGTCGAGGACCACCGTCTTGGCCAGGGCGGAGGCGAAGTGCACCTGGGCGGCGCCGCTTGGTGACTGCAACCGCGACTCGAGCCTCGTACGCTCCCGTCGGTAGCTGGCCGCCTGCCGGCCGTTGGTGCGGAAGTCACTCGTCCAGCGGGACAGCTCACAGAAGTTCGCGACCGCCGGGGCGAAGTTCTCGAACAGGACCGCGCCGTGGTCGAGCCCGACGGTGTCCGGTTCGAGGAGCTGGACGAGCATCCAGTGGTACTGGTCGCTGGTGGCGTGCAGCCGGTCCGGGTCGACGCCGTGCGCCCTCAGGCGACCCAGGAGGGGAAAGTGCTCGCTGGGGGGCTTCGGGTACTTCGCGGAGAGGGCCACGATGTCTCCGGCCGGCCCGATGAAGCCACCGCTGTTGAGATAGGGGTACGGGCGCACGGGCGGGCTGTCGTGCAGGGCGAGGCCGACGTTGCCCAGCGGCCAGCAGTTCGACTCGGCACTGAACACGACACGCTGCGGGAAGCCCGCGTACGTGTCGAGGATGTGATCCGCCCCCCGCAGGAAGAGCGTGTCGTACGCGTCGGTGAACATCACCAACTCGTCGGGCGCCACGTGCCGGTCGAGGTATTCGGTCAGTAACGCGCGCTTGTCCCTCGGCCGGAAACCCTTCTGCGTGCCCTCCAGGACGACCAGCCTGAGTCCCGCAGCCGCGCAGGACGGTTCCAGCAGTCTGCGTAGGAAGGGATGTTCGAGGTCGGTGGCGATGGTGATGACCCTCATCTTCGGCGTCCAATCGTGCTGGCGGATCGTGGCGTGGGACCGCACCGGACGCGCGCTGGGACGGCTGCCCGAGCTGGGCGGGGGTCGACCGGCTGCCAAACTATCTATCCACCATGGTCGCTGTCGAGCAGCGCCACCCACCCCCGCCGCCCGCAAGAGCTGTTGTCGAGCCGTTCTCAAGCGCAGTGGTCGACGGGGTTCCCGCACCGCCGCCCGGGGGCCTGGCGACGTACGAGGTGGTCGAGGAGCCGGCTCGCCGCCGCCGCGACGTGCTCGCCGGCCGCGAGGGAGCGCCGCCCGGTCGTGGCGAGCTGCTCGAAGGTCCGCAGGTCCAACTCGCTGGTGTCGAGCCCCAGCCGGTATCCGCCGGCCAAGGTGACCAGCAGACGCCGGGCGACCTCGGTCACCGCGGCGTCCAGCAGTCGGCCCAGGCACTTGCGGACCTGCAGGACGTACGTCTACAGCGTGGTCTGTGCGCTGACCGGCGGATTCGCACCCCTGAGGACCAGTGGACCGAGGATCCGAATTTCATCTGCACCCGCAGAAGAGGGGAATTGGGGCCTCACGCCGATGGTCCCGACCGAGAGGCAAGCGTGTCTGACCATTGATGTCCGTAGTTTCTCAAGCCATTTCCTAGTGGTGGCCGGGAGACTCGGGTCGCAGCCATCACACGATGCCGAGAGAGGCGGGCCGGATGACCGGACGGGGCGAGTCGGCACGGTCGCAGGTCGGGAAACCGACCGGGACTCCGGTCGCCGTGGTGGGCATCGGCTGCCGCTTCCCGGGGGCCGACGGACCGGCGCAGCTCTGGCAACTGCTCAGCGGTGGCGGTGACGCGATCACCGAGGTGCCGGCCAGCCGGTACGACATCGACGCCTACCACGACCCGCGACCGGGCACGCCGAACCGGATCATCAGCCGCCGGGGCGGCTTCCTCGACCAGATCGACCAGTTCGACGCCGGCTACTTCGGGGTGGCGCCCCGGGAGGCGGAGCGGATGGACCCCCAGCAGCGCCTGCTGCTGGAGACCGCGGCCGAGGCGCTCGCCGACGCGGGCCTGACCCGCGAGCGGTTGTCCACGACCCGCACCGGTGTCTACATCGGCGGCATGTCCTCCGCCTACGGGCACCTGCTCAGTGACGCGTCGGTGCTGGACCTGCACGCGGCGACTGGCGGTGCCCGCAGCTTCCTGGCCGGACGGGTGTCGTTCGCCTTCGATCTGCGCGGCCCCAGCATGGCGGTGGACTGCGCCTGCTCCTCCAGCCTGGCGGCGCTGCACCTGGCCTACCAGAGCGTCCGCAACGGGGAGACCCAGCTGGCGTTGGCCGGCGGGGTGAACCTGGTCCTCTCTCCCGAGGAGACCATCCCGTTCTCCGCGGCCAGGATGCTCGCGCCCGACGGCCGGTGCAAGTTCGGCAGCGCCCACGGCGACGGCTTCGTCCGCAGCGAGGGGGTCGCCGTGCTGGTGCTCAAGCCGCTGGACCGGGCCGAGGCGGACGGCGACGCGATCCACGCGGTGATCTACGGGTCCGCGGTCGGCAACGACGGCCAGTCCGGCGGGTACCTGCTCACGCCGTCCCAGCCGGGCCAGGAGGAGACGCTGCGCGCGGCGTACGCCGACGCGGGCGTGTCGGCCGGGCTGGTGGACTACGTCGAGGCGCACGGCACCGGGACGGCGGCCGGTGACCCGGTGGAGCTGAGGGCCCTCGGCGTGGTGACCGGCGAGGGTCGGGACGGGCGGTCGCCGTGTCTGGTCGGCTCGGTCAAGACGAACATCGGCCACACCGAGGCGGCCGCCGGGCTGGCCGGGGTGATCAAGGCGGTGCTCGCCCTCCAGCACCGGGAGATCCCGCCGAGCCTGCACGCCGAGGAGCTGACCGGCGCGGTCGACTGGACGGGCCTGCGGCTGCGGCTGGTGCGCGAACGCACCCCGTGGCCGCAGACCGACCGGCCGGGCCTGGTCGGGGTCAGTTCGTTCGGCATCTCCGGCACCAACGCCCACGTGGTGCTCGGCGGGTACCCACCGGCCGCACCCGCACCCGCACCTGCCGACGGGGACGAGGCGCAGCTGCTGGTGCTCTCCGCACCCGACCCGGACGCGCTCGCCGCGCTCGCCACCGGGTACGCACGCTTTCTCGAACCGGGTGGTGCCGGGCGGGAACTGCCGCTGCGCGACGTGTGTTTCAGCGCGGCCACCCGGCGCGACCACCATGAGCACCGGCTGACCGCCGTCGGCACGTCGCCGGACGAGCTGGTCGAGCGGCTGCGGGCGTACGCCGCCGGTGAGTCCCGGCCCCGGCTGGGCGTCACCGCGTCGGCGCCGGTGGAGGGCGACCGGCCGGCGGTCGTCTTCGTCTTCCCCGGCCAGGGCTCGCAGTGGGACGGCATGGGGCGCGAGTTGCTGGCCGGCTCGCCGGTCTTCCGCGACATGCTCACCCGCTGCGACGAGGCGGTCCGGGCCGAGACCGGCTGGTCGCTGCTGGCCCGGCTGACCGGCGAGGCGGACGCCCCGGCGTCGATCGACACGATCCAGCCGACCCTGTGGGCGATGCAGACCGCCCTGTGCGCGCTGCTGCGCGACTGGGGCGTCGAGCCGGACCACGTGGTGGGGCACAGCATGGGCGAGGTGGCCGCGGCATGCGCGTCGGGCGCGCTCAGCCTCGCCGACGCCGCAGCGGTGATCTGCCGGCGTAGTCGGCTGCTGAAGACGGTCGCCGGGCAGGGCGCCATGTACTCGGTGGAGCTGTCCGTCACCGACGCGCAGGCCGCGCTGGCCGGCCACGAGCACCTGGTGGGCGTGGCGGTGAGCAACAGCCCCGGCTCGACGGTCCTCTCCGGCGACCCGCAGGCCCTGACCGCCATCGTCGCGGACCTCGAGGGGCGCGGCGTGTTCTGCCGCCAGGTGAAGGTGGACGTCGCCTCGCACAGCCCGCAGATGGAGCAGCTGCGCGAGGAGCTGCTGGCCTGCCTCGGCGACATCGCGCCCCGCGCGGGGCGTACCCCGTTGCACTCCACCGTGGACGACGCGCCGTGCGACGGCTCCGGGTGGGACGCGGCCTACTGGGTACGCAACCTGCGTGAGCCGGTGCGCTTCGGCGGCGCGGTGGCACACCTGGCCGGGCGGGGCGAGACGGTGTTCGTGGAGATCAGCCCGCACCCCGTCCTGTTGCCGGCCATCCGGGAGGCCCTGGCCCTCGCCGGGTCCGGCGGTGCCGCCGTCGGCTGCCTGCGCCGCGACGAGCCGGAACGGGCCAGCCTGCTCGACACCGTCGGCGCCCTGCACCGGGCCGGGTGCCCGGTCGACTGGCACCGGGTGTCCGGCGGGCCGCCGCCCCGCTACGTGCGACTGCCGTCCTACCCCTGGCAGCGCCAGCGGTACTGGCTCGTCCCGCCCGTAGCCGGCCGGCCGGCCCCGCACCGGGTGGAGCGGGTCGTCGACCTCACCCGCGAGCGTTACCTGCTCGACCATCAGGTGCAGGGCACCGTGGTCGTGCCCGGCACGGCGTACGCGGAGATGGTGCACGCCGCCGCCGACGGGATCTGCGGCGGGCAGACGCCCGTCCTGCGCGACATCCGGTACGTCGACGCGCTGTTCCTGCGCCCGGACCAGCCGGCACCCGCCCTGGCCACGACGTTCACCCCGCGCGGGCCGGACACCTGGGACTTCGCGGTGACCGGTGCGGAGGCGACCCACGTCACCGGCACGGTGACCCGGACCCCACCCGCCGGGCGGCGCACGCTGCCGCTGGACACGATCCGGGCGGCCTGCCCCGACCACCTCACCGGCGCGGACTTCTACCGGCGTTTCGCCGAGCGGGGCAACGAGTGGCGGGGCGCGTTCCAGGGCGTCGCGGAGCTCTGGCTGGGCGACGGTCAGGCGTTGGGCCGCATCCAGGTGCCCGCCGGGGTCGACCCGAGCGGGTACACCTGCCACCCGGCGCTGCTGGACGCGTGCGGGCAGGTGCTCGCGTCGCTGATCCCGGCCGGGGACCGGTCGTCGGCGTTCGTCCTGGGCAGCATCGACGAGTTGTCGATCCACCCGGATCCCGGCACACCCGCCTGGGCGCACGCCGTCGCGGTCACCGCCTGGCGCTCCGACTCGGTCTGCGGCGACCTGGTGGTGTCCGACGCGGACGGCCGGGTGATCGTGGAGATCAACGGACTGCGCCTGCAGTACCTACAACCGCCGGACTCGGTACGTGACCCCGACGGCTGGTTCCACGAGCTGCGGTGGCAGCCGCTGCCGGCGCTGTCCGACGTGCCGCGGCCGGGCGACCGCCGCCTGGTCCTCGCCGACCGGACCGGCGTCGGCGGCGCGCTCGACGCCGAGGTGCGGGTGTTCGCGGGCACCGGCTACCGGCGGCTGGCAGCCGACCACTACGAGATCGACCCGACCGCACCGGCGCAGTACCGCCGGTTGCTCGCCGACGTGCGGGCCGACTTCGACGGCCTGACGCCGACCGAGGTGGTGCACCTCTGGGCGCTGGACGTGGACCAGCCCGACGACTCGGCCCCGGTGCAGCGGCAGGCGCAGGACGCCGAGCGTCTCGGCTGTGCCAGCATCCTGCGCCTGCTGCGGGCCCTCGCCGACGCCGGCCTGGCCGAGCCGCCCCGGCTGACCCTGGTGACCCGGGGCGCGCACCGGGCGGGGGACACGGACCGCAGCGTGTCGATGTGGCAGGGTGCCGTCTGGGGGCTGGGCAGGGTGCTCGCCCACGAGCACCGGGATCTGCGCTGTGCCCTGGTCGACCTGGACCCGGCGGGGTCGCCGGCCGAACTCGCCGCCGCGTTGGGCCGGGAGTTGGCCGGTGCCGGCCCGGAGGACCAGGTGGCGCTGCGGGGCGACCGGCGGTACGCGGCGCGGCTGCGGTCCAGCTCCGTCGGCGTCCGTCGGCCGGACGGCGTCGAGGTCGCCCACCAGGTGCAGGCCACCGTGCCCGGCATGCTGGACGGGATGCGCCTGGTGCCGGTGCCGCGGCGCGCGCCGGGGCCGGGCGAGGTGGAGGTGCGTGCCGACTACCTCGCGTTGAACTACCGCGACGTGCTGGTCGCGATGGACATGTATCCGAGCCTGTCCGACCGACCCGCGACCGTGATCGGTGAGTGCGCCGGCACGGTCACCCGGGTCGGACCGGGCGTGGCCGGGCTGCGGCCCGGTGACGAGGTGGTGGCGGTCGCACTGGAGACGCCCGCCGCCAGCTACCTGTGCGTCAACGCGCACCTGGTACGCCGGCGGCCGGCCCGGCTCACCCCGCAGGAGGCGGCCACCGTGCCGGTCGCCCTGGTCACCGCCTACCAGTCGCTGGTGCACCTGGCCCAGGTGCGGCCGGGCGAGCGGGTGCTGATCCACCACGCCACCGGCGGGGTCGGCCTGGCCGCGGTGCAGGTGGCCCGCTGGCGTGGCGCCGAGGTGTACGCCACCGCGGGCAGCCCGGAGAAGCGGGCGCTGCTGCGGATGATGGGTGTCGCGCACGTGTCCGACTCGCGCAGCACCGGGTTCGCCGACGAGATCCGGGAAGCCACCCGGGGCGAGGGCGTCGACGTGGTGCTCAACACGCTGGCGGGGGAGGGCCTGCTCAAGAGTGTGGAGCTGCTGGCCGACCGGGGGCGCTACGTCGAGCTGAGCCGCCGTGACCTGGTCGAGGGCACCCGGTTGGACCTGCGGCTGCTGGCCCGGGGCGCCTCGTTCTTCGTGGTAGACGTGGTGGATCTCGGGCTCAGTGACCCGCGCCGCCTCGGCGCGATCCTGGAGGAGACCCTGGCCCTGGTGCAGGCCGGTCTGCTCGAACCGCTGCCGCACCGGGTCTTCCCCGCTGCCGAGCTGGTCGGGGCGTTCCGGCACCTGGCGCAGGCCCGGCACATCGGCAAGGTGCTGGTGTCCACGGCGGAACTGACCGCGCCCGCAGCGGTCGAGGTCGCCGCCCCGCACCGGCCGGTCCGGCTCGATCCGGCCGCCGGCTACCTGGTCACCGGCGGGCTGGGCGACCTCGGCCGGGTGGTCACGGACTGGCTGGTCCGCGAGGGTGCCCGGCACGTCGTGCTGACCGGGCGGACCCCGCTCGACCGGACCGGCGGCGAAGGCTGGCTGGCTGACCTGCGACGGCACGGGGTGCGGGTGGCGTACGAGGCGGTCGACGTGGCCGACGAGGAGGCGATGCGGGCGGTCCTGCGCCACCACGAGCAGGACGGCCCGGCGATCCGGGGCGTGGTGCACGCGGCCGGAGTCATCGAGTACGGCGCACTGTCCGAGCTGGACGACGGGGTGCTGTCGGCGGTCCTGCGCCCGAAGGTCACCGGTGCGGCCGTGCTGCACCGGCTGTTCGCCGAGCGGCCGCTGGACTTCTTCGTGCTGTTCTCCTCCGGCTCGGCGGTGCTCAGCTCCCCGATGCTCGGCGCGTACGCCGCCGCGAACGCCGCCCTGGACTCACTGGCCGACCAACGCCGCCTCGCCGGGGCGACCGCGCTCAGCGTGAACTGGGGTTTCTGGTCGGTCGGCATGCCGGCGCGGGTCGGTCGTCAGCAGGGTCGGGCGATCAATCCCGCCGGGATGGACACGTTCAGCCCTCGGGAGGGCATCGAGGCCCTGCGCCTGCTGCTGGCCAGGGACGCCACCCATGGCGTGGTGCTGCCTGCGGACTGGCGGCGGTGGGCGACGGCGCATCCGGACGCGGCGGCCTCGCCGCTGCTGCGTGACCTGCTCGCCGAGCCCACCACCGCTGCGACCCCGGCACCCGCAGTGCCGTGGTCGCCGTCGCCCGCGACGCCGCCCACGCACCGACCCACGGACACCGGCACCCCGGTCCCCGAGGTCACGGCCCACGTCCCCGCTGCCCCCGTCACCGCCGTCGCCAGCGCCACGGGTTCCGTACCGGTGGGACCGGGCGTCGGTCAGGTGGCGGCTCCCGGGGTGGCGGACACGCTGACCGACCAGGACGCGGTGCAGCGTTACCTGGCAGGGGTCCTCGCGGAGGTGCTGGGCATGCCGTCGGCCCAGGTGCACCCCCGGCGTCCGCTCAAGCGGCAGGGCCTGGACTCGCTGATGGCCGTGGAGGTCCGCACCCGGGTCCAACGTGACCTGGGCATGATGCTGCCGATCGCGAAGATGCTCGGTGGCCACAGCGTCGCCGACCTGGCCGGCGAGGTGTTCAGCCAGCTGGGCGACCCGGGCCGCCACTGACCGGGCGTGGCCCGCCGTACCACCTGCCGCCCGTGCGGCCCGACGCCGTCCGCCCGACGCGGTGGCCCCGGGGCGGACTGGTCCGGTACGGGCGGTGGCGGTGACCGCGAGCGTGCCGGTCACCGCCACCGTGGTCGTGCGGTAGAGCCTGTCGTCGAGCCGGGTGTCGGACCGCCCGTCAGCCGCGCGCCGCGTCGGCCTGCGGGATCAGCTCTGCCCGCTTGGCCACCTCCGCGGCGAACTCGCCCAGCGTCATGATGGCCAGCGTCTCGATGTCGTCGTCGTCGAACGTCACGCCGAACTGGTCCTCGACCCGCAGCGCGAGCTCGGACACGGCGAGCGAGTCGAGGTCGACGCCGGACGGTCCGAGCATCGAGTCGGGGCCGGTGTCGTCGGTGTAGAAGTTCATCTCCCGCAGCGCCTGCATGGTGAACGCGAGGACCTCGTCGGCTGACATGGTTCAGCTACCTTCTCTCGGGTGGCAGGGAGTGGCGGGGCGGCGTCCTCGGTGGACCGGTCGCACATTCTCCGGACGAACTGCCGTCAATCGACGACGTCGTGTGTGGTCACCGACGACCCGCAGCGCCATCACGCCAGCCGACGACAGATCTCCCCGATGCGTGGCCCGAAGTTAGCAACGGCCACTCGCGGCGGTCAATGCGACACCGGTCGCCTCCATGCGTGCTGAAGTCGCAACGGCGGCCGGATTCAAGCAGTTCTCAGTCCGGCGTCAAGGTCACGTGCGCCGTGCCCCCGTGGACGGCCACTACAGTCCTTGAAGAATGGCGGACGTGGTGCCATGGCCGGCCGATCCGGGAGACGCGGTTGAAGATCACCAACGTTCACCTGTCCGGGCTGGGTGTCTTTCAACCGCCCGTGACCGACGCCGGACAGGCCGCCCGGCGCGGGGATTACAGCCCGGCCTCCTACCTGGAGAACCGGCTGACCGGCGTCGGCATCGCCGGGGACGTCTCACCGCCGGAGATGGCCGTGCACGCGGCCCGGCAGGCGCTGACCCGGGCCGCCGTCGACCCGACCGGGATCGGCCTGGTGCTGCACGCCTCCATCCACCACCAGGGTCCGGAGATGTGGCTGCCCGGCCCGTACATCCAGCGGGAGGTCGTCGGCACGTCGACCCCCGCGTTCGAGGTCCGGTTGGGCTGCAACGGCGTGTTCGCGGCGCTGGAGATCGCCGCCGGGCACCTGGCCGTCGCGGCGGCGGGCCGGACGGTGCTGGTGACCACGGCGGAGAACCTCGGCACACCGCTGATCGACCGGTGGAACTCCGCGCCCGGCTTCATCCTGGGCGACGCCGGCAGCGCGCTGCTGCTGGACCGCGACACCGGTTTCGCCCGGCTGCGCGCCGTGGGCAGCGTCGTGGTGCCCGAGGTGGAGCCGCTGTACCGCGGCGGCGAGCCGCTGTATCCGCCGCTGGCGGCGCAGGGCCGCACGATCGACATGCGCGAACGTGCCGAGCACTTCCGCAACAATGTGATGTCGCTGACCGACGCCGCCGAGATCAGGACCCGCGCCCGGCTCGACCTGATCGAACGGACGCTGGACGAGGCCGACCGCAAGCTGACCGACATGACCCGGGTCATCTGCGGAAACTCCGCCGCCTACATGGTGCAGCACGACCTGGTGGAGCCGCTGGGCATCACCATGGAGCGCACCACCTGGCAGTTCGGGCGCGGCGTCGGGCACACCGGCGCGAGCGACCAGCTGCTGTCGCTCAACCACCTGCTGGTCACCGGGCAGCTGGCCGCCGGTGACCACCTGCTGCTCTACGGCGGTGCGCCGGCCACCCTGTCCTGCGCGGTCCTGGAGATCCTCGACGTCCCGGCGTGGGCCGGGGCATGACCGGGCCCGCACGTACCTGGCTCGTCACCGGGAGCTCGGCCGGTCTCGGCCGGGCGCTGGTGACCGAGCTGCTCGCCCGGGGTGAGACGGTGGCGGCCACCGCCCGCGATCCGCGTACCCTGGCGGACCTGCGACCCCCCTCGGCGCAGGCGCTGTGGACGGCCCGACTGGACGTCACCGATCCGGAGCAGATCCGGCAGGTGGTCGACGACGCCGCCCGGGCGCTCGGCCGGATCGACGTGGTGATCAGCAACGCCGGATACGCGCTGGTCGGCGCGGCCGAGGAGGCCAGCGGCGAGCAGGTCGACAGGCAGCTCCGGACCAACCTGACCGGCCCCATCCACCTGGCCCAGGCGGTGCTGCCGCACCTGCGGGCGCAGGGCGGCGGGCGGATCATCCAGATCTCGAGCATGGCCGGGCAACGAGGGTCGCCCGGCACGGCCGTCTACTGCGCCACCAAGTGGGGCGTGGAGGGGTTCTTCGAGTCACTGGCCGCCGAGGTGAAGGGCTTCGGCATCGGCGTGACGATCGTCGAGCCCGGCACCGTGAGCACCGGATTCTTCGGGCGGAGCAAGGAGCTGACCGCCGAGTCGCCCGCCTACGCGGGCACCCCGGCGGCGATCCTGCGTCGCCGGGCGCAGGACGGTCGCCTGCCGTGCCGCGGCGACCTGGCCAGGATGGCCGCCGCCGTGGTCGACGTCGCCACCGGGCCGACCGTCCCGCTGCGGCTCGCGCTCGGCAGCGACGCGTACGCCGCGATCCGGCGCGGACTGACCGCCCGGCTGGCGGACCTGGAGGAGCAGCGGGAGATCGCGTTCTCCACCGACCTGACCGCAGGCGACGGGTCGACGCCGTCGACGCCGCACCGAGGACCGGAGGGGAACGACGATGCGCATCACCGTCCTGGCGCTCGGCAGCCGCGGTGACGTCTATCCGCTGACGGCACTCGCCGCGGAGCTGGCCCGCCACGGCCACGAGGTACTCGTCGGGGCGTCGATGAACCTGGTCGACCTGCCCCGGCAGCTGGGGCTCGACGTGGTGCCGGTCGGGTGGAACCAGCAGTCGATGATGCAGACCGAGCGGGGCCGGGAGTGGGTCACCAAGAGCACCCTCGACTCCTTCCTCCAGATCACGATCGAGGCGTACCGGGACTACGGTCGGCGGTTCGGCGACGAGGCGATTCAGCTCACCGCCGGCTGTGAGGCCATCGTCTGTGCCGTGGTCAGCGAGCAGTGGGCCGCGACGTTGGCCGAGGCGCACGACGTCCCGCTGATCGCGTACGACCTCACGCCGTCGCGGCCGAACGACGTGGTGCCGCATCCGCTGGTGTCCGTCGACCCGCTGCCGACCCCCGAGGCGAACCGGGCGACCTACCTGCACTACACCCGGCGGGCCTGGCGGTACCGGCGGGACCTGATGTTCGATTTCCGTCGCCAGCTCGGGCTGCCTCCGATGCCGCCGCACCCGAAGCAGCTGCGGCGGCCGCTGGAACTGCAGGGCTACAGCCCCACCCTGGTGCCGGGCCTGACCTGGGACGCCTACCGTCCGATCGTCGGTGACCTCCGGCTGACCCCGGACGACCTGCACCGCGCCGGGATGTCCACCCTCGATCCGGAGCTGGCGCGGTGGCTCTCGGCGGGCGAACCACCGGCACTGTTGACGTTCGGCAGCACGCACGTGGCGGATCCGGCCGCGATGATGGCGGGCATCGAGCGGGTCTGCCGGTCGCTGGGGGTGCGTGCCCTGGTGGCCACCGGCTGGGGCCTGGCCGGGGTCGCGCCGTCCACGTCACCGCAGCTGCGGGTGGTGCCCTACGTGGACTACGACCTGGTGCTGCCGCACTGTGCCATGGTGGTGCACCACGGCAGCGCCAGCATCACCGCCGCCGGGGTGCGTGCCGGCATCCCCACCATGGTCTGCTCCTCCTACGCCGACCAGCCGTTCTGGGGCCGCCAGCTGGAACGGCTCGGCGTCGGTGTGCACGTGCGGTTCACCGACCTGTCCGAGGACGTGTTGCGCTCCGGCATGTCCCACCTGACCACCGCTGCGTTGCGGCGGCGCGCGGTACAGCTCGGCGAGCAGATGCGCGCGGAACCCCACGGCACGCTCGTCGCCGCCGACGAGGTCGACAAGTACCTCGCCGGATGAGCGGCGGAGCAGCCGCCCCCGACCGGGCCCGGGCGGTCGTCGAGGAGGTGGTCGGGCTGCTCGACCTGGTGACCGTCGACCCCGCCACGGTCACCACGGACCGGCTGGTGCCCGTCGCGGGGGTGTTCTCCGGTCGCGGCACGACGCGGGGCACCACCCGCCGGTACGGGGGGCTCATCGCCGCGCAGGCGCTGACCGCCGCCGCGCACACCGTGCGGTCCGGTCGACCGGTGCACTCGCTGCACGCCTACTTCACCCGGCCGGGCGACAGCCGCAGGCCCGTCACCTACCTGGTCGAGGCCCTGCGCGACGGCCCGTCCATGTCCGTCCGACGGGTGGTCGCCCTCCAGCGTGACACCCCGATCTTCTTCCTGACCGCCTCGTTCCACGATCCCGGCACCGGGCCGGCGCACGGGCGGCCGGCACCCGAGGTCCCGCCACCGGACGAGGTGCCGACCCTGGCCCGGCTGCTCGCCGACGCGCCCGGCCGGTTGGCCGCGGTGCAGGACATGCTCTTCGCGTTCGACGTCAGGTACCTCGGCCCGCCGCCCGGCGGGCGGACCGACGGGGAGCGGGCGGGTGAGGCGCACCGCCGGGCCTGGGTGCGGGTGGCCGGGAGGCTGCCCGACGACGGGCCGCTGCACGCCGGCGCGCTGGTGCTCATCTCGGATCTGCCCCTGCTGCTCAGCGCGATGGTGGCCGGGCACGCGACCGAGTGGGGTCCGGGTGACCTCGGCGTCAGCATCGACCACACGGTGTGGTTCCACCGGCCCTGCCGGGCCGACGAGTGGCTGCTGTACGACTGCGACAGCCCGTGGGCGGCCACCGGTCGTGGCCTGGCGACCGGCCGCCTGTACGCCCGCGACGGCGACCTGGTGGCCACGGTGGCCCAGGAGGGCCTGCTGCTGACCCGGCCCGCCCGCTGAGCCGGGGAACGACGGACCCGGGACGGCCCGCCGCCGCCCTCAGACCGGTACCGCCTCGATCGCGCCGTCGGTGACGCCCGTGACGGCGAAGCCGGCGTCGGCGAGGAGCTGGCCGTACTCCGCCGCGGTGCGGTCCCGGCCCTCCATCAGGACCAGCATCAGCAGATCCACGATCCGGTTGCGGGGCGCCCCCCAGGTGCCCGCGCCGGCTCCGGTCTGCTGCGGCTGTGCCGGCAGCAGCTCCTCCAGCACCAGCAGCCGCGCCCCGGTCGGCATCGCCGCGCGCACCCGGGCCAGCACCCGGGCGACGTTGCCGTCGTTCCAGTTGTGCAGGACCCGCCGCAGCACGTACCGGTCGCCGTGGGTGGGCACCCGGTCGAAGAAGCTGCCGACGACGATCTCGACCCGGTCCAGGACCCCGGCGGCGGCGAGCCGGGCACGTCCCCGGGCCGCGGCCTCGGGCAGCTCGACGAGGACTCCGCGCAGCTCGGGGCGGGCCCGCAGGAGGTCGGCGAGCAGGCCGCCGTCGCCGCCGCCGAGGTCCACCACCGTACGGGCGTCGTCGAACAGCCGGGCGGGGGGCGGCGGCGGTTCCGGGGCGGTGGCCATCGCCCCGTTGAACGTCGCGGCCAGCTCCGGATGCCCGCCCAGGTACTGGTAGAAGGGCTCACCGAAGCGGTCGGTGAAGGCCGGCCGGCCGGTGCGGACGGTGTCGAGCAGGCCGCCGAACGAGGCGAAGACCTCCTGGCCGTACAGGACGGCCGTGTCGCGGACCGAACCGGGGACGTCGGTGCGCAGGTATTCCCCCATGCCGGACAGGACGAAGTCGTCGGGACTCGTCTGGCGCAGGACGCCGGCGTCGGCGAGCGCGGCGAGCAACCGGCGCAGCGCGACCGGGTCCAGCCCGGCGGCGGCAGCCAACGCGGCGCCGCCGGTGGTGCCCGTGGCGATCCGGTCGGCCAGGCCGAGCAGGGCGAAGACCGAGCATGCCTGCGCCGTCCAGGTGGCACAGAGGACGTTCAGCAGCCGCTTGCGGAAGTACTCGTCGTCACGCGCCACGGACGGCTCCCCGCGCCACGGCCCGCACCGGGGCCGGGCGACCCGACCGGGCCCACCCCGACGACCGTCCCCACGGCGGTGCGGCCGGCCCCCGTCGCCGGGGGCAATGCCCTTCCGTGCCCTGTCGCTGCCGCGGCATAATCGTTCTCCACCGAACCTCTAGTGAATGTCGAGAGAAGTGCGG
The DNA here is from genome assembly GCF_040649765.1 of Micromonospora sp. NPDC048894. Lineage (NCBI taxonomy): Bacteria > Bacillati > Actinomycetota > Actinomycetes > Micromonosporales > Micromonosporaceae > Micromonospora > Micromonospora sp. NPDC048894. Next base: position 16,969 of record NZ_JBEZFY010000013.1, on the reverse strand, counting down.
TCCGGGCCCGCCCACGCCTCGGTATCGTCAATTCGACCCGGGTCATCCTCGCATTAACCAGGGCGTGCTGACAATTATCGGAAATGCGGGCGGTGGGGGATTGAATGGGTGCCGTCGGAGCCGCCCGGACCGGGCCGCGCCCCGCCCGGGGTCGTCGCGGGCGGCGCAGGGCCCGGCGGGTGCCCGGGGCCGTCCCCGGCCGGCACGGCGTGCCGTGGTGACGCCGGACCTGGTGGTACGGCTGCGCCGCACGGCGGGCGACGGCCGGCCGGCCGCCCGTGCGCTGCTCGTCGAGACGGTCGCGGCGATGGCCGGTGCCCCGCCGGCCGCGATCGCGGTGGAGCGTTCGGCGGCGGGTGCGCCGGTGCTGTGCGGCGTCGCCACGGGCTGGCACGCCAGCCTCAGTCACACCCGTGGCCTGGTCGCGGTGGCGGTGTCCCGGATCGGACCGGTCGGCGTCGACGTCGAGGAGGTGCGTCCGCTGCCCGCGCTCGGTCTGAGTCGACGGTGGTTCGCCCCCGAGGACACCGACTGGCTGCGCGGCCGACCGGCGGACCGCCTCGGCGTCGACTTCCTGGCCCTGTGGACCGGCAAGGAGGCGGTGGCCAAGGTGTACGGCACCGGGTTGCGCGGTGGCCGGCTGCTGCGCCGGCGTACCGCCCCACCGGCACCACCTGCCTGGCGGCCCGCCGTCGACGATCCCGGGGTCCTGGTGACCCACCGGGAGTTGTCCGGCCACGTGTTGGCGCTCGCCAGCGCGCCGGCGTGCCCCGGGCACCCACGGCCGGTCCCCGGCCGCTGATGCGGACCGCTCTCGTCCTCGGTGGCAGCGTCGCCGGCATGATCGCCGCCCGGGTCCTGGCCGACCACGCCGACCAGGTGTGGATCGTGGAACCCGACGTGTTGGTGGACGCGCCGGTGATCCGCCGGGGTGCGCCGCACGGCAGCCAGGCGCACACCCTGCTCGGCCGGGGCCGGACCGTCATCGACCGGCTGCTGCCCGGCTTCGTCCGGCAGCTGGTGCGCGAGGGTGGCCAACTGGTCGGCAGTGGTCCCGGCGGCGCGCAGTGGTTCCTCGACGGCCGGGCGAAGGTCCCGGTGCGCGGCGGCAGCGTGGTCAGCGTGTCCCGTCCGTTCCTGGAGTGGCACATCCGCCGGCGGGTCCTGGCGCTGCCGAACGTGACCCTGGTCGGGGGCACCGCCGTCGGGTTGACCGCGACCGCCGGCCGGGTGGACGGCGCGTTGGTCCGCCCGACCGGCGGCACCGACGCCCAGCGGCACGGCGCGCAGCTGGTGGTGGACGCCACCGGCCGGTCCAGCCGGCTGGCCGACTGGCTGGGTCGGCTCGGTTACCCCGCCCCGGCCAAGCGTCGGATGGCCCTGGACCTCGGCTACGCCACCTGCCTGTTCCACCGGGAGCCGGGCCAACGGCTGGCCGGCCACGTGGCGGTCTACTCGGTCCACACGCCGAGCCGGGCGCGCAACGGTCCCAGCTCGATGACCCCCGTCGAGGGCGATCGCTGGCTGACGCTGGTCAGCGGTTACGGCGACCGGCGACCGGGCCGTGACCTGGGCGAGTTCCTGGCCCGCTGCCGGTCGAACCCGGCCACCCCGCTGCGGCTGCTGCCGGACGTGTGCGAGCCGGCCAGCGAGGTGTACGTGCACCGCTTCCCGGACAGCGTCCGCCGTGAGTTCGACCGGCTGGACCGGTTCCCGGCGGGCCTGGTGGCGATCGGCGACGCGGTCGCCTCGTTCAACCCGACCTACGGTCAGGGCATCTCGGTGGCGGCCATCCAGGCGGTCGCGCTGGACGAGTGGCTGGCCGAGCCCGGCGCGGTGGACGGGCCGGCGTACGCGTACTTCCGGCGGGTGCGGGCGGTGGTGGACGACGCCTGGGACTTCTCCGCCGCGCAGGACCGTTACCTGCCGCACGTGACCGCCGCCCGGCCGTTCGGGTGGCGGCTGCGCCGGGGCCTGGCCGAGGCGGTCCAGCACGCGACCGTGACCGACGAGGTGGTGCACCGGGCCTTCCTGGAGGTCGTCAACCTGACGACCGGGCCCGCGCGGCTGCGTCGTCCGGACATCCTCTGGCGGGTCGGTGCCGCCGTGTTGCGCCGGCACCGGGCCTGACCCCCGCCGCAGGCGCGGCAGTCGGACCTTCCGCACGACCAACCCCTTATGAGTGAAGACTGTCAATGGTGTTGATGTGTGGACAAAAGGGCTTTCTGCTGCTCGGTGTGGTGTTGTCGGGCGGCGGTGCGGGGTGCCGCCGAACCGATGTGCCGTCGCGGGCCAAAGCCCGGGTGACGACCCGCCCGGGGCCTGGCCGGTGGGCCCGCCGGGCCGGCCTTCTCGGCCCCTCCTGGCGGTCTGACCTCGGGCTTTCCATCGCTCCTCGAAGATGGCTTGAGCAATCTGCGACGGTCGCCCCAAAACCGGCTAGCCTCTCAGTCGAACCGCGCACGATCACGGAACGAAAAGACGTGAATTCTGCTTGGAACTGACGCTTATCTATGGTGATGGGTAAGGCTGTCGCTTTCATGCGGATCCCCGCAACGGCACGTCGAGAAGAGGGCGGACCGCTCTCGGGGGAGGGGCCATGGAAATCCAGATCCTGGGACCGCTCGTGCTCGCCCACGCCGGGGCGGTCACCACACCGACCGCCCCGAAGCCCCGCAGCGTGCTGGGCCTGTTGCTCCTCAACGCCGACCAGACCGTGCAGGTCTCCGCGTTGATCCAGGAGCTGTGGGGCGGGTCCCCGCCGGTGAGCGCGCTGACGACGCTCCAGACGTACGTCCTGCAGATCCGCAAGTGCTTCGCCGGCCTGCTCGGCGTGCCGGTCTCCGAGGTGGCCAAGCGGGTGCTGGTCACCGTGCCCGGCGGCTACGTCCTGCGGGTCGGTGCCGACGAGTTCGACCTGCGCCTGTTCGAACAGCTCGCCTCGGCCGGCCGGCGGGCCCTGGCAGCCGGCGAGAACGTCGACGCGGCGGCGCTGCTGGTGCGCGCCTGTGCGCTCTGGCGTGGTCCGGCCCTGGCCGACGTGCGGGCCGGCACCGTGGCCGAGCCCCGGCTCAAGGCGCTGGAACAGGTCCGGCTCAACACCCTCGAGCAGTGCATCGAGGCGCGGATGCGGCTCGGCCACCACCAGGACGTGCTGGCTGAGCTCACCCTGCTGATCGCCGAACACGGGCTGAACGAGAACCTGTGCGCGCAGCTGATGGTCGCGCTGCACCGCAGCGGCCAGCGGCGGGAGGCCCTGGCGGTCTTCCACCGGCTGCGTACGGCGATGGTGGAGGAGTTGGGGCTGGAGCCGTCCAAGCGGCTGCACCTGCTCCAGCAGGCGGTCCTCGCGGACGATCCGGCGCTGGAGGTGGCACCCCGCGACGACGGGCTGACCCAGCTGCTCGACCACCTCGTCCTGCAGCGTCCCCGCGTGCGGTAGCCGTCGCGCAGGCACCGCCCTCGTGCGACGCGGGGAGCCAACGGCCGGTCGAGGAGGAGCGGGCCTGGTGGACCGTTCAGGCCGGCACCGGCACGTACGCCGACTCGTCGCACCACGGCACCGCGCCGACGGCCCGGGCCAGGTCGAGCCCGGCGGCCCGGTGCGCGGCGGCGGCCGGGTCACCGAGCACGGCGGCCAGTTCGGCGAGGGTCTGGTCCACCGGTCCGAGTGAGATCGAGCCGCACTCCAGCCCGGCGAAGCGCCCCGCCCACGGCGTCAACTCCCGGTAGCAGCGCCGGGCGGCGGGCGCGTCGCCGAGGCGGGCCGCGACCTGGCCACGCACCGTCATCCAGTACAGCCACAGGTAGTCCGGGCGGATCGGCGCGTCCGGCCGCCACACCGCCCGGGCCGCGTCGTGGTCACCGGCCGACAGCAGGGCGTGGGCCAGCACGTCGTGGGCGTCGTCCGGCACCCGCGCGTGCACCTGCCGGAGCTCCTCGATCACCTCGTGCCCACGCCCGACGGCGGTCAGCACGGTGAACCGGCCCATCAGTCCCATCGCCGCCGCGTTCGGGCCACCGACGCGGCCCATCCGGTCACTGATCTCCGCGTACCGGCGTGTCGCCTCGTCGAGGTCGCCCCGGAACAGGGCGCGCAGGCCGGTGAACCAGCCCATGACGGCGAGGATCAGGCCGAGCTGCCCGGTGGTGGCCTCCTCGACCGCCCGGTCGACGTGGTGGTGGGCCCGGTCGAAGTCGGTGTCGGCGAGCGCCGCCTGGTAGAGGATGTGGTGGGCCTGGCAGCGGTACGCGGTCAGCCCTGCCGCTTCGGCCGTCGCCAGCAGTTCCCGGCCGACCCCGGGCAGTTCGGCGCGGTACGCGGGGGCGACGGTGACGAAGTAGCGCGCATTGAGCGCGCGGCAGAGCACCGCCGGGTCGTCCTGCCGGCGGGCCAACGCGAGGGACTCCCGGGTGACCTCGTCGGCACGGCCCAGGTCGGCGCCCTCGATCTCGAACGCGAGGGTGCTCAACAGGCGCGAGCGCAGCACCGGACGGTCCCGACCGACCCGGGTCAACTCCTGCTCCAGCAGGCCGACCAGCGGCGCGTCGACCAGGCGGTCGGGCCGGATGGTCCAGGTGACCGGGGCGTCGATGCAGGTCAGCGCGGCATGGACGGCTGCCGGGTCGCCGACGCCGGTGGCCAGTCGTACCGCCTCGGCGCGGGCGGCGCGGGCGCCGACCACGTCCCCGGCGAGCGCGCTGGCAGCGGCCAGCTCGCGGTGCAGGTCGAGCCGGGTCCGGGCGTCGGTGGCCGGGGCCAGGCCGACGGCGCGCAGCGCACCGGCCCAGAGCGCGGCGGCCTCCCTCGGTGCGCCGAGGTCGCCGGCGCGACGGGCGGCGGTGGCGAGATGACCGATGGCGTCGACGGCGGTGGACCGGGTGAGGGCCGCGAGCGCATGCCGCCCCAGCGCCGCCGCGTCGTCGCTGCCCTGTTCCCGCAGCACGGTGAGGATGCGGGCGTGGATCCGGGTGCGGCGCAGCAGCGGCACGCTGTGGTAGAGCGCGTCGCGCATCAGGGCGTGGGCGAACCGCACCCGACCCGGCGCGGGTTCGACGAGCAGCCCCGCGGTCACTCCGGCCTCCAGGCCGTCGAGGACCGGCTCCTCCGGGCCGCCGTCGAGTGCGAGCAGGGTGTCGACGTCGGCTTCGGCACCGAACACCGCAGCGTGTCGCAGCACCGTCCGCGCGTCGGCAGGCAGTCGCGCCAGTCGGCGGGCCAGCACGTGGCCGAGGCCGGCGGGCACGCCGTCGAGCGCCGCTGCCGGTCCTTCGGCCGCGACCAGTTTGGCCAGCTCGATGGTGAACAGGGGATTGCCCGCCGACCGTTGTCCGACCGTGTGCGTAAGCTCGGGATCGGTGCTGTCCACCCCGTGCCGGCGCAGCAGCTCGGCGACGGCTTCCCCGTCCAGGCCGTGCAGCGCGAGATCGACCGCCGGCACCGCGGCCAGCGCCGCCCGTGCCCCCACCAGGTCGTCGGTGACCTCGTCCGGCCGGTACGTCGCCACGATGAGCATTGGCGCGGCGGTGAGGGCGGCGACGAGGTGCCGAAGGATGCGCAGGGTCTCCCCGTCGGCGCGGTGCACATCCTCGACCGTGAGGAGCACGGGGGCCTGCGCGGTCAGTCGGGCCAGGTAGGCGGCCAGCGCCCCGCGCAGGTGGAACTCGTCGTACTCGCCACGGGCCCGGCCGGTGGGTTCGGGGTCGAGCAGCAGGCGCAGGCCCGATGCCTCCGCCTCGTCGAGGGGGAGGAGCCGTCCGGCGGCGGTGACCACGTCGCGCCAGGCCCACGCCGGCGGTGCGCCCTCCACCTGCGGGCAGTGCCCGACGACCGGCTGCCAGCCGTCAGCGGTGAGGATGTCGGCGAGTTGTCGTGCCAACGTCGACTTCCCCGCCCCCGCCTCCGCGCCGATCCAGCAGATGCCCAGGCCGGTCACGGCGGCCCGGGCGGCGGCGGCCCGGAGCCGGGCCAGTTCCGCCGCCCGGCCCACCGGGCGCGTCTCGGGTGCCCCGACGATGGGGGCGGGCAGGAGCCTGACGGTCGCCCCGGGCGGCGCGGGAGCGGCGCTGTCCAGGCGTGGGCTCTGGCGCAGCAGGTCCGTCTCCAGGCTCCGCAATTCACGGCCGGGGTCGATGCCCAACTGCGTGGCCAGCGTGGCCCGCACGGTACGGAGCACGTCGAGCGCGTCGGCCTGCCGGCCGAGGCGGTACAGCGCGACCGCGAGCAGCACGGCGGCCCGCTCCCGCAGGGGGTGGTCGCGCACGTGCGGGTCGAGGTCACGGACGACCTCGCCCGGCCGGTGCAGGACGAGCAGGAGTTCCGCCCGCTGCTCGACGGCGGACAGCCTCAGCTGGGTCAGCCGGTCGTGCTCCCGGTCCGCCCACGGCTCCCCGACGAACTCGGCGTACGGGCTGCCGCCGTGCCAGCAGGCCAGGGCCTCGTCCAGCCCGGCGATCGCCACTGCGGGTCGCTGCCCCGGCTCGGGCGTGGTGGCCCGCAGTGCCGCCTCGAACCGCCAGGCGTCCACGTCCGGGGTCGGCAGTCGCAGGGCGTACCCCGGGGCGGCGGTGAGCAGGGTCCGGGCGGGGGTGCGCGACGGACGGTCCGGCTCCAGCGCCCGGCGCAGGTTCGACACGTACACCTGGAGGGCGGCCTGGGCGCGTGGGGGCGGGTCCCCCGACCAGAGATCCTCGATCAGCCGGTCGACCGAGACCGGGTGGCCGCCACCGGCGGTCAGTCGGGCCAGCACCGCGCGTTGCCGGGGAGCGCCGAGGTTGATCGTGACGCCGCCACGGCTGGCCCGCACCGGGCCGAACACGCCGATCGTCGTCACCCGGTGACCCTAGCCGGGCACGCGGGGCCGGGGGATCCCGCGTCCGACGCCCGTGGCCGCTCCGGTCGGGCCCCGGTCCGTGGCCGGGTGTCCCGCTGGTCCGTGGCCGGGCGTCCCGTAGGTCCGGTGTCCGAACGGGACGTCGGCGGCGGCTCGGCACCGCCGGGCCGCCGCCACACATCAGGGGATACGCCAACCCCGTCGCGGCGCGGTGCAGGTCAGCGGGTGGAGATGCCCCCGCTGAGCGCGGGGGAGGTCAGACCGGCCTCGTTCGAGACCACCACGACGTGGACGAACGCCTGGGGCATGTGGGTGAAGTGCCAGGTACGTCGTCCGGTGTCCGGGGTGCCGTAGATGACCGCCCGGGCGACGCCGACCTCGGTGGTGGGGATCGGCGCACCCCAGGTGGGTATCGGGGTCGGCAGCGCGGGTCCACCCGGCGGGGTGGTCGGCAGCCCCGGATCGGTGGGGGTGTCGTCCGGGGTGGTCTGAAGCCAGCTCAGGTCGATCCGGTAGTTGTCCTCCCGCACCGAGTTGTCGGTGAAGGTGACATCCAGCGTCCGCTTGCCCTCCTGGTACCCGGCGGACAGCGTCAACGCGCTGGGCGCTGCCGGGGTGACGCGGTACTGCGGGCAGGACAGCGGGGCGACCTCGGGCACCGGTTGGCTGCCGTCGGGCACGTTGTTCGCGGTGACACAGAATCCGTGCACCCCGGCCAGCGCCGAACTCGGGACCGTGAAGGAGAAGCCGACGAACGCGCCCCGCTCGACGTGCCACAGGTTCGCCGGGCGGGTCACCGCAGGTGGTACGTCGGTCTGCACCGTCACCTGCACCGGGCCGCCGTTGGGATCACTGGCCCACCCGCTGACCCGGACCGCCCCGCCGACGTACTCCCACGACTCCAGCCAGCCCATCGGATACTTGTCGCTGCCCACCGGTGGCGGTGTCGGCTCGGCCGGGCTGTCGTCACAGGCCGGCGGCGGGTCGGGCACGTCGCAGTAGGGGCGGGCGAGCGCGGTCCCGTTCGCGACCACGGTCAGACCGGCGCTGAGGGTGAGCGCCAGGCCGATGGCGAGGAGTCTCTTCATGCCCACAGCAACGCAGGCACCACTTGTGCCGGACTTGGCGCGGCGGTCGGTGGCCGCGCTCAGCCGCCGCCAAGTGTCAGGAGCTTTCCTCGGTCGTCGCGCCGGGGCGCGCGGCGGCACGCAGAGAGGAACACCATGGGCAGCATTCTCGTCACCGGCTCGGTGGACGGCATCGGTCAGCGCACCGCGGCGCAACTCGTCGCCCGTGGGCACCGGGTCGTCCTGCACGCCCGCAACGAGGAACGGGCGGTGGTGGCCAAGGCGGCGGTTCCGGCCGCGGCCGGGATCGTGGTCGGCGACCTGCGCTCCATCGAGGAGACCACGGCGCTCGCCCGGTCGTTGGCCGCGTTCGGCCGCTTCGACGCCGTCGTGCACAACGCGGGAATCGCCCGGCTCGACGCGCCGACGCGGGAGTTGACCCGGGACGGACTGGAGTCGACGTTCCAGGTCAACGTGCTCGCGCCGTACCTGCTGACGGCGCTGTCACCGCCGCCCGGGCGGCTGGTGTTCGTGTCGTCGGCGATGGCCGCCGACGGGCTGGCCGACCTGACCGACCTGCGGTACGACACCCGCCCCTGGCACGGCGTCGAGGCGTACTCCCGGACGAAGCTGCTGGACCTGGCGCTCGCCTTCGCGGTGGCCCGCCGGTGGCCCGGTGTGCTGAGCAACGCGGTCGATCCCGGCTGGGTGCGTACCAGGATGGGCGGCGACGCCGCACCGACGAGCCCGGACGACGCCGCGCGGGAAATGGTGCGCCTCGCCGTGGACGTCGACCCCGGGGCCCTGGCCAGTGGACGGTACGTCAGCGCGCGGGACTGGCGACCGGAGCGCTCGCGGATCGACCCGCTGGGGGACGAACTGCTCCTGCGGTGCGCGCAGCTCACCGGCGTCGAGTTGCCCGGACCGGGCCGGGCGGGAGGGGCCTGACGCCGGTCGGCCGGTGCGCCGAGGCCCACGGCGGTGGGCAGCGCCCGGCGACGGTCGTCACGCCGGTCGGTTGCCGGTGCGTCGGCGGCTCAGCGCGCCTGGTCGAGCCGGAGCGCCGCCCGCGCGACCGTCGACCGGCACGCCACCCCACGGTGCGGGTGGCGTGCCGGTCGGCGGCGGACTACTCGGCCGGGTCCCGGCGGGCCGGGCCGGCGACCGCATAGGTGACCAGCCCACCGATGGCGAGCACCGCCGCCACCACCGTGGCGGCCCGGCTGTCGGGCGGTTGGCCCTGCCACGTCGCGACCGCTCCCCAGGTGCCCGGCTGTGGGTAGAGGGCGGCGATGGTGGTCCAGCCCAGTGGCAGGAACCAGGACCGGGCGGCGCCGACCACCGTGGCGCACAGCGCCATCAGACCGAGCAGCCCGGTGGCGTCGCGGACCACCAGCGCGACCGGCCCGAACCGGGCTCCGGTGTGCCGCGTGGCGAGCAGGACCACCAGGATGATCAGCAGGCCGGCGAGCAGGTGCACCGCGCGCCGCCAGGCCCAGCGCACCGACGCGGTCCGCTCCAGGTTCTCGTCCGGGCCGGCGAGGGTGGGCGCGAGCGCCGTGACCATCAGCAGGACGGTCAGGACGACCATCATCGGGGTGACGTCCCGCTCCTTGGCGAAGGCCAGGTACAGCGCCCAGAGCACCGCCACCCCGCCGACTGCGGCGGCCAGCGCCAGCGGCACGTGTCGCGACCGTAGGTAGAGCAGCGTCCAGGTCACCGGGCACTCCGCGACAGCATCCCGGTGGGATCCTGGCAGGCCCGCAGGGCGTCGCGGACCGTAGTGACCCGGGCCAGCGCCTCCGCTTCGGGCAGGTCACGCAGGCCCCGCCACAGGGTGACCGCCTCGGGGTTGATCCCGGGGTCCTCCTCGATCATGCCGGGAACCACCCCCACGGACGACCGCGGCTCACGGCCCAGGAGCCAGTAGGCCGCCGCCCGTTCGACCACCTCGTCGCCCTCTTGGCACTTGCCGTCGTACGGGACGCCCAGGTGCCCGACGATCTCGGGGACCACGGCGGCCGGGTGGGCGAGCCGGCCCCGCTTGTCGATTCGGATCTCGATCGTGACGACACCCGGCTTGGTGACCGGCGTGACCTGGTCGAACGTGATCGTGCGGGTGTCCTCGTGCACGACGGCCGCCGCATCAGGCATTTTCGCCAGCGCCGTGAGGCCCTCCCGGGCCAGCGGGGTCACCGTGTCGAGCACCTTGGCGTGGACCCGGCTGACGCACACCGTCGGGGTGTCGTCGGTGCACACCAGCTCCTGCGCGACCGGGTCGACCGGCCAGTTGAGCGTGTCCCGGTCGTGGGGGAGGACCGTCGTGGCCACCACGAACCCGAGCAGCACCGGCAGCACCGCCATCGCCCGGACCCGCCAGCCGTCGGCGACGTACAACAGCAGGCCGGTGGCGGCGAGTGTGATCATCGAGATCGCCAGCGCGCCGCTGACCCGGTTGTCGATCGTCTGGTAGTCGTGGAACGGGCCCGAGCCGTGGGCCGGGGAGATCGCCGCGGCCACCCGATCCGGCGTACCGACGGTGACGAAGAAGACCAGCAGCACCCCGCCCACCGCCAGCGCCGGTGCGGTCACCAGGGCGGGCAGCAACCGCCCGATCCCCAGTCCGAGCCACCCCGCAGCGACCAGGGACAGCGCACCGACCGTGGTGACGACGACGAAGTGCAGCAGGGGCAGGTACGACGCGGTGGTGACGATCCAGGCGATGCCCGCCACGGTCACCAGGAGATAGGCGGTCACGAGGGTGAGGGCCATCGTGCCGAGCACCGGCAGCATCCGCCCGGCGCGGGACCGGGCGGTGGTGGCGAACAGTTCGCCGACCTTCGCCCGGTGCTCCCGGCGACCCTGCCAGGCGCCGGCTGCGAGGGCCAGCGGCCACAACAGGAGCAGGTACTCCCGGATGGCCAGGGCCAGGGCCATCCAGCCACTCGACCAGCGGCCGGTCGCCACGTACAGCGCGCCGACCCCGACCACCACCGTGACCAGCGCAGCGCCGACCGCGGCGGAGCGGCGCAGTTCGATGCCCATGATGCTCATCCGGGCCCCCCGCTTTCCTTCGGGCTGCGGTGCGGCGTGGACGGTCCGCCCGCTCATCGGGCGGCCTCCGCGCGGTGCTGACGCAGCAGCGCGGAGTAGCCCCGCTCCGCCGGGCTGTCGCCGGCGTGGCCCGCGTCGCCCTGCGCGGCGAGCACCTCGGGCGTGCCCCGCCACACCAGGCGGCCCTCGTTCACCAGCACGACGTCGGTGCAGGCCGCCGCCACGTCCTCGACCAGGTGGGTGGAGACCAGCACGCAACTGTCGGTGCCGAGGTCGCGCAGCAGCTCACGGAAGTCGAGTCGCTGTTCCGGGTCGAGGCCGACGGTCGGCTCGTCGAGCAGCAGCAGCCGCGGGTCGTTGACGATGGCCTGGGCGATGCCGGCCCGACGCAGCATGCCGCCGGAGAGCGTCTTGAGCCGGGCGTCGGCCCTGGCGGTGAGCCCGACCCGGTCGATGGCCCGCTGCACCGCCGCCGGGATGGCGGACCTGGGCATCTCCTTGAGCCAGGCCAGGTAGCCGACGAACTCGCGCACCGTGAACCGGGGGTAGTAACCGAAATGCTGGGGCAGGTAACCCAGGTCGCGGCGCACCGGTCGCAGCTCGGCGCGGCCGTTGACCGGGTGCCCGAGCAGCGTCAACCGGCCACCGGCCGGGGCCACGACGGTCGCCAGGGCCCGCATCAGCGTGGTCTTGCCCGCGCCGTTGGGGCCGAGCAGCCCGTGCACGCCGGTGCCCAGGGCCAGGTCGAGGCCGTTGACGGCCAGGTGCCGACCGGCCCGGACCTGTAGGGCCTCCGCGTGGATCGTCCAGGGATAGGTGGTGGCGGTCGTCTCGACCGCGCTCACGGCACGCATCGTCGTCATCTCCTTCAGTGATCGCCTGGGGGCGGCGTGGGATACGGCCCGGAGGGCCGGGTGGCGGGTGGCGGGTGGGGGGTTACCCGTGGTGGGAGAGCCGCCGGAATCCGTTGGCCCGCAGGAGGGCCATGATGGTCAGGACGACCGTGGCCAGGGCCCAACTGGGGGCGCTCTGCGCCGACAGCAGCACCGGCAGCCGGGCGGCGACGAGGCTGGGGGCGACCACCGCGAGCGTCCAGACCGTGACCAGTCCGATCGCGGCGTGGCGTACCCCGACGAGGGTGCCCAACAGGAGCGTGGCGGCGGTGAACGCCAGGCAGGGCAGCAACATCAGGGCAAGCGACATCCCGGTGCCGGCACCGACCACCGCGAGCACGGGAATGACGAACGCCAACACCGCAGCCGTACGCCGCAGCAGCATCGTCAGACCGCTGGCGGGCGTGGCGGCGATCAGCTCCCAGGCCGGGTCGGCCCGCCGGTGCCAGGCGACGGCCACCCCGGGCAGCGGTGCCAGTGGTGCGATGAGCAGCACCAGCGAGGGGGTGCCGACCCACAGCGCACCGAGTACGGCCGCACACGCGAGCACCGTGCCGGTCATCGCCAGCCACGGCAGCAGCGTGCCGACGAACCAGCGGTGTCGCAGCACCGACCAGGGCCGGCTGCGGCCGACGGGCACCGCCGCCGTCGCGATCTCGCGGTCCAGCACCAGCGCGACCTGGTCGATCACGGCCCGGCTCGCCCCGGTGGTGCTGCCGGCCAACCGGGCGCGGCAGTCGGCGCAGTCCTCCAGGTGCACCTCGATCGCCCAGACGCCGGGTTCGTCGAGTTCCGGATCCCCGGCGGCGTAGCGTTCGATCTGGGACAGGCTGGGGTGGGCGGTCATGACAGCGCCTCCCGGAGGGCGATGCGGGCTCGGCGGACACGGGATTTGACGGTGTTCTCCGGTACGCCCAGCAGCACCGACGCCTCCCGCGAGGAGAGCCCGTCGAGGACGGTGGCCCGCAGCGCGGCCCGGACCTCGGGTGGCAGGACGAGCAGGGCCTGTTCCAACTCCTGGCCGATCCGCGCGGCCATCACCTCGTCCTCGGCGGCCGGGGCCGTGCTCGGCATCAGCTCCACCTGCGGCAGTCGGCCCTTGCGCGCCCGGTGGCGGAACGCGTCGACCAGGCGGTGGGCGGCGATGGTCCACAGCCAGCCCACGGCGCTGCCCTGCGCCCCGGCGCTGTCCCTGCCCCGGGGACCGGCGAAGCTGCCCGCCGCCCGCCAGACCGCCAGGTAGGTGTCCTGGAGCACCTCGGCGACGACGTCGGGGTCGGCGCAGCGACGGCGCAGGCGCACCTCCAGCCACGGCGCGGTACGCCGGTAGAGCTCGTCGAACGCCCGCCTGTCTCCGCGGGCGACGCGTCGTACGAGTTCACCCTCGTCGGCCGCGTCCAGGTCTGTTCTCACACCCGGTCAGACGACGGGTCCACCGGCAATGGGTCCGGCTTCCGCGTGATCGTCGTCACATCCAAGATCGCGACCGGTGCGATGTGGTCCGGCCACCCGGGGTGGGGAGGGCGGGGTCGCCGGTCCCGGCCGGGCGGGTCATCCGGCCGCCGCCAGCGCGTCCCGCAGGTGGGCGTGGGTGTCGTCGTCGAACGCGACGAGCCGGATCCGTTCGAGGTTCGTCGGGGTGGCCCGGACGGTCGCGACGGCGACGCGGGCGGCCCGGTCGGGCGGGTAGCCGTACACGCCGGTGGCGATGGCGTCCACGTTCTCCCGCGTGATGTCACCCTTGACGACCTCGATCACTGCCATCGCACAATCCTGACACATCAGGGCGAAGCCCCGCCGGGTCGCCGGTCCCCGCCGGCACCGTCCGGCGACCCCGTGGGCGGCCGTGCCCGGGGCTGCCGGCCGGCGGGGGCTGACCCACGCTAGTTTGCTCGGATGAGTCTGCTCGATGACGTCGCCCAGCGCGACGGTTGGCGGTGCTGGGTGTGCGACGAGCCGGTCGACGCCGACAGGTCGGTGAACGACCCCCGGGGGCCCAGCGTCGACAGCCGCACCGCCGACCGGAAGGCCAAGGTCGTCGAGCGGCTCGCGCACCGTGCCTGCAACACCCGCAAGGGCGCGGTCAAGGTGGTCGTCGCCTGGCCGGACCGGCTGCGCGTGGTGGAGCCCGCACCGCTGGTCGCCGTCGCCGAGCGGCTCGAACGCAAGGGCGGCCGGGAACTGGTGGCCCGCTGCCCCAGCCGCCGGGACGCCCAGGAGGCGGCCGACTGGCTGGTGGACCGGTTCTCCCGGTTGGTGCCCGGGCTGCCGGTGACCGCCAGCGTCGAGGCGGGCGGCGGACAGTACCTCGTCGCCCTGGCCGCCCACCGCCGCTGACCGGCGACCCGGCTGGCCGGCGACCCGGCTGGCCGGCGACCCGGCTGGCCGGCGACCCGGCTGGCCGGCGACCCGGCTGGCCGGCGACCCGGCTGGCCGGCGACGCGATGGCCGTTGGCAGGTGGCCGAACGACGGTGGCAACGGTCGGCCGGGCGGGGCGGCGGCCCCGGTGGGTGCGCCGTCCGTCGGCGTCAGAGGGCTCCGGGCCCGGCGTTGACCTGCGCGTAGGAGGGAAGGTCCCCGCGTACCGGATGGCCGTCGCGGACGGCCAGGGCCGTCTCCACCGTGGCGGCGAGGGCGGCGCGGAAGAGCAGGGAACCGGTGCTGATCCGTCGTACGCCGAGCTCGGTCAGGGCGGCGACGGTGTGCCGTCCGGGCAGGAAGAGGACGTTCACCGGGACGTCGACCGCCGCCACGACGGCGGCGATGTCGGCGGGCTCCGCCAGACCGGGAACGAACACGGCGTCGGCGCCGGCGTCCGCGTACCGCCGGACCCGACGCAGGGCCTCCGTCAGGTCGCCGGGGCGTTGCCAGTGGGTGTCGGTCCGGGCGTTGACGAACAGGTGGGGGACCTCCCGCTTCACCGAGCGGATCAGCGTGGCGTGCGTGTCGGCCGGACCCATGGCGTCCTCCATGTTCACCCCGACGGCTCCCGCCTGCGCCACCGCGACCGCGGCGTCGACCGAGCCGGTCTCGATGTCGACGGTGACGGTGACCGGGAGGGTCGCCAGGCTCCGGGTGAGGCGCAGGGTGTCGGCGTCGGCGGCGTTGACCCCGTCGGGCAGGCCGTTGGCGGCCGCGACGCCGAGGCTGGTCGTACCGAGCGCCGGGAACCCGGCGTCGACCAGGGCGCGGGCCGAGGCGACATCCCACACGTTCGGCAGGACCAACGGATCGCCGGTGCGGTGGAGTGCGGCGAAGTCCCTCACGCCCGCGCCGCCGCCGTGGTGGCCGGTGGGCCGGACGGAGAGTCGTTCAGGACGGCGTCAGGACAGCTGGTCGGCATGGGGTGAACCCTACGACCCGCACCGCGCGACGACCGGCCGGCCGGGAGCACGGGCCCGCCCCCGCACGCCGCCGCCGACCCGCGAGGACCCGCTATCCGACGGCCGTGCCTGGTCACCGGCGATCGACGGGCGGGGTGTGCGTCGAGGCCCTAGGGTGGCGGCTCTGGCCGGCCGATCGAGGGAGAGACCGTTGTCGCCGTCGTACCACCCCGCCCGTCGGCGCAGCGCCGTCGTCGCCCTGAGTCTGGTCGTCGGGCTCGTCGGCTGCGCCGCGCCCCGGGCCGAACGGGCGCAGCCGCCACCCGTGCGGGTCGAGGAGACCCAGGAGAGCCTGCGCGACGGCAGCGCCTCGCCCGCCCCGGCCGGCCCCCGGCCGGCCTGGTCGGCACCGGTGCGGCGGCTGGACCAGGAGTTGGCCGAGGTCGGGCAGCTCATCGTCGTGCCCGACGAGCGGGAACTGCGCGCCGTGGACCGCGCCACCGGGCAGGACCGGTGGCGGCACCCGTTCACCACCGGCTACCGCTACGTGGTCGTCGGCGGGTCGATCGTGGCCGGCGACAACGACGACGGCGGTGTGGAGGTGCTCGACGCGGCCACCGGCGTCACCCGGTGGCGGGCGGCGGAGACCCAGGACGTCGTCGTCGACGACCGGGCCGTCTACGCCCGGGAATGTGCCGGCACCGGCAGGTCGGCGACCTGCGCGATCATCGGCCGGGACGTGCAGACCGGTCGCCAACTGTGGAAACTGCCCTCCGACCGGTTCGCTCGGGTGAGCGACGTGACCCTCGGCGCGCGCACGCCGTACGCGCCGGCTGCCGGCCGGTACGTGGCGGTACGGCTGAGCACGTCCGACCGCCCGGCCACCTACACCCCCGTCGCCCCGACCACCGGCCGGACCGGTGCCGGGCGGCTGCCGAACCGGGCCTGGTACGGGTTCGTCGCCGGTGACCTGCTGGTGAGCACCGACAACGATCCGCCCAAGGGTGACCAGCGTTGCACGGTCAGCATCACCAGCGTCCAGGCGGCCAGTGGAGGCCGGGGCTGGTCCGGGGTGGTCTACAGCGGGCGCCGGGAGAACGGCGAGTGCGCCAAGCGGTTGGTCCACGACCGCAGCGGGCAGACCCTGATCGGCAGCGGCACCCGGCTCGTCGCGGTCACCGCCGACGAGCGACCGCAACTGGTGGACCTGCGCACCGGCGCGACGGTCTGGAAGGGGGCCGCCGCCGGCGTACCGATCGATGGTGACGACCGGTCGGTGCTGGTGCGCGACAAGGCCGACACGGGCGGGTTGGCGTTGCTCGACCTGGCCACCGGCGCGTCCCGGTGGACCGTGCCGGATCCGGCGCTGCCCGGCACGTCGGCGAGCTGGCGGTCGGCGGTCACCGGGGGACTGGTGGCGGTCAGCGGGGCCGAGGACGGCCGACCGCAGGTGCTGGTGTACGACGTCGGCACCGGTCGTGAGCTCGGCCGCTACCCCGGCTGGCTCGCCGGGGCGGGGCGGGACTGGGTCGCGGTCAGCCATTCCGGCACCGGCGGTCTCGCGGTGGACCTGCACACCTTCTGAACCTGACGACCGGGCACCGGCGGCGACGTGCCCCGGCGGAATCCGCCGGGGCACTCAGCTCACCGCCGTCGGCGGCCAGGGTGGCGTCGGGGCAGTGCGGTCGGCGCGGTCGCCGACCGGACGCTCCTATGGCGTGTCAAGTGGGTGGGGTGGGTTTTCGAGGCGTCGGTAGAGGTCTCGGGCGATGTAGCGCTTGAGGCAGCGTTTGATCTC
>NZ_JBEZFY010000012.1:0-198121 GCF_040649765.1 Micromonospora sp. NPDC048894 | reverse complement strand
CCCCCCGGGGGGTGGGGGAGTGGCGGTGGTATGCCAGGTACAACGCCCCGGCCCCGGCGACGATTCCGCCGTGCGGGTGGCCCCGGCCACGGGACGATCGGGCACGAACGGGCTTGTCCGGTGCGGGACCTCCGGTCGGAACCGGACGTCCGGGCGGCTACCGGACCCGGTGCGGTGGGTGGTGGACCCGGCTCAGTCGGCCCGGATCAGGTCGACCACCGCGTCCCGGGCCGCCCGGACGGCGTCACGCGACTGCTCGGTGTGGTCCAGGATGTCGAAGGCGTGCTGGCCGTCCGGCACCTCCACCAGACGCACCGGTCGCCCGACCTGGGCGGCGGCGTCGAGGAACGCGGCGATGCCGGCCAGCAGCCCGGGGAGCTTGTCCTGCCCGGCCCGGGTCAGCACCACCGGCGTCGTCGAGCCGGCACCGAGGGCATCGATCGGCAGGAACCGCGCCGGCACCTCCCAGCCGGGCAGCGGGACGAGCAGCGGATAGGTCAGCGCGATGCCCCGTACCCAGGCCGGCGCGGCGCGCAGCCAGTCGGCCGCCAGCAGGCACCCACCGGAGAAGAACCAGAGCACCACCCGCTGCGCGTCCACCCGGGGATCGGACCGGACGGCCTCGACCAGGCCGGCGATCTCGTCGGCGGTGGTGGGCAGCCCGGCGAGGTCGGTGACCCGGTAGCTGATGACGGCGGCGACCAGACCCTGCTCGGCGACGAGCGCCCCGTAGCCCCGGTAGAGCAGCCAGTCCCGAGGATCCGGTGCGCCCGGCGGAAGTGGGGCACCGTGCACGACCACCACGACGGGGTGCGGCCCGGGGCCGGTCGGCAGGTGCAGGTCGACCTGGCCGTGCCGCTCCACCGGCGCTGCGGGCGGTGACAACACGAAGGGTTGCTGCTCGACCGCATCATCCATGCCGGGAGCCTAGCCGTCGGCGGCCCGCCCGACTGCCCCGTCGGGGCCGCCGTGGGCGCCGTCCGTGGCCGACCGGCGACGGACGGCCCGGGGTCGGTCAGGCCGGGTCGTCGGCGGGCTTCGCGGCCTCGGCGTGCCGCTGCCGCAGCCGGTCCCGGATCTCCTCCGGGGTGTACGCGCGACGCCGCCGTTCGGCGCGGGCGACGACCACGCCGGTCGCGGCGACCCCCGCGATACCCGCCAACCCGAGGACCTTCCACCACTGCATCCGTTGCCGCATCGGCCTAGGGTAGACGCTCATGAGCATCAGCCTGGACGAGGCCGTCGACCTGAGCCGTACCGGTGACGTGTGGGTGTTCCGGGGGCGCAGCGTGCCGGACCGGGCCATCCAGTTCACCACCAACAGTCCCGTCAACCACGTCGGCATGGCGGTGGTGCTGGACGACATGCCGCCGTTGATGTGGCACGCCGAGCTGGGGCGGTCGCTGCGGGACATGTGGACCGGCACCCACCAGCGCGGTGTGCAACTGCACGACCTGCGCGACGCGGTCTGCGTCTGGGCCAACCGGTACGGCCAGCGCGCCTGGCTGCGTCAGCTCGAACCGTCGGCCGACCTGGCGATGGAGCAGGCGGTGCTGCAGACCGTGGCCCGGCTCGACGGCACCCCGTTCCCGTCCACCGCCCAGTTGGCCTGGCGGTGGGCCCGGGGGCGGGTCCCGCAGCTGCGCATCCCGTTGCCCCTGCCGGGTCGGCGGGACCGGGACGGCGAGCCGGCCGACCGGCAGCCCGGCGACCGGCCGACCGGCGACCGCGCGCTGGAGACCGCGTACTGCGCGGAGGTGGTGGCGGTGACCTACGAGGCGATGGGGTTGCTGCCGCCCGGCCGCCGGCCCAACTGGTACGACCCGGGCCGGTTCTGGAGCGGCGACGACCTCGACCTGGCCGGCGACGCACGGCTGGGCGCGGAGATCGAGGTACGCATCCCGCCCCGATGAGGTTTGCCGACGGGCGGCGACGGCAACTGGTGACGCCGTGAGAGCTTCCACCGATCTGGATACGCTGAGCGACTTCTTCGACCGTTACGGGGTGGCACTCACCACCGGTGACGTGCCCGCCATCGCCGGCTGTTACGCCCTGCCCGGGCTGGTGGTCGCCGACAGCTACAGCTTCTCGTTCAGCACGATGGCCGCCGTCGCGCTCTCCTTCGTCGGTGCCGCGCCCGACTACCAGGAACGGGAGCTGGTCGCGGCGCACGCGCTGATCGAGCAGGTCGAGCCGGTCTCCGCCCTGCTGACCATGGTCGCCGTGCGGTGGGAGTTCCTGGACAGCCAGGGGCGGGCGGTGCCCGGGGAGCGCTACCGCTACCTGCTGCGTGGCACCGAGGACGGCCCGGCGATCTGCACCGTCATCCGGACCGGCTGACCTGCGCGCGCCGGGCCTACCGCCCCCGCTGATCATCGCTACTGGACGGTCGCTAATCTCTGCGTACGGGATCGACCGAGGAGGATCATGCCGGGGACGCGCTGGACGCGGTGGACGTCTCGGTTGCCCCACGCGATCGCCGCGCTGCCCTGGACGCTCGCCTCGATCGCGGTGATCGTTCTGCTCTTCTTGCTGGTCAAGGCGTTGGTGGCGGTGCTCGGTCACGACCGTTACGCCGAGCACGGCGCCGGGGCGCGCAGCGAGGCCATCATGGTGCCGGGTGTGCCGGTGGCGACCGAGTCGGTGCTGCCGTCGCCGTCGCCCACCAGGACCCGCCCGGACTCCGGTGGCGGACCGGGCGTGGCCCTGCCACCGGCCGGTCGACCGCCCACCGCGTCCCGGTCGGCCACGCCGTCCCCGTCCCCGTCCGTGTCGCCGTCGGCCGCGACGCCCTCGCCGAAGCCGACCACGCTGCTCAACGACGACGCCCCGGGCATCTCCTACCGGGGGCGGTGGGCGGTCTCCCGGGACCGGCCGTACGGCGACCACCGCGACGACGTTCACTACACGATCCACGACGGTGACTCGTTCAGCTTCACGTTCACCGGCACGGGGCTGGACTACATCACGTCGCGGGACCCGGAGTACGGGGATGCCGACGTGTGGGTCGTCGATGCCGGCGGCCGGCCGGTGAAGCAGCAGCGGGTGAGCGCGCGGGCGAACCGTTACCAGCCCCAGCAGACGGTGTTCAGCGTCAGGGACCTTCCGCTCGGGACGTACACCATCTGGGCGGTCAAGCGGAACGGCGTCTACTTCCAGGTGGACGCGTTGCGGGTACGGGGCTGACGAACGGCGAACTGTCCGGTTAGGACAAAATCCGATGCCTCAGCCACTTTCCGGCAAACGCCGGGATCGTTACTCTTCTCGGACGGGGCCGACCAGGGAGGGTCATGTCCGGCATGCGTCGCGCACAACCGCGGGCACACGGAGCGGGTGCGCTGGCGTCGTCGCCATGGGTCGTGGTCGCCACCGGGGTGCTGGTGATGGTCGTGCTCCTGATCGTGGCGCTGGCGTCGTACCGCAGTCGTGGGCCGGCGTTCGAGGCGCGGCCGGCCGATCCGGTGCCGGCCTACTCGCTGCCCGGGTCGGGGGTGACCGACCGGGCGCCGGTGGCGGCGAACCTGCCCGAACCGGTCGTCCCCGGTCTGACGCCCCGCCGCACCGACCCGCTGCCGGTCGAGCTGCCCGCCGACGTCGTCGGGGGTGACCCGTCGGGTGGTGGCGGTGCGGTGTCCTCGCCGCCCGACGGGGTCGTGGTGCCGCCCGACGACCCAGGTGCGCCGCCCGCCCCGCCGGCCCCGCAGGCCACGCCGCCCGCGCCACCGGCCCCGCCGTCGTCGCCGATGACGGGTCGGTTCAGCGTGCGGGACAGTTGGAACAACGAGGCGTTCATCGGTGAGGTGCTGCTGCACAACCGGGACCGGGTGGCCCGGCCCTGGACGGTGCGGCTGGTCCCGCCCGCCGGCAGCAGGCTGGTCACCTCGTGGGTGGAGGGTGCGCCGCAGGGCACCCCCCGGATGTCGGGTGGGGTGTTCACGTACACCAGTGGGGTGAACGTCGCGCCGGGGGCGTCGGTGCCGTTGCGGTTCCACTTCGAGAACACCGGGGGCAGCATCCGGCCGTCGCGCTGCACGGTCGACGGGGTGGCCTGCTCCGGTCTCTGACCGTCGCGTCGGGTCGCCGGTCCGGTTGCCGTCGTTGCAAGTTTGCTGCTTTGTTGCGACTTGGTTTGCAAGGTATTGCAGAACCCTTTCGGAAAGGGCTAGCGTGCGGGCGAATCAGCGACCATAGGAAGGCCGTCGATGAAACCCCCGCTGCCGCGCAAGGCGCTGCTCGCCCTGGTCTCCACCCTCACCCTCGCCCTCGTCGGCGTCCCGGTCGCCGTCCGCCACCTCGGTGCCGACGCCACCGACCGCCCGTCCACCATCGACGCACTCGCCGCGGCCGGCGCCGCCCAGTGGGGTGTCGAACCCACCACCGAGGCGCTGCTCGCCGCCGGCACCGGTAAGGGACGCGCCGAGCAGTTCTACTTCGTCCTGCCGGACCGGTTCGCCAACGGCGACCGCCGCAACGACACCGGCGGTCTCACCGGCGACCGGCTGCGCACCGGGCTCGACCCGACCGACAAGGGCTTCTACCACGGTGGCGACCTCAAGGGCGTCATCGACAAGCTCGACTACATCCAGGGGCTCGGCACCACCGCCATCTGGCTGGCGCCGGTGTTCAAGAACCGCCCTGTGCAGGGCAGCGGCGCGGATGTCTCCGCCGGCTACCACGGCTACTGGATCACCGACTTCACCCAGGTCGACCCGCACTTCGGCACCAACGAGGAAATGAAGCGGCTGGTCAGGCTGGCCCACCAGCGGGGCATCAAGGTCTACCTCGACGTCATCGTCAACCACACCGCCGACGTCATCTCCTACGCCGAGGGCAAGTACGCCTACGTCGACAAGAAGACGTCGCCGTACACCGACGCGCAGGGGCGTGAGTTCGAGGACCGCAACTACGCCGACGGCACCCGGGACTTCCCGAAGGTGAACACCGACGCCGGCCCGTACACGCCGACGTTCGCCACCGGAGCCGACGCGGGCGTCAAGGTGCCGGCCTGGCTCAACGACCCGACGATGTACCACAACCGGGGTGACTCCACCTTCGCCGGTGAGAACAGCGAGTACGGCGACTTCTACGGCCTCGACGACCTGTGGACCGAGCGGCCCGAGGTGGTCCGGGGCCTGACCAAGGCGTACGGCGACTGGATCGCCAGCACCGACGTCGACGGGTTCCGGCTGGACACCGTCAAGCACGTCAACCTCGACTTCTGGCCGCAGTTCAGCCACGGCATCAAGCGCGCCGCCGACTCCGCCGGCAAGAAGGACTTCTTCATGTTCGGCGAGGTCTACAGCGCCGACCAGGAGGTCACCTCCACCTACGTGCGGCGCGGCGGGCTGCCGGCCACCCTCGACTTCTCCTTCCAGGAGGCGGCGCGCGGCTACGTCACCACCGACGGATCGGCGAAGGCGCTGGCCGACGTCTACGCCAAGGACCCGCTGTACGCCGCCCGGGACACCGACGCCGGCCGGCTGACCACCTTCCTCGGCAACCACGACATGGGCCGGATCGGCTCGTTCATCGCCGCCGCCGGGGGCGACGACGCCCGCCAGTTCGGCCGGGACCGCCTCGCCCACCAGCTGATGTTCCTCACCCGGGGTCAGCCGGTCGTCTACTCCGGCGACGAGCAGGGCTTCACCGGGCCGGGCGGGGACAAGGACGCCCGGCAGGACATGTTCGCCACCCGCACGGCGGACTACCTCGACGACGACCTGATCGGCACCACCCGCACCCACGCCGCGGACCAGTACGACACCACCCACCCGCTGTACCGCACCATCGCCGAGCTGGGCCGGCTGCGGGCCGCGCACCCCGGCCTGCGCGACGGCGTCCAGGTCACCCGGTACGCCGCCGACGGGCCGGGTGTCTTCGCCTTCTCCCGGATCTCCCCGGCCGACCGCACCGAGTACCTGGTGGCGGTGAACAACGCCGGCACCCCGCAGACTGTCACCGTGCAGACCTGGTCACCCGGCACCACGTTCACCGGCATCTACGGCGGCACGGCCACCCCGACCGCCGGCACCGACGGAAAGCTGAGCGTGACCGTCCCCGCCGGGTCGGCGGTGGTGCTCAAGGCCGGCCGGCCCGTCCCACAGGCCACCGCCAAGCCGACCGTCACCCTCACCGAGCCGGGCACCGACCCGGTCGCCACCCGGGCCGCCGTCACCGCTCAGGTGACAGGTGACCCGCTGGCCACCGTCACCGTCGCCGCCCGGGTCGCGGGTGGGAAATGGACCCTGCTGGGCAGCGCGCACACCGCGCCGTACACCGTGCACCACGACCTGACCGGGCTCGCCGGGGGCACCCGGGTCGAATACAAGGCGGTGGTCCGCGACGGAAAGGGGCGGACGACCGCCACCCGGTCGACCGGGGTGGTCGGCACCCCCGCGCAGGGCGCGTCCCGGGACTGGGTGGTGGTGCACTACCAGCGCCCCGCCGGGGACTACGCCGACTGGGGACTGTACGCCTGGGGTGACCTCGATCCGGCGTACGTCACGCAGTGGCCCGCCGGGCAGCCGTTCGCCGGGGAGGACTCGTACGGCCGGTTCGCCTGGGTGAAGCTCAAGCCCGGCGCCAAATCCGTCGGGTTCCTCGTGGTCGACAAGGCGGGCACCAAGGACGTCGCCAACGACCGCACCATCGACGTGACCACCACCGGCGAGGTCTGGATCAAGCAGGGCGACCCGGCGCTCTATCCCACCCGGCAGGCCGCCACCGGCGAACCCGACCCACCCGTCGACCCGGGCACCGCGATCATCCACTGGCGCAAGGCCGACAACGACTACGCCGGCTGGGGCCTGCACCTGTGGGACGGCGCGGCCACCCCGACCGACTGGGCCAGCCCGCTCCTGCCCGAGAAGGTGGACTCCTTCGGCGCGCTGTTCCGGGTGCCGCTGGCGGCCGGCGCGACCGGGCTCAACTACATCATCCACCGGGGCGACACCAAGGATCAGCCCGACGACCAGCGACTCGACCTCACCGGGGTCGGCCACGAGGTCTGGCTGCTGGGCGGGGTGCCCGGCCGGCTGCTCCCCGCCTCCACCACCGGGACGACGAAGGACCTCGACATCACGAAGCAGCAGGCGCAGTGGATCGACAGGTCCACGGTCACCTGGGCCGTCGGCCCGACCGACGGCAGGGCGTACGCCCTGGTGGCCGCCCCGGCGGGTGGGCTGAGTGTGGTCGACGGCGAGCTGTCCGGGACGTACACCTCGCTGCCGCTGCGGGCGCAGCGCAACGGGCTCACCGAGGCCCAGCGGGCGGCCTTCCCGCACCTGTGGGCCCACCAGGCGTTCCGTCTCGACCGGGCCGACCTGGCGAAGGTGCCGGCGGCGCTGCGCGGGCAACTCGTGGTGACCGAACGCGACGCCCGGGGGGCGCTGCTGCGCGCGACCGGGGTGCAGATCCCCGGCGCGCTCGACGACGTCTACCGGGCCGCCACCGACGCGACGCTCGGCGTCAGCTTCGCCGGTAAGGTGCCCACCCTCGCGGTCTGGGCGCCCACCGCCCGCACCGTCACCCTCGAACTGTCCGACACGCCGTCGGCGCAGCCGCGCACGGTGGCGATGCGCCGCGACGACCGCACCGGCGTCTGGTCGGTACGCGGCAGCCGCGACTGGACCGGCCGGTACTACCGCTACCGGGTCGAAGCCTGGCAGCCGGCCGCCCAGAAGATCGTCACCGCCTCGGTCACCGACCCCTACTCGGTGGCGCTCGCGGCGGACTCCACGCACAGCCAGATCGTCGACCTGGCCGACCCGGCGCTCGCCCCGCCCGGCTGGTCCGGGCTGCGCAAGCCGGCCGCGCCGCCCACGTCGAAGGCGCAGATCTCCGAGCTGTCGGTGCGCGACTTCTCGATCGCCGACAGCACCGTGCCGGCCGAGCGGCGGGGCACCTACCTGGCCTTCACCGACCCCGGCACAGCGGGGATGAGGCACCTGAAGGCGCTCGGCGACGCCGGGGTCAACTACCTGCACCTGCTGCCGGTGTTCGACTTCGCCACCATCCCCGAGAAGCGCGCCGACCAGCGGCAGCCCGACTGCGACCTGGCGACACTGCCCCCGGACTCCGACCGGCAGCAGGCGTGCGTCGCGGCGGTCGCCGACACCGACGGCTACAACTGGGGGTACGACCCGCTGCACTACACCGTCCCGGAGGGCGGCTACGCCGTCGACCCGGACGGGGCACGGCGGACCACCGAGTTCCGCCAGATGGTCGCCGGGGTCAACGGTGCCGGCCTGCGGGTGGTGCTGGACGTGGTCTACAACCACACCTCGGCCGCCGGCACCGACGCGAAGTCGGTCCTCGACCAGGTGGTGCCCGGCTACTACCACCGGCTGCTCGACGACGGCACCGTCGCCAACTCGACCTGCTGCGCCAACACCGCCCCCGAGCACGCCATGATGGGCAAGTTGGTGGTCGACTCGCTGGTCGTCTGGGCGAAGCAGTACAAGGTGGACGGCTTCCGGTTCGACCTGATGGGCCACCACCCGAAGGCGAACATCCTGGCCGTCCGCGCCGCGCTCGACAAGCTGATCCTGGCCCGCGACGGCGTCGACGGGAAGAAGATCCTGCTCTACGGCGAGGGCTGGAACTTCGGCGAGGTCGCCGACGACGCCCGGTTCGTCCAGGCCACCCAGACCAACATGGCCGGCACCGGGATCGGCACCTTCAACGACCGGCTCCGCGACGCCGTACGCGGTGGCGGCCCCTTCGACGCCAACCCGCGCGTGCAGGGCTTCGCCTCCGGCCTCTACACCGACCCCAACGGCGACCCGGTCAACGGCACCGCCGCCGAGCAGCAGGCCCGGCTGCGGCACTCCCAGGACCTGATCAAGGTGGGGCTGACCGGCAACCTGCGCGGCTACCGGTTCACCGACTCCACCGGCCGCAAGGTCACCGGGGCGCAGGTGGACTACAACGGCTCCCCGGCCGGCTACACCGCCGCGCCCGGCGAGGCGGTCACCTACGTCGACGCGCACGACAACGAGATCCTGTACGACGCGCTGGCGTACAAGCTGCCGACCGGCACCTCGGCGACGGACCGGGCCCGGATGCAGGTGCTCGCCCTGGCCACCACCGCCCTCGGGCAGGGGACCGGGTTCGTGGCGGCTGGCTCGGAGCGGCTGCGGTCGAAGTCGCTCGACCGCAACTCCTACAACTCCGGTGACTGGTTCAACCAGATCCGCTGGGACTGCGCCGAGGGCAACGGCTTCGGTGCCGGTCTCCCACCGGCGGCGGACAACCAGGACAAGTGGTCGTACGCGAAGCCGCTGCTGGCCGATCCGTCCCTGGTCCCGGACTGCGCCGCGATCGACCTGGCCGACGCCCGGTACGCGGAACTGCTGGAGATCCGGCGGTCCTCGCCGGTGTTCGGGCTGTCCACCGCCGACCAGGTGCAGCAGCGGGTCGCCTTCCCGCTGTCCGGGGCGAAGGAGACCCCGGGGGTGCTCACCATGACCCTGGACGCCCGGGGGCTGGGTGGCCGGTGGAAGACGGTGACCGTGGTCTTCAACGCCACCCCGACGGCGGCGAAGCAGACGGTGGCCGGGTTGCGGGGCACCGACACCACCCTGCACCCGGTGCTGGCCGACTCCGCCGACCCGGTGCTGCGGGCCGCCTCGTTCGACCGGGCGGCGGGCACCTTCACCGTGCCGGCACGCAGCGTGGGGGTCTTCGTCCAGTGTTGACCCGACGGCGCTTCGTCGTGCGCTGAGCAGGCGACGACCGGCCCCCCTCCGCGTGCTGCGGAGGGGGGCCGGTTCGCGTCCTGCCCGGTGTGCCGCCGTCACCGGCCGCACGTCACCCGAGGGTGCTCAGCCGAAGCAGTTCGGGATGGTGTCGCCCGGGATGGCCAGGCAGTTCGTCGGGCGGTTCGCGACGATCGCGGACTTGTCGTCCACGTTCACCACGCCCTCGAAGGTGAACACACCGCCCGGAGCGAAGGTGGCGAAGTTGTTGGCGACCTTCGTCCGGCTGAGGTTGACCTCGCCGAAGATGTTGAAGATGCCGCCGCCGACGCCGATCGGACCGAGGGCCCGGTTGGCGACGACCTCGGACTCACGCACCGTGGTGACGCTGTCCGCGTTGAACAGCCCGCCGCCGAAGAAGCCGGCGGTGTTCTCCTTGAGGTGGCTCTTCTCGATGGTGACCGCGCTGTCGAAGGCCACGGCCACGCCGCCGCCGACGCCCGCGGTGCTGTTCTTGGCCACCGTCGAGTGGTGCACGTTGACCTGGGCGTCCGCCGCCGCGATACCGCCACCGGCGAGCACCGCGGTGTTCGACAGGACCTCCGTGTAGCGCACTGTGGTGTTGCCCCCGATGTCGAGCAGGCCGCCGCCGAAGCCGAGCGTCTCGTTCTCGGTGATCTTGGACTTCTCGATCAGGACGGTGCCGCCGTCGACGTCCTCGGTGAAGATCTCCGCGGCGCCGTTGGAGATGCCGCCACCACCGATGACGGCGGTGTTGTCGGTGATCGTGGATTCGTCGACCTTGAGCAGGCCGGCGTTGAAGATGCCACCGCCGAAGAAGAAGGCGGTGTTGTGGGCGACCTCGGTGTGCCGCAGCGACGTGGTGCCGAAGTTGGCCAGCCCGCCGCCGTTGCCGCCGGACTGGTTCAGCACGACCGAGGTGTCGAACAGGTCGGCCGTACCACCCGGTTGCACCAGGATCCCGGCGCCGTCGTTGATGCCCGGCGTGAGGACCAGCGGCGTGACGGCCCCCGGCTTGGCCTTGGGTGCGAGCTGTACGGCGGCCTTGGGCGTGGCCTTCGGCGCGGCCTTCAGGCCGGCCTTCGGGTTCGCCTTGCGGACGGTGAGCGCCTGGGTCAGCGGGGTGCCGGCCTTCACCTGGGCGGCGATCGCCTGGGAGTCCGAGTAGGCCCCCCAGACCGTCTCCGGCGCGACGGCCGTGAACGCCTCGATGGTCTGCCCGCCCTTGATGGTCAGGCCCTTGATGCTCAGGTGGCCGCCGGGGCCCACGTTGAGGATCCGGAAGTAGTCGGCGGTGGCGTCCCGGGAGATCGTGGTGTGCTCACCCCGAAGGGTGATGTTCTGGGTGATCACCGGCAGGCCGTTGCCGTCCTGGTTGCGGGTCAGGTTGTAGGTGCAGCCCTTGGCCAGGTCCAGCACGCCGCCGTCGCGGCTGTTGGCGAAGACGATGGCCTGGATGAGCCGGTCGGTGTCGCAGGGCACCTCCCTTCCACGCTCGCGGTCCTTGCCCTCGTGCTCGTCCTTGCCGCCACGGTCGTCCTTGCCGCCACGGTCCGGGCCCTCGTCGCCGCGGCCATGGTCGCCGTCCTTGGTGACCTGCTGAGTGGTGTTCCACTTCAGTCCGCTCACCCCGACCGCCCCGGCACTGCCGGCGACGCCCACCGCGGCGAGACTGACCACACCTGTCAACCCGGCGACGCCACTGGCGAGCCAGAGCTTGCGACGGCTCCTGCTCCCCGTCGCCCGCGCGGAGGCTTCGTTGTTCGTTAGGTAGTTGGACATCGGAGCTCTCTGCCCTCTCCTCGTACCAGACAGGGTCGCCGCGCCTGAGCGGACGTCCCCTGCTACAAATCGGTTGTAGCTCCCGAAACCCACGGTATGAGAACGTTCCTCGCTATGAGGCCAAACCCGAAGAAAGCCCGCCTTATTTGCACGTTCCGGCGGTCGGTGACCCTCGGGACGAGCAGGTCCTCAGCGGGTGATCCCCTGTAACTCGCCGCAGGGGCGGCTTCAGCCGGGGATGGCCAGGCCAGGCGGGGCGGGAGCGGTGCGTGGGGCGGGAAAGACGGCGGCCCCGCCGCCGGAGGCGTCCGCCGAGGGGGCGACGCGTCCGGCGGCGGGGCCGCCGTGAACCGGGTGCGGGGGTCAGCCGGGCAGGCGGGGACCCGCCTCACGCTGCTCGGCCAGCCAGGTCTCCACCTCGTCGGAGCGGCGGGGCAGACCGGCCGACAGGTTCACCGAACCGGTCGCGGTGACCAGGATGTCGTCCTCGATGCGGACCCCGATGCCGCGCAGCTCCTCCGGGACCAGCTCGTCCTCCGGCTGGAAATACAGCCCCGGCTCGACGGTGAGCACGTAACCCTCACCGAGCTGGCCGTCGCGGTACTTCTCCTTGCGGGCGTTCGCGCAGTCGTGCACGTCGATGCCGAGCATGTGACTGGTGCCGTGCAGGGTCCACCGCCGGTAGACCGTGGAGGCCGGGTCCATCGCCTCGTCGACGCTCACCGGCAGCAGATCGAGATCCTTCAGCGCCTCGGCGAGCACCCGCATCGAGGTCAGGTGCACCTCGCGGAACCCCACGCCCGGCCGGATCGCGTCGATGCCGGCCTGCTGGGCGGCGTACACCGCGTCGTAGACCTGGCGTTGCAGCGGGGTGAACCGGCCGTCCACCGGCAGCACCCGGGTCACGTCGGCGGTGTAGAGGTTGCGGTTCTCCACGCCCATGTCCATCAACAGCAGCTCACCCGGACGGGTCGCGCCGTGGTTGTGCACCCAGTGCAGGATCGTCGCGTGCTCGCCGCCCCCGACGATCGAGCTGTAGCCGACGTCGTTGCCGTCGTGCCGGGCCCGCAGCGCGAAGATCCCCTCCAACAGCCGCTCGGAGACCCCCCGGTCGGCCGGCAGCACCCGGGCCACGTCCTCGAAGCCGCGTACGGTGGCGTCGACCGCGTCCTGGAGTTGGGCGACCTCCCACTCGTCCTTGACCAGCTTCAGCTCGGCGATCACGATCGCCAGCTCCCGGTCGCGGGCCGGCTGCCCCTCCTCCCGGGGGCCGTCCCACGGGCGCACCGCCGCGTCGACCCGCTGGTCGAAGCCGCGCAACACCCGGGTCCGCCCCGGTGCCATCCGCGCCAGCGCCCCGTCCAGCGCCGTCAGGTCCTCCGTGGGCAGGCCCAGCTCGGTGGACTTCTCGGCCAGGGTGTGCCGCCGGCCCACCCACAGCTCGCCGTGCCGGCTGCGGAAGAACTCGTCGGTCTCCCGCGAGGACCGGGGACGCATGTACAGCGTCGCGTCGTGCCCCGAACCGTTGGGGCGCAGCACCAGGACGCTGTCCGGGTCGTGGTCCCCGGTCAGGTAGGCGAAGTCGCTGCCCGGCCGGAACGGGTGGTCGGTGTCGTTGGCGCGTACCTTCTCGGTGCCGGTGGGGATGACCAGCGTCTCGCCCGGGAAGGCCGCGGAGAGCGCGGCCCGCCGCTTGGCGTGGTGCGGGACCTCCGGTCGGGGCCCGACCGGCAGGCTGGTGTCGCGCCAGCCGTGCCGCATGAAGGACAGGAACGCCTCCGGAAAGTCCGGGTCGTGCGATTCGGTGCCGTCCGCCGGCTTGCCTTCCGTCCGTTCCTCGGCCATGTCGGCTCCCTTCGCCTCGTCGCTCGTCCAGACGGTACCCCGGCTCCGGCCGGGCGGGGTGCCTGCGGTCCGGCACCGGACGCTCGCGCGGAGGGACAGCGCCGTCCGCTTCGCGCGGAGGGACAGAGCCAGCGGTGCCGCACGACCGGAATGTGCCGCGTGGAAAGATGGCGACCATGTGCGGACTCCTGGCCTTCTTCAGCGCGAACGGCAACGCCGCCGCCCACCGCGACAACATCGCGGGGGCGTTGGAATGCCTGCACCACCGCGGACCGGACGAGACAGGGGTCGAGGTGGTCGGTGACGCCACCGGCCACTACGCCGACGGGGTGTTCGCCCACAAGCGGCTCGCCATCATCGACGTGGCGTCCAGCCACGAGCCGCTGCCCTACGCGGGCGGCCGCTACCTGCTGACCTTCAACGGCGAGATCTACAACTACATCGAGCTGCGCGAGGAGCTGGCCCGCAACTTCGGGGCCCAGTTCGCCACCGCCGGTGACGGCGAGGTGATCGTCGCCGGCTACCACTACTGGGGCGAGCAGGTGCTCACCCGGCTGCGCGGCATGTTCGCCTTCGTCATCTGGGACCGGCAGGAGCGTCGGGCGTTCGGCGCGCGGGACTACTTCGGCATCAAGCCGCTGCACTACCTGGAGACCGCCGACGGCCTCTACCTCGCCTCCGAGAAGAAGGCGCTGCTGCCCTTCGCGCACTCCTACTACCAGGGTGACGCCGGCATCGACACCGCCAACCTCAGCCACTACCTCACCCTCCAGTACGTTCCCGAGCCCGGCACCCTGCACCAGGGGATCAGCCGGATCGGCTCCGGGGAGTACCTGACCTGGTCGCCGGGGGGCCGGCTGGACGTGCGGCGGTGGTACCGGCCGGTGTTCCGGCCCGCCCCGGTCGCCGACGAGCAGCGGCTCTACCACGAGATCCGGGAGACGCTTCGGGAGAGCGTACGGATGCACATGCGCTCGGACGTGCCGGTCGGCTCGTTCCTGTCCAGCGGCATCGACTCGACCGCCGTGGTGGCCCTGGCCCGCGAGTTCAACCCCAACATCCTCACCTTCACCGTCGGCTACGACGTGCCCGGCTACTCCGAGATCGACGTGGCCCAGGACTCGGCCCGGCATCTCGACGTGACGACGATCCCGACCAAGATCGGGCCGCAGGACATGATCGACGCGCTGCCGAAGATCGTCTGGCACCTGGACGACCCGGTGGCCGACCCGGCGCTGGTGCCGCTCTACTTCGTCGCCAAGAAGGCCGCCGAGCACGTCACGGTGGTGCTCTCCGGCGAGGGCGCCGACGAGTTCTTCGGCGGTTACACCATCTACCGGGAGCCGCTCTCCCTCGGCACCGTCAACGGGCTGCCGGGCGGGGTGCAGAAGGGCCTGCGCGCGGTCTCCAAGGCGATCCCGCAGGGGGTCAAGGGCAAGAGCTTCCTGGAGCGCGGCACCACCCCGATCGAGCAGCGCTACTACGGCAACGCCCGGATGTTCACCGAGGAGGAGAAGCAGCACCTGCTGCGCCGCTACGACCCGTCGGTGCGTTACACCGACGTCACCGCCCCGATCTACGCCGAGTGCACCGAGCTGGACGACGTCACCAAGATGCAGTACGTCGACCTCTACACCTGGCTGCGCGGCGACATCCTGGTCAAGGCGGACCGGATCTCGATGTCGCACTCGCTGGAGGTGCGGGTGCCGTTCCTGGACCGGGCGGTCTTCGACGTGGCGGCCACCATCCCGGTCGACCTGAAGCTGCCGCCCCGTTCCGACGCCACCAAGTACGCCATGCGCCAGGCGTTGCAGGGCGTCGTGCCGCCGGCCATCGTCAACCGCAAGAAGCTGGGCTTCCCGACCCCCACCCGGGTCTGGCTGCGCGGCGAGATGTACGAGTGGGCCCGGCACGTGCTGTCCACCTCCGGTGCCGGCGACCTGATCGACCTGTCGTACGCGATGCGGCTGCTGGAGGAGCACAAGCGTGAGGAGGCGGACAACTCCCGCAAGGTGTGGACGGTGCTGATCTTCTGCATCTGGCACGCCATCTTCGTGGCCAAGACCCTCGACCCGGGCATCCAGCGCAACCAGTCGGCCCTGCTCACCAAGCCGGTGGTCGGCAGCATGGTCCGCTGACCCCGCCCCCGGTCCCGTCGCGACGGACACCGGGCCCGGACGGACCGGAGGCCCCCACCCGACGGGTGGGGGCCTCCGGTGTGTGCGTTCAGCGTCGGATCACCGGCCGGAGCAGGAGACCGTCGGCAGTCCGTTGGTGCCGGTGCTGCTCGCCGTGAAGCCGAACGTGGTCGTCTTCTCCGGCGCGATCGAGCCGTTGTACGCGGCGTTGGTGACGGTCACCGTCGACCCGCTGGTGCTCAGCGAGCCGTTCCAGACCTGCGAGATCACCTGACCGTTGGGCCAGGTCCAGCTCGCCGCCCAGCCCCCGTACGTGCGGGTGCTGTGGTTCATGATGGTGACCTCACCCTGGAAGCCGCCGTTCCAGGCGCTGACCACCTTGTAGACCGCCATGCAGTCGCTGTTGCCCGGCGGCGGGGTGGTGGTCGGCGGCGGCGGGGTCGTGGTCGGCGGCGGCGGGGTGGTGGTCGGCGGCGGGGTGGTCGGCGGGGGCGTGGTCGGCGGCGGGGTGGTCGGGTTGTTGCCGCTGCCGACCCCGGTCACCTGACCGTTGCCACCGTCGAAGGTGACGTCCGAGCAGCCGAAGAAGTTCTCCTGGCTGTCCGAGCGGACCCAGCGGGAGTAGATGATGTGCCGGCCGGACTTGCCCGACGGCAGGTTCCCGCTGAAGTAGTAGTGCCCCTCGTTGGTGCCCGACGCGCCCCGCTGGGGCGGGTTGGTCACCGTGAGGAACGGCTCCTCCAGGTCACTCCAGGCCAGCGGCCGGGTCGGGCTCCAGCTGTCCTTCGTCACATAGAAGTAGAAGGTGCCCGGGTGGTGCGCCCAGTTGCTGTACTTGAAGTCCAGCCGGGCACCGGACGTCAGGTGGGTCAGCGGCCAGTCGGTACGGGCCAGGTCGTACCCGGCGAAACCGGTGTTGCCGCCGCTGCACAGCTTGCCGTCGGGGATGAAGCCGACGGTGCGGCCACCGGCGTCGGAGCGGAGCACGCTGAACCAGTTGTAGAGGGAGTTGGTGCCGCTCTGGGCGACGGCGGCGGAGCAGGCCGGGTTGTTCGGCCGGATCTCGCCGGTGGGGCTCAGGCCGTCCTGCCAGCACAGGTAGGTCCGGCTGCCCGGAACGATCGGCGTGCCGTGTGCGGCGGCCGGTTCGGGCTGCACCGTCAGGGCGACGGCCCCGAAGGCGAGGGTGGCGGCCGCGGTGAACAACGCGGCCGTACGGGAACGAAGCACGAGCTTCTCCTGATCCGCGGGGTGGCGCGAACGCCCGCCCCGCACAAGGTGAGGGATGCGTCGGTCGCGGCTCTGGCCGGCGGCCCGACAGGGGCCGACGGGCGCGTGCCGTCGGCGGTCCGTGCCCACGGACCGGTGCCTCTCGCGTCAGACCCCAGCTGATCGCCGAGCGGGTGCGGCAGCCCTCCGCGCCGGCCCGGCACCCCAATACCATCACGCCCGGACGAACCACGCAATAGTCGTTGCTCGATGGGTGGGATCTGGTTGCCCGGCCGGCCCCGATCGGCATGGACCGTTGTGCCAGCCTGGTAGCCGACGACGACGCGCTGGGAGGCGACGTGGGGTACGCGGTGGTGCTCGGTGAGGCGCTGATCGACCTGTTGGACGCCGAGTCCGAGGGGCAGCCGGTGTTCCGGCAGGCGATCGGCGGCGGCCCGCTCAACGTCGCCGTCGGGGTGGCCCGGCTCGGCGGCACCGCCGAGTTCGTCGGCTCCCTCGGCGACGACGTGCTCGCCGGCCGCATCCGCGCCTTCCTGGCCGACGCCGGGGTCGGGCTGACCGGCGCGGTCACCGTGCCCGCACCCACCACGCTGGCGGTCACCACCCACACCGGGGCCGAGCCGGACTTCCGCTTCTACGGCGAACCACCGTCGTACGGCCTGCTCGCCGCCGACGACCTCGACGGGGCGCTGATCGAGGGCGCGGACGTGCTCTACTGCGGCTCGATCGTGCTGCTGCGCCCACCGACTCTCGCCGCCGCCCGGCGGGCCTGGTCGCTCGCGCCCGGCCTGCGGGTCTTCGACCCCAACGTCCGGCCCCGGCTGCTGTCCGGCCCGGCGGAACTGGCCGGCCTGCGCCAGGTGGTGGTGGAGTTCGCCGCCTCGGCGCACCTGGTGAAGCTCAGCAGCGCCGACGCCGCCCTCCTCTGGCCCGACGAGCCGGTCGAGGGGGTCGCCGCGTACCTGCGGGAGGTGGGCGCGGGCACGGTGGTGGTGACCCTCGGCGCGGACGGTGCCTTGGTCGCCGCCGGTCCCGACCCGGTCCGGGTGCCCGCGCCGAAGGTCCAGGCGGTGGACGCCACCGGCGCGGGCGACTCGGTGATGGCCGCGCTCATCGCCGAGTTGCTGGCCGACGGCGAACCGACCGAGCCGACCGGCTGGCACCGGCGGGTGGCGTTCGCCCTGCGGGTCGCCGGCCTGGTCTGCGAGTCACCCGGCGGTGCGGTCGCCATGCCCACCCGGGACGCGGTACGCCGCCGCTTCACCGACTGAGCGCCGCCCACCCGGTCACCGCAGCGACCGGGTCGACGGTCGGGCACGGCGTGGTGCCAGTTCGTCCGCCCGCCCGCGGCGGCCGGTGACTCAGGGCGTGCCGTCGAGTTCCCGGTAGCCCCGGCGGGCGGCGACCAGGCCGGGTCGGGCACCGAACGGGGAGTCGGCGGCCACCCGCTCCGGCGGGGCGTCGCCGGTGTGCGCGGCCCGGATCAGCCAGGCCAGCTCGACCAGTTGGGCGTGCTGGGCCCGGACGAACTCCACGTCCACCGGCGTGCCGTGGCCCGGCACCACCACCGTCGCGGGCGTGGTCATCCGCAGCAGGTCGGCCACGGCGTCCGGCCACTGCAACGGGTAGGACTCCTCGAAGGCCGGCGGCCCGGACTGCTCCACCAGATCCCCGGCGACCAGCACGTCGGCATCCGGCACGTGTACCACCAGATCCCCGTCGGTGTGCCCGTGCCCCGGGTGCCGCAGCACCACCCGCCGGCCGCCGACGTCCAGCACGGTCTCGGTGTGCACGGTGTGCGTCGGGGCCAGCAGGGTCGTCCCGGCCAGCTCGGCGGCGAGCCCGGGATGCTCCGCCCGCATCTCCTCGTACGCCGCCCGGCGCAGCCGGTCCGGCCGGTCCCGCAGTGCGGCGGCGGCCACCTCGTGCGCGTACACCGGGCGGGGTGGGTCGGCGGCGAGCGTCGCGTTGCCGAAGCAGTGGTCGAAGTGGTGGTGGGTGTTGACCAGCGTCCACGGGTGCGGGGTGACGGCCCGCGCCGCGGCGGCCAGCTCGGCGGCCTGACCGGCGGTGGACAGGGTGTCCACCAGCAGCGCAGCGCCGTCGCCGACCACCAGAGTGACGTTGACGTCGAGCAGCGGTTCCCGCAGCACGTGGACCCGGTCGGCGATCTCCACGAACCGGTTCGTCATGACACCCGCGCCGCCCGCTCGACGAACCGTTGCCGGTCGACCAGCGCCCGCTCCACCCGGCCCGACGCCACCGTCGTGTCGCCGTCGGTCACCGTCACCTCGAACAGCAGCCGCCGCCCGTCGGCCTCGACCAGCCGGGCGTGGGCCACCACGGTCCGCCCGACCGGGGTGGCGGCCAGGTGTGCCAGCTCGACCCGGACCCCGACCGTGGTCCGGCCGGTGGGCATCCGGGGTGCCGTCGCGGCCACCGTGGCGGCCTCGGCGAGGGCCAGCACCCGGGGGGTGGCCAGCACCGGCACGTCACCGGAGCCGACGGCCCGCGCGGTGTCGGCGTCGGCGACGGTCAGCTCCACCCGGGCGGTCAGCCCCGGCGGGAACGGTGCGTCCGGCTGTTCCAGCATGGGGTCAGCCTAGTGGTCGGGCCCCCGCTGCCGGCCGGGACATCGGCGGCCGGCCGGGTGCTTCCGCCGCCGTCGGCGGGCTCCCGTGCCCGGTGGTCACCCGACAGGTGGTCGGCGGTGGTCGATGCGTCGCCCACCGTTAACCTTGACCGCGATGGCCGTTGTGACTGAGCCCCCGCCCCCCGTCCCGTCCGGGTCCGTCGGCGCGTCCGCCGGTGGACGCCGCCGCGTGATCGCGATGTCCGTCTGGGCCGTCGCCTTCGTGGTGACCTGGCTGGCCATCGGCCTGCCCACCGACCCGGCGTACGCCTTCCTGTGGATCTGGGCCGGCACCGTCGCCTGGAACTGGGGCCGGCCCTGGCGCAGCCACCTGCGGTTCGCCCGGGACTGGATCCCGGTGGTGCTGCTGCTCGCCTTCTACAACCTCTCCCGGGGGTTCGCCGACAACGGCCGCACCCCGCACGCCTACGAGCTGATCGTCGCCGACCGGTTGATGTTCGGCTGGGCGACCGGGGGCGAGGTGCCGACGGTCTGGCTCCAGCAGCACCTCTACCGCCCCGACGTGCGCTGGTGGGACGTGGTGGTCAGCTGGGTCTACTTCTCCCACTTCGTGGTGACGCTGGCCGCCGCCGCGGTGCTCTGGCTGCGCAGCCGGGCACGGTGGGCGGCGTACATGCGGCGGTGGGGTTTCCTCTGCGCGGCCGGCCTGGTCACCTACTTCGTCTATCCGGCCGCTCCGCCGTGGTGGGCGGCGCAGAACGGTCTGCTCACCGAGGTCGCCCGGATCTCCACCCGGGGGTGGAAGGAGTTCGGGATGCACGGCGCGGGCAACCTGCTCAACGCCGGGCAGATCGCCTCCAACCCGGTCGCCGCGATGCCGTCGCTGCACACCGCCTGGGCGTTGTTCGTGGTGTTGTTCTTCCTGCGCTCGACCCGGCGGCGCTGGTGGCCGCTGCTGCTGGCCTACCCGCTGGCGATGACCTTCACCCTGGTCTACAGCGGTGAGCACTACGTCATCGACGTCCTGGTGGGCTGGGCGTACGTGGGGGTGACGTTCCTGGTCGTGGGGCTGGCCGAGCGGGCCTGGCGGGCCCGCCAGGCCCGTCGTGCCGGCTCCACCGCCGCGGCGTCACCCGACGACGCTGCGGTCGCCGTCACCCCGGCCGGGTCCGCCCGGCGCTGATCAGCGGGCGCGGCGGGCGGCGTGGGCCCGGGCGGTCAGCTCCGCGGCGAGCGCCCACGCCTGGGCCAGGTCCCGGTCGTACGCGGCGGCACCCGACCCACCGGCGGTGTCGACGTGCACGGTCGCCAGCCGCAACCGCCGCTGCGCCGGCCCCTGCACCACCCGCACGCTCTGGATGCGGGCGTACGGCACCAACGCCAACTGCCGGGTGAGCAGACCGGACCGGACGGCGAACACCCGCTCGTGCAGCCCCGCGCCGAGCGCCCGGGCGCTGAGCGGGCGCAGCCAGCGGGCCCGCTGCGGTGGCGGGGTCAACGGCAGCGCGTCCAGCCGCACCCCGGGCAGCACCTCGTCGACGATCATCGTGCCGACGGCCAGGTCGCCGACGGGGAGCAGCCGGTCAGGCCGGTTGCGGTCGTCGGTCTCGCCGCCGGAGTAGCCGGCGACCTCCAGCCGCAGCCGCAGCCAGCCCTTCATCCGCCAGAGCAGCGGCCAGGTCACCACGACGGTCTGCACCCGTTCCAGCGGCACGGTCTGCATCCGGGTCTCCAGCAGCCCGTTGTGGATGCGCAGCCGGTCGGATTCGCGGGCCAGGCGGAAGCTCCAGTCGTCGAGGACCCGGCGGACCGGTTGCAGCAGCACGCCGGCCATCGCGGTGAGGGTGCTGGCGACCGCGATGAACGACCAGGAGCCCTCGGACAGGAACTGCGCCACCACGAAGGCCACCCCGACCGGGAGCAGGAACGCCTGCGGGGTGAGGAGTTGGCTGACCAGCAGGTCGGTGTTGCTCACCGCGTGCAGCGGCCGGCCCGCCGGCTCCCGCTCGGTCGGCGTGGTGGCGTCCACCTCCGGGTCGCCGGGCGTCGGCGGGACCGCCCCGGTGGTCTCCTGGTCCGGGGTGCCGGCGGCCACGGCGAGCAGCCGCTGCCGCAGCCGGGCCGCGTCGGCCACCGAGAGGTACGCCAGCGGCGCCTCGGTCTTACCGCCGCCGACCACCTCCAGGCGCAGCTCGGCCAGGCCGGTGAGCTGTGCCAGCAGCGGGCGGACCACCTCCACGGCCTGTAGGCGTTCCAGCGGGATCGCCCGGGTGCGCCGCCACAGCAGACCCTCGTGCACCCGCAGTTCCCGCCCGACGATGTGGTAACCGGTGTTGTACCAGCTGACCACCGCCAGTACGGTCGCGCCCAGGGCGAGTACCGCCACCAGCACGGCGAACCAGCCGAAGCCGACCCGGGACAGGGTCGACCAGGACAGGCCGGCGATCACCACGAACAGGGACTTCGCCCCCTGCAACACCGGGCTCAGCGGGTGCAGCCGTTGCCGGGGCGGCGCATCGGCGGCCGTCGCGCCCGGACCGGTCGGCCCCGGCTGGTCGGCATCTGGACCAGTGACGGGTCCCGCCGGCGCAGGGGACTCCAGACGGTCCGGGACGGTCGCCACCTGCGGGGCGGCGACCCCGCCCGGCGCGGGCGGGCCCGACGGCACCGCTGGGCCCGACGGTGCCGCTGGGCTCGACGGTGCCGCTCGGTGCGATGGTGAATGGTCCGACGGTGCCGGTGGGCCGGATGGTGAACGGTCGGACAGTGCTGGTGGGTCAGACGGTGTGGGCCTGGTGGGCGTCGGGTCGGCGGGACGGGCCGCGCCGGGGCCGGGGTGGCCGTCGGTCACAGCCCCTCCGCCCGGTCCTCACCGAGGGCGGTGAGCCGGTCGCGCAGCCGGGACGCCTCGGCCGGCCGCAGGCCGGGCACCCGGGCGTCGGTGGCCGCCGCGGCGGTGTGCAACTGCACGGTGGCCAGGTCGAAGGCGCGTTCCAGTGGGCCGGCGCTGACGTCGACGAACTGCATCCGCGAATACGGCACGATGGACAACCGGCGGACCAGCAACCCGTGCCGGACCAGCAGGTCGTCGTCGCGTTCGGCGTACCCCCAGGCGTGTACGCCCCGGACGATCGTCACCGCCCGCCAGCCGCCGCCGAGCAGCACCACGGCGCAGCCCGCGCCGAACAGCCAGTGCCCCTGCAGCGCCCAGCCCACCGCCAGCCCGACCAGCAGCACCGCCAGGCCCAGTGCCAGGCGGAGCAGTTCGACCCAGATCAGGTCGGTCGAGATCGGCTGCCAGCGGACGGTGTCCGGCCAGGGTTCCAGGGCGCTCACCGGGGACTGGGGTGGCTCGGCAGCGTTCACGCTTCGAGGGTATGCGATGTGGGGAGCCCGGCGACCTCCCGGAGGAACCCCCGGGCGTCGAGAAAGTCGCCGAGACTGCCCCGGTGGGCCGGGCAGGCGAGCCAGGTCTTGCGCCGGTCGG
The DNA here is from genome assembly GCF_040649765.1 of Micromonospora sp. NPDC048894. Taxonomy (NCBI): domain Bacteria; kingdom Bacillati; phylum Actinomycetota; class Actinomycetes; order Micromonosporales; family Micromonosporaceae; genus Micromonospora; species Micromonospora sp. NPDC048894. Next base: position 175,327 of record NZ_JBEZFY010000012.1, on the reverse strand, counting down.
GGGTGTGCAGTCGGGGATTGTTCCAGCGCAACGCCCAGGTGGCGGGCGCGCGACACCCCCGCGACGAACAGACGGGGGCCTCGTCGGTGGGGGTGGGATCGGTCACCAGGGAAGTGTAGGCACGCCTGGGCCGGAGGTTTGAGCGCCGGGCGGCCACGGGGGGAGCCGCCCGGCGACGGGGTGAATCGTACACGCGGCAGACCCCTTCGTGTCCACCCTCGTTCAGCGATTCGGTGATCGGGACGGCGTGGCGGAAATCGGGTTCTCCCCACCTCGGCTCTCAGCCGGGCATGCGAGTCTTGTTACCGCACCACGCCACGACGACCGATCATGCTGTGGAGGACCGGTGGCCCAGCCGACCACGCCCGACGCCCCGACCCCGAACGGGACGGCCCCCGAGACACCTGCGGTGGTGACCACTCCCGCCCAGGACGCCACCCTGCTGGAGCGGGCGCTGTTCGAGATCAAACGGGTGATCGTCGGGCAGGACCGGATGGTGGAGCGGATGTTCGTGGCGCTCCTGGCCCGGGGGCACTGCCTGCTGGAGGGTGTGCCGGGGGTGGCCAAGACCCTCGCGGTGGAGACCCTGGCCCGGGTGGTGGGTGGGGAGTTCGCCCGGGTGCAGTTCACCCCGGACCTGGTGCCGGCCGACATCATGGGCACCCGGATCTACCGGCAGTCGAGTGAGAAGTTCGACGTCGAGCTGGGCCCGGTCTTCGTCAACTTCCTGCTCGCCGACGAGATCAACCGGGCCCCGGCCAAGGTGCAGTCGGCACTGCTGGAGGTGATGAGCGAACGGCAGGTCTCCATCGGCGGCCAGACCCACCGGGTGCCCGACCCGTTCCTGGTGATGGCCACCCAGAACCCGATCGAGCAGGAGGGCGTCTATCCGTTGCCGGAGGCGCAACGGGACCGCTTCCTGATGAAGATCGTCGTCGGGTACCCCACCGACGCCGAGGAGCGGGAGATCGTCTACCGGATGGGGGTCGCCGCGCCCGTGCCGGCGCAGGTCTTCACCGCCGACGACCTGCTCGCCCTGCAACGCAAGGCCGACCAGGTCTTCGTGCACAACGCGTTGGTCGACTACGCCGTCCGGCTGGTGCTGGCCACCCGCAGTCCCGCCGAGCACGGGATGCCCGACGTGGCCCGGCTGATCCAGTACGGGGCCAGCCCGCGCGCCTCGCTCGGCCTGATCCGGGCCACCCGGGCGCTGGCACTGCTGCGCGGCCGGGACTACGCGTTGCCGCAGGACGTCCAGGACATCGCGCCGGACATCCTGCGCCACCGGCTGGTGCTCAGCTATGACGCGCTGGCCGACGACGTGCCCGCCGACCACGTGGTGCACCGGGTGATGTCGACCATCCCGATGCCCTCGGTGGCGCCCCGTCAGCAGGCGTCCGCGCCGCCGCCGGTCAGCGGCCCGCCGGCCGCCGGCTGGCCCGGGCAGCGCCCGTGACCGCACCGGTAAGCCCGGCCGACGCCGGTGGGGAGCGCAACGAGGCGGTGCTGTCCCGGCTGCAACTGCTGGTGACCCGCAAACTCGACGGACTGCTCCAGGGCGACTACGCGGGTCTGCTGCCGGGGCCGGGCAGCGAGGCGGGGGAGTCGCGCGAGTACCGCCCCGGCGACGACGTACGCCGGATGGACTGGCCGGTGACCGCCCGCACCACCACCCCGCACGTGCGGCGTACGGTGGCCGACCGGGAGCTGGAGACGTGGCTGGCGGTGGACCTGTCGGCGAGCCTGGACTTCGGCACCGGCCGGTGGCTCAAGCGGGACGTGGTGGTCGCCGCGACCGCCGCGCTGACCCACCTGACCGTGCGCGGCGGCAACCGGATCGGCGCGGTGATCGGCACCGGGGCCCCGCCGCCGGCCCCGCCCACCCGTCGGTGGCGCTCCGCCCCACCACCGGAGCCCACCGGGCCGGGGACGCTGACCCGGGTGCCGGCCCGCTCCGGCCGGCGGGAGGCGCAGGCGTTGCTGCGCGCGGTGGCGCACACCCCGCTGCGTCCCGGGCGCGGTGACCTGGGGGCACTGATCGACCTGCTCAACCGGCCGCCGCGCCGCCGGGGCCTGGCCGTGGTGATCTCGGACTTCCTCGCACCGCCCGCGCAGTGGGGCCGGCCGATGCGTAAGCTGCGGGTCCGGCACGACGTGCTGGCCATCGAGGTGGTCGACCCGCGCGAGCTGGAGTTGCCCGACGTGGGGGTGCTGCCGGTGGTGGACCCGGAGACCGGGGAGCTGCACGAGGTGCAGACCGCCGATCCGCGGCTGCGCCGCCGTTACGCGGAGGCGGCCGCCGCCCAGCGCGGCGCGATCGCCACCGAGCTGCGTGCCGCCGGTGCCGGGCACCTGGTGTTGCGTACCGACCGAGACTGGCTGCTGGACATGGTGCGATTCGTGGCCGCCCAGCGGCACGCCCGCACCCGGGGGACGACGCGATGATCCGTTTCATGCAACCGTGGTGGCTGTTGACGCTGGTGCCGGTGCTGGCCCTGGCCGCGGCCTACGTCTGGCGGCAGCGCCACCGCCGGGCGTACGCGATGCGGTTCACCAACGTGGACCTGCTGCGTACCCTCGCGCCGAAGGGGTTGGGCTGGCGGCGGCACGCGGCGGCGACCGTGCTGCTGCTGGCGATGGTGGCGCTCGCCACCGGGATGGCCCGGCCGGCGATCGACACCCGGGAGCCGTTGGAGCGGGCCACCGTGATGCTCGCCATCGACGTGTCGCTGTCCATGCAGGCCGACGACGTGTCGCCGAACCGGTTGGAGGCCGCGCAGGAGGCGGCGAAGCAGTTCGTCGGTGAGTTGCCGGCCAGCTACAACCTGGGGTTGGTCTCCTTCGCCAAGGCGGCGAACGTGCTGGTGGCCCCAACGAAGGACCGGGCGGCGGTGACGGCGGCCATCGACGGGCTGACCCTGGCCGAGGCGACCGCCACCGGTGAGGCGGTCTTCACCTGCCTGGAGGCGATCCGGTCGGTGCCGGCCGACGGTGCGGCCGGCATTCCGCCGGCCCGGATCGTGCTGCTCTCCGACGGGTTCCGCACCTCGGGCCGGTCGGTGGAGGAGGCCGCGGCGGCGGCGCAGGCGGCGAACGTGCCGGTGTCCACCATCGCGTTCGGCACCGACTCGGGGCAGGTCGACATCGGTGGTCAGTTGCAGCGGGTGCCGGTGGACCGGCTGGCGCTGGCCCAGCTCGCCGAGACCACCGAGGGTTACTTCTACGAGGCGGCCTCGGTGGCCGAGCTGAAGCAGGTCTACCAGGACATGGGCTCGTCGATCGGGTTCCGCACCGAGCCCCGCGAGATCACCCAGTGGTACGCGGGGGTGGCGTTGCTGCTGGTGCTCTGCGCGGGCGGCCTGAGCCTGCTGTGGACGTCCCGGATGCTGTGACGCCCGGCTGGACGTCCGGGGTGTGGTGCGGCGGTTGGCGGACGTCCCGGGGTGCGGTGACCCGGTCCGGGGTGTCCCGTCGGGGTGTGCGGGTCGGCGCGACGGCCGGTGGTGGTCAGTGACCGCCGCCGGCCAGCACGAACACGACGGCCACCCAGACGGCGGCGAGGGTGAAGCTCAGCGGGGCGACGTAGCGGCTCATGAACGGCTCCGGTGGCGACGGGGCGGTCCGCGGGGGCGGGGCGGACCGCAAAGGGTTGAACGGGGCGCACACGCGAAGTCGTGACCGGGCTGCTCCACCGGGGCGTCCCGACGCGGGACGGCACCACCGACCGGTCTGTGGCCGGGGCCGCAGACGGGAGGTGCGGGGAGCGGGAGCTGGGTCAGCTCGACCGACTGAGTCGTGGCTCAGCGGGGCTGACGGAGGGCCCGGCCACGACTGGGAGGATCGCTATCTCGCACAGCGATCACCTCCTGCGGTCGGCGGGCCCGGAAACGCGAGTCGCATTCGGCTCGCGGACGACGATGATCGTACAACGGGGACTGCGCGAACGCGTACTCGGCCGGCCGCCGGTGGCGGACCGTTAGCGGTTACCTGTCGGTAACGCCTAGGCTCCGACCGGAATGATCAGTGGAAACGAGGGGGGACAGTGGCCCGTACCGTGCTGGTGACCGGCGGCAACCGGGGAATCGGACTGGCCATCGCGCAGGCCTTCGCCAAGCAGGGCGACCGGGTGGCGGTCACCCACCGCAGCGGCGACGCGCCGGAGGGGCTGTTCGGGGTCCGGTGTGACGTCACCGACTCGGCCTCCGTCGACGCCGCCTTCGCCGCGGTCGAGGCCGAGCTGGGACCGGTCGAGGTGCTGGTCGCCAACGCCGGCATCACCGACGACACGCTGCTGATGCGGATGTCCGAGGAGCAGTTCACCGGGGTGCTCGACACCAACCTGACCGGCGCCTTCCGGTGCGCCAAGCGGGCCTCGTCCAAGATGCTCCGGGCCAAGTGGGGCCGGATGATCTTCATCTCGTCGGTGATCGGCCTCTACGGCGGCGCCGGCCAGGTCAACTACGCCGCCAGCAAGGCCGGCCTGGTGGGGGTGGCCCGCTCGATCACCCGGGAACTGGGCAGCCGCAACATCACCGCGAACGTGGTCGCCCCGGGCTTCATCGACACCGAGATGACGGCCAAGCTGCCCGAGGAGCGCCGCACCGAGTACCGCAAGGTCATCCCGGCCGGGCGGTTCGCCGCGCCGGACGAGGTCGCCGGGGTGGTCACCTGGCTCGCCTCGGACGCCGCCGGCTACATCTCCGGTGCCGTCATCCCGGTCGACGGCGGCCTCGGCATGGGTCACTGAGAACGTACGGAGGAAGCCAACACATGTCAGGACTGCTCGCCGGTAAGCGGCTGCTGGTCACCGGCGTCATCACCGACGCCTCGATCGCCTTCTCGGTGGCGAAACTCGCCCAGGACAACGGCGCCCAGGTCGTGCTCACCGGCTACGGCCGGCTCTCGCTGGTCGAGCGGATCGCCCGCCGGCTACCGCAGCCGGCACCGATCATCGAGCTGGACGTGACCAGCCCGGAGCAGCTCGCCGGCCTGGCCGACCGGGTGCGCGAGCACGTCGACGGACTCGACGGGGTGGTCCACTCGATCGGCTTCGCCCCGCAGAGCTGCCTCGGTGGCGGCTTCCTCGACGCCTCCTGGGAGGACGTGGCGACCGCGCTGCACGTCTCCACGTACTCCTACAAGTCGCTGGCCATGGCGGCGCTGCCGCTGATGTCGCCGGGCGGCTCGGTGGTCGGGCTCACCTTCGACGCCACCAAGGCCTGGCCGGTCTACGACTGGATGGGCGTGGCCAAGGCCGGGTTGGAGTCCACCTCCCGCTACCTCGCCGTGCACCTGGGCAAGCAGGGTATCCGCAGCAACCTGGTCGCGGCCGGGCCGCTGCGCACCATGGCCGCGAAGTCCATCCCCGGCTTCGAGCAGTTCGAGCAGGCGTGGACCGAGCGCGCCCCGCTGGGCTGGAGCCTCACCGACCAGGAGCCGGCCGCCCGCGCCTGCCTGGCCCTGCTGTCGGACTGGTTCCCGGCCACCACCGGCGAGATCGTCCACGTCGACGGCGGCTACCACGCCGTCGGCGCCTGAACCGCCCGCAGGGGCCCCGAACCGGGGCCCCTGCGGCACGCCCGCGACCAGGGGGCGTCGTCGGGCCGTCTTCGGGCGCGGGGGAGAATGACCCCATGTCGTACGACGCATTGGTGCTGGTCTCCTTCGGTGGCCCGGAGCGGCCCGAGGACGTGCTGCCCTTCCTGGAGAACGTGACCCGGGGGCGGGGGGTGCCGCCCGAGCGGCTGGCCGAGGTCGCCGAGCACTACCTGCACTTCGGCGGGGTCTCCCCGATCAACCAGCAGTGCCGCGAACTGCTCGCCGCGATCCGGGCGGACCTCGCCGCGCACGACGTCGACCTGCCGGTCTACTGGGGCAACCGGAACTGGGACCCGATGCTCGCCGACACCGTGGCGCAGATGCGTGACGACGGGATCACCCGGGCGCTGGCGTTCGTCACCAGCGCGTACGGCGGCTACTCGTCGTGCCGGCAGTACCAGGAGGACATCGCCGCCGCGCGGGCCGCCGTCGGCCCGGACGCCCCGGTGATCGACAAGCTGCGGCAGTTCTGGGACCACCCGGGCTTCGTCGAGCCGCACGCCGACGCGGTGCGCTCGGCGCTGGCCCAGCTCGACCCGGCCCGGCGGGACACCACCCGGCTGGTCTTCACCGCGCACTCCATCCCCACCTCGGCGGCGGCCACCGCCGGCCCGCACGGCGGCCGGTACACCGCGCAGCTGGCGGAGACCGCCCGGCTGGTGCACGCCGCCGCCGCACCCGACCTGCCCTACGACCTGGTCTGGCAGAGCCGTTCCGGCCCGCCCCAGGTGCCGTGGCTGGAGCCGGACGTCAACGACCACCTGACCGCCCTCGCCGGGCAGGGGGTGACCGGGGTGGTGGTCAGCCCGATCGGGTTCGTCTCCGACCACCTGGAGGTGGTCTGGGACCTCGACACCGAGGCGTTGGAGACGGCCAAGCAGCTCGGTCTGGACTTCGTCCGGGCGGGCACCCCCGGCACCGACCCGAGGTTCGTTTCGATGGTGCGCGAACTGGTGGCCGAACGCACCACGCCCGACGGGCCGGCGACCCGCCGTCGCCTCGGTGAGCTGCCGATGTGGGACAGCTGCCCGACCCCGTGCTGCGTGCCGGCCGCCCGCCGACCCTGATGCCGACGACCCACCCTCCCCGACACCCCCTTGGGACGACAGATGCTTGACCGCAAACCGGTGCAGAGCTGGCTCACCGACATGGACGGCGTGCTGGTGCACGAGGGCCAGCCGGTGCCCGGCGCCCCGGAGTTCGTCAACCGGCTCCGGTCCTCCGGCAAGCCCTTCCTGGTGCTCACCAACAACTCCATCTACACCCCGCGCGACCTCCAGGCCCGGCTCACCCGGATGGGCTTCGAGGTGCCCGAGGAGGCGATCTGGACGGCGGCGCTGGCCACCGCCCAGTTCCTCGCCGACCAGCGGCCGGGCGGCACCGCGTACGTGATCGGCGAGGCGGGGCTGACCACCGCGCTGCACGCCGTCGGTTACGTGCTGACCGACTTCGCCCCGGACTACGTGGTGCTGGGGGAGACCCGCACCTACAGCTTCGAGGCGATCACCAAGGCGGTCCGGCTGATCAACGACGGGGCCCGGTTCATCTGCACCAACCCGGACGTCACCGGCCCGTCGGTGGAGGGTGCGCTGCCCGCCGCCGGGTCGGTCGCCGCGATGATCTCGAAGGCGACCGGGGTGGAGCCGTACTTCGTCGGCAAGCCCAACCCGATGATGATGCGTTCGGCGTTGAACACCATCAACGCCCACTCGGAGAGCACCGCGATGATCGGCGACCGGATGGACACCGACATCCTGTGCGGCCTGGAGGCGGGACTGGAGACGATCCTGGTGCTCACCGGGATCAGCACCCGGGCGGAGACGGAACGCTACCCGTACCGGCCGTCGCGCATCGTCGACTCGGTGCTGGACCTGATCGACGAGATCTGAGCCGTACCGTTCCGGCGCGATCCGGTCCGGGTGCGGGCGGCGTCCCGGCCGGCGGGCATGGCGTCCCGGTGCGGACGGCTCGGCCCTGCATACGGCGCGGCGCGGGCGGCCCGGCCCGGTGTGCGGCGCGGTGTGAGCGGCCCGGCCCGGTGTGCGGCGCGGTGCGGACGGCGCGGCGGGTGCGGTCAGGGGCGCAGCGGGGCGTTGCAGGCGGCGACCAGCGCCTGCCTACAGGCGGTGGTGAGCGGGCGCAGGGCGGCGTCGCGCTGCTGGGCCTCGTGGTTGTTGATCGCTCCGCCGGGCGCGCTCTCCCCGGCCAGCGCGAGGACCCGGTCGAGGACGGCGGCGCGGGCGAACAGCCGCCGGGCGCGCGGGTCGAACCCGGGCGGCAGGTCGGTGGCACCGTCCGGGCGGCGCAGCGCGGCGAGCGCCCCGGCCAGCTCGGGCCGCCACTGGGCCACGTCGAGGCGGGTCAGCGCGGCGGTGGACTCGGCCAGCGCGGTGGCCAGCTCCGCCTCCGCCTCGGCCGCTCCGGGCGCGGTCAGCGACGCCTTCGGCGCGTCGGCCGGCAGCGGGTAGACCCGCCACAGCACCGTCTCCCAGGTCATCCCGGAGCCGGAGGTGTGGGTGCGCACCTCGGGGATCAGCCCGAGCCCACCGGCCACCACGGCCTCCCCGGCCAGCAGCGCGGCCCCGGCGAAGTCGCCTGGACCGGGCAGCCCCCGCGGGTCGCCCGGTGCCGGCAGCACCAGGCGGATCTCGTCGGGGGAGAGCTTGGCCAACGTCGGCAGGGCGTCGCGCAGCGGCACGTCCCGCCAGGTGCCCGGCGCGTCGGCGACCAGGTGCTCCTCGTCACCGGCGACCGACTCGGCCACCTCGTCGAAGGGCACCAGGCCGGCCCGCCAGGCGCGTACCCAGGCCACGAAACGGCTCGACCGGCGCGCGGCGAGGGTGGCCGCGCCCGTTGCGGGGGAGGACATGCCGAAAGGGTACGTGCTCCCCGCCGCCCCTGTCTCGACTGCCGGATCGTGGGTCCCACGGCCCACCCACCGGTGCAGGTGGCGGCCCGCACGGGCGGCACGTCGGTCCGGGGCGGTTAACACGTCGGTCCGGGGCGGTTGGCACGTCGGCCCGCGCGGACGGCGGTCGGATGGGGCGCGTCGGGCTCGGCGGGCGGCGCGTCGGTCCGGGTGGGCGGCACGTCGGACGGGCGCGTCGGGAGGTGCCGGAGCGCGCCGGAGGTTAGCGTGATCGACATGGCGGGGCGATACGGCGAGGACGTGCTGGCGGGCGACTGGCGGCGACGGAAGGTCACCCCCGAGGTCGACGCCGAGGTGGATCTCGTGGTGGAGGACGCCGACTCCGGGTTCTGCGGCGCGGTGGTGGGGTTCGAGTCGGGGGCGGTGGTGCTGGAGGACCGGCACGGCCGGCGGCGCGTCTTCCCGCTGCTGCCCGCCGCGTTCCTGCTCGACGGGGCACCGGTGACCCTGCGCCGGCCGGTACGCCCCGTGGTGCCCGCCGCCCGCCGCCGCACCGCCTCCGGATCGATCGCCGTGGCCGACGTCCGGGCGCGGGTGGCCAAGGCCAGCCGGATCTGGGTCGAGGGCGTGCACGACGCCGCCCTGGTGGAGCGGATCTGGGGCGACGACCTGCGGGTCGAGGGCGTGGTGGTGGAGCCGTTGGACGGCATCGACGCCCTCGACGCCGAGGTACGCGACTTCGCCCCCGGCCCCGGCCGCCGGTTGGGGGTGCTCGTCGACCACCTGGTGCCCGGCTCCAAGGAGAGCCGGATCGTGGCCCGGGTGGACTCCCCGCACGTGCTGGTCACCGGGCACCCGTACGTCGACGTGTGGCAGGCGGTCAAGCCGGCCGCGCTGGGCATCCGGGCCTGGCCGGTGGTGCCGCCGGGCCGGCCGTGGAAGGAGGGCGTCTGTGCGGCCCTCGGGGTGGCCGAGCCGGCCGACATGTGGCGGCGCATCCTGTCCCGGGTGGACAGTTTCGCCGACGTGGAGACGCCGCTGATCAACGCGATGGAACGCCTGATCGACTTCGTCACCGAACCCGGCTGACACCCGCCGCCGCCGGCCCGTCGGCCCCGGTCAGGGCTCCTGGTCGGGGGTGCGGGTGAAGACGAAGGTGCCGATGTCCAGGCCCACCGCCCGCCCGTCCGGGTCGCGGAGCACGGCGAGGACCTCGCTGTCCTCCTCGCCGGAGCGGCCCCGCCAGCGGTCCGGTCCGGTCCGGGTGAACCGCAGCGTCGGCTCGCCGGGCCGGCCGGCCCACAGCTCGCCGGCCGGGTCGGCCCGGACCTCGTACTCGATGCCCATCCACCACCAGCGGCCGGTCAGCTCGGCCAGTTCCGCCGGGGGTGGGGCGGCGGCCGGCCGCCAGGGCGTGACCGGCGTCGGTTCGGCGTCCAGGACCAGGGTGAGCAGTTGCCGGGACAGCCCGCCGATGTGGCCGGTGCGGAACCCGTACGAGTTGGCGTAGCCGACCACGGCGGTCCGGCTGGGCCGGTGCACGGTCAGCGCGGCGACGTAGCCGGGCATCGAGCCGCCGTGGCCCACGTACACCCGGTCGCCCTCGCGGTACAGCTCCAGGCCCAGGCCGTGGCCGCCACGCCAGGAGTCCAGGTCGCTGAGGATGACCGGGGTGCACATCTCGGTGAGGGTGTCGGCGGCCAGCACCTCGGGGTCGGGGTCGGCGAGGAACGCCGCCCAGCGGGCGAGGTCGGTGACGGTCGACCAGAGTTGCCCGGCGGGGGCCATCGCCCCGGTGTCGGTGCGCGGCTCCTCCCGCAGGGTGTCGTGCCACGGGTGCACCACGTAGCCCGGGGCGTACGGCGCGGTGGGGTGGTAGGTGGTGCGCCGCAGGCCCAGCGGGTCGAGGATCCGGGTGCTCAGCAGTTGCGCCCAGGGCGTCCCGGTGACCCGTTCCAGCACCCCGCCGAGCAGCCCGTACGCCAGGTTGGAGTAGTGGTAGCCGCGCCAGGCGGGGTAGCCGACCTTGTCCGTGGTCACGCCGGCGACCAGGGTGGCCAGGTCGGTGCCCTCGGTCCGCTCCCACCAGGGGCCGTCGGGTTCGCGGTGCAGGCCGCTGGCGTGGCCGAGGAGTTGGCGCAGGGTGAGCCCGCCGACGGCGGTGCCCGGCAGGTGCCGCTCCAGCGGGTCGTCGAGGGTGAGCCGGCCGGCGTCCCGTTCCCCCAGCAGCAGCGTCGCGGTCATCGTCTTGGTGATCGAGCCCACCCGGTACTGGAGGTCGGGGTCCGGGCGCGGGTGGTCGCCGGCGGCGGCCAGGTGCACCAGGGTCCCGTTCCGTACGACGCCCAGCGCCAACGACGGCGTACGCCCGGTGGCCTGGGCCTGTGCCACGAGGGTGTCGATCCGGCGGACGGTCTCGGCGAGCAGGGTCACGATCGGCTCCTTGGCGGCGGTCGGAACGGGCCTGAACTGAGCTTACTGATCACCAGGAGTGGGTGGATTCGCGTGGACGTGTCACGATCGGGGGGTGGACGCCGTGGTGTGGATCGTGCTGGGTGTGCTGTTGGCCGTCGCCGAGATCTTCACGACGACGCTGTTTTTGATCATGTTCGCGGTGGGCGCGTTCGCCGCTGCCGGGGCCGCCGCGCTGGGTGCGCCCGTCGCCGTGCAGGCGGTGGTTTTCGCCGTGGTGTCGGCGTTGACGGTGGCGCTCGCCCGGCCGACGATCCGCCGGCACATGCGGCCGTCGGTGGACAGCGGCGAGCAGCCGTTCGGGGTGGCGGCGCTGGAGGGCGCCACCGCACTGGTGATCGAGCAGGTCGGTGCCGACCAGGGCATGGTGAAGATCGACGGCGAGTTGTGGACGGCGCGTCCGTACGACGCGACGCAGACTTTCGAGCCCGGTGCGCGGGTGCAGGTGATAAAGGTCCGGGGCGCCACCGCCCTGGTGTGGCAGGACGACATTTCCTCCCCCGGCGAGCTGCCGGAAGCGAAAAGGTGACGGTATGGAATTTCTAGCGGTCCTGTTGGTGGCCGTAGCGTTGATCATGGTGGTGACGCTGGCGAAGGCGGTACGCATCGTGCCGCAGCAGCGTCAGGACGTGGTGGAGCGGCTCGGCAAGTACAAGCGCACCCTGAACCCGGGCCTGAACCTGCTGGTCCCGTTCGTCGACGCGGTGCGTACCAAGGTCGACATGCGCGAGCAGGTGGTGAGCTTCCCGCCGCAGCCGGTGATCACCTCGGACAACCTGGTGGTGTCGATCGACACCGTCCTCTACTACAAGGTGGTCGACGCGGTCCGGGCCACCTACGAGATCGCCAACTTCATCCAGGCGATCGAGCAGTTGACCGTCACGACGCTGCGTAACGTGATCGGCTCGCTGGACCTGGAGCGGGCGCTGACCAGCCGCGAGGAGATCAACCGGCACCTCTCCGGCGTGCTCGACGAGACCACCGGCCGGTGGGGCATCAAGGTGACCCGGGTGGAGATCAAGGCGATCGAGCCGCCGGCCAGCATCCGCGACTCGATGGAGAAGCAGATGCGTGCCGAGCGGGACCGCCGGGCGGCGATCCTCACCGCCGAGGGCCACAAGCAGTCGCAGATCCTCACCGCCGAGGGTGACAAGCAGTCCGCGGTGCTGCGCGCCGACGGTGACCGGCAGGCCCGGATCCTCCAGGCCGAGGGTCAGGCCAAGGCGATCCGGACGGTCTTCGACGCGATCCACACCGCCAACCCGAGCCAGAAGGTGCTGGCCTACCAATACCTGCAGGCGCTGCCGCAGATCGCCAACGGCACGGCCAACAAGGTCTGGATCATCCCGACCGAGCTGACCAAGGCCCTGGAGGGCATGGGCGGCGCGCTGGGCGGGCTCAGCCGGATGGTCGGCGACGAGCCGGCCCCGGAGGCGAAGCACAGCGCCGGCGAGGTAGAGCGGGAGGCCGCCGAGGCGGCGCAGGCGGCGGCCATCGCCGCCCAGCAGATCCACGACGAGGTACGCGTCGCCGAGGCGCAGGCCACCGGCGGCAAGGTGCCGCAGGGGCTGCCGGCACCCGAGCCGGTCTCCCCGGCCAGCCTGGTCAGCGACCCGGTCGACCAGCGCGAACGGGCCTGACCCGCCGCCGCCCACCCCGGCGGCAAATGTGAGAAACGCTCATCCGGCGCCCCGGTGCCTGCCACGATCGGTCCTGAGGGACGGGTGGTGGTCAGGCACCGGGGCGCCGGACGCGTTCCGGCCGGCCCGTCGCCAGCAGCCGGGTGGCGCGTCCCGTGCCGCCCGTCGGGAGGGCGGACGGGGGCGCGTGCCGGTCCACCCGTCGGAGCAGACGGGTGTCGCCGCTCGTGCCACCCGTCGGAGCAGACGGGTGTCGCCGCGCGTGCCGCCCGTCGGAGCAGACGAGGTGAGCCATGAAGGAACCCGCGCAGCGTTTGTTCTCCCGTACCCCGGTTGCCGGCGCACACGACCCGGCGGGTCCGCTGGGCACCCGGCGCACCGGCGGCGGCTTCGGGGTGCTGCCCTTCGTCGGTGACCCCGGCCCGTCAGCGCCGGCCACCGACGCCAGTTGGGCCTGGTCGCTGCGCCGGCTCGCCCGGGCGGCGGTCTGGCTGCTGCCCGCCTACGCGGTGCTCTACGGGGCGGTGGCGATGGCCAGCGACGGCGCGGTCGGCAACGACCCGTACCCGGCCGACGGTCGACCCCTCTACCTGCTCGGCTGGGTCGCCGCCATCTGGCTGGGTCTGCTCGCCCTGCTCGCGCTCACCGGTCTGCTCGCGGCCACCCGCAGCCGGCGGGCGGCGGTGGCCGGCCTGCTGGTGGGCATCGGTGGCACGGTGCTGATGCTGCCCTTCGCCGGCCTGACCGAGCAGACCCCGGTCTTCGGCACCACCGCCCGGACGCTGGTGCTGGTCGGGGCCACCTGCTACAGCGCGGGGTGGCTGCTCACCGGCTGGGCGGTGGCCCGTTCCGGGGCGTTCGCCATCGGTGACGGGGCGATGCTGATGATCGCCGCCCCGCTGCTCGGCCTGGGCGGCGCGCTGGTCGGCTCGCTGCCGACCTTCGGCGCGATCTTCGTGCTGATCTCGGGTGTCGGTATCGGCTACCGCTCCGGCCGCCTCCTCCCGGCCGCCATCGCCCACGACGCCGCCACCGCCAGCGTCACCACCCCCACCCCCACCCCCGGCCCGCAAGGCCCCCTCCCCGCCGCCTAACCCCGCCCCCGCTCCCTCCCCGCCCCCGCCTCGGGGTCGGCTCGGGTCGGCTCGGGTCGGTGATCAAGAAGTTTGCGTCAGGAATTCGGCCGGAGAGCACGCAAAGCTCTTGATCACCGAGCCGCCGGGACGGAGGGGATGGACGGGATGGACGGGATGGACGGGGGATGCGGGGACGGGAGGGGGACGGGGCGGGGAAGTCGCTGGCAGATTACGGTGAGTTACCTGACAATCCGCTGGCGGAGTGGGCTGCTACCCGGTGCGGTGGCAATGCTTGCGTCCATGTCCTCACCCCGGACGCCGCTGACGCGGCTGCTCACCGTGCTGCTCGCCGGCCTGCTGGCCGGTCTGGTCCTCGCAGTCGCCGCGCTCCCGGGCAACCTGCTCGCCGGCATCGCCACCAAGGCGGTCCTGGGGGCGTTCGACGACCTGCCGGCGGCGCTGCGCACCCCGGCCACCCCGCAGCGCTCCTACCTCTACGCCAACGACGGTAAGACGCTGCTCACCACGTTCTACGACGTCAACCGCACCGACGTGCCGCTGGCCGAGATCGCCCCGACACTGCGGCAGGCGATCGTCGCCGCCGAGGACCGCCGCTTCTACTCCCACGGTGGGGCCGACCTGCGCGGCATGGCCCGCGCCCTGGTCGCCAACGTCACCGGCGGCGGCACCGCCCAGGGCGGCTCCACGCTGACCATGCAGTACGTGCGCAACGTGCTCAAGACCGACCCCACGGCCACCGCCGAGCAACGGGAGGCGGCCACCGAGCAGACCGTCGGGCGCAAGCTCCAGGAGATCCGGTACGCCACCGAGCTGGAGAAGACCCTCAGCAAGGACGAGATCCTCAACCGCTACCTCAACATCGCCTACTTCGGCTCCGGGGCGTACGGGGTCGCCGCCGCCAGCCAGCGCTACTTCGGCAAGGCGCCCGCCGACCTGACCCTGGCCGAGTCGGCGTTGCTCGCCGGCCTGGTCCAGTCGCCCGACGCGTACAGCCCGATCGACGGTGACCAGGACGCGGCCCTGAAGCGACGCGGGTACGTCCTCGACTCGATGGTCGCCACCGGCGCGATCACCGCCGCCCAGGCCGACGGGGCCCGCGCCGAGAAGCTGACCCTGCACCCCACGGCCCAGCCCAACGGCTGCACCGCCATGGCCAGCGCCGACGCCGGCTTCTTCTGCGACTACCTGCGCCGCTGGTGGTTGGATCAGCCCGCCTTCGGTGCGACCGCCCAGGAGCGGGAGCAGTCGCTGCGCCGGGGCGGCTACACCGTGGTCACCTCGCTCGACCCCGACGTGCAGGCCACCGCCGTCGCCGAGGCCCGCAAGGTCTACCCCGCCGACGACGCCCGGGCCCTGCCGATCGCCGCCGTCGAGCCCGGCACCGGGCGGGTGCTCGCCCTGGCCGTCAACCGGGAGTACGGGGTGGGCGACGGCCAGACCGTCAACCCGCTGGTATCCGGCGGCGGCAGCATCGCCGGCTACCAGGCCGGCTCCACGTTCAAGCTGTTCACCATGCTGGCTGCGCTGGAGAACGGTCGTACCCTGTCCACCGGGTTCGACTCGCCGAGCCGGCTGACCACCCGGTTCCCCGCCGAGGGGGAGGCGTCCTGTGACGGCCGGTGGTGCCCGGCCAACGCCAACCCGGCGCGGATGGACGGCTACCGGATGATGTGGGACGGCTTCGGCCGCTCGGTGAACACCTACTTCGTCTGGCTGGAAGAGCAGGTCGGCCCGGCCAAGGTGGTGGAGATGGCCCAGCGCCTCGGGATAACCTTCCGCGCGCCGGCCGACGCCGACCTCGCCGCGCACGACGCCGACGACTGGGGGGCGTTCACCCTCGGGGTGTCCGCCACCACCCCGCTCGACCTGGCCAACGCCTACGCGACGGTGGCCGCCGAGGGGACGTACTGTGCGCCGACCCCGGTGGTCTCGGTGACCGCCCCGGACGGCACGACCGTGCCGGTCGGGCAGCCGGCCTGCAAGCAGGTGCTGACGCCGGACGTGGCCCGCGCCGCCACCGACGCGGCCCGCTGCCCGGTCGGCCAGCAGTCGGCGTACGGGCAGTGCAACGGCAGCACCGCCGGTGGGGTGGACCGGATCGTCGGTCGCCCGGTGGCCGGCAAGACCGGCAGCTCGGAGCAGAACGCCACCGAGACCTTCGTCGGCTTCACCCCGCAGGTGGCGGTCGCCGGCATCGCCGCCAACCCCGACGACCCCAGCGACGCGGTCGGCGCGGCGGTGCAGGGTGAGGTGATCACGGCGGTCGCCCGGACCATCCGTACCGCCGTGGATGGCCAGCCGGTCCGCGATTTCACCGCCCCCAGCCGGGAACTCGTCGGCAACCCGCAGCGTCCGACGCCCCGGCCGTCCCCCAGCGCGCCGCAACCGGACGAGGGCTTCCCGTCGGACCTGCTGCGCTGGTTGCAGAACCGTCGGGGCTGAGCCGGGGTCGTGCGGGTGCCAGTCGGCCGGTACGCCCAGGTCGCGCAGCCGGGGTTCGTGCGTGGCACCGAGGTGCAAGATCGCGCTCGATCCATGTTCGAGTGGCCTCAAAACCCCTACCGCCTGCCGGTCACCGTGGCGACCGCCCGGTCCAGGGCGTCGGCCACCGTCGCCGGGGCGGCGTTGCCGTCGACCAGAGTGAAGCTGCCGAACTCCGGTAGCGCCCGGTAACCGGCGTCGAGCGCGGTCAGGTGGGCCAACTCCTCGGTGTCGATGCCCCGCTCCAGCACCCGTCGCTGGGCCAGCTCCGGCCGGACCGCCAGGAAACAGACCAGGTCCGGCCGGGGAAAGAGGGCGTACGCGGCGCGGACCAGCCCGACACCCCGGTCGCCGCGGGCTCGCATGATCACGTACTGGCACCAGGTCCAACGGTCCATCACCCCGACCCGCCCGGTCAACCGGGTGACCGCCACCGCACGTGCCAGCGCCACCCACCGTACCGTCGCCTCCAGCACCGGGTAGGCACGCCGTCCGAACAGATGCACGCCGTCGCGACGGCCCACCGCCCGCGCCAGCCGGTTCCACAGCGGCCGTCCACCGGCATTCTCGAGGTAGGTCGCGGGTATCCCCGCCTCGTTCAGCCGCCCCACCAGCCCTCTGGCCTGGGTCGACTTTCCTGACCCGTCCGTCCCCACCATCGCGACAACCACCCCACGCCCCATCCTTCGCACCCTAACCACCCAATACGACCCCACCACCCCCCGAACCCCACCCCCACTCAAAACCACCCAAACCCCGGCTCACCCCACCCCGGCTTGGCCCGGTGATCAAGAGGTTCAGGTCAGGAATGGGGCTTTGTTTGACGTAAACCTCTTGATCACCGCGGTCCGGCGCGGAGGCTGGGCGGGGCGGTCCGGTCCGGTCCCCGCTCCGGGGCGGTGCGGGTGGGTGGGCTGGCGGGTGGGTGGGTGGTCAGGGGTTTTTGCGGCGGGGGCGGTAGGTGGCCAGGGTGGCGGGGATGCCCCGGCGGACGATGCCGGCCCGGTCGGTGTCGCCGCGCAGCAGGGCCGCCGCCGTCTTGCGGGCCTGGTCGAGGGTGAAGTGCGGGGGCAGCATCAGCTCCGCCGGGTCGACCATCGCGTTCACCACCACGGGACGGTCGGCGGTCAGGGCCCGACGCCACAGGCCGGCGACCTGGTCGGGGGAGTCGACCAGTTCGCCGTCGAGGCCCAGCACCTCGGCCCACCGGTGGTACGCCACATCCGGCACGTCCTGGCTGGCCGGATAGCGCGGGCTGCCCTCGGTGGAGCGTTGCTCCCAACTGACGAACGCCAGATCCCGGTTGTTGAGCACCAGCACCACGAAACGCGGGTCGGCCCAGTGCCGCCAGTTCTTCGCCACGGTGATCAACTCGTTGACCCCGTTCATCTGCATCGCCCCGTCGCCGATCAACACCACCACCGGCCGGTCGGGGTGGGCGAACTTCGCCGCGAGGGCGTACGGCATGGCGCCGCCCATCGACAGCAGGGTGCCGGAGAGGCTGGCCAGCATGCCGGGGCGGACCTGGAGGTGGCGGGCGTACCAGGCGGTGGCGGTGCCGCAGTCGACGGCGATCATGGCGTCGTCGGGCAGTGCGTCGTTGAGGGTGTGGAACAACAGCTGCGGGTTCACCGGGTCGGCGGGCTGCCCGGCCAGGTCCGCCTGGGCGCGTCGCCACGCCGAGGTGGCGTCGGCGACGGTCGCCCGCCAGGCCGTCGGGGCGGGACCGTCGCCCAGCTCCCGCAGCAACGCCCGCAGGGTCGGGCCGGCGTCGCCGGTCAGGTTGACCTCCGTCGGGTAGCGCAGCCCCATCCGGGACCCGTCCAGGTCGATCTGCACCGCACGGGCCTGCCCCTGCGGCGGATAGAAGTCCGAGTACGGCATGTTGCTGCCGACGATCAGCAGCCGGTCACAGTCCTGCATCAGCTGCCAGCTCGGTCGGGTGCCGAGTAGGCCGATCGCCCCGGTCACCCACGGCTCACGGTGGTCGACGGCGGTGAAGCCGAGCAGGGCGGTGGCCACCCCCGCGCCCAGCCGGTCGGCGATCAGGCGTACCTCCTGCTCGGCACCGAGCGCGCCCTGCCCGACCAGCATCGCCACCTTCTCGCCGCCGCGCAGCACCTCGGCGGCGCAGCTCCGCCTCCGGCGGCACCGTCGGCATGCTGCTCGGGACCGAACTGGTGTGGTAGTAGCCGTGCGCGTGCGGTGGATCCGGTACCGCCGGCTCGTCCTGCACGTCCAGCGGGAGCACCAGTGCGGTCACCGTCCGGCGGGACAGCGCCGTACGGCAGGCCCGGTCCACCAGGTGCCTCACCTGGGACGGGTCGTCGAGTTGGGCCAGGAAGTCCGAGGCGACGTCCTTGTAGAGGGCGAGCAGGTCGACCTCCTGGTAGTAGCCGCCGCCCTCGGCGGTCAGCGCGGTGTTGCCGACCAGGGCCACCACCGGCTGGTGGTCGAGCTTGGCGTCGTAGAGGCCGTTGAGCAGGTGGATCGCGCCGGGGCCACTGGTCGCCAGGGCGCAGCCGAGTGGGCCGCCGCCGTACTTCACGTGGGCGCTGGCGGCGAAACCGGCGGTCTCCTCGTGGCGTACCTGGACGAACTCCACCCGGCCGCCGGCTCGTTGCAGCGCGGAGGTCATCCCGTTGATCCCGTCGCCGGGGTACCCGAAGTAGCGGTGCACCCCCCATTCGGCGAGGCGGGCCACGATGTGGTCGGCGACCGTGGCGTTCTTCGGCAAGCTGCCGTCGGCGGTGCCTGTTGCGCTCATCGTGGTGGTCCCTCCGGTCGCGTCCCTTTCCCGCCCCCTTCCCGCCCCGCGTCCGGGGAAACCCCGTCCGGCCCGGGAAACCCGCCCGCGTCCGGGAAGGCGACGGTGCCCGGGAAGGCGACGGTGTCCGGGAACCTGCCCGTGGGCGGGAGGTCGACCGGGTCGGGAAAGGCGACCGGGTCGGGGAAGGCGACCGGGTCGGGAAAGGCGACCGGGTTCCGGCGGGCGGTGCGCCGGACCGCCCCGCAGGTGCGCGCCGGGGCACCCGGCAGAATCGGGCGGTGCCCGTTCACCAGATCACCGACCCCGACGACGCCCGGATCGCCGACTACCGCGCGCTGACCGACGTCGAGCTGCGTACCCGGTGGGAACCCCCGCACGGGTTGTTCATCGCCGAGGGGGAGCTGGTGCTGCGCCGGGCGTTGCGGGCCGGCTATCCGGCCCGGTCGTACCTGGTGGACGCGAAACGGGTCGACCAGCTCGCCGACCTGGACACCGGGGACGTCCCGGTCTACGCGGCCACCCCCGACGTGCTGGAGAAGGCGACCGGCTTCCACGTCCACCGGGGCGTGCTCGCCTCGTTCCACCGCAAGCCCCTGCCCACCGCCGCCGAGGTGCTGGCCGCCGCCCGTCGGGTGGTGATCCTGGAGGACATCAACAACCACACCAACCTCGGCGCGATCTTCCGGGGGGCCGCCGCGCTCGGCATCGACGCGGTGCTGCTCTCGCCGTCCTGCGCCGATCCGCTCTACCGGCGCAGCGTGCGGGTCAGCATGGGGGAGGTGTTCGCGGTGCCGTACGCGAAGCTGGAGCGCTGGCCGGTGGGGTTGGACCAGGTGCGGGAGGCGGGGTTCACCGTGCTCGCGATGACGTTGGCGGCGGACGCCGTACCCATGCAGCGGTTGACGTCGGCGCAGCGGGCGCGGGCGGCGTTGCTGCTGGGGGCGGAGGGCCCGGGGCTGACCGGGGCGGCCCAGGCGGCCAGCGACGTGCGGGTGGTGATCCCGATGCGGCGTGGCGTGGACTCGTTGAACGTGGCCGCAGCGGCGGCGGTGGCGTTCTGGGAGCTGGGCCGGGACGACCCGGTCGACGGGTAGCCACCACGACCACCGGCTATTTGCATGAGAATGCGGCCAGGTGCATAATCTTTCCTGTGTCCAAGGTTCTCACCTCCCTGCCCATCGGCGAACGTGTCGGCATCGCCTTCTCCGGCGGCCTCGACACCTCGGTCGCGGTCGCGTGGATGCGCGACAAGGGCGCCGTCCCGTGCGCCTACACCGCTGACATCGGCCAGTACGACGAGCCCGACATCGACTCGGTGCCCGGACGTGCGCTCAGCTACGGCGCCGAGGTCGCCCGCCTGGTCGACTGTCGCGCCGCCCTGGTCGAGGAGGGCCTCGCCGCGCTGACCTGCGGCGCCTTCCACATCCGCTCCGGCGGCCGGGCCTACTTCAACACCACGCCGCTGGGCCGGGCCGTGACCGGGACCCTGCTCGTCCGGGCGATGATCTCCGACGACGTGCAGATCTGGGGCGACGGCTCGACCTTCAAGGGCAACGACATCGAGCGGTTCTACCGGTACGGCCTGCTGGCCAACCCGCAGCTGCGGATCTACAAGCCGTGGCTGGACACCGACTTCGTCACCGAACTGGGTGGCCGCAAGGAGATGTCGGAGTGGCTGCTCGAACGCGGCCTGCCCTACCGGGACAGCACCGAGAAGGCGTACTCCACCGACGCCAACATCTGGGGGGCCACCCACGAGGCCAAGACCCTGGAGCACCTCGACACCGGCATCGAGACGGTCAGCCCGATCATGGGGGTCCGGTTCTGGGACCCGTCCGTGGAGATCCCCACCGAGGACGTCACCATCGGCTTCGACCAGGGCCGCCCGGTGACGATCAACGGCAAGGAGTTCGGCAGCCCCGTCGACCTGGTGCTGGAGGCCAACGCCATCGGCGGCCGGCACGGCCTGGGCATGTCCGACCAGATCGAGAACCGGATCATCGAGGCCAAGAGCCGGGGCATCTACGAGGCCCCCGGCATGGCGCTGCTGCACGCCGCGTACGAGCGGCTGGTCAACGCCATCCACAACGAGGACACCCTGGCCAACTACCACCACGAGGGCCGCCGCCTCGGCCGGCTGATGTACGAGGGCCGCTGGCTCGACCCGCAGGCACTGATGCTGCGCGAGTCGTTGCAGCGCTGGGTCGGCACCGCCGTCACCGGCGAGGTGACCCTGCGGCTGCGCCGGGGCGAGGACTACTCGATCCTGGACACCACCGGCCCGGCGTTCAGCTACCACCCGGACAAGCTGTCGATGGAACGTACCGAGGACTCGGCCTTCGGCCCGTCCGACCGGATCGGGCAGCTCACCATGCGCAACCTGGACATCGCCGACTCGCGGGCCAAGCTGGAGCAGTACGCCACCCTCGGCCTGGTCGGCGGCGGGACCCCCCAGCGGGCGGTCGGCGCGGCCCAGGCCGCCTCCACCGGGCTGATCGGGGCGATGCCGCAGGGCGGCGCGGAGGCCATCGCCTCCCGGGGCGTCGCCTCGGCCGACGACGAGGCCCTCGACCGGGCCGCGATGGAGTTCGGCGTCGACTGACCGTCGCGCCGCCGGCCGGGACGGGTCACCGCCCCGGCCGGCGGGGCCGCCCTCGTCGTCGGGGCGGCGACGGACGGCGGATGGCGGGACCCGGGGTCACGGAGGGTAGCGTGTCGCCCGTGTTCCCGACCGTCCGTGAGGTGCTGGCGCTGGACCCGGTCCGTCGGGGCGCACCGCGACTGGTGGCGGGGGAGGCCGGCCTGGACCGGCCGGTGCGCTGGGTGCACGTGGCGGAGGTGCCCGACATCGCCACCCTGCTCGGCGGTGGTGAACTGGTGCTCACCACCGGCATCGGGCTACCGGCCGACGACGCCGGGCTCCGCGCCTTCATCGGCGACCTCGCCGAGGTGGGCGTCTCCGGTCTGGTGGTCGAGCTGGGCCGCCGCTACCCGACCGAGGTGCCCCGGGTGATGGCCGTGGCCGCCGAGCGGCGCGGGTTGCCCCTGGTCGAGCTGCGGCGGGCCACCCCGTTCGTCCGGATCACCGAGGCGGTGCACGCCCAGATCGTCGACGCCCAACTGCACGAGCTGCGGGCCACCGAGGAGATCCACCAGCGGTTCACCGAGCTGTCCGTCGAGGGTGCCGGGGCGGCCGAGGTCGTCCGGCAGGCCGCCGAGCTGGCCGGCTGCCCGGTGGTGCTGGAGAACCTGTCCCGGCAGGTGCTCGCCTACGACCCGGCGGGGGAGAGCGCCGACCTGCTGCTCGACGGCTGGGAGCAGCACTCCCGCCGGATCCGTCCCACCGGCCGGACCGCGTACGACGGGGACAGCGGCTGGTTGGTGACCACCGTCGGCGCGCGCGGGCAGGACTGGGGTCGGCTGCTGCTGCGCTGGCCGGCCCGGGCGGGCCTCGGCGACGGTCGGCCCGTCGGCACGCCGCCCACCCGGCTGACCATCCTGGTGGAGCGGGCCGCCTCGACGCTGGCGCTGGGCCGGCTGATCCGCCGCGACGCCGAAGGACTGGAACGGCAACTGCACCGTACCCTGCTCACCGCCCTGCTCGACCACTCCCGCCCGGTGGACGAGATCGCCCTGCGGGCCCGGGCGCTCGGAGTGACCCTCGACCGCCGGCACCTGGTCGGCATCATGGTCCGGCACCGCCGCGACGCCCCGGCGGGCACCCCCGCACCGGGCGAGGGCGGGCCACCCGTCGACGGAGCCGGCCCTCCCGCGTACCCGGCCACCTGGCCGACACCGGCCCCGGCGGACCCGCAGGCCGGCCCGGCCCGGCTGCGGGATCTCGCCGAGGCGGTCGGCCAGGCGCTGCGGGAGACGAAGCTGTCCGGTCTGACCAGTCCGGTCGACGACCAGGCGGTGGGTGTCCTGCTCGCCCTGCCGGACGCCGCCGCCGAGGAACGCGCCCTCGCCGCCTTCGCCGCCGCCGTGCGCCGCCGCCACCCCGACCCGCCGCCGTCCGGCGGGAACAGCCACCGGCTGACGGTGATCGTCGCCGCCGGCTCCGGGGTCGGGAGCCTGCGGGAGGTACGCCGGTCGCTGGTCGAGGCCCGGCAGCTCGCCGAGGCCGCCCGCCGGGACAGCCGGGAACTGCCGGTCTTCCGGCTGCCGCACGTCGGGTTGGCCGGTCTGCTGCACCTGCTGCGCGACGAGCCCCGGTTACAGACCTTCGTCGAACGGGAACTCGGCGCGCTACTGGCCCACGACGCCCAACACCCCCGGGAGCAACTGCTCGGCACCCTGCGGGCCTACCTGGAGCAGGGCCGCAACAAGTCGGCCGGCGCGGCTGCCGCCCACCTGTCCCGCCCGGCCTTCTACGAGCGACTGGCCCGGATCGGCCGAATCCTCGGCGTCGACCTCGACTCGGTCGAGACCAGCCTCTCCCTCCACGTAGCCCTACTGGCCCTCGACGCCATCCGCACCCCCTGACGCCCCTCCCCACCCCACCGCCCTTCCGCCCCGCCCCGTGCCCGCCCCCGCCCCGTGCCCGCCCGCCCCCGGCCCGTCTCCGGTGATCAAGAGAAATACGTCAGATTTCGTCGGCGGGGTGACGCATTCCTCTTGATCACCGCCTACGCGGTCTGCCCGTCGACCGCGATCAAGAGGTTTGCGTCAGATTTCGCTGTCCGGATGACGTATTCCTCTTGATCACCGACTGCCCGGCCGGCAGGTTCACGGTGATCAAGAGGTTTGCGTCAGAATTTGCCGCCCTGGTGACGCGAACCTCTTGATCACCGGGGTGATGGGGGTGGGGGGAGGGGGAGCGGGGAGGGGGCGGGGGAGGGGGGTCAGGTCAGGGTGTCCAGGGTTTTGGCGTAGGGGGCGGGGACGTGGTGGGGGCCGGCGGGGGTGAAGACGTCGGAGGTGGCGGCCGTCGACCAGGCGGCGGCGGGGACCGCGTCGACCAGGGTGCGGACCACCGGGGCGTCGCGCCACTGGTCCTGGGCGGCGAGCAGGCTCAACGCCACCACCGACTCCTCGACCTCGCCGACGCACTCGAACGGCTTGTGCCCGTCCACGCCGAGCAGCTCCCGGTAGCCGGGGATCTGCGTCTCGTCGGCCAGCAGGTCACCGCCGAAGATGCCGACCACCCGGTCCCGGGGCATGAACGGGGCCATGGCCAGGAAGACGAACCGGCACTTCGGGCAGTCGCGGCACCAGCGGGCGCTGGCGTCGCGCAGCTTGAACGCGGCGTTGCAACTGGTCACCACCGCGTCGTAGCGGTCGATGGTGGCGAACAGCCGGGCGATGTGCAGCTCCGACAGCGAACGCAGCAGCGAAAAGTACGGCTCGGTGAGCCCGGCGTGCTCGGCCAGTGCCGCCCGCAGCAGCCCCTCGGCCTCGACCCCCTTGGACCACTGGTGGTTGATCTCGTGACCGTTCCAGATCAGGTTCGGGTCGGACGCGGACCGCTCGTTGGACATCACCACCGGCCCGAGCCCGTGCAGCACGGCGGTGGCGACCGCGATCAGCGAGTTGATCGCGGTGACCGGGATGTGCCCGTTGCGCGCCCCGGCCGCGTTCAGGTCGAACAGCACCGGGTCGAGCCGCCGGCGGGCGGCCAGCGCCGGCAACCCGGACGCCTCGTTCACCGCGACGATCACGTGGTTGGGGTTGACCGAGAACGGCACCGGGTCGAAGCCGCCCCGGCGCAGCGCCTCCAGGCTGACGATGGAGTCCTTGCCCCCGCCGACGGCCGACAGCGGCCGACGGTCCGAGTCGTCGTACACCCGGGGTGGCGGGACCTCGCCGGCCGGCACCTCGGGGCGCAGCTGCAGCACGTGCGGGAGCTGGTTGCGGTAGGCGTACTCGGCGAGACCCTTGGTGTAGACGGCGGTGACCAGCGCGGTGGCGGCCCCGCCCAGCGGCGTCGGCAGCACCAGGCGCGGCGGGGCGGCGGCCTTGTAGTAGCTGACCCCGGCCACCACGTGCAGCAGTTCCAGGACCCGGCCCAGGGTGGCGACCGTCTCGTCCGACGGCGGCGCGGCCGGCACCGGTAACGTGATCACCTCGGTGAACCGCTGCTCGCCGTCGGGACCGGTCAGGGCGTAGTCGAACGACGCCGCGCCGGTGGCGGGGTCGAACGAGTACGACGGGAAGGTGAAGGCGTCCATCCGCCGGAGCTGCTCGTTGGGCACACGCCATACTAGGCCCTGGTCCGTCCGGCCGGGTCCGCTGCGCCGGACCGGCCGCCGCACCACCGTCGACACCTGAGGGAGAGTTCGTGCGCCTGTCCGATCTGCGCGGCCGTACCGTCGCCGTCTGGGGGGCCGGCCGCGAGGGCCGCGCCGCCGTGACCGCCATCGCCGCGCACGGCCCGGCGGACCTGGTCGCCGTCGACGACAGCGCCAACTTCCTCGCCGTGGCCTGGGAGGGGCCGCTCGCCGAGGCCGCGCCGCTGGTCACCGGGGAGCAGGGGTACGCCCGGCTGGCCGCCGCCGACGTCGTCGTGCGCTCCCCGGGGGTGCCCAACACCCACCCGTGGCTGGTCGAGCTGCGCGCCAAGGGGGTCACCGTCACCCAGGGCACCGCGCTGTGGATGGCCGACCACGCCGACCGGACGATCGGGGTCACCGGCAGCAAGGGCAAGTCGACCACGGCCAGCCTGATCAGTCACCTGCTCGCGGCGGTGGACCGGCCCAACGTCCTGGGCGGCAACATCGGGGTGCCCACCCTCGACCTGCCCGACGCCGAGTCGTACGTGCTGGAGCTGTCCAGCTACCAGTGCAGCGACCTGACCGACTCGCCCCGGGTCGCGGTGGTCACCGCACTGTTCCCCGAACACCTGGACGCGCACGGCGGCGAGGCCGAGTACTACCGCGACAAGCTCAACCTGATCGCGTACGGCCCCCGGACGGTGGTGGTCAACGGCAACGACCCGCGGCTGGCACTGGAGCTGGGCGACCGGGCGGCGATCCGGGCCGGCCTGCCCGACAGTGTGCACGTCGGCACCGGCCCGGACGGCACCGACTGGTTCCACCTCGGCGACCGGCCGTTGTTCGCCCGGGGGGTGCTGCCGCTGGTCGGCCGGCACAACGCGGGCAACCTGTGCGTGGCGCTCGCGGTGCTCGACGCGCTCGGGGTCGACGTCGTCGCCCACAAGGACACCCTGGCGGTGGCGGTCGCCGGGTTCCACGGGCTGGCCCACCGGCTCACCGAGATCGCCGACCCGTCCGGCCTCACCTTCGTCGACGACACCCTCGCCACCAGCCCGTACGCGGCGATGCACGCGATCGACGCGTACGACGGGCGGCCGTTGACGGTGATCGTCGGTGGCACCGACCGGGGGTTGGACTACACGCCGCTGGCCGAGCACCTGGCCGAGCGGGAGTTGACCGTGATCGGGATTCCCGACAGTGGTCCCCGGATCGTGGCGGCGCTGGCCGGGTTGCCGAAGGTGCGTACCGAATTGGTGGACGACCTGGTGGACGCGGTCCGGCTGGCCCGGTCGGTGACCCCGGCCGGCGGGGTGGTGCTGCTCTCCCCGGCGGCGCCCAGCTACGGGCGGTTCCGTAACTTCGAGCACCGCTCCGAGGTGTTCGCCGAGGCGATCCGGGACACCGCCGCCGGCTGAGCGCGGGCCGGCGACCTCGGCCCCGGCACGGGCCCGACGACACCGGGCCGGGTGACGCGGTGTCAGGCGGGGACGGACGCCGGGCTACACAGTGCCAGTTGTCGCCGGCCGGTCGGGGTGGCAGCGTGCGGAGGACGCGCAAGCCGCCGCCGCTGAAGGGTGTGCCGATGACCGCCGACGACCTGCTGGCCCGACACCGGGCCGTGCTCCCGTCCTGGATGCCGCTCTACTATGCCGAGCCGATCGAGTTGGTCGCCGGGTCCGGCCGCCGGGTCACCGACGCCCAGGGCCGCAGCTACCTGGACTTCTTCGGCGGTGTGCTGACCAACATGATCGGCTACGACATCCCGGAGATCCGCGAGGCGGTGGAGCGTCAACTGCGGACCGGTCTGGTGCACACCTCCACCCTCTATCTGATCCGGCAACAGGTGGAGTTGGCCGAGAGGGTGACCTCGCTCGCCGGCATCCCGGACGCCCGGGTCTTCTTCACCAACTCGGGCACCGAGGCGAACGAGGCGGCGCTGCTGGTCGCCACCAACCACCGCCGGTCGCACCAGATCCTCGCCGTCCGCAACAGTTACCACGGCCGGTCGTACGCGACGATGGGGATCACCGGCAACGGGGGTTGGACGGCCAGCGCGCACAATCCGCTCCAGGTGGCCTTTCTGCACTCCGGTGAGCGGCTGCGCGGGCTGCTCGCCCGGCTGCCCGAGGCCGACCGGACGGAGGCCGCCGTGGAGGACCTGCGCGAGGTGCTCGCCACCCAGACCAGCGGCGACGTGGCCTGCCTGATCGCCGAGCCGATCCAGGGGGTCGGCGGTTTCGTCGCCCCGCCCGACGGGCTGTTCGCCGGCTGGCGCAAGGTGCTCGACGAGCACGGCATCCTGCTCATCTCCGACGAGGTGCAGACGGGCTGGGGGCGCACCGGCGAGCACTTCTGGGGCTACCAGGCGCACGGGGTCACCCCGGACCTGCTGACCTTCGCCAAGGGCATCGGCAACGGGTTCGCCCTGGCGGGCGTGGTCGGCCGGGCGGACGTCATGGAGTCGGTGCCGGCGATCAGCTTCTCCACCTTCGGCGGCAACCCGCTCTGCACCGCCGCCGGCAACGCGGTCCTGGACTACCTGCGCGACCACGACCTGCAGGCCAACGCGGCGCGGGTGGGCGCGATCCTCCTCGACGGGCTGCGGGCCACGGTCGCCGACCTCGACGGCGTCGCCGAGGTGCGGGGCAAGGGTCTGATGCTCGCCGTGGAGTTCGTCCGACCCGGCGGGCTGGAGCCCGATCCGGTGTTGACCGCCGGGGTCTTCGAGGCGTGCCGGGCCGGTGGCCTGCTGGTCGGCAAGGGCGGCCTGCACGGCAACGTGCTGCGGATGGGCCCGCCGCTGACCCTCACCGAGGACGAGGCCCGCGAGGGGCTGGCCATCCTGGTCGAGGCGATCCGGTGCGCCGTCGCGGCGCAGGCGGCCCGGTGAGCACGCCGGGCGGGACGTCACCCTCCGGAGCGCCGTTGGCTGCCGGGCCGGTGGCTGCCGGGCCGGTGGCTGCCGGGCCGGTGGCTGCCGGGCCGGTGGCTGCGGCGGCCGACAGCGAAGACGACTTTGCCGACATCGAGCAGGGGGCGGGCGACGCGCCCCGGATCGGGCATTTCGTCGACGGTAGGCGGATCGACGGGACGTCCGGGCGGTACGCCGACGTCTTCGATCCGGCCACCGGCCGGCGTACCGGCCGGGTGGCGTTGGCTGACGCGGCCGAGGTGGCGATGGTCGTCGAGGTGGCCGGGCGGGTCGCCCGGAGCTGGCGGGACGCCTCGCTGGCCCGCCGCACGGCGGTGCTGTTCGCCTTCCGGGAGCTGGTCCACGCCCGCCGGGACCGGCTCGCCGAGGTGATCACCGCCGAGCACGGCAAGGTGCTCGCCGACGCCGCCGGCGAGGTGCAGCGCGGCCTCGAGGTGATCGAGTACGCCTGCGGTATCGCCTCGGCGTCGCGCGGGAGCTTCAGCGCGAACGTGTCCACCGAGGTCGACTCGTACAGCCTGCGGCAGCCGTTGGGGGTGGTGGCGGTGATCTCGCCGTTCAACTTCCCGGTGATGGTGCCGCTGTGGTTCGTGCCGGTGGCGGTGGCCTGCGGCAACGCGGTGGTGCTCAAGCCGAGCGAGAAGGACCCGAGCGCGGCGCTGCTGCTGGCCGAGTGGTTCGTCGAGGCGGGCCTGCCGGCCGGAGTGCTCACCGTGGTCAACGGCGACGCCGAGGCGGTCGACGCGCTGCTCGACCACCCCGACGTGCAGGCGGTGTCGTTCGTCGGCTCCACCCCGGTCGCCCGGCACGTGCACCGGCGCGCGACGCTGACCGGCAAGCGGGTGCAGGCCCTCGGCGGGGCCAAGAACCACCTGGTGGTGCTGCCCGACGCCGATCTGGACCTGGCCGCCGACGCGGCGGTCAACGCCGGGTTCGGCTCGGCGGGCCAGCGGTGCATGGCGATCTCCGCGCTGGTGGCGGTGGGGCCGGTCGCCGACGCCCTGGTCGCCCGGATCGCCGACCGGATGGCCGGGCTGCGCACCGGCGACGGTCGGCGCGGTGGCGACCTGGGGCCGCTGGTCACCGCCGCGCACCTGGCGCGGGTCCGTGGGTACGTCGAGGCCGGGGTGGCGGCGGGCGCGGTGCCGGTGGTGGACGGTCGGGACGTCGTGCCGGACGGGGACCCGGACGGGTTCTGGCTGGGCCCGACCCTGTTCGACCACGTCACCCCGGACATGTCGATCTACACCGACGAGATTTTCGGCCCGGTGCTCGGCGTCGTCCGGGTCGACTCGTACGACGCGGCGGTGGCACTGGTCAACGCCAACCCGTACGGCAACGGCACGGCGATCTTCACCAACGACGGTGGGGCGGCCCGGCGGTTCCAGTACGAGGTCCAGGTCGGCATGGTCGGGATCAACGTGCCGATCCCGGTGCCGATGGCCTACTACTCGTTCGGCGGCTGGAAGGCGTCGCTCTTCGGTGACCTGCACGCCCACGGTGAGGACGGGGTGCGGTTCTTCACCCGGGGCAAGGTGGTCACCAGCCGTTGGCCGGACCCGCGCCACGGCGGGGTGAACCTCGGCTTCCCCACCCAGAGCTGAGCAGCCGCGGCACACCCCGCAGGCACGGGTGACCGAGTCTGCGGGGTGGGGCCGTGCGGGCGTACGGTCAGAATGGTGCGGGTCCGCGGCCTGCCAGCGACATCAACACCTGCGTGGCGAGTAGTTTGCGTAGGCCGGTGACGGCGACCGTTCCCACGCGGTCGTAGGGCAGTTCCAGTTGCAGTCCCTCGACGGCGTTGCGAAGGTCCGTCGTGATCTCGTCCGGACGGAAGGTGCCACCCCAGCCGTTGAGTCCACCGCGTTGGTTGGTGCTGAGGGAGGCCATGCCGGATATGCGTGCGCCGTCGGCCAGGATCAGCCTCGCCGGACCCGAGTAGGTCGTCGTCAAAGTCATCAGCCTTTCAGGGTGAACGCTGCGCACCTCGGCCCCCGGCCGTGGTCATCGGGAGCCGGGGCGTCGGGCTGTGCTCCATCGGGACCAGGGTCGTACGTGCCCCGACCGTCAGGGCGGCGGCGCTGTGGAACGTGGCGCGTAGCGGGAGGGGTCTGCGTCGGCTCACGCCTGGCCGGGCGGCCCTGGTCGCTCAGCCCCGGTCGCCGTGGTGAGCGATGGAGACGCCGAACGGCGGCCCGCTGAACCAGTCGGGCCGCCGTTCGTGAAGCGTGGATCAGAGCGGGCGGATGTTCTCCGCCTGCGGGCCCTTCTGGCCCTGGGTGACGTCGAACTCCACCTTCTGGTTCTCGTCGAGGCTGCGGAAGCCGCTCGCCGAGATCGCGGAGAAGTGGGCGAACACGTCGGCACCGCCGTCGTCGGGGCTGATGAAGCCGAAGCCCTTGTCGGCGTTGAACCACTTCACGGTACCTGTAGTCATGTCTGCTCCTCTGCAGGCTGTGGAGAGACCGCACTGCGCGGACCCTTAGCCGCCGAGTTGATAACCCGCATCGAAACGACACGAAAAACGAAAAGCGCCCGGATGGGTTTTAGATAACCCACCAGGCGCCATGAGACGTCTACGGAAATCAAAACTGCAACCCGGTTACCGTAGCACACGATCCGTCGCGACTCCCTTCCCGTCGACCGGCGGGTCCGGTACGAGCAGCGGGTGCAGAGCCGTTGGATCGGTGGCCCCCGGCAGGTCGCGGGCGGCGAGCCAGGCCGCCGCGGAGGCGCCGTCGCCGGCCGGACGCAGGGGCGCGACCGGCCACCGCCGGGCCAGCTCCGCGGTGACGGCGACGGCCAGTGGGGTGTCACCGGTGAGCAGACCGCCGCCGAGGACCACCGGGTCCACCGCGTCGGCCGGTCGGATCCGCGCGACGCTGTCGGCCAGCAGCCCGGTGGCCCGCTCGATCAGCGTGACGGCGACCGGTTCGGTCTCGGCGGCGGCGGCGACCACCAGCGGGGCGAGCCGGGCCAGCTCCACCGCCGGCCGGCGGGTGACCGCCTGCACCACCGCGTCCACGGTCTCTCGGGGCCGGTCGGCGACCCGGTCGTCCCCCAGCAGGGTGGCGAGCACCCGGCGGCCCAGTGGCCCCGGCGTCCGGGCCGCGTCCAGGTCGGCGAGCAGGCGCCGGACCGCCTCCCGGCCCAGCCAGAACCCGGAGCCGGCGTCGCCGAGCAACCACCCGTGCCCGTCGGCGACCCGGTCCAGTCGCCATCGGCACACCTGGGCGGCGATCGCCCCGGTCCCGGCGATCAGGATCGTGCCGTCGGCTGCGGCGGTGCCGGAGGCGTACCCGACGAGGGCGTCGCTGTGCACCGTGTACGGGCAGCGCAGGCCGGCGTCCGACCAGGCCCGGTCGAAGGCGGCCCGGCCGGCCGGGTCGGCGCGCAACCGGCCGGCCCCGGCCAGCCCGATCGCCCCGGCGTGGACCCGGGTCGGGTCGACGTCGCGCAGCGCCTCCCGCAGGGCGGTCGACAGTTCGGCGGCGGCCCGTTCGGCACCGTGGCTGGTGGGGTTGCCGCCGCCGGCCCGGCCGGTGCCGAGGCGTTCGCCGGTGAGGGTCAGGGCGGTGGCCCGGGTGGACGTACCCCCGACGTCGAGGCCGACCACGACGATGTCGGACATCCTCGCGGGCCTCCCGGGGGTGCGCTGGTGTGGGGGTGTCCATGCTGGTCGGTGCGGTGTCGCAGGGCAAGACCGGGCGCCGGTGGCGGGCCGTAGCGACAGGTAACAGTTTGAAAACTTCGCCCATGGTCTTGACAGGAAGGGGCCTTCAGTAAGAACTTTTACCACTAACAGTTAACACTCTTTTCCGAAAGGCGCGTCGATGGCCGAGCACGAGGCGGACACCACCGCGGCAACCGCGGTGGTCGATGCCGAGCCGGTCGACCGGCGCAGCGCGGACGGAGTGCTGGCCAGGGTCCGGGCCGGCACGGGGGAGTTGACGGGAGCGTTGCGCCGGGTCGCCGAGCAGGTGCTCAGCGACCCGGAGGCAGCGGCCCGCGCCACTATCGTCGAGCTGGCCGAACGCAGCGGCACCTCACCGGCGACGATCACCCGCTTCTGCCGGGCCATGGGCTTCGACGGCTACGCCGACCTGCGCCTGGGCATCGCCTCCGAGACCGGCCGGGCCCGCTCGGCCGGCTGGACCGTCGACATCGGCCGGGAGATCCAGCCCGGCGACCCGCTGGCCCGGGTGCTCGACCAGATCATGGCCGCCGACACCCGCGCCATGCACGACACCGCCACCCTGCTCGACCTCGCCGAGGTCGAACGGGCCGCCGTCGCCATCGCCGGAGCCGCCCGGGTCAACATCTTCGGCGCCAGCGGCAGCGCCCTGGTCGGCGAGGAGATGCAGTTCAGCCTGCACCGCATCGGGGTGGCGGCGTGGGCCTGGAGCGACGTGCACGAGGGGCTCGCCAGCGCCGCGCTGCTCGGCGTCGGCGACGTCGCCCTGGGCATCTCGCACACCGGGCAGACCCGGGAGACCATCGAGATGCTCGCCGAGGCGGGCAGCCGGGGCGCCACCACCGTCGCGTTGACCGGGTTCCCCCGCTCCCCGCTCGCCGAACTGGCCGACATCGTCCTGCTCACCGCCAGCCAGGCCACCACCTTCCGGCCGGACGCGCTGTCCGCCCGGCACCCCCAACTCGTCGTGCTCGACCTGCTCTACATCGCCGTGGCGCAGCGCACCCACGACCGCGCCCACGCGGCCTTCCGGCGTACCGCCCAGGCCGTCGACGGGCACAAGGCCGCGAAGGGGACCACGTCATGATCAGTGCCCAGGGGTACGCGCGAGCCGTCCGGCCCGTCCTCGACCGGCTGCTCGACACCCAGGCCGAGGCGATCGGCCGGGCCGCCGACCTGATCGCCACCAGCCTGCGGGCCGGCGGCGTGCTCCAGGCGTTCGGCGCCGGCCACTCCGAGGCGTTCGCCGCCGAACTGGTGGCCCGGGCCGGCGGCCTGGTCCCCACCAACCGGATCGGCCTGCACGACCTGGTGCTGCACGGCGACGCCCCGCGCGACGTGCTCACCGACCCCAAGCTGGAACGCGACCCGGCCGTGGCCCACCAGCTCTACCCGCTGGCCCGGCCGCAGCCGGCCGACGTCTTCCTGATCGCCTCCCAGTCCGGCATCAACGGCTCGGTCGTCGAGCTGGCGACGCTGGTCACCGGGCACGGCCACCCGCTGATCGCGGTCACCTCGGTCGCCCACACCGCACGGGTCGCGCCCCGCCACCCGTCCGGTCGCCGACTCGCCGAACTCGCCGACGTCGTGCTGGACAACGGCGCACCGTACGGCGACGCACTGCTGCCGCTGGAGGGCGGCGGCGCGGTCTGTGCGGTCTCCTCGGTCACCTCCGCGCTGCTGGCGCAACTGGTGACCGCGGAGGTCGTCCGACGGTTCCACCAGGCCGGAGAGGTACCCCCTATCTACCTCTCCGCCAACGTCCCCGGTGGGGACGCGCACAACCTCGCCCTCGAGTCGCGGTACGCCGGGCGTCTCCGGCGCACCGCCTGACCCGGACACCCAAGGAGAGACGACGATGTCGAACACCCCCGAGACCCCGACCCCGATGAGCCGCCGCAGCCTGCTGGGCCGGACCGCCGCGGCGGGCCTGCTCGCCACCCCGGTGGTCGGCCTGCTCGGTGCCTGCGCCACCAGCGGCTCCGACGAGGACACCACCAAGGCCGAGGAGGGCACCAAGAGCGCGACCAACCCGCTCGGCGCCGCCGAGGACGCCCCGCTGGAGGTGGTCATCTTCAACGGTGGCTACGGCGAGAAGTACGCCACCGACGTGCACGAGCCGCTCTACAAGAAGGCGTTCCCCAAGGCGGAGATCAAGCACCAGTCCACCCAGGCGGTCTCCACCGTGCTCCAGCCCCGGTTCGCCTCGGGCAACCCGCCGGAGTTCGTCAACAACTCCGGCGAGAAGCTGATCGACTTCGGCTCGCTGGTCGCCGACGGGCAGTTGATGGACCTCACCGAGCTGTGGGACGCCCCGTCGGTCGACGACCCGAGCAAGAAGGTCCGCGACACCGTCGTCCCCGGCACCGTCGAGGCCGGCTCGTTCAACGGCAAGCCGTACGTCCTGTACTACGTCTCCACCGTCTTCGGCATCTGGTACTCGGGCAAGCTGTTCAAGGACAACGGCTGGGCGCCCGCGAAGACCTGGTCGGAGTTCACCGCCCTGCTCGACGGCATCAAGTCCAAGGGCATCACCCCGTACGGCTACGCCGGGGCGAACGCCGCCTACTACCAGTGGAACGTCATCCTGACCCACGCCGCGAAGATCGGCGGCACCGACGTACTCAAGAACATCGACAACCTGGAGGACGGCGCCTGGCAGCAGGACGCGGTCAAGCAGGCCGCCCAGGCATGGGAGGAGATCGGCGCGAAGTACGTCGACAAGAGCTTCGAGGGGCTCAAGCACACCGACGTGCAGCTGCGGCAGAACCAGTACAAGCTGGCCCTCTACCCCAGCGGCGACTGGCTGGAGGGCGAGCAGAAGAAGGACACCCCGGCCGGCTTCGACTACCAGCTGATGCCGGTGCCCAGCCTCACCGGCTCGGACAAGCTGCCCGCCACCGCCGTACGGGCCACCGCCGGTGAGGGCTACTTCGTCTCGGCCAAGAGCAAGAACCCGCGCGGTGGTCTGGAGTACATGCGCCAGATGCTCTCGGTCGCCGGGGCGAAGGGCTTCACCGAGGTGGTCAAGGCCCCGACCGTGGTCACCGCCGGCAGCGCCGGCTTCGCCTTCCCGCCCGGCGTGGCCAGCTCGCAGGCCGCCCTCGCCGCCGCCGGCAAGGACGTGTTCAACCTGTACTTCGACGGCTGGTACAAGGAGCTCGACACGGAGGCGCGCACCGCCACCAACGAGCTGATGTTCGGCCGGATCAAGGCGGACGCCTTCGTGGAGCGGATCCAGAAGCGGGCCGACGCCATCAAGAAGGACAGCTCCGTCGCCAAGTTCACGCGCTGACCGATCGGAGTAGCGGGATCATGCGGCACGGCAAGTATCCGTTCGTGATCGGGTTCCTCTTCGCCCCGGTCACGCTGTACGTGGTCTTCGTCATCGCACCGTACGCGCAGGCGTTCCAGATCTCGATGACCAACTGGCGGGGGCTGTCCGCCCCGCAGTGGGTGGGCTTCGACAACTACCGGCGGCTGCTCGACGACGGGCGCTTCTGGCAGGCGGTCCAGCACCACGGCGTACTGCTGCTTGCCCTGCCGCTGATCACGATCGCCATCGCGTTGTTCTTCGCCTTCCTGCTCAACGTGGGCGGACGCAGCGTGGGTGGCCAGCGGCAGGGGGTCCGGGGGTCGAAGTTCTACCGGGTGGTGTTCTTCTTCCCCCAGGTCCTGGCGGTGGCCATCATCGCGGTGCTGTTCCAGATGGTGTACCGGCCCAACGAGTCCGGCCTGATCAACGGCGTGCTGATGAAGATCGGGCTGGACCCGGTGCTGTTCCTGGTCCGGCCGAACCTGGCCCTGTGGTCGATCATCGCGGTGCTGGTCTGGCAGGCCGTCGGCTTCTACGTGGTGCTCTTCTCGGCCGGGATGGCCTCGATCCCGGGGGAGATCTACGAGGCGGCCGAGATGGACGGGGCGAGCAAGGTGATGCTGTTCTTCCGGGTCACCCTGCCGCTGCTCTGGGACACCCTCCAGGTGGCCTGGGTCTATCTCGGCATCGCCGCGTTCGACGCGTTCGCCATCGTCGCGGTGCTCTCGGTGGACAGCGGCGGCCCGGACGGCGCGACGACGGTGCTGGCGGTGGAGATCTACCGCAACGCCTTCGTCTACTCGAAGTACGGCTACGCCTCGGCGATGGGTGTGGCGCTGTTCTTCCTCACCCTCACGTTCGCGGCGCTGACGCTGCGGTTGACCAAGCGGGAAAGCGTGGAGTACTGACATGGCCGCACAGACGACGCTGCCGCCGGCCGCGGCGGACACCCCGCCCGGCCGGCCCGCCGCCCGCACCCGCAAGGGCCGGGGCGAGCACCACGAGGTACGACTGTTCAGCGGGCTCGGTCAGCTGGCGCTCGCCGTCTGGGCGGTGATCGTCATCGTGCCGATCCTCTGGACGTTCCTGGCCGCGTTCAAGAACACCGGCGAGATCTTCAGCAGCCCGTGGACGCTGCCGGCGGAGCTGCGCTGGGAGAACTTCGGCCGGGCCTGGACCAAGGCGCACGTCGGCCGGTACTTCCTCAACAGCGTCTTCGTGGTGTCGTGCAGCACCTTCGGCACCATGCTGTTCGGTTCGATGGCCGCGTACGTGCTGGCCCGGTACAAGTTCCGGGGCAACCGGGCGATCTACTACCTGTTCGTCTCCGGGTTGGCCTTCCCGGTCTTCCTGGCGCTGGTGCCGCTGTTCTTCGTGGTCCGCAACCTGGGCCTGCTGGACACCCACACCGGCGTGATCCTGGTCTACATCGCCTACTCGCTGCCGTTCACCATCTTCTTCCTGGCCGCGTTCTTCCGGACGCTGCCGAACTCGGTGGCCGAGGCCGGCATGATCGACGGCTGTTCGCACACCCGACTGTTCTTCCAGGTGATGCTGCCGATGGCGAAGCCGGGCCTGATCAGCGTGGCGATCTTCAACATCATCGGGCAGTGGGCGCAGTACCAGTTGCCCCTGGTGCTGCTCTCCAACGCCAAGGACAAGTGGGTGCTCACCCAGGGCATCGCCGACATCTCGGTCAATGCCGGCTACGAGGCCGACTGGTCCGGCCTGTTCGCCGCCCTGACCATCGCCATCCTCCCGATGATCATCGTGTACGCGATCTTCCAGCGGCAGATCCAGTCCGGTCTGACCTCCGGCGCGGTCAAGTAGCCCCCTCCGTCCCGGCGGCGAGGCGACCCGCTCCATCCCGCCGCCGGGCCGGCTGGCGCTCCGCCCTGCCGCCAGCCCTCATGCGCGGTCAGTGCCCGGGACTTCGGTTCCCGGGCCCCGGTTCTCGGGCCCCGGGCCCCGGACCGCGGTTCTCGGGCCGCTGGGCCGCTGGGCCGCGGCGGCACCCGGCCCCGCCACTGTGCTGCGGCAGCTGTCCGGGTGCCGGCACGCCCCCTGCCCCTCAGTACCGCAGTGGGCGATCCGCAGGTGTCGGTAGGTGACGGCCGGACAGGTGGGACGGACCCGGCGACCGGCGGAAGCGGCGGGGTGTCACAGGGGCGGGGCAGAATCGGGCCGTGGCGGTGGTGGCGGTGGTGGCGGGCGAGCGGGGCGGTGGCGCGCTCCGGCCGCTGGACGCCGCCGGCCGCCCGTCCGGCGCGGTCGAGCTGGTCGACGACCTGACCCGCGCGGTCGCCGCCCGGGAGGCCGCCGAGCGTCCCCGCTGGGTGTGGGGCTCCGGCACGGCGGTCTACCCCATCCTGCTGGGTGCCGGGGTGCGGGTCGAGCGGTGCCACGACGTCGAGCTGACCGAGGCGCTGCTGCTGGGGCACGCCGGGCGGTGGGGCGAGCCGCGTTCACCGGCCGCCGCGTACGCCCGGCTCATCGGGGCCGTGGTCCCACCCGACCCGCCGGCCCGGCCGCCCGCGCCGCCCGGTCACGGCCAGGCCGCGCTCTTCGAGGCCGTCCCCGGCCCGCCGGGCCCCGGCATCGACACCCTGACCCGGGTGTACGCCGACCAGCTCACCCGGATCGCCGCCACCGCGCATCCCGGCCGGTTCCGGCTGCTGGTCGCCGCCGAGTCGGCCGGTGCGCTCGTCGCGGTCGAGATGGCCGCGGCGGGGCTGCCGTGGCGGGTCGACGTGCACGGTGAGATCCTCGCCGAGCTGCTGGGCGAGGC
Organism: Micromonospora sp. NPDC048894; assembly: GCF_040649765.1. Lineage (NCBI taxonomy): Bacteria > Bacillati > Actinomycetota > Actinomycetes > Micromonosporales > Micromonosporaceae > Micromonospora > Micromonospora sp. NPDC048894. The sequence goes on along the minus strand of NZ_JBEZFY010000012.1, from coordinate 137,455 downwards.
GTCCCCGATGGGCGGGCCGCCCCGGCGGCTGGCCGAACTGGCCGCCCGGATCGCCGAGGCGCTCGGGGTGCGGCAGCTGCACATCGACTCCCCGGCGGAGCTGATGCGCGCCTTCGCCCGCGTCGGCGTGCAGCTGCCCAACACCCGGGCCTGGGTGCTGCGCGGCGTCGACCATCCGGCCGTACCGTTGGTGCTCGAATACAAGGAGCTGTTCCGGATCTGGACGGCGCACGGCTGGGCCTGGCGGGACGCCTGGGTCCGCGACGGCCGGTTCCGCCCGGAGTACGTCCCCGCCGGGGTGGTCTCCGGCCGGTGGGCGACCCGGGGCGGCGGCGCGTTGCAGATCCCCAAGGTGATCCGGCAGGCGGTGGTGGCCGATCCGGGGTGGCAGTTGGTGGTGGCCGACGCCGGCCAGTTGGAGCCCCGGGTGCTCGCCGCGGTCTCCGGCGACGCCCGGCTGGCCACCGCCGGTGCGGCCGGTGACCTCTATGCGGCGTTGGCGCAGGACTCCTTCGGTGGTGACCGGGCCCGGGCCAAGCTGGCCCTGCTCGGCGCGATGTACGGGCAGACCGGTGGCTCGGCGCTGCCCGCCCTGGCGGTGCTCAAGCGCAGCTACCCGACCGCCTTCGGTTACCTGGAGGCGGCAGCCCGCACCGGCGAGGCGGGCGGTCTGGTCCGGTCCTGGCTGGGGCGGACCTGCCCACCGGGGACAGCCGGCTTCGACACCGGTGACGATGCCCTGGTGGACCCGGACGCCGGGTCGGACCCCCGTTCACCCCGGGCGCGGGCCGCCCGGTCCCGGGGCCGGTTCACCCGGAATTTCGTCATCCAGGCCACCGCCGCCGAGTGGGCCTCGACGATGCTCGCCACGCTCCGGGGCGAGCTGGCCGGTATCGGTGGCGAGTTGGTCTTCTTTCAGCACGACGAGGTGATCGTGCACTGCCCGGCCGAGCTGGCCGATCCGGTGACCGAGGCGATCCGCCGGGCCGGAGCACGCGCCTCGACCCTGCTCTTCGGCGACACCCCCGTCCGCTTCCCCCTCGACCTCTCCACCGTCGACTGCTACGCCCACGCCTAACCCACCCCCACCCCCACCCCACCCCTCCTCCCGTCCCCACCCCCGCCCATCCCCGGGTCCCCCGCCCATCCCCTCCCGTCCCCGGTGATCAAGAGGTTTGCGTCAGCCGGATCGAGTTTCCTGACGTAAACCTCTTGATCACCGAGGGCAGGTGGGGGACGGGAGGAGGGTTAGGGCAGGGGGCGGGTGGGTATTACGCGTGAAATATCCGTTTCGTGCCGACACGGATCGGGTGAGGGCTCGTTGCACCCGGTGTGCGTATCGCAGGAATGATCATCGCGGCGGGCGGGGGACGCCGGCTCGGCGGCCCCGAGGCATTACTGCTCCAGGGAGGCCGGCCGCTGGTCAGCTGCATGATCGACACGATGACCGAGGCCGGGTGCGGGCAGTTGGTGGTCGTGTTGGGCGCGGCGGCCGACGAGGTACGGGCGGCGGCTGACCTGAGCCCTGCCACCGTGGTGGTCAACCGGGCCTGGGGCACCGGCGTCGGCTCGTCGATCCGGGCTGGCCTGGCCGCGCTGGCCGACAGGCGGGTCGAGGCGGTGGTGGTGGTCCCGGTCGACATGCCCGGCCTCACCCCGGAGGCGGTCCGCCGGGTGGCCGCGCTGCCCTACCCGGACGTGCTCGCCTGCGCCACCTACGACGGGTTGCGCGGTTACCCGATGCTGTTCGGCCGTCGGCACTGGGCCGGCATCGCCACCCTGGCCAGCGCCGATGTCGGAGCCCGACCTTACCTGTTGGCGCACAAGGACCAGATCGTCGACATCGCCTGCGACTCGGTCGCCGACGGCAACCGGGTCGACACCCCGGAGCTGATGGCGCTCTACGGCCTCACCGTGCCACCGCAGCGGGTCGGCGTCTGATCAGCGTTCAGGCAGGCGGCGGGGATGCTGCCGCCTGCGGAACGCGACAGGTGACCGCCGACCGCTCGGCCAGCGCCCCCGACCGTCCCCTCACCCACGAACCCGGCCCCCACCCACGGCCAACCAGGCCGACTCCGCCCCTCCCCGCCCGCCTTTCCCCCGGTGATCAAGAGATTTGCGTCAAGAATGATCTCCATGTTGACGCAAACCTCTTGATCACCGGGGAAAGGCCGGGGCGGGGAGGAGGCGGGGCGGGGGCGGGGGCGAGCGGGAGGGGTTAGACCTCTATGTTGAATCGTTGCAGGACCGAGGGGGCTACCAGGCCGACCGCCGCGAGTACGGAGAGCACCGTCAGCGCGGTGCGCAACACGACCACCTCGGCTTTGCTGCCGGTGCGCAGGGCGATGCTGTTCGGCAGCCCGATCATCGTCCACATGCGGCGCTTGATCGGGATCGGCCAGAGGATCGGCACCCCCGCCTTGGTGATCATGTCGCCGAGGATGTGCACGAAACAGCCCACTCCGACCGCCAACCCGATCATCGGGTAGCCGCGGTCGCCGGGCAGGGTGGCGAAGGTGAACCAGGCGGCGGCGGCCGAGACGAGCGTGACGATCACCCAGCCGGCCCGTTCGGCCCACTCGTCGAAGAGCCCGCGCAGCGCCAACCCGATCATGAAGAACAGGATGCTCACCACCGCCCACTTGCCGTACGCGGCGCAGAGCGCGGTGGTGCCCCAGCCGACCAGCACGGTGAACGGGATGGTGTGGGTCAGCGTACGGTGGCCGTTGTTGCGGCGCGGGTCGCGGCTGAGCTTGGTGGCGTAGTAGACGCCGAGGGAGATCTTCTCCATCACCTCGGCGACGAAGAGCGAGAAGACGCCGAAGGTGCGGGCCACCGTCGCGCCGCCCTGGTTACGGGTGACCTTGCCGGAGAGGTCGAGGTCGGGAAAGAGCGCGCCACCGGCACAGACCGCCGTGCCGACGGCCAGCGCCAGCGGGGACTGGTGGTAGTCGGCGAAGTAGTCCAGCGCCCACGACCCGGTCAGCCACACCGCCGCGCCCGACAGTGCGTGGGACGGTCCCATCATCTCGCCTCGCCCCTCCCCGGGTTCTTGATCGACAACGCTACGCCACTGTGTCAGAGCCGTCACCGACGGGGCAATCACCCGGACAATCCACAGGGGACGGTGTCAGTCGGCGGGGCGGAAACTCTGCCTGATCATCAGGAAGTATGTCGCGTTGACCTGCCAGTCGAACTGGTCTGTCAGCCATGAGACGGTGTACGCCCGGTCCCGGGTGACCCGTACCAGCAGCCGGGCGGTGTGCAGCCGGCCACCGGTGGCACCGGTCCACTCGCACTCCCACAGTGCGCCACCCCGGAACATGTCCAACGGGACGATCTCCACCCGACGGTAACCGGTGAGCCGGCCGTCATCGGTGAGCCGGCGTTCCTCGGCCTGCCAGTGGGCGACCGGGTCGGCCGGGGCGTCACCGGGGGCCACGCTGAGCACCCGGGGGCCGCCCGGCTCCCGCAGGCAGGTCACCGTGCCCTCGGTGTAGTGCAGCCACCCGGCCGGCGCGGCGATCCGGAATCCGGTCGGGTCCTCGTACCAGGTCCAGCCCGGGACCAGGCCGAACCGCTCACCCGCCGGCGGTGGCGCGGACCGGACCGGGGTGGCGTCCGTCGGCGCGGGCGCGGCGCACGGGAAGGCCGCCGGCCGGGCCACCGGGTTGCCGGCGCCGCCGCCCGGTGAGGACGGGGTGGTGCCGCCGTCGTGCAGGGCGAGCGTCGTCCCGACCCCGGCCAGCAGGGCGCCCGCGACGGCCACCGTGACCAGGGCGATCCGTCGGCGGCGACGTGCGTCCGCCACCGGCACCGCCGGGGTACGCCCGTCGACCGGACTCCGCCCGGCCGGACCGATCCCGGCCGGACCGATCCCGGCTGGACCCGGCGCGGCCGGGCCCGGTCCCAGTGGACCGATCCCGGCTGGATCCGGCGCGGCCGGGCCCGGTCCCGGTGGACCGATCCCGGCTGGATCCGGCCCGGCCAGACCCGGCCCGGCCAGACCCGGCCCGGCTGGATCCGGCCTGGCCGGACTCGGCCCGGCGGGACCCGGTCCCGGTGGACCGATCCCGGGACCCGGCCCGGCCGACCCGGAGGGCGGGGGCGCGTCGACGGTTGCCGGATCGGTCGGGATCTCCGGCCGGTGGACAGCCGCGCCGGGCGGAGGTGGCCCGGCGGGGGAGGGACTGCCGGTCGGCGGTGCGGCGAGCGCGGCGAGCAGCAACGACTCCGTCTCGGCGGCGGTGGGCCGTTCGCCCGGCTCCCGGCGCAGCAGACCTTCCAGCACCGGACGCAGCGGCCCGGCCCGACGCACCGGGTCGGGCGGCTCGGTGGCCAGGGCGCTCAACGTCGCCATCGCACTGGCGCGGGCGTACGGGGACTGCCCCTCCACCGCCGCGTAGAGCGTGGCGCCCAACGACCACAGGTCGGTACGCGGGTCGGAGACCCCGTCGCGGGCCCGCTCGGGAGCGACGAACTGCGGCGACCCGAGCACCAACCCCGGGCCGGTCATCAGCCCGTCCCCACCGTCGAAGGTGGCCAGCCCGAAGTCGGTGAGCACCACCCGCCCGTCGTCGGCGACTAGCACGTTGTGCGGTTTGACGTCGCGGTGCAGCACCCCGGCGGTGTGTGCGGCCCGCAGCGCGGCCAGCACCGCCAGCCCGATCCCCGCCACCCGGTGCGGGTCCAGCGGTCCTTCGATGCCGAGCAGTTGCTGCACCGACCGGGACGGGACGTACTCCATCACGATCCAGGGGTTGTCCCCGTCGTGCACCACGTCATAGATCCGGACCACGTTCGGGTGGTTGAGCCGGGCCGCGGTACGCGCCTCGCGCAGCGTCCGTAGCCGTAGTTCCGAGCGTTCGGACTCGGCGAGCCAGTGGGGCGGGACGACCTCCTTGACGGCGACATCCCGGTGCAGCATCTCGTCGCGGGCCAACCAGACCCGGCCCATCCCGCCGGTGCCGGCCAGTTCGAGCAGGCGGTAGCGCCCCGCGACCAGCTGCTGCTGCACGACTTTCCCCCTCGACTGCCCCCTCACCAGGGTAGCCACCGAGCTGCGGTTTCTCGACCGCAGCGATGGCGGCCGCAGTGACGGCGGTCGCAGCGACGGTGACCGTGACGATGGGGGCGGGCGCAGCGGCGGGGCCGGTCAGGTGGGCGAGGTCACCTCGGTCGACCGACCCTGGAAGCTCTCCCGCACCACCCGCAGCTGGCTGTTCGAGTTGCTCCAGTCCTCGTCGGCGGCGGACCAGCTGAGGATGAACCCGGACAGGTTCCGACCCGGGATCATCCGGACCGCGTGCTCCCGGCCGCCGAACGGGGTGTCCCAACGGCACTCCCACTGGGCGCCGTCATCGTCGAGAGTGTCCAGCCTGATCTTGTCGTACCCGGGCAGGGCGTTGAAGTCGAGCTGCGTGCGTTCCTCGGCCCGCAACCGGTCCAGCGCGCCGCCGCCACCACCGGCCAGCGGTTCCACGCTGAGCGTCCGGCGGCTGCCCGGGTCGCGGAAGCAGGCCACCTGCCCCTCCTGGGTGCGCAGCCAGCCGACCGGGACGGCGATCCGGAAGCCGGCACCGTCGTACCAGGTCCAGCCGGCCGGGGGACGGAACCCGCCGTCCACGGTCGCCGGTCGGCCGGTGACCTTCGTGCCGACCGGATCGGGCCGCAGGCAGGGCAGGGGCGGCGGGGCGAGGCCCGGTGCGCCGGGCGGTGGGTTCGGCCGGCCCCGGTCGGCACCCGGCGGGCCGTACGGGCGGGTGGAGGGCACGCCGGTGACGGGCACGTCGGTGCTGCGCGGCGCGGCCCGCTGCTCGTCGTTGTCGATCGCGAACGTGGTGCCGATGCCCACCGTGGCCCCCACCGCCAGGGTCGCCCCGGCCAGTAGCCAGCCCCGGGTGCCGCCGGGCAGCCGGGTGAACATCCCGACCACCCCACCCGTCCCGGTCGCCCGCCGTGATCCCGCCCCCGCGCCGGACCGCCCCGGGCCTCGTCCACCCGCGCCACCGCGTCCCGGGTCCGCCCCGGGACCGTGTCCCCCCGGGACGCCGGGTTCCGCCCCGGCGCCGGCGGGGGCAGGTCCGCCCGATCCCGGCGCGGCGGTGGCCGGGCCGGACGTCGGCACGCTGCCGTCCGGTGCCCCGACACCCGGCCCGGGACGGCCGGGCTCCGGGCCCGACGACGTCGAGCCGGTGGTGCCGGCCGTCGTCGGGGAGGAGGACGTGGTGGGGCGTTCCCCCGAGTCACCGGCGACCCGGCGACCTGGTGGCCCCCACTCCCGTTCGGCGTCGAGTTCCGCGCGGCTCCTCGCCGCGCGGTCCGTCGGCTGCTGCGTCGGCTCGCCGTCCCCGCCCGGCCGGGGCGGCCGGGCCACGCCCACCGGACGGGCGACCGGCAGTATCACCGTCGGCGGCTCGGCGGCGGGCGTCGGTCGGGTCACCGCCTCCAGGCGGCGGTTCGTCTCGTCGTGGCCGATCCGCTGCCGGGGGTCGCGCAGCAGCAGCCCGTCGAGGACCGGGCGCAGCGGTCCGGCGTGCGGCGCCGGGTCCGGCGGGGAACTCGCCAGGGCGGCCAGGGTGGCCATCGCGGTGCTCCGGGCGTACGGGGAGCGGCCCTCCACCGCGGCGTGCAGGGTGGCCCCGAGCGACCACATGTCCGCCTCCACGCTGGACACGCCGTCGGCGGCGCGTTCCGGGGCGACGAACTGCGGCGAGCCGAGCACCATCCCGGGGCGGGTCATCAGCCCGTCCCCACCGTCGAAGGTGGCCAGCCCGAAGTCGGTGAGCATCACCCGTCCGTCGTCGGCGACCAGGACGTTCTGCGGCTTCACGTCGCGGTGCAGCACCCCGGCGGAGTGCGCGGCCCGCAGCGCGGCCAGCAGCGCCAGCCCGATCTCGGCGGCGCGCACCGGGTCGACCGGGCCGGTGGTGTCCAGCACCGCCTGCAACGACCGCGACAGGACGTACTCCATCACGATCCACGGGCGTTCCTCGATCTGCACCACGTCGTAGACCCGGACCACGTTGGGATGGTTGAGCCGGGCGGCGGTGCGCGCCTCACGCAGGGTCCGCAGCCGCACCTCGCCGCGTTCGTCGTCAGCCAACCAGGCGGGGGGCACCACCTCCTTGACCGCCACCTCGCGATGCAACACCTCGTCGCGGGCCAGCCAGACCCGGCCCATGCCACCCCGGCCCACCAAGTTCAACAGGCGGTACCGGCCGGCGATCACTACCTGCTGCACCGTTCTCCTCACCATCGGCCGAGGTACACCGTAGCCAATGGATCGGGGCGGACCTATCGGTCGTCGGGTCCCGGTTTCCTCAGCAGGCGGCACCGTCGAACGCCAGCAGGTTGCCCTCGGGGATGGCGATCCGCTGGCGACCGCCGGTCAGCAGGGTCGCGGCGCGTCGGGCCTGGAAGCCGCCGTGTTCGCGACGGGCGGTGGAGTAGCTGCTCACGGTACGTGCGGCGATGGCTACCCAGCCGTACCGCTCGCCGACCATGGTGCGGGCCCGGCGGGCCACCCGGCGGGCGAAGACCTCGTCGCCGACGAGCCGGTCGACCGCACCGGCGAGCGCGCCCGGGTCGCTGTGCGGGAAGGTCACCCCGGTGACGCCCGGCTCGACGATCTCGGCCAGCCCGCCGGTGCTCGCCACGGCCAGCGGGGCGCCGGCCGCCGCCGCCTCCAGGGCGATCATGCCGAACGGCTCGTAGAGGCTCGGCACGACCGTCGCGTCGGTGGCGGCGAGCACCGCCGGGAGCTGTCCGGCGTCGAGGAACCCGGCGAACCGGACGCTGTCGCCGACGTGCAGCCGGCGTACCTGGTCGACCAGCTCGTCCTTGTACGGGCCGTCCCCGGCGATCACCACCCGCAGCCCCGGGTGCCGCTCCCGCAGGTGCGGCACGGCGTCCACCAGGTGCTGTACGCCCTTCTCGTAGACCAGCCGACCGGCGTAGCCGACCAGCGGGCCGTCCCCGGCGAACCGGGCGCGGGCCGAGGCGACCGCCCGGGGCCGGGCCCGCCAGGCCCGGTCGTCGACCCCGTTGGGCACCACGTCGACCCGCCCCGCCGGGACGTCGAACAGCCGGCTCACCTGGGCGCGCATGTAACCGGAGCAGGCGATCACCCGGGTCGAGGCGTTGCTGATCCAGTGTTCGACACCGTGGATGGTGCGGTTGAGTTCCCCGGGCAGCCAGCCCTGGTGGCGGCCGGCCTCGGTGGCGTGGATGGTGGTGACCAGCGGCAGGTCGAGGTGCTCGGCCAGGGTTACGGCGGTGTGCCCGACCAGCCAGTCGTGGGCGTGGATCACGTCGTAGTCGGCGGAGTCGGTGGCCCGCAGGGCGGTCCGGGTCAGGGTGTGGTTGAACGCCATCGTCCAGGCCAGCAGGGACCCGGTGGCCAGCGGGAAGGTCACCGGGTCCTCGGGGGCGCGCAGGACGCGGACCCCCTCGGCGTACTCCTGAAGCGGCGCCCCCTCGGCGTGCCGGGTGACCACGGTGACCTCGTGCCCGGCGGCGGCCAGGGCGGTGGCCAGCGCGTGTACGTGCCGGCCGAGGCCGCCGACCAGCACCGGCGGGTACTCCCAGGACAGCATCAGCACCCGCTGGTGCCGGGCGGGGTGGATGTCGATCACGTCGGCGTCAGGTGACATGCGGCCCCCTTCGGGTGGTGTCCTGGGCGCACGCCGGTGGGACACCAGAAGGGTGTCCTCGCTGCGGCCCGGGGTTGGGGCCCATCCTGCCCACCGGTGGATAACCAGCGGAGACGCCGCCGTTGCCGGTGTGTAACGCCTGCCTATCGAACCCGCCTGACCCGCAGCAGCTCGGCCACCGACCACGCCTGGAACGGGCAGCCGGTGGCGGCGTGCGGGGCGGTGGCGTCCGCCGTCTCGCTGACCGAGCCCAGGCCGAATTCCCCCAGGTGTCCGACCAGCCCGACCAGCAGGTCGTCGGTGGGCAGCCCGGCCTTGCGGTACGCCTCGACGAACGGCCCGACCAGCCACGGCCAGACCGTCCCCTGGTGGTACGCGCCGTCCCGCTCCGCCGGGCCACCCCGGTGCCGGGGCGCGAACTCCGGCGAGTCGGGGGCGAGGCTGCGCGGGCCCAGCAGGGTGAACAGCCCGGCGGCCACCCGACGCAGCGCCACCGGGTCCGGCTCCAGCGGGGCGTACGGCAGCGACCAGGCGAGCAGCTGGTTGGGGCGCAGCAGGTCGTCGTCGTGGTGCGCCGCCCCACCCAGCGGGTACGCCGGGGCGGGCGCGTCCACCACGTCGTGCAGCCAGCCCGCCGGGGTGGGGAACCGCTTACCGAACGCGTCCCGGGCCCGGTGGTGCAGCCGCCACAGCTCGGCCGGGTCCTGCCCGGCCAGCTCGGTCAGCTCCGCCAACCCGGCCAGCCCGTTGATCCACAACGCGTTGACCTCGACCGGCTTGCCGGTACGCGGGGTCACCGGCACCCCGTACACCCGGGCGTCCATCCAGGTCAGCGCGGTGCCCGGGGTGCCACCCTGGGTGATCAGCCCGTCGGCCGGGTCGACCGCGATGCCGTACCGGGTGCCGGCCAGGTGTGCCTGCACCACCCCGTGCAGCGCCGGCAGCAGCTCGTCACCCAGGTCGGTGTCGCCGGTGACGGTGACGTGCCGGCTCACCGCGTGCAGGAACCACAGCGTCGCGTCGACCGTGTTGTACTCCACCCGACCCGTGTCGGCGGTGTTCGCCAGCATCCCCTCCGACAGCGTCGCCGCGTACCCCCGCAGCAGCTCCCGCCCCTCGTCGGCCCGCCCGGTGCACAGGAACAACCCCTCGTAGGAGGTCATGGTGTCCCGCGACCAGGCCCCGAACCACGGGTAGCCGGCGACCACGTCCGGGCCGGTGGCGGTGCGCACCACGAACGCGTCGGCGGCCAGCGCCAGGGTGGCGTCCACCGCGTCGGCCGGTTTCGCCGCCGCCACGACCGCCCGGTGCCGTTGCCGGGCCGCCGCCACCACCTGCGTCGCCGGGGGCGGCTCCTCGGCCAGGTCGCCGGCCCAGGCCAGCACCGACACGGTGTCCCCGGGGCGGTCCAGCGCGCCGGAGAACCGCCCGGCGCACCACAGGTCCTCGTCGGGGTGCAGCCCCCGGGCGGCCTCCTCGCGGTGGTGCACGCCCAGCCACCACTGCCCCTCGGGCGTCCAGTCCGGGCCGGTCAGCCGGTATGCGCCCTCGACCACCGCGCCGCCGTCGGCCGGCTCCACCCGGGGCGTCGGACCGTCGGCCCGCCGCTCGCCGTGCGCGTCGCGCCAGGTGCAGGCGGCCGACAGGTCCAGCCGGACCGGGCCGCCGGCCACCAGCCGGTGCACCACCGCCACGGCGGGCCGGCCGTACGTCATGGCCAGTTCCCGCTCGATCACCACCTCGCCGATCCGCCACCGCCAGCGCGGCAGCCCGTCGACCAGGTCGAACCGTTCCAGGAACTCGTAGCCGCGCGGGTCGACCACGCCGGAGTTCCACTCGTGCGCGCCGAGCCGCACCCGGGCCCCGGACGGCAGGACCACCGCCGGGTCCAGGCTGACCAGTCCCACCCGGCGGGCGGCCGGCGTCTCCCCGGCGACCACCAGCAGACCGTGGTAGCGGCGGGTCCGCAACCCGCTCACCGTGCCCGTGGCGTAACCGCCGAGACCGTCGGTGACCAGCCATTCCCGGGTCGCCCCGGTGGCCAGTTCACCGCAGACCCCCGGCCCGAAACCGAACTCGATCAACTTCTTTCCTCCTGTGGCGGCGAGGTGTAACACGCCACGACGACAATGGCCGCTGTGGTCAAGTACCCCGGCGGCGTCGAAAATGTGCAGGTGCTCACCGACAGATCGCCCTCCGACGCCCCGTCCCCCGACGCCGAGCGGCTCCGGCTCGCCCAGGCTGACGCCGGGGAGCAGGACTGGCGAGCATGGGGTCCCTATCTGTCCGAGCGGGCGTGGGGGACGGTACGGGAGGACTACAGCGAACACGGCACGGCGTGGGACTACTTCCCCCACGACCACGCGCGGTCCAGAGCCTACCGGTGGAACGAGGACGGCATGGCGGGCGTCTGCGACGACCGGCAGACGTTCTGCTTCGCGCTGGCGCTGTGGAACGGCGTCGACCCGATCCTCAAGGAGCGGATGTTCGGCCTCGGCGGCGACGGCGGCAACCACGGCGAGGACGCCAAGGAATACTGGTGGTACCTCGACAGCACCCCCACCCACTCGTGGATGCGCTGGCGCTACCACTACCCGCAGGCCGCCTTCCCGTACGACGAGCTGGTCGCCGTGAACGCCCTGCGCGGCCGGGACGAGAACGAGTACGAGCTGGTCGACACCGGCATCTTCGACGACGACAGGTACTGGGCGGTCACCGTCGACTACGCCAAGGCGTCCCCGACGGACATGTGCATCCTGGTCACCGTCGCCAACCGGGCCGACGAGGCGGCCACCCTGCACGTGCTGCCGACGCTGTGGTTCCGCAACACCTGGGCCTGGGGTCCGCCCGGCGCGGACCGGGTGCCCCGGCTGACCGGCGAGGGGGGCCGGCTGGTCGGCGAGCACTGGGTGCTGGGGCAGATCCTGCTGGAGGGCGACGGCGAGCCGGTCCCGCTGCTCTGCGACAACGACACCAACGCCGAGCGGCTGTGGGGGCTGGCCGGTCGCTCGCCGTACCCGAAGGACGGGATCAACGACCACGTGGTGGCCGGCGCGGCCACCGTCAACCCGGACCGGGAGGGCACCAAGGGTGCCCTGCACTACGTGCTGGAGGTGCCGGCCGGCGGGCAACGGCAGATCCGGTTGCGGCTGACCCGGACCGCCCCGCCGCCCGGGGCCGTCGCGCCGCCCCCGGCGGAGTTGGGCGCGGGCTTCGACGCGGTGGTGTGGGCCCGGCGGGCCGAGGCGAACCGCTTCTTCGCCGGGGTGATCCCGGCTGCGGCCAGCGCCGACGAGGCACTGGTGGCCCGGCAGGCGATCGCCGGGCTGATGTGGGGCAAGCAGTTCTACCACTTCGACGTCAAACGGTGGCTCGACGGCGACCCGGGCTCGACGCCGCCGGCCGGCCGCCGCCACGGGCGCAACAGCGCCTGGTGGCACATGACCAGCTTCGACGTGATCTCCATGCCGGACCCGTGGGAATATCCCTGGTACGCCGCCTGGGATCTGGCCTTCCACTGCGTCACCATCGCCCGGGTCGACCCGGGCTTCGCCAAGGCGCAGGTGCTGCTCCTGCTCCGCGAGTGGTACCTGCACCCCAACGGCCAGATCCCGGCGTACGAGTGGGCGTTCGGCGACGTGAACCCGCCGGTGCACGCCTGGGCGGCGCTGAAGGTGTTCGAGATCGACGGCGGGCGCGACCACGAGTTCCTCGCCCGGGTGATGCACAAGCTGCTGCTCAACTTCACCTGGTGGGTCAACCGCAAGGACACCGGCGGCAACAACCTGTTCGAGGGCGGTTTCCTCGGGCTGGACAACGTCGGCCCGTTCGACCGCTCGGCGGCGCTGCCGGTGGCCGGGGTCCTCGAACAGTCCGACGGCACCGGCTGGATGGCGATGTACGCCCTCAACCTGCTGGACATGGCCATCGTGCTGGCCGAGCACGACCGGGCGTACGTGGACACCGCGACGAAGTTCTTCGAACACTTCGCGTACATCGCCGCCGCCGGTTACTCGCAGGGGCTGTGGGACGCCGAGGACGCGTTCTTCTACGACGTGCTGCGCCTCGCCGACGGCAGTCAGGTGCCGCTGAAGGTCCGCTCGGTGGTCGGGTTGCTGCCGTTGGCGGCCACCACCCGGCTCAGCGCCCGTACCCTGCACCGCCTGCCCGAGCTGGGTGCCCGGCTGCGCTGGTTCCTCACCCAACGCCCCGAGTACGCCGACGTGATCGGGGCCCGTCGGCTCGGCCCGGACGGGCGTCAGCAGCGGCTGCTGTCCATGGTCGGCCCGGAGCAGGTGGTCCGGCTGCTGGCCCGGATGCTCGACCCCGACGAGTTCCTCTCCGACTACGGTCTGCGGACGCTGAGCCGGGCGCACCTGGACAAGCCGTTCGCGGTCGACCTGGGCGGGCAGGAGTTCTGCGTCGGCTACGAGCCGGCCGAGTCGACGAGCGGGTTGTTCGGCGGCAACTCCAACTGGCGCGGCCCGATCTGGATGCCGACGAACTTCCTGCTGATCAGCGCGTTGCGTGACTACGCGGCGTTCTTCGGCGACGACCTGCAGGTGGAGTACCCGACCAGGTCGGGGCGCAAGTGCACCCTGGACGAGATCGCCGACGACCTGTCCGTCCGGTTGATCTCACTGTTCACCCGGGACGACTGGGGCCGCCGGCCGATCTACGGGGCGTGTCAGCTGTTCCAGACCCATCCCGACTGGCGGGACCTGATCGCCTTCCCCGAGTATTTCCACGGCGACAACGGCGCCGGGCTCGGGGCCTGGCACCAGACCGGGTGGACGGCGCTGGTGGCCGACCTGATTCTGACCCTGCGCCGGGACAACCCGGATGTGCCGGGCGGGCCGGGCCGCTAACGTGTCCGGGACCGCCCCCGGGCCGGGCGGCCGACCGATCGGGGAGGGGACCAGGGTGGACACGGGTGCGACCGGGTCGACGTCGGGCGGGGGCGCTGCGGTGGCCGGGACGGTCCCGGGTGGGCGCGCGACGACGTTGATCTTCGACGCCGACGACACGCTGTGGGAGAACAACGTCCTGTTCGAGCGGGTGATCGACGACTTCCTGGACTGGCTCGACCACCCGAGCCTCGACCGGGCCCAGATCCGTACCGTGCTCGACGACATCGAGCGGGCCAACGCGGTGGCCCACGGCTACGGCAGCAAGGTCTTCCTGCGCAGCCTCGGCGAGTGCCTGGAGCGGCTGCGGGAACGGCCGGCCACCGCCCGGGAACGCGCGGACATCGACGGGTTGGCCACCGCGCTGGTCAACCACCAGGTCGAGTTGATGCCCGGGGTCGCCGACACCCTCGACGCCCTGGCCACCCGCTACGACCTGCTGCTGCTGACCAAGGGGGACCGGGAGGAGCAGCAACGCAAGCTGGACGCGTGCGGCCTGCTGCACCACTTCACCGCAGCGCACGTCGTGGCCGAGAAGGACGCCGGGACCTACCGGTGGCTGGCCCGGGAACACGGCTTCGCGCCGGCCGACGCGTGGATGATCGGCAACTCCCCGAAGTCGGACATCCTGCCGGCGCGGGCGGCCGGGATGCGGGCGGTGTTCATCCCCAACGAGAACACCTGGGTGCTGGAGAACGACGACCTCGACCCGGCCGACACCGGGGTGATCCGGCTGGCCGCCTTCCCGGATCTGCTCGCCCACTTCTGAGCGCCAACAGCGTCGACCCGGCTGACCGTGTCACGCCGGGATGCCGCAATTCCGCCCCGGCGGGAATCAGCCCCGCAGCCCCCACCTACCTGCTTGCCCGGCCCGGCGACGGGTGCCTAACCTGGGCCCGCGTCCGGCGCCATTCGGGGTGGCCGGGACGCGCCGAAGTCCGACGCCCGGGGCACCGTGGAGCTGAGTGCAGGCGGCCTGGCCCGAGTGTCGGGCCCGACATGGGCGGCCTGCCCCGCCCGTCGTGCTCGCACCGGCGACCACCGCTGCCGGGTCGGACGGCTGGCGGTCAGGGCCGGGGAGTTGCGGACCCGGCCCTGACCCACCGGACCAGCACCCGGCGATCCTCGGGACACCTGGTGTCGTTCGTGGTGCGATCATCTCGGGATGGAAACCACACCCGGCTCGGCACTGGCGACGGGTCGCGGGCGGCCGCTCCCGCCACCGAACCGGGCCTCCCGGCTGACCACCCTGTCCGCCGGGACCCGCCAGGTCGTCATCGTCACCGGCAGCAGCTACTCCACCACGTACGCCACGATGGAGACGTTCCACCAGGCGGGTGGGCGCTGGGTGGCGGTCTCGGCCCCGCTGGCCGCCCGGCTGGGCGCGAAGGGGTTCAGCGACAACCACACCGAGGGGGCGGCGACCACCCCGACCGGGGTCTACTCCTTCGGCCCCACCATGTACGGCATCGCCGCCAACCCGGGCGTGCGCTTCCCCTACCACCGGGTGGTCACCGACGACTGGTGGAACGAGAACCCGAACTCGGCGGCCTACAACACGTTCCAGCACAGCAGCACGAACCCCGGCGGATACAGCGAGGCGTTGTGGCGGGAGGTGCCGGCGTACACCCACTTCGCGGTCATCACCTACAACATGCCGCCGACCGTGCCCAAGCCCGTGCCCAACGCCGGCAGCGGCATCTTCCTGCACGAGTTCAGCAAGGCCGGCGGCGGCCCGACCGCCGGGTGCGTCAGCATGTCGCACGCCGACCTGGTGACCGTGCTGCGCTGGCTGGACCCGAAGCATGCCCCGCGCATCGTGATCTGCCCGGCCCAGAACCTCGGCCGCTACTGATCCCCGTCCGGTGAGGGCTCGGCCGGTGTCGGGCCCTGGCTGGTGGGCTTGACCGGTGTCGGGCCCTGGCCGGTGGAGGCATGGTCGGGTGAGCCCTGGCTGGTGCAGGGCCTTGGTCGGGGTTGAGCTGGCACGCGGTGCGCCGGGGTCAGGCGATCTCGTCCCGGACGATCGCCACCGCCACCCGGCAGAACTCGTCCATGTCGGGCCGGAAACCGGCGGCGATGTCCGGGTGCAGCCCGGACCGGGTCTCGTCGAGCAGCTGCTGGCAGACCTGCTCGACCGGCTCGCCCGCGTAGCCGGCCCGGACCCGGTCGGTGGCGGCCTGGAGGGCCGAGGTCAGCTGATCCTCCAGTGGGCCGCGCAGCTTCTGCTGCACCGGATCGAGCCCTCTCGGGTCGAGCGTGACATGTGGCTCCGACATCGGCGCTCCCTTCGTCGGCGTCCGCGGTACCCCACCGCGGACGTCGGTCAAACCACGGCTGACGCGTCGGCCACCCGGACCTGGTACGAGAAGTCCTCCGCCGGTTCCTCCCGGTACGACAGCCGGCGGATCTGCCGGTCGTCGACGTAGAGGGCGACGTCGACCAGGACCCCGAGATGGGCCAGCCCGATGTTGGCCACCCGCTTCTTGTCCTGGAGCACCGCGCACACCCCGCCCAGCAGGGTGCTGGCGTCGGAGGTGCGGTGCCCGGGTGGGCACCGCAGGATCAGGTCGACCTCGATCGGCCCGGCCAACGGAGTCCAGCCGGTCTGCTGGGCCGCGGCGCAGGCCGCCTCGAGTAGGGCGCGGACCCTCGTCGCCTGCCGATGGCCGGCAGCGAAGATGGACAGCGCCTCGGTTTTCACCGGTGGCAGGCCGCTCACCTCGAACGTCAGGGCGAGAGCGCGGGTGTCCTGTACCACGGGGCACCTCCTCGTTGAGGACGATCCTGCCCGGGCCGGGGGCGCGCAGTGGGAGTTCGCGGGAGAACCCACCGAACGGGCAGGCTGATGTCGGCCGGAGGCGTATCGACTACGACGGCGACGCGCGGCCTGGTGGAGTGAGTGCGTCAACGCTAGTGCACGCGGCATGCCCCGGGACAGCCCACCGCGCCCGCCATCCGGACAGTCGTCGACAAGCCGACGGGCCGCGCGATGCCGGTCGGGACGGGGGCGGCGCGGTTGATCGACTCCTTGGGGTCGATGTTGCGGTGTCCGCCGCACCTCGATACCGCTGTTGCGCCCCACATGAGTCGATCTTGCGCTCGGCACGCTGCGGCCGGCCGGGCCAGGGCAGCGAGGGCGGGTCGGATGGGGGCCGGCCGCGGCCGGGTCAGGGCGGGCCGGGATCGGGGCTGGTCAGGCTGACCGGCGCGGGGCGGCCGGGCCGGGTCGACCAGGCTCCCGGCGGTGCGGGGGAGCCTGGTCGACCGACCTGGTCAGTGCCGCTTGGCGTAGCCGACGAACGCGGTCCAGGCCGTACGGTCGAAGTGCAGGGTGCCGCCCTCGCGGTCCTTGGTGTCGCGCACCAGCACCCGGTCGGGCAGGTTGTCGGCGACCTCGACGCACGATCCGCCGTTGCCGCCGGACCTGGTCGACTTCCGCCACTGCGGGGTCATCATGTCCATGACTTCGCCACTTCCTCGATCAGCTCGTTTGACTGCCGGCGGGGGAGCGTCTCGTTCCGCACGATCTCCCACGTTCTGGCCAGCGTAGCGACATCGGTCGGCGTATCGACGATCTGCGCGGTGAGCTGGTTGTCCGCATGGGCGACCCGCTCGCCGTCGGGCATCTCGGCGATGATGAACTGCCCGGCCAGCCCCAGGTACATGCCGGCGTCGGTCGGCACGATGTGCACCTGGACGTGCTCCTCGGCGGTCAACCGGGCCAGGTGCTCGCACTGCTCGATCATCAGCCCCGGCTGGTCGAGCACCGGCCGGCGCAGCACCGTCTCGTCGATCACGCAGATGAGCTGCGGTGGGCGTTCCCGCCGCAGGATCGCCTGCCGTTCGAGCCGGGACGCCACGATCCGGTCGACGTCCTCCGGGGCGAACCGGCCGCCGGCCAGCGTCGCGCGGGCGTACCGTTCGGTCTGCAACAGGCCCGGCACGTACGCCAGCTCGAACCAGCGCAGCGTGGTCGCCTCCCGTTCGAACTCGATCCACTCCCGCAGCCAGGCGGGCTCGGCGTCGAGCCGGCCCAACCGGTCCAGCATCCGCAGGAAGCGCCCGCCGGTGTCGTGGTGGCCGTCGACGGCCTTCATGAACTCCTTCGTGGGCGCCCGGCCGCCGGTCTCCACCGAGCTGACGTGCGACCCCGAGTAGCCGATGCCCTTACCGAAATCCTCCTGGCTGAGTGCGAGTGACGCCCGGAACAGGCGTAACTCCTCCAACACGTAGTCGGTAGCCGTCCCCATCACACCCCCGGTTCCTGCCCACCGTGGACCGGCGGGTCGCTCGTGGTCGCTCACCCACCCTGCTGAGCTGCGCAGATGACGTGAGCGTGTATCGACAGTATTGGTCCGGTCAGCACACTGTCACCGGTGGCGGGCCCGCTGGCAGCCGGGGAGGGCGGCAGCGGGCCCTGCCCGGGGCCGCTCCCGACACCCCCCGTGCGGGAGCGGCCCATTCCAATCCCAGGTCGATGCGGTCGGCCTCCGGCCACGACGGCCGGGGGCCACCGCGCCCACGATTCGAGGAGGTGGCGGTGATGGTGGTCCGACCGCCGGTCCCGCACGTCGCGATGCGCCCGCTGTGGCGGTGCCGCAACTGTGGCCGGGAGTGGCCCTGCCAGCCGGCCAAGCTCGCCCTGCTCACCGAGTACCGCAGGGACCGCACCGGGCTGCTGGTCTACCTCGGCACCCTGATGCACGAGGCGACCAACCAGCTCGCCCAACTGCACCCCGGGCACCCGCCGGCCCGGATGACCGAACGTTTCCTGACCTGGGCCAGGGCCCGGCGCTGAAACCGCCCGCACGGGCACGACCCGGACACCGGTGACGGCCTGCGCGATGGGCCCGGCCTCACCCGTCCCGACTCCGGTTACCGACAGGTTTCACGACTTCGCAGGTCGGGCAGTGTAGGCGCACGCAACACCCCGGGGCGGCGCGTTTCCGCACTTCACCGGCCCGGTAACGGCTTGCCGTGCACCGGGGCACGGGTTGACCTCCCCGGTTTCGCCGAAGAGAGGGGGAGGGTGATGACGGACCCCGGAACGGCCCGACACCGGCGTCGGCCGGCGCTCCGGGCCGGGGCGGCCGCCGCCGCGCTGGCGCTGGTCGCGCCGCTGGCCGCGTGCGGCACCGACGACGGTGGCGGGGGTACGCCCACGATCAACCTGTACTACCCGCCCGAGCAGAACCTGCAGAAGGTGGTCGACGACTGCAACACCCGGGCCGAGGGGCGCTACAAGATCGCCTACCGGGTGCTGCCCCGGCAGGCCGACGACCAGCGGGTGCAGTTGGTCCGCCGGTTGGCCGCCGAGGACAGCGGGATGGACGTGCTCGGCCTCGACGTGACCTGGACCCAGGAGTTCGCCAGCGCGAAGTGGATCCGGGAGTGGACCGGTCAGGACAAGTCCGAGGTCGAACAGGGCACCCTGGCGGGCCCGCTGGACACCGCCCGCTACGAGGGCAAGCTCTACGGGGCGCCCAAGAACACCAACGTGCAACTGCTCTGGTACCGCAGCGACCTCGTCCCGCAGGCACCCAAGACCTGGGACGACATGATCACCGTCGCCAAGGACCTCAAGGGGCAGGGCAAGCCGTACCAGGTGCTCACCATGGGCGCGCAGTACGAGGGCCTGGTGGTGCTCTACAACACGCTCGCCGAGAGTGCCGGGGGCAAGATCCTCAGCGACGACGGCAAGCAGGCCGTGATGGACGAAGGCACCGTCAAGGCCCTCGACCAGCTCCAGCGCTTCGCCACGTCGGGCGTGACGTCACCGTCGTTCAGCAACTCCACCGAGGATCCGGTCCGGCTGGACTTCCAGTCCGGCAAGGGCGCCTTCCAGGTCAACTGGCCGTTCGTCTACCCGGCGTTGCAGGAGGCCGACCCGGAGCTGGCCAAGAAGGTCAAGTGGGCCCGGGTGCCCGGCATCGACGCGAACACCCCCAGCAAGGTCACCATCGGCGGGGTCAACATGGCGGTCAGCGCCTACTCCAAGCACCCGACGGAGTCCTTCGAGGCGGCGAAGTGCCTCCGGGACGCCAAGAACCAGAAGTTCTCCGCGATCAACGACGGGGTGCCACCGACCATCGAGGCGGTCTACGACGACCCGGAGATGGACGAGGCGTACCCGATGAAGGAGACCATCCTGGAGGAGCTGAAGGAGCCGGCGGTCCGTCCGCTGACCCCCGCGTACCAGAGCATCTCCACGGTGATGTCGGCGATCCTGTCGCCGCCGTCGGCGATCAGGCCGGAGCAGACCGCCAAGGAGCTGCGCGACGCGATTTCCGACGCGCTCCAGTCCAAGGGGGTCCTGCCGTGAGTCGGCGAGCCCCGCTGAGCGAGAACAAGAAGGCCGAGCGGAAACTGGGCTGGCTGCTGTGCGCCCCGGCCGCGCTGGTCATGGTGCTGGTCACCGCGTACCCGATCATCTATTCGGTCTGGTTGTCGTTGCAGCGCTTCGACCTGCGCTTCCCCGACCAGCGCGAGTTCATCGGGCTGGAGAACTACGTCACCGTGCTCAGCAACGAGTTCTGGTGGACCGCGTTCGGGGTGACCATGCTGATCACGGTGGTCACCGTCGCGGTGGAGCTGGTGCTCGGCATGGGGCTGGCCCTGGTCATGCACCGCACCCTGGTCGGCCGGGGCATCGTCCGGACCGCCGCGCTCATCCCCTACGGCATCGTCACGGTCGTCGCCGCGTTCTCCTGGCGGTACGCCTGGACGCCCGGCACCGGCTACCTGGCCAACCTGTTCGACGGCAGCGCGCCACTGACCGAGCGGGCCAGTTCGCTGGCGATCATCATGCTGGCGGAGATCTGGAAGACCACCCCGTTCATGGCCCTGCTGCTGATGGCCGGGCTGGCGCTGGTGCCGGAGGACCTGCTCAAGGCGGCCTCCACCGACGGGGCGACGGCCTGGCAGCGGTTCACCAAGGTGATGCTGCCGGTGATGAAGCCGGCGATCCTGGTCGCCCTGCTGTTCCGCACCCTCGACGCGTTCCGGGTCTTCGACAACATCTTCGTGCTCACCAACGGCGGCAACGAGACCTCGTCGGTGTCGATGCTCGCCTACAACAACCTGATCCGGGGGCTCAACCTCGGCATCGGCTCCACGATGTCCGTGCTGATCTTCATCACGGTGGCGATCATCGCGTTCGTCTTCGTGAAGCTGTTCGGCACCGCTGCCCCGGGCAGCGACGACGGGGAGAGGCGCTGACATGGCCGACACCACCACCCGCGCGAAGCTGCGCTGGGGCCTGATCGACGTCATCGTCGTCGTGTTCGCCCTGGTCCCGGTGCTCTGGATCGCCTCCCTGTCGTTCAAGACCCCGGCCACCCTCACCGACGGCAAGTTCTGGCCCCGGGAGTGGACGCTGGACAACTACCGGAGCATCTTCGACACCGACCAGTTCGTCCGCGCCCTGGCCAACTCGATCGGCATCGCCCTGATCGCCACGCTCATCGCGGTGGTCCTCGGCGCGATGGCCGCGTACGCGATCAGCCGGCTGGACTTCCCCGGCAAGCGCCTGCTGGTCGGGGTGTCCCTGCTGATCGCGATGTTCCCGCAGGTGTCGCTGGTGTCGCCGCTGTTCGAGATCGAACGGCAACTCGGCCTCTTCGACACCTGGCCGGGGCTGATCCTGCCGTACATCACCTTCGCGCTGCCGCTGGCGATCTACACGCTGTCGGCGTTCTTCAAGCAGATCCCGTGGGACCTGGAGAAGGCCGCGAAGATGGACGGCGCGACCCAGGCGCAGGCGTTCCGGCGGGTCATCGCCCCGCTGGCCGCCCCGGGCCTGTTCACCACGGCGATCCTGGTCTTCATCTTCTGCTGGAACGACTTCCTGTTCGCCATCACGCTCACCTCGACCGAGCGGGCCCGTACGGTGCCGGTGGCGCTGTCGTTCTTCACCGGCGAGTCGCAGTTCGAGGACCCCACCGGGGCGATCTGCGCCGCCGCCGTGGTGATCACCATTCCGATCATCCTGTTCGTGCTCTTCTTCCAGCGCCGCATCGTCTCCGGTCTGACCTCCGGCGCAGTCAAGGGATAGGTGACAAAATGGCTGACATCGTGCTGGACAAGGTGAGCAAGAGCTTCCCCGACGGCACCGTCGCGGTGCAGGACGTCGACCTGGAGATCGCCGACGGCGAGTTCGTCATCCTGGTCGGGCCGTCCGGCTGCGGGAAGTCCACCACCCTCAACATGATCGCCGGGCTGGAGGACATCAGCTCCGGTGAGCTGCGCATCGGCGGGCAACGGGTCAACGACAAGGCGCCCCGGGACCGGGACATCGCAATGGTGTTCCAGTCGTACGCGCTCTACCCGAACATGACCGTCCGGGAGAACATGGCGTTCCCGCTGCGGCTGGCCAAGCTGGACAAGGCGACCATCGACCAGAAGGTGGACGAGGCGGCGAAAGTGCTGGAGCTGACCTCGCTGCTCGACCGCAAGCCGGCGAACCTCTCCGGTGGGCAGCGCCAGCGGGTGGCGATGGGCCGGGCGATCGTCCGGCAGCCCAAGGCGTTCCTGATGGACGAGCCACTGTCCAACCTGGATGCCAAGCTGCGGGTGCAGATGCGTACCGTGGTGTCCCGGTTGCAGAAGAAGCTCGGCACCACCACCGTCTACGTGACCCACGACCAGACCGAGGCGATGACCCTCGGCGACCGCGTGGTCATCATGCGGGGTGGCGCGATCCAGCAGGTCGGCCCGCCCCAGGAGCTGTACGACCACCCCCGCAACCTCTTCGTCGCCGGTTTCATCGGCTCCCCGTCGATGAACTTCCTGCACGCCGCCGTGGAGGACGGGAAGCTGCGGACCGCCCTGGGTGACGTGCCGATCGGCGACCGGATCCGCCGCGAGCTGGAGGGGGCCGACGCGCCCAGGGAGCTGATCCTCGGCATCCGCCCCGAGCACTTCGAGGACGCCGAACTGATCGACGACGAGGCGCGGGCCCGGGGCATGGAGTTCACCGCCCCCGCCGACATCGTCGAGTCGATGGGCTCCGACAAGTACGTCTACTTCACCGTCGAGGGGCAGCGGGCCAGCGCCGCCGAGCTGGAGGAGTTGGCCGCCGACGCCGGGGCCGACTTCAGCGGCGGCGGGGGCAACCTGGTGACCCGGCTGTCGGCCGAGTCGCCGGTGCAGGAGGGCGAGGACCGGCGGGTCTGGTTCAACCTGGAGAAGATCCACCTGTTCGACCCGTCGAACGGGCGGAATCTCACCCTGCACGAGGGCCGGTCGGCCGGCACGCTCGGCAACTGATCCCCTCCCGGCCCGGACGTCCGGCCCCAGCGGCGGCGGCCCACCCCGCTGGGGCTGCAGGCCCCGCTGGGACCGCAGCCCCGCTGGGACCGCAGACGCAGCGGCCCGGTGCGGCTGCCCACGAGGCCGGTGACGGCCTGCGCCGTCCGAGCCCAACCTCGGGGCTCGCCGCCACCCGCCCAGCACGGACAGTAACCCAAACGTCCGCCTCGCCCCACCACCTTCGGCCCCTTTGCTCTGCTGCCACCGATGCGACGCTCACTTTCCGCAACTGTCGCGTGGATGGCAGCAGAGCAAAGGGGGCGGGTGGGTGTGGCGGCGGTCGGCGAGGTGTTTCGGTGAATTACCAGTTCAGGGCACATGAGGGTGGGGTTTCTGGCTTCTCGGCAGCCGAGGCGGCCGATTACTGGCAGTAATACTGCCGAGAATTACGCTGAGTTGTCACCGGGGCAAGGTGTTCGGTATGTGTGCGCATCACTGCGGCGCGCAGGAACTACCCAGTCCGTGGTGGCTACCGGGCCCGTGGCGGCTGCCCGGCCCGTGGTGACTACCCGGCCCAGGAGGGCTGCGCGGCCTATGGGGCTGCCCGGCCCAGGCGGACTGTGCGGCCTGTGGGGGCTGTGCGGCGCGGGCGGCGGCCGGGAGTTCCGGCACGAGGGGCTGCGGGATGCGGCGGGCTACCAGGAGAGGTGCAACGGCAGGTCGAGGAAGCGGGCGTAGCCTTCCAACGCCACCCCGACCCGCTGCCTGATCTCCGTGTCCAGCGGGACCAGCGGCTGCACCGTCACGGTGACCCTGGTCCGGGCGAGGCGGCGCTTCCAGGTGCCGACCACCCGGCCGCCGCGCACCACCGTGGACTGGAAGACGCCGTTGCCGCCGGGGATCACCGCCGGCACGTGCGCCGGGTCCACCATCAGGGTGCGGTCCTTGAAGCCCAGCAGATACTCGTCGAAGCCGGGGAGCACGTGGACGTCGTCCACCGGCAGGCGGGGCGCGTCGAGCAACGCCGGGTCGAGGTGCGACTCCACGCCGTCGACGTGCACCACGGCCAACTGCCCGGCGTCGGTGGCGACCGCGATGGCGCGCTTCGCGTCGGCGGCGGTCAGCCCCGTCCAGCCGGTGAAGTCCCGCCGGGTCGTCGGCCCGTGACTGCGGAAGTAGCGCCGGGCCAGGATGCCCAGCGCCTCGTCGCGCTCGGGCCGGTGCGGGTCGGGGGCCCACTCGTCGAGTAGCGCGAAGGTCTGCTCGGTGCCCACGTGCGGGGCGATGCAGGTGACACCCCGTTGGCTGGCGTACCAGAGCAGGTGGTAGGCGCGCTGGCCGGTGGTGTCGATGCCGGCGGCGGCGAGTGTGGCCAGGCACTGGGCGCGGGTCAACCGGCCGCCGCCGGCCAGCGCCGCGCCGAGCACGTCGGCGGCCCGGTCGGCGTCTGCCTCGGTCAGCCCGATCGTGGCCCGGCGGGCCGGTGCCCCGGCCAGGGCGCGTACCCCGGTCAGCTCCAGCATCCAGCGGGCGTCGCGGCAGGGGACCAGGTGCACGGTGCCCCGCATCGGCCAGGTGCGCAGCGCCTCGCGTCGTTCCAGGGCGGCGCGTACGTCGGCCTCGGTGTGACCGGGCAGCCGCAGGCCCAGCGACCACAGGCCGCTCGCCGCGTCCTGGGCCTGCATGGCACCGAACCACTCCACCACCCCGGCCACGTCCACCGGCCGGCCACCCGGGTGCTCCCGCAGGCCCAGCGCGGTCATCCGCAACGTCAGCGCCTCGCCGCCGGTCAGCTCCACCATGCGGCCAGCATAGGAGCGACCCCCGACGTCGGCCGGCACACCCGGACCGGACCGCCACCGCGGGGCGCGCAGCGCGGTGGTCATGTGGGTGGAGACCCCTGATCGCGCTACGCCGGTTGCCGAACCGGCGGAGCGCGATCCCCCGTGCAGGTCCCCCCGAACCCCGAGGGTGGCCCCCACCCCGGCGTCCGTGCCCCCAGGATCGCGTTCCCGTCCGTGCGTGGGAGCGTTCCCGGGCGGAACTTGCGGAAATCTTGAGCTGCGGCCGAAACTCCCGGTGTCGCCGGCCGGTCTAGTCGAGCCGGCGGTGCATCACCAGCAGGTCGACCAGGCCGAGGTCGGGATGGCGGAAACCCTCCGGGACCCGGCCGACCACGGCGAATCCCAGCGACTGCCACAGCGCCACCGCCCGGGTGTTGCTGGCCACGACCGCGTTGAACTGCATCGCCCGGTAGCCGTCGCGCCGGGCCAGCTCCAGCACGTACACCCCGAGGGCCCGGCCGACGCCGCGACCCGCCGCCGTCGGCGCGACCATGAAGCTGGCGTTGGCCACGTGGTCGCCCGGCCCTTCCTGGTTGGCGACCAGCTTCGCCGTCCCCAGGACCGTCCCGTCGTCGTCCACCGCGACCACCGTCCGACCGGGTGGGACGACCAACCACCGTCGGCGGGCGTCGTCCGCACTCACGTCACGCGGCCAGGTGTACGTCTGCCCTGCGGCGACGATCTCGCGCAGGAAGGACCAGATCGCGGGCCAGTCCCCGGCGGTGGCGGCGCGCAGCTGCATGTCCGGATCATGCCACGCGGGAACGTTTGACCCGGCAACCACCGGGTAGTCGCGGGAGCTGACCCGAACCGAGGAGGACACAGGAATGGACGGCCAGGTCAAGGTAGCGGTCATCTACTACAGCGCGACCGGCATCACCTACCAGATGGCGCAGGCGGCCTGTGAGGCCGCCGGTGAGGCGGGAGCCGAGGTGCGCCTGCGCAAGGTGCGGGAGTTGGCGCCCGACGAGGCGATCCGCTCGAACGCGGGCTGGCAGGCGCACCGGCTGGAGACCCAGGACGTGATGGAGGCCGAGATCGACGATCTGGCCTGGGCCGACGTGGTGATCTTCGGTAGCCCCACCCGGTACGGCATGATCGCCGCCCAGCTCAAGCAGTTCATCGACACCACCGGCCCGCTCTGGGCCAACGGTGCGCTGGCCGACAAGGTCTACAGCGGCTTCACCTCCACCGCCACCTCGCACGGCGGGCAGGAGTCGACCCTGCTGTCGCTGTTCACGATCTTCTACCACTGGGGTGGTGTGGTGGTCACCCCCGGCTACACCGACCCGAGTCAGTTCGTCGCCGGCAACCCGTACGGCGCGTCGCACACCAGCAACAACGGGGAGATCGCCCCAGACCACGTGGCGCTCGCGGCCACCGCGCTGACCGCCAAGCGGGCGGTCCGCATCGGCGCCGCCGTCAAGCGCGGCCTGGCCGGCTGAGCCCCGGCGGACCAGACCGAGCCGGCGGACCAGGTCGACCCGCCGGACCGGACCGGCGGGTGGGGCAGTGCCGGCGGGTGGGCGGTGGATCGGACGGGTCGCCAGCACCGTCCGATCCACCGCCCACCGCCGCACTACCCGCCCACCGGGTCGCCGTGCGCCGCCAGCGCCGGCCGGGCCAGGAGTTGACCCAGCAGCTCGGCCAGGACCGCCAGGCCGTCCCGGCTGAGCACCGACTCCGGATGGAACTGCACCCCGGCGAAGGTCGTCCCACGCAGCGCGTGCACCGACCCGTCGGCCGGGTCCCGGGCCAGCTCCACCGGGCCGTACGGCGAGCCGATCCGGTCGGTGGCCGCCCGGGCGGTGAACGTCGAGTAGAAACCCACCCGACGTGGCACCCCGAACAGCGACACCTGCCGTTGCAGGCCCTGGTAGGGCGCGGCCCGGCGGTGCAGCGTCAATCCGAGCAGCCCGCTGAGCAGCTGGTGACCCAGGCACACCGCCAGGGTGGGCCGGTCCGCGTCCAGCCGCCGGGTCAGCAGCCCGCGCAGGGCCGCCATCTTCGGGTCGTCGACCGCGCCCGGGTCACCCGGTCCGGGGCCGACCACCACCAGGTCGTATCCGTCGGTGCGGCCGGGGGTGTGCCAGGGCCGCACGTCCACCGTCAGGCCCAGCGCCCGCAACTGGTGGGCGAGCATTCCGGTGAAGGTGTCCTCCCCGTCGACCACCAGCGCCCGCCGGCCCGCCGCCCCGGGCAGCACCACCGCGCCGGGGGCCCGCTGGTCGAGCCAGAACCGGGCCAGCGGGTCGTTGCGGGCGGCGAGCACCGCCCGTACCTGCGGATCGTCGGCCCACCGCACCGGCGGGTACGCACCGACCGTCGCCGCCTGCGGGCCCAGCCCCAACGCGGCGAGCACCCCGGCGGCCTTGGCGTGCGTCTCGGCGACCTCACCGGCGGCGGTGGAGTGCCGCACCAGGGTCGCCCCGACCGGCACCCGCAGCCGCCCGGCGGGGGAGATCTCGGCGGTCCGGATCAGGATCGGCGCGTCCAACGTCTGCCGGCCCTCGGCGTCGCGGCCCAGCAGCGCCAGCACCCCGGAGTAGTACCGCCGGCCGGTAGGTTCGTGCCGGGCGATCACCCGGCAGGCGTTCTGCATCGGGCTGCCGGTCACCGTCGGGGCGAACATCGTCTCGCGCAGCACCTCCCGGACGTCGCGGGTGCCCCGACCGGCCAGCAGGTACTCGGTGTGCGCCAGGTGCGACATCTCCTTGAGGTACGGCCCGACCACCTGCCCGCCGTGCTCGGCCACCCCGGCCATCATCTTCAGTTCCTCGTCGAGGACCATGTACAGCTCCTCGACCTCCTTCGGGTCGTGCAGGAACCGCAGCAGCGCGTCCCGGTCGGCGGCCGTCCCGGTGTGCCGGAAGGTGCCGCTGATCGGGTTCATCATGACCAGGCCGTCGTCGACGCTGACGTGCCGTTCCGGGCTCGCGCCGACCAGGGTCCGGGTGCCGGTGTGCACCAGGAACGTCCAGTACGCGCCCCGCTCGTCGCGTAGCAGCCGGCCCAGCGCCACCAGCGCGGCACCCAACGGGGTGCCGCGTACGGTGGCGTGCAGAGTGCGGTGGATGACGAAGTTCGCCCCCTCGCCCCGGCCGATCTCCTCGGCCAGCACCCGGTCGACGATCCGGGCGTACTCGTCGTCGTCGACGTCGAAGGCGGCGTCGCGGGTGACCACCGGTCCGGTCGGCAGGGCGGCGAGCAGGTCGGCCAGCGGCAACGCGACGTGCGACTCGACGGTCAGGTACTCCAGCGGGACGCCGTCGTCCACACACGCGAAGCCCCGTTCGGCGATCTGCCGGTAGGGCACCAGCGCCAGCGTCCGGGGGCCCGGACCGCCCTCGGGCAGCGGCAGTTCGGCGAGGTGGTCGGCGACGCCCACCGGGCCGGTGAACAGGTCGACGTGGTCGACGCCGTCGCGGCGGACCAGCGCGAACGGGCCGGGGTCCCCGCCGTCGGCGAGGACGGCGAGCAGGTCGTACGGGTGGTTCATCGGGTTCTCCTCGTCGGCCGGGCCGCCTCGTCGTCGGGCGGCCCCGGTGCCGGGGAGATAACCGTCGGCCGCCTCGTCGGGGCGGCCGCGTGAGAGCTACGCGCGGGGGATGGCCGCCGGGTCGGCGGGCCACCAGCAGGTCAGGTGCGCGAGCATGCCCCCACCCTAGGCGGTGCGGGGACGACGGGGAAGGGCGTTCCCACCCGCAGCTGCGGGTAGCGTGATCCGCGATGAACATTCTCGCCCTCGACCTGGGCACCTCCTCGGTACGGGGACTGGTGCTCGACGCCGACGCCGACCCGCTGCCGGAAGCGTTGGCCCGCCGCAAGGTGCACCTGTCGGTCACCGGGGACGGCGCCGGCACCCTGGACGCCGCCGCCTACCTGGCCGGCCTGACCGAGTGTCTGGACGAGTTGGCCGCCGCCGGCCACCTGCGCGACGTGGGCCTGGTTGCGGTCTGCGCGCAGTGGCACTCGGTGCTGCCCCTGGACCGGGCCGGTGACCCGCTCGGCCCGGTCCTGACCTGGCTGGACACCCGGCCCGCAGCCGCCCCCGGCGCGAGCGGTCCGGCCGATCCGCAGGACTTCCACCGTCGTACCGGGGCGTGGTGGCATCGCTGTTACTGGTCGGTGCGGCTGCCCTGGCTGCGGGAACGCACGACCGGCGTGACCCGGTTCGCCGGCCTGGTCGAGTACGTCCTCGGCCAGTTGCTCGTCGACGCGCCGATGTCGGTGTCGATGGCGTCCGGCACCGGCCTGCTCGACCTGCGCCGCCTCGACTGGGACGACGAGGCCGTCGCGTTGGCCGGGGTCCGCCCGGGTGAGCTTCCCGAGTTGGCCCCGATGGGCTGGCACGGTCGGCTGCGGGCCGGGCACGCCCGGCGGTGGCCGCAACTCGCCGCGGCGGACTGGGCCGCGCCGGTCGGTGACGGGGCCGCCTCCAACGTCGGCTCGGGCTGCGTGGACCCCCGCCGGGCGGCGGTCACCGTCGGCACCTCCGCCGCGGTACGGCTGGTCCAGCGGGTCCCGGCAGGGACGGCGTTGCCGCCCCTGCCCGCGTCGCTGTGGCGCTATCGGGTGGACCACGAGCACGTGGTGACCGGTGCGGCCTACTCGTCCGGCGGGAACCTGTTCGCCTGGGCGAACCGGGAACTGCGGCTGCCCGAGGGGGCCGAACTCGACGCGGCGCTGGCCCGGGTGGCGCCGGACGGCGTGCTCGCCGCGAACCCCCGGCTGGGTGGGGACCGGCCGCCCGGTCTGGCCCCGGCCGGCTCCGGTGAGCTGCACGGACTCAGCTTCTCCAGCACCGGGGTGGACATTCTCGCCGGGCTGATGACCGGGCTGTGCCGGATGGTCGCCGACGACCTCGCCGTGCTGGAGTCCGGTGTCGACGCACCCGTCGAGGTGGTGCTCGGCGGGGGAGCGGTGACCGCCTCCGCGTGGTGGCGTACGGCGTTCGCCGCCGCGCTCGCCCCGCGACCGGTCCGGCACCGCGCCGAGCGGGAGATCGGGGCAACCGGGGCCGCGCTGGTCGCGCTGGGTCGGGTGCCCGACGCGGACCGGCTCGCCGGCACCGGCCGTACGGAGGAGGACCCCTCGCCGACCTCGACCGTCGGGTCCGGCACGTCCGCCCGGTCGGATGCCCCGTCGACCCGTTGACACCGGTGTCTGGCCTGGTTGGATGGACCGGGCCACCCGTCGTGGGGACGGGGACCGAGGAGGCGAGACGTGGACGCAGGTCCCGACCCGACACCGAGCGCGGAGTCGCCGGGTCGGAACCGGTTCGACGAGCGGGTCGTGCCGCACCGGCGGCGTTCGCCGCTGCGGCTGCGGGACTGGCGGATGCGGACCAAGCTCGCCACCGTCCTGGTCATCCCGTCGGTGGCCTTCCTGGTGCTGGCCGGGGTGCAGACGGCGGGGCTGGTCGGGCGGACCACCGCGCTGAACGACTTCGCCCGGCAGGTCGGCATCGGCCAGCAGATCACCACCGTGGTGGACCGGCTCCAGCAGGAACGGGACCGCACCGCCGGTGAACTGGCGGCCCTGCGCCGCGCGGGCAACGCCGCCGACCGGGACGCCGCGCAGCTCGCCCTGCGGCCGTTGCACTCCGCCACCGACACGGCCATCGGTGCGTTGCGCGAGGCGGCCGGCCCGCTGGCCGACTCCGACGCCGCCTGGCAGGTCGCCTACGCCGAGGCGTTGGAGGCGTACGACCAGGTGGTCTACATCCGGGCGGCGGTGCCGCCGGCGGTGCTGAGCAGCGACACCATCCTGGGCAACTACCACCGGGCGGTGGAGGCGCTGCTCGGCCTGCTCGCCGAGCCCAACCCCGGGCCGGAGCGTCCGGAGTTGACCGACGCGGTGCTGCGTTACGTGCAGCTGGCCCGGGTCAAGGAGCTGTCGTCGCGGATCCGGGCCCAGCTGTACGCCGCCGGCCGGGCCGGCCGGTACGGCCTGGAGGACCAGGTGAACCTGACCGACCTGCGGGCCCAGCAGTTGGCCGCGTTGGGCGCGTTCCGGGTCGCCGCGACCACCGGCCAGATCCAGGCGTACGACCGGACCTCCCGGCAGGGGGCGTTCGTCGACGCCACCCGGTTGGAGGAGAAGAGCATCACCACCGGCGGCACCGCCCTGCCCGCGGTGTTGCCCGCGAACCAGTGGTGGACGGTCAGCGAGCAGCGGCAGGCGCTGCTGCGGCAGCTGGAGACCCGGGTCCTCGACGACGCGGTGGTCCGGGCCGACGAGGTCAGCGGCGCCCAGTTGCGCACCACCCTGCTGGTGCTCGGTGGCATCGTGGTGGTGCTCGCCCTGGCGGTGCTGCTGGCCGTGCTGATCGGTCGGTCGATCGCGAACTCGATGCAGCGGCTGCGTGACCAGGCACTACGGATCGCCCAGGTCGAACTCCCGCACGCCCTGGACCGGCTGCGGGCCGTCGACGGCGGGGTGCCGAGGATCGACGTGCCGCCCGCCGTGGTGCGGTCCCTGGACGAGATCGGCGAGCTGGCCGAGGCGTTTGTGGCGGTGCACCGCAGCGCGGTCAGCGTCGCCGTGGAGCAGGCGGAGACCCGCCGTACCGTCAATGCGATGTTCGTGAACCTGGCCCGGCGCAGCCAGGTGCTGGTGGAGCGGCAACTGGAGCTGCTCGACGACCTGGAACGGGAGGAGGCCGACCCGGACCAGCTGGAGAACCTGTTCAAACTGGACCATCTGGCCGCCCGGATGCGCCGTAACGACGAGAGCCTGCTGGTGCTCGCCGGCACCGAGTCCACCCGCCGGTGGAACCGGCCGGTGCGGTTGGGTGCGGTGCTGCTCGCGGCGAGCGCCGAGATCGAGCAGTACCAGCGGGTCCGCCACGAGTCGGTGGCCGACCTCTACGTGGTCGGGCACGCCGTCGGTGAGCTGGTCCACCTGATGGCGGAGCTGCTGGAGAACGCGACTGCCTTCTCCCGGCCGGACACCGCGGTCCGGGTGAGCGCGTGGGCCGAGGGCGGCGGTGCGGTGGTGGAGGTCGCCGACGCCGGTCTCGGCATGAGCCCGGCGGCGTTGGCGCAGGCCAACGCGGTGTTGGCGGCACCACCGGCGGCGGACGTGGCGGCCATCGAGCGGATGGGTCACTTCGTGGTCAGCCACCTGGCCGCACGGCACGGCGTCGGGGTGCAGCTGGCCGCCCCGGGGCAGGGGCTGGTGGCGCGGATCGCGTTGCCGGCGAGCCTGCTCGCGCCGGCGCCCGCCGTGGAGCTGGACATGCCGGTCGGGCAGCGGGCCCTCACCACCGCGGTCACCGCCGCGCCCCGTCCCGTCGGGGCGTCGCGCCAGCCCGGTGCGGTCCACCCGGTCGACCTGCCGGTGGCCGGCCGGCCACCGCAGCAGTGGCCGGGGGTGCCGCAGCAGCGGCCCGACGCGCCGGCCCCGTTGCCGGTCCGCGCCGCGGACGTGCTGGCGCCGGTCGCTGCGCCCCCGGCCGACACCGGTGGCGGCTGGTGGTCCCGGCAGGGTCCGGCCCCGTCGTCGCCGGTGTCGCTGGGGGAGAGCACGCCGGCGCCGCCGCTCGTCCCGGTCACCGGCGGCACCAACGACCGGGGGCTGCCGGTGCGGGTGCCGATGGCCCAGCTGACCTCGGTGACGGAGCCGGCCCGGCCGGCGGCCCGGGTACGCGAGGACCTGGACCCGGAGGCGGTGGGCGGGATGCTGTCCCGGCTCTACAGCGGCGTGCGCCGTGCCGAGGCCG
Source organism: Micromonospora sp. NPDC048894 (assembly GCF_040649765.1). Classification (NCBI taxonomy): domain Bacteria; kingdom Bacillati; phylum Actinomycetota; class Actinomycetes; order Micromonosporales; family Micromonosporaceae; genus Micromonospora; species Micromonospora sp. NPDC048894. Next base: position 105,072 of record NZ_JBEZFY010000012.1, on the reverse strand, counting down.
AGGAGACCACCGAGTTAATCTTGCCGCCGGGTGTGCGCAGCGAAGGAGGACGACAGTGATGACGCTGAGTCAGGAGGCGCGTGACCTGAACTGGTTGGTCAACGCGTTCGCGGAGCGGGTGCCGGGCGTGGCGCACGCGGTGGTGGTCTCCTCGGACGGTCTGCTGGTCGCGATCTCGGCGCAGTTGCCCCGGGACCACGCGGACAAGTTGGCCGCGGTCACCTCGGGGTTGATGAGCATCACCGCGGGTGCCGCCCAGATGTTCGACGGCGACATCGTCAAGCAGACGGTGGTCGAGATGGGGCGGGGCTACTTCCTGGTCATGCAGATCCGCGACGGCTCGATCCTGGCCACCCTGGCCGGCGCGGACGCGGACATCGGCGTGGTGGGCTACGAGATGGCCCGGCTGGCCAAGCAGGCCGGCGAGATGCTGACCCCGGCGCTGCGCGCGGAACTCCAGCAGGCACTGCCCCGCTGACGGTCGGTCGGGTGCCGGGCCGGACCGCCCCCACGCGGTCCGGCCGTGCCGGTGGTGCCCCCGTCGCCGGGTTCCCGGTCGACGTCCCTACAGGCCGTTGTCCCGGATGACCTGGCGGTACCAGTGGGCGCTGCGCTTCAGGACGCGCCGCTGGGTCGGGTAGTCCACATAGACCAGCCCCCAGCGCTGGTCGTACCCCTCGGCCCATTCGAAGTTGTCCAGCAGCGACCAGACGTGGTAGCTCTCCAGCGGTACGCCGTCGGCGATGGCCCGGTGGGCGGCGGTGAAGTGGTCGCGCAGGAAGGCGATCCGGCCGGCGTCGTCGACGGTGCCGTCCGGGCCGAGGGTGTCGGGGCAGGGCAGTCCGTTCTCGGTGACGGTGATCGGAATCGGGCCGTAGTCGCGGGTGACCCGGGTCAGGGTGTCGTACATGCCCTGCGGGTAGATCTGCTGCCAGTCCGCCTCGCTGGTGGGCCAGCGGGTGACGGTGTTGCCGTTGCCGGTCAGGTAGAGCGGGGTGTAGTACTGCACCGCGAGCAGGTCCACCGGGCTGGAGATGATTCCCAGGTCGCCGTCGTGGATGCCCCGGACCATCCGGCTGTCCGGGCCGAGGTCGGCCAGCACGTCGGCCGGGTAGGCCCCGGTGAGGATGGAGTCCAGGTAGAGGCGGTTCTCGTACCCGTCGTGCAGCTTGGCGGCGGAGGCCGCGGCGGGGCTGTCGTCGGCGGGGTAGCACGGGTGCAGGTTGAGCGCCGGGCCGATGCGGGTGTCGTAGCCGGTGGCGCGCAGCGCGCGGACGGCGAGGCCGTGGGCGAGCTGGAGGTGGTGGGCGACCAGGTAGGCGGCGTCGGCGTCCTGTCGGCCGGGGGCGTGGTGGCCCCAGAGGTAGCCGTTCTGCACCACGGTCTTGGGCTCGTTGATGGTCAACCAGACCGGCACCTGGTCGCCGATGCCCCGGAAGACCGCGTCGGCGTAGTCGGCGAACCGGTGGGCGGTGTCCCGGTTCTCCCAGCCGCCCTCGTCCTGCAACGCCTGCGGCAGGTCCCAGTGGAAGAGGGTGACCATCGGGGCAATGCCGCGTTCGTGCAGCCCGTCGACGAGCCGCTTGTAGAAGTCGAGCCCGCGCTGGTTGGGCTTGCCGGTGCCGTCGGCCTGGATCCGGGGCCAGGAGACGGAGAACCGGTAGCTGCGCAGCCCGAGGTCGCGCATCAGGTCCAGGTCGTCGGCCCAGCGGTGGTAGTGGTCGGCGGCCACGTCACCGGTGTCGCCGTTGTGGGTGCGTCCGGGGGTGTGACTGAAGGTGTCCCAGACCGACTCGCCCCGGCCGTCCTCCTTGGCGGCGCCCTCGATCTGGTAGGCCGAGGTGGCGGCACCCCAGCCGAAGTCGTGGGGGAACCGCAGCCGCTCCGTGGCGGGGTCGGGCGCCGGATCGCCACCCTTCGGCGTGTCGCAGCCGGCGGCCAGGGTGCCGGTGGCCGCGACCAGGCCACCGGCACCGGTGGCGGCGGTGAGCCCGGCGCCGGCGGTGGCGGTGGCGGAGAGCGCGGCGCGGCGCAGCAGGCGTCGCCGGGTGAGTATCGACATGGATGTTTCTCCTCAGGGTGCGGGCCACCCCGACGGCCGGGAGCGCTCCCAGCGCGGGCGTGCGACGGCCCGGCCGCCTCGGGGCGGGCCGCCAGCCTAGAGGGCCGCGCGTGGGCGGCCGGGATGGGGAATCGGGAGTGTGACGGGCGCCGTCGTGGGGACGGTCGGCCCAACTGCCGAGGGGCAGATAGCGATCGAGGCCGGCCGGGCGGCGCGCACGCCTGACCCGTCGGCCTCTTTTCCCGTCGAGTACGGGGGTTTAGTGTGGGGACGGGGGAGGGCAACCCCCGTCCCCACCTGTGTTGCACACACGCACGCTCGAATTGGCGTCCGGCCGTGCGTGTCGCGCGGGAGCCGGGCCACGCGAGTGGCTCTGGTTCCACCTCCCTCCGTGATGGTGGGATGATGGCTGGCGACGGTGTCCGGGCTGGCCCGTCGTCAGCCTTTCGGGCTGAACCCCGTGGTCGGGCGACCACGGTTCTGACCTTCACTTGTTGCATCTCCGTCGATGGAAGCGCTCCCATCGGCGATGCTGCGACTGTAACGCCCGTCACGGCTTTGTGAAAGCCCCTAAACGAGATCGAAACATCGACCTGCGTTTCGATACTGGTAGTTGTCGTGGGAGCGCTTCCATGGCACACTGTCGAATCAACGCAGCGGAGCCAAACACGCGCGAGTGATGGGTCGCCGAGGGCATCCGGGTCTCCCGGACGGCACCCGAAGGAACGGCACGGCCGGCCTGCTCGGCCGTACCCCGTCCCTGCCCCGGCCCATCGGCCGGACCGACCACCATTCCGGCGCCTCCGTCCCCCCGCGCACCCCTGTATCCGCGCGTGGAGGTGCCTCCGCCGGGGCCCGCAGCCCCGGCCCGGTCCGAGGAGACACCGCGCACATGAGACTCATGGCAAGACGTCGCCGCACGGCGATGCTCGCCGCCACCGCACTCGCCATCGGCGGGGTGGGCCTGCCGGCCAGCGCGGCCCAGGCCGCGCCGGCCTGCGACGTGGTCTACGCCACCAACGACTGGGGCAGCGGCTTCACCGCGAACGTCACCATCAAGAACATGGGTGACGCGCTCAGCAGCTGGTCGCTCAAGTGGACCTTCCCGAACAGCAGCCAGCGGGTCACCCAGGGCTGGTCGGCGAAGTGGAGCCAGAGCGGCAGCGAGGTCACCGCCACCAACGAGTCCTACAACGGCAACATCGGGACCGGGGCCTCCACCACCATCGGGTTCAACGGCTCCTACTCGGGCAGCAACCCGAAGCCGACGTCGTTCACCCTCAACGGCACCCCGTGCAACGGCACCCCGGCCAACCAGCCGCCGACGGTCTCCCTCGGTGTGCCCGCCGGCCCGTTCACCGCGCCGGCCGACGTGCCGCTGACCGCCACCGCCAGCGACCCGGACGGGACGATCAGCAAGGTCGAGTTCTACCGCAACGGCATGCTGGTCAACACCGACACCTCCGCGCCGTACGCGTACACGCTGACCTCGCTGCCGTCCGGCAGCTACACGGTCCAGGCCAAGGCGTACGACAACGCCAACGGCATCGGCGTGGCGGAGAAGTCGTTCACCGTCAACCCGGCCACCGGCCCGGCGCTGGTCGCCACGCCGTCCACGGTGAGCGTCAACGAGGGTGGCAGCACCACCTTCAACCTCAAGCTCAGCGCCGCGCCCTCGGGCAACGTGCCGGTCGCCATCACCCGTGCCGGTGACACCGACATCACGGTCTCGCCGGCCAGCGTCACGCTGACCCCGAGCAACTGGAACACCGGGGCCACCGTCACGGTCGCCGCGGCGGAGGACACCGACACCGCCGGTGGCACCGCCACCATCACCGCGGCCGGCACCGGGGTCTCCTCGGTGGTGGTCACCGCCACCGAGATCGACAACGACACCCCCGGCGGGGACAACGCCTACGTGGCGAAGTTCCTCGACCAGTACGGCAAGATCAAGAACTCGGGCTACTTCAGCCCCGAGGGCGTGCCGTACCACTCGATCGAGACGCTGATCGTCGAGGCGCCCGACCACGGCCACGAGACCACCTCCGAGGCGTTCAGCTACTGGCTGTGGCTGGAGGCCTACTACGGCCGGGTCACCCAGAACTGGGCCCCGTTCAACAACGCCTGGACGGTGATGGAGAAGTACATCATCCCGTCGCACGCCGACCAGCCCACCGCGGGTGTCGCCGGCACCCCGCAGTACGCCTCCGAGTACAACCTGCCCAGCCAGTACCCGTCGGCGCTGAACGCCAGCGTCCCGGTCGGCCAGGACCCGCTGCGCTCGGAGCTGCAGTCCACCTACGGCACCGGCGACATCTACGGCATGCACTGGCTGATGGACGTCGACAACACCTACGGCTTCGGCCGCTGCGGTGACGGCACCACCAAGCCGGCCTACATCAACACCTTCCAGCGGGGCACCCAGGAGTCGGTGTGGGAGACCATCCCGCAGCCCTCCTGCGACACCTTCAAGCACGGCGGCCAGTACGGCTACCTCGACCTGTTCGTCAAGGACTCGGGTGCCCCGGCCAAGCAGTGGAAGTACACCAACGCCCCGGACGCCGACGCCCGCGCCGTGCAGGCCGCGTACTGGGCGCTGACCTGGGCCAAGGCGCAGGGCAAGCAGGCCGACGTCGCGGCCACCGTGGCCAAGGCCGCCAAGATGGGCGACTACCTGCGGTACGCGATGTTCGACAAGTACTTCAAGAAGATCGGCAACTGCGTCGGGGCCAGCACCTGCGCCGCCGGCACCGGCAAGGACTCGGCGCACTACCTGCTGTCCTGGTACTACGCCTGGGGTGGCGCGTACGACGCCAGCGCGGGCTGGTCCTGGCGGATCGGTTCCAGCCACAACCACTTCGGCTACCAGAACCCGTTCGCGGCCTGGGCGATGACCAACATCAGCGAGCTCAAGCCGAAGTCCCCGACCGCGGTCGCGGACTGGCAGAAGAGCTTCGACCGGCAGCTGGAGTTCTACACCTGGCTCCAGTCCGCCGAGGGCGGCATCGCTGGTGGCGCCACCAACAGCTGGGACGGTAGTTACGCCCAGCCGCCGGCCGGCACCGCCACCTTCTACGGCATGTTCTACGACGTCGACCCGGTCTACAACGACCCGCCGTCGAACCAGTGGTTCGGCATGCAGGTCTGGTCGATGCAGCGCATCGCCGAGCTGTACCTGGAGACCGGCAACACCAAGGCCAAGGCGCTGCTCGACAAGTGGGTGCCGTGGGCGATCGCCAACACCAAGCTGGGCACCAACTGGGCGGTTCCGTCCGAGCTGAAGTGGACGGGCCAGCCCGCCAACTGGAACCCGAGCAGCCCGGCGTCCAACACCGGCCTGCACGTCGAGGTCAGCTCCACGGGTCAGGACGTCGGCGTCACCGGCTCCCTCGCCCGGACCCTGATCGCGTACGCGGCCAAGTCCGGCAACACGCAGGCCAAGACCACCGCGAAGGGTCTGCTGGACGCGCTCTCGGCGGCCAGCGACAGCAAGGGTGTGTCGACGACGGAGACGCGCGGCGACTACAAGCGCTTCGACGACGTCTACAACGCCGCCGACGGCCAGGGCCTCTACGTGCCGCCGGGCTGGACCGGGAAGATGCCCAACGGCGACACCATCGCCGCCGGCAAGAGCTTCCTGGACATCCGGTCGTTCTACAAGAACGACCCGGACTGGCCGAAGGTCGACGCGTACCTCAAGGGCGGCCCCGAGCCGACGTTCAACTACCACCGGTTCTGGGCCCAGTCCGACATCGCCATGGCGTACGCGGACTACGGGATGCTCTTCCCGAACGGCTGAGTTGACCCTGCCGGGTGGGTGGCGCGGCGCCGCCCACCCGGAGGCCGACCGGGCCCGGGGGAGCGGACGCCCGGTCGGCGGGCGGCCTGATTCCCACGGTCAGGCCGGGGGTGGGTCGACCGTCCGGCCGACGCAGCGGAACGGCCGGCCCACCCCACCATCCCCTTTCCCGCTCCGGCGGGAAAGGGCTGTGAAAAAAGAGGGCGCGCGGGATAACGCGACGCCACCTGACGGAGTACCGTGTTGATCGGAGAGGCCGCTCCCCCCGTGGCGGCCTCTCCATTAACGTCTCCACCCCTGACCACACCTCAGCCCCCGGCCATCGGCCGTGGCCCGGCCGCGCCTCAGCCCTCCGGCCGCGCCTCAGCGGGGTCCACCGGGTGTCGCAGCCCCGGATGACCGGTCGGTAGCGACCGGCGGATCACCACCCAGCTCACCGTCAGCGCCGCCGCCACCAGCGGCCAGGTCAGCGCGACCCGGGCCACGGTCAACGCGAGCACCTGCCCGCCCAGCCACAGCGGCAGGAACACCGCCACCCGCACGACGTACGTCGCCGCCCACACCCAACTGCCCCGCCCGTACGCCCGCAGCAGCGCCGGGTCGCGCCGCCACCGCCCGCGCTGGCGCAGCGCCGCCCCGACGACCACCCCGAGCAGCGGCCGGCGTACCACGATGCTCACCATCCAGACCAGCGCGCTGGCGAGGTTGGAGAAGACCTGCACCGCGAAGAAGTCGGCGGCCCGGCCGGTGCGCAACGCCACCACCGCGGCCAGGCAGACCGCCAGCAACCCGATCAGCACCGCCCGGGGACGGTCCCCGCGCCGCCACCGCCACAACGCCACCGCCGTACCGGCCAGCACGGCCACGGCGACCCCGCCGACGACGGACCGCCCGGTGGCCAGCCAGCCGATGGTGAACGCGACCGGCGGCAGGGTCGCGTCGACCGCGCCACCGCGCCCACCGAGCAGACCGGCCAACGAATCTCCCTGCTCCGGCGGCTGCGGTGCCGGCCCGTGCGGTGCCGGCCCGTGCGGTGCCGGCCCGTGGGGTGCCGGCCCGTGGGGTGCCGGCCCGTGCGGTGCCGGCCCGTGCGGTGCCGCCGGGTCCCCGGCCGGCGGTGGTGCGGCGGTCGGCTGGCCGGTCGCCGTGGGCGCGGCGGCGGACCGTCCGGCCGGCGGGTTCCCGGCCGGTGGCTGCGGGGACGGCCCGTGCGGCGGCGGTGCCGGCGGGTCCCCGGACGGCGGCTGCCGGGTCGATCGTCCGTGCTGCGGTGTGCCGGTCACCGTCACCTCCCGTGGTCCGGGTGTCAAGGTATCCGGGTCGAGCCGGTGGGCCCCCGCGCGACGTGCCGGTCATGCCGCTACGGTGTGCGGGTGCGAGCGACGGCAAGGGGTTGGACCGCGGTCTGGTTGGTCGTGCTGGCGTTGGCCCAGACGGCGGCCTTCCTGCTGGTGTGGCGGTTCGCCGTGCACACCGGCACCGGGCAGTGGCTCGACACGGTCGCGTTGACCGGCAACCGGATCGGCCAGGACCGCATCGACGGGCTGGTCAACCGGATCCTCAACGCCATGTCGGTGGTCTCCCTGCTGGCGGCCATGGTGGTGATCTTCTTCATCGCCCTGATCCGGGGCCGCAAGGCGCTCGCCATCTCGGCCACCCTGCTGATCGCCGGGGCGAACGTCACCACCCAGGTGCTCAAGTACGTCATCGACCGACCCGCGCTCGGCATCGACCCGCAACGCGACGCGGTCGGCAACAGCCTGCCCAGTGGACACACCACCATCGCCGCCTCGGTGGCGCTGGCGCTGATCCTGGTGCTGCCGGCCAAGGTGCGCGTCCTCGGGGCGTTCCTCGGCACCGCGTACGCGGCCGTCGCCGGGGTCGCCACCCTCTCCGCCGGCTGGCACCGGCCCAGCGACGCGATCGCCGCGTTCCTGGTGGTCGGGGCCTGGGCGGCGTTGGCCGGGCTGCTCCTGCTGATCTTCCAGCACGAGCAGGCGCAGGTCGCTCCCGACGACGCCCACAAGGTGGCCGCCAGCGTGCTCGGCATCGGCGGTCTGCTCGCCGTCCTCGGCTGCGGCATCGCCCTGTCCGGCCTGCTCGACCAGCAGCAGACGCCGGTGGACGAGCTGACCCGCCGCACCCTGTTCATCGGGTACGCCGGCAGCGCCGCCGGGATCGCCGGCACCATGGGGGTGGTGGCGGCGCTGGTGCTGCTGTCCGTGCACCGCCTGGTGCCCCGCTGGAAGGGTTGAGGACCTCCCGACCATGACGTCGCTGGCCGGTACGGCATTCCGAGTCGAATGTGCCCGGCTGGTCGTGGTCCTGGCCACGCTGACCGACGCGGACCCGGACCGGCCCACCCCGTGCCCGCCCTGGGCGGTCCGGGACCTCGTCGCCCACGTCCGCGCGGGTGCCGGACGCCTGGTCGACATGCTCGCCGCGCCCGCGCCGCCGCGCGCCGAGGTGGACGCCGCCGGCTACTTCGGCCCGGCGAAGTTCACCCCCCAGGTCGACGCCGACCGGATCGCCAGCGCCCGGCGGGCGGCCCGCGATCCCGCCGCCCCGACCGGGTCCACGGAAGCGGTGACGACCGCCGCGGCCTTCACCGCCGCCTGGCGGGCCACCGACGCGGCGGTGCGGGCGCAGCCCGCCGACCGGGTCGTCCGCACCCGCCACGGTGACCCGATGACGGTGCACGAGTTCCTGGTGACCCGCGTGGTGGAGGTCGGCGTGCACGGGCTGGACCTGGCGGTGGCGCTGCACCGCGAGCCGTGGCTCACCCCCGCCGCCGCGCGGGTGATCGCCGACCTGGTCACCGGGGGACGACCGGTGCCGGACGGGCTCGGCTGGGACCGTCTCACCCTGGTCCGCAAGACCACCGGCCGGGCCCCGCTCACCGCCGCCGAGCGGCGGATCGTCACGGCGCAACCCTGGCCCCACCTGTTCCTCACCGCCCCCACCTGACCCACCCCCGCGCTGCTGTGCCCCGCGCTGCTGGCTCCCGCTGCTGTGCCCCCGCGACTGTGCCCCGGTGATCAAGAGGTTCGCGTCAGTTCTGATCATCAACGTGACGCAAACTTCTTGATCACCGGGGTCAGGCCCACCCGGCGGGGCGGGTGGGGTGGGGTGGTTACAGGGGTGGGGCGGGGGGTTCCGGGGGGGCGGCCCCGGGCCCGGCGGGCGTCGGCCGCCGCGACCCCGCCGAGCACCAGCGCGGCCACCGTGGCGGAGACCAGCGGCACCACGTGCAGCAGCAGCGGGAAGAGCACGACCAGCAGCACCGCCGCGAGCCACCGCGACGGCGACACCCGGCCGAAGACCTCGTACTCGAAGCGGGCGCGGGCGAGCAGGAAGAGCACCGGGCCGCCCACCACCAGCACCACCCACGCCGCCTCCGGGGAGGTGAACGGGTGCTCGATGGTCAGCTCGTACCCGATCGCCGTACCGACCAGCCCCACCACCATCGCCAGGTGGGTGTCCGCCGCCGAGCGGCCGGTGTCCGACGGGTGCCGGGACCGCACCACCGCCTCGGCGAGCACCTGCCCGGCCCGCTGCACGTAGATCCGCCACAGCAGCACCGAGGTCACCAACGCCACCGCGAACGCGCCGGTCCGGGCCGGGTCGAACGGACCCGTGCTGTACGCCAGCCCGCCCACCAGGATCGTCTCGCCCAACGCGACCAGGAAGAACTGCTGGTACCGCTCGGCCAGGTGTTCCCCGGCGACGTCCCAGCGGCTCGCCCTCGACCGGCCCAGCCCCGGCACCGGCCACCCGAACCGGGCGGCCAGGTACTCCACGACCAGTGCCAGCGCCCAGAGCAGCCCCCGGGGGGTGGGCGACAGGAACGCCCCGGTCAGCCAGAGCACCCCGGTCGCGCCGAAGGTGACGAGCATGCGCAGCTTGAGCCGCCGGTACTCGTGGCTGCCGAGGGCCAGCAGCAGCAGACCCGGGCGGGACACCTGCGTCACCACGTACGCCACCGCGAACGCCAGCCCGGTGGAGGTGAACGCGTGGGGGATCGCCACCCCCATCACCATGCTGCCGATCAGGGCGGTGATCACCACGAACTGGAGCCAGCCGTGGTGCGGGTCGTACCGGCTGGTCGTCCACGCGGTGCCCTGCCAGACCGCCCAGAGCGCGAGCAGCAGCAGCAGCAGCGTCTTGACGCCCCCGGTGACCGGGGACCAGCCGGTGGTGCCGCCGGGCTCCAGGGCCAGGTCCTCGAAGGCGCGGAACGAGATCCGGGTGAGCGCGAAGACGTACACCAGGTCGAAGAAGAGTTCCAGGAACGTGGCCCGCTGGGCCGATCCGGTACGCCGCAGCGGAGCGGCCTCCTCGCCGCCCGTCATGATCGTCGGCAGTCGCCGTCGGCCCGGCCCACCAGGGGTTCGTAACATCCCGGGCGGCTGCGGCGGCGGGCATCGCCGAATCCACCCCGGTGCCGGCCTTGTTCCGGCCGGGGCGAGCGGGCACGATCGACCGGATGACGAACCGATGGGGCTTCACCGTGCCGCTGACCGGTGTCCCGCTCGCCGAGCACGCGGCCGGCTACGCGGCCCTGGCAGAGGCCGGTTTCACCGACCTGTGGTCGTCGGAGGTCAACGGCACCGACGCGTTCACCCCGCTGGCGCTGGCCGCCGCCTGGCAACCCGGACTGCGGCTGGGCACCGCGATCACCCCCGCCTTCACCCGGGGGCCGGGCCTGCTAGCGATGAGCGCGGCGGCGCTGGCCGAGGCCGCCCCGGGCCGGTTCGCCCTCGGCATCGGCGCGTCCTCCCCGGTGGTGGTGGGGGACTGGAACGGCGTGCCGTACACCGAGCCGTTCCGGCGCACCCGCGACCTGCTGCGGTTCCTCCGGCCGGCGCTGCGGGGCGAGACGGTCGACGGGGCGTTCGACACGTTCCGGGTGCGCCGGTTCACCCTGGAACGCCCGCCGGCCAGCCCACCGCCGCTGCTGCTGGCCGCCCTGCGCCCGGGGATGCTGCGGCTGGCCGCCGCCGAGGCCGACGGGGTGATCCTCAACTGGCTGGCCGCCGACGACGTCGCGCAGGCCCTCGCCGAGCTGACCGGGCGCGGCCCCGGCTTCGAGGTGGTCGCCCGGATCTTCGTCTGCCCCACCGAGGACGCCGGCTACGCCCGTACCCTCGGCCGGCGGCTGATCACCAGCTACCTCACCGTCCCCGCGTACGCGGAGTTCCACCGTTGGCTGGGGCGGGAGGACGTGCTCGGCCCGGTCTGGGCGGCCTGGGCGGCAGGTGACCGGCGGGCCGCCGCCGCGGCCGTGCCCGACGAGGTGGTCGACGCGCTGATCCTGCACGGCTCGCCCGAGCACTGCCGCGACCAGGTCCGCCGCTACGCCGACGCGGGCGTGGACGTGCCGGTGCTGGCCCTGCTGCCCACCCCGGAGGTGACCGCCGGTGGGGCCGCCGCCCTGGGTGAGCTGATCAGCCGGCTGGGCCCGCCGTCGGCGGTGGACGCCGGACGGCCGACGGAACGGGGCTGAGATGAACCTGACCGACCGGGTGGTGGTGATCACCGGGGGAGCGGGGGGCATCGGCGCGGCGCTGGCCCGTCGCTTCGCCGCCGAAGGGGCCGCCGCCGTCGTCCTGGCCGATCTCGACGCCCGCGCGACCGCCGCCGTCGCCGAGGCGGTCGGCCCGGTCGCCCGGGGGGTCGCCGTCGACGCCGCCGACGAGGGCCAGGTCCGCGACCTGGTCGCCGACACCGAGCGACGGTACGGCCGGATCGACCTGTTCTGCGCCAACGCGGGCGTGGCCACCGGCGCCGGCATCGACGCCCCCGACGACGACTGGGACCGCGCCTGGCGGGTCAACGTGCTCGCCCACGTGTACGCCGCCCGCGCCGTGCTGCCCGGCATGCTGGCCCGGGGCGGCGGCCACCTGCTGCACACCTGCTCGGCAGCCGGGGTGCTCACGGCGGTCGGCGACGCCCCGTACACGGCCACCAAACACGCGGCGGTCGGGCTGGCCGAGTGGCTGGCGGTCACCTACCGGGACCAGGGCATCCGGGTCAGCGCCCTGTGCCCGCAGGGGGTGGACACCCCGATGCTCGCCGACGGGCTGGCCACCGGCCACCTGGCCGCCCGGGTGATCGCCGCCTCCGGCCCGGTGCTCACCCCCGACCAGGTCGCCGACGCGGCGGTCGCCGGGCTCGCCGAGGAACGCTTCCTCATCCTGCCCCACCCCGAGGTCGCCGGGTACGCGCTGCGCCGCGCCGAGGACCCGGACGGCTGGCAGGCGGGCCTGCGCAAACTGGTCCGCCGGCTGCGGGCCGCCGGCCCACCACCGGCGTAGCCGGCCCCGGCCCACCACCGGCGTAGCCGGCCCCGGCCCACCACGATCCGGTCCGGGCTGCCGGGGTCCGGTTCCGCGTCGCCAGGGTCCGGCCCACGGTCGAGGTGGTCCCGTCCCGCCACCGTCCGGTCCGGCGGGCCTCACCGTGCCCCGGTCTCCCGGGGCAGGGAACCGGTCAGCGGGGCCAGCGCAGGGGACCGGGATGTGCCGACCACAGCAACCGCCGCCAGCGGGGCCGGGCCGCCCGCAGCGCCGCCGCGTACCCCACGGCGACGTCCCGGGCCCGGTCGGCCTGGGCGTCGGTCAGCGTGCCCGGCGCGAAGGCCGCCTGGTTGAGCAGCCCGGCGAGTTCCGCCAACCCCACCGGGTCCGCACCGGGGTCACCGGTGCCGGCACCCCCGGCGGGGCGGGAACCCTCGGCCCGGCCGGTGTCCTCGGCGAGGGCGCGGCGGGCCCGGTCGGCGACCTCGGTGGCGGAGAGGTCCCCGCCGACCGGCCGTCCCGACAGTCGCAGCGCGTCGGTGGTGTGCCGCCACGCGCCGCCCACCCGGGTCCCCGGGTCGCCCCGGCCCAACCGGGCCCGGGTCTGCGCCCGGCGGCACCCGACCAGCCCGGCGAGGACCAGCCCCGCCAGCAGCAACCCACCGGTGCCGAACCCCACCAGCAGCGGCGTCGGCCCGCCGCGCTCCCCGGTGCTCCGGCCCGGCGCGGTCGCCGCCGGTGGGGTGGCCGGTGGGGTCGCGGTCGGCTCGGGCACCTCCGACGGCGGCGGGCTCGGCGGGGCCGGCCGGAAGTCGTCCTCCACCGGCCGGGGCGCGGTGTCCGGGCGGGGCCGGGGGTCGAACGGCACCCACCCCACCCCGGCGAAGAGCACCTCCGGCCAGGCGTACGCGTCGGCGGCCCGCACCGGTCCGTCACCCCGGGCGGTGAACCCCACCACCACCCGGGTCGGCAGGCCGGTCAACCGGCCCAGCACCGCGAAGGCGGCGGCGAACTGCTCGGAGGTGCCCCGCTGGCCGCCGCCACCGCGCGGCCCGAACAGGAAGAACTCCAGGTTCGGGTACGCGTGCCCGCTCGGCGCGTCCGCCACCAGCCGGTAGTGCTCGGCGAGGAACTGCTCCACCGCCGCCGCCCGCGCGTACGGGGCGCCGTTCTCCTCGGCCAGGTGGGTGGCGAGCCGGCGCAACCGTTCCGGCGTCCCGTCGGGCACCCGCAGCACCCGGGCCACCTGCGCCCCGGCCGGTACGTCGGCGGTGGCGAGCAGGTTCACGTCCAGCCGTCCCCGCGCCGAGGTGACCGTGTACCTCAACCCCGGGGTCAGCCCCTCCGGCCGGATCAACGTGCCGCTCTGCGGGTCGTACGCCACCCGGGCCCCGTCGACAGTGCGGGGGGTGGCCACCGCGGGCAGCAGCCGGCCGGTCAACCCGGCCACGGTGATCTCCTGCCGGACGGTGTCCGCCGCCTGCGGGTCACCGCCGGGCAGGACCCGACCGGCGGTGCGGTAGGTCGCCCCGACCCGCCAGGTCACCCCGTCGTAGTCGCTGAGCACGGCCAGCCGGATCGTGGTCGGCCCCTCGCCCGGGGCCCGGGTCGACACGTCCAGCAGCTTCTGCTGCGGCTCCAACGCCCAGCCGGAGATCCGGATCAGCGGGTTCTCGTCCAACGACTCCACCCGGGGCGGTGGCACGTAGCGGCGCGGGTCGACCGGCCGGTCGTCGATCCGGCCGGCGAGGGCCGGCCCGAGCAGCGCGGCGGACCCGACCACCACCGCCACCCCGGCGGCGGCGACCACCGTCGCCCGGGCCCGCACCGGGCCGCGTACGGCCGGCGGCAGCCCGGCGGCCGGGTCGCCTCCCGGCGTGCGGCCGGCGGCCAGGGCGAGCGCGACCAGCCCGGCGAAGACCACCGACGACCCGACCGCCGGTTCCGCGTTCGGGCCGACGACGTAGACGGCCCCGGCGTACAGCGCGGTGGCCGGGAGGAAACCGAGCAGCACCCGACCGGCCCGCAGCGCCACCTCGGCACCGGCCAGCCCGGCCAACCAGGCGGCGACCACCGGCACCAGCACCGTGTCCGGGGCCGGTTCGACCGGGATCATCGCGGTGAGCAGCCGGGGCACCGCGTTGGCGGCGGCGTCGGCGGTCACGTCGAGGAATCCGCCCGGCAGGTCGGCGTGTGCGGCGGCGAGCCGCACCGACCAGGCCGTCGCGCCGAGCATGGCGGCCACCGACAGCGGCGCCACCTGCCAGGACGGCAACCGGCGGGCGGCCACGCTGACCAGCACCGCCGCCAGGGCCGCGCCGCTCACCAGCCGGGTCAGCAGGTCACCGGCGTACACCCGGTCGAGTGCCACGCCGGCCAGGCCGATGGCGGCGACGAGCGTCACCGGCACCACGGCCGCCCGCAGCACCCGGGCGACGGCCCGGCCCGGCCCACCGCCGGCCGGGCCACCCGCCCGCGCCCGGTCCGGTCGGGCGGCGTCGGGCCGCTCGGTCACCGTCACCATCGGCCGGTCGCGTCCCACGCGGCGGCGAACGCCGCGCCGTCGACCGCGTCGAGCACCACCGGCCCGGCCGCCGTCGGCGTCGGCCCGGCCGCCCCCAACACCCCCACCAGCACCGACGGGTACGCCCCGCGCAGCGCGCCCACCCGGCCGACGTCGTCGCGGCCCCCGGGGCCGGTGAGGAAGACCAGCGTGTCGCCCGGCCGGTCGGCGCGCAGCCGGGTCAGGGTGGCGTCCAACGCCGCACCGTCGCGGTCACCCGTCGTCGCGCCGTCGGGCCCCCGGCCCGAGGGGTCGGTCAGGGTCACCGCGGCCAGCCGGTCCAGCGGCGGGTCAGCCGTCCGGTCGTCGGCCGGGTCCACCAGCAGCAGCACCACCGGCAGGTCCTGGCGGAACGCGGCCACCACCAGCGACGCCGCCGCCTCGCAGGCCGCCTCGAACGACCCGGCCACCCCGCCGACCCGGTCCGGGTGGGCGGCCGACCGGTTGTCCAACAGCACCACGATCCGGGGCAGCGACGTGTCCACGTTCTCCCGCACCATCAGCTCACCCACCCGGGCGCTGGTCCGCCAGTGCACCCGGCGCAACTCGTCGCCGACCACGTACTCCCGCAGCGAGTCGAAGGTGATCGACCCGTGTGGCACCCCGTCCACCCGGCCGTCCAGGCTGCGCCCCGCCCCGGTCGGCACCGCCGTCAACGGGTGCACCCGGGGATGCACCCGGACCACCGCCGTCGGCCCGTACGCGCGGGTCGCGGCGGACAGGCCCAGCGGGTCGCGGCGGGTCACCCGCAGCGGCCCCACCGGCAGCACCCCGCGTCGACGGGTCGGCACGTCGTACCCGAGGCCGGTGTCCCGGCCGGGACGCAGCCGCACCACCGGCACCGGCACCGGCCGGCCCGCGCACCGGTCCTCGGCCAGCAGGCTGCCCACCCGCAGCCGCCCGGCGTTGCGGACGGTCAGGGCCATCCGCGCCGGCTCACCCACCGCCACCCGGTCCGGGTCGGCGGTGCGGGACACCACCAGCCGGGGGGTGCGGGCCGCCACCAGCACCGCCTGCCCGACCGCCACCGCGCCCGCCGCCCCCAGCACGGCCAGCTCCGGGTACGCGAACCGCAACCCCGCGCCGAGCAACGCGGTCGCGGCGACGAGCAGCCCGGTACCCCGGGCGGTGAGCCCCACGCCCGGCCCGCTCAGCCGTGCGTCGGGGTCGACTGGCCCGACGGCAGCGGCACCGGCACCGACGCCACCGCCTGACGCAGCACGTCGGCGGCGGTCACCCCGCGCACCTGCGCGTCGGCGGTGAGCAGCAGCCGGTGGGCGAAGACCGGCTCGACGAGCGCCTTCAGGTCCTCCGGCATGATCCACCCCCGGCCGTCGATCAGCGCGTACGCGCATGCCGCCCGGGTCAACGCGATCACCCCCCGGGGGCTGACCCCCACCCGTACCTGCGGGTGCTGGCGGGTCGCCGTGGCCAGCCGGACGGCGTACCCGTAGAGGGGTTCGGCGATGTGCACCCGGCGGGCCATCCGGACCATCTCCCCGACGGTCGCCGTGTCGGTGACCGGTTGCAGCGAGTCGGGGGAGCGGACCGTCGCCCCGCGCAGCACCTCCACCTCCACCGCCTCGTCGGGGTACCCCACCGACAGCTTCACCAGGAACCGGTCCAGCTGGGCCTCGGGCAGCCGGTACGTGCCGTCCATCTCCACCGGGTTCTGGGTGGCGACCACCAGGAACGGCTGCGGCACCGGGTGCCGGACCCCGTCCACCGTGACCGTCCGCTCCTCCATCACCTCCAGCAGCGCCGACTGGGTCTTGGGGGAGGCCCGGTTGATCTCGTCGGCGATGACGATGTTGGCGAACACCGGCCCCGGATGGAACTCGAACCCCCGGGTGGCCTGGTTGAAGATCGTCACCCCGGAGACATCCGAGGGCAGCAGGTCCGGGGTGAACTGGATGCGCCGCCACTGGCCCTGCACCGTCGCCGCCACCGCCCGCGCCAGGGTGGTCTTGCCCACCCCCGGCACGTCCTCCAGCAGCACGTGCCCCTGGGCGAACAGTGCGGTCAACGCCAACCGCACCACCTCCGGCTTGCCCAGCACGACCGCGTTGACGTTCTCCGCCAGCCGGGCGGCCAGGGCGGCGAAACCCTGGACCTCCGGCTGGCTGAGCGGTGCGGGGGTGTCGTTCACGACGGCGGGATGCTCCTCGGCTGCGGCGACGCTGGTCAACAGGTGGGCAGCACGGCGATGTCGTCACCGCCGGCCAGGTTGAGCCAGGCCCAGGGGATGTAGTTGCGGCCCTGGTAGTCGACCCGGACCCACCAGGTGGACTGCTTCTGGTCGTTGTAGATCCAGGAGTCGACGTTCTCGCCCTGCCGCCGACAGTACGCCCGCAGCCGGGTGCCCGGCTTCGCCCAACCGACCTGTTCGTCGTTGTCCTGCCGGGGCACCGAGAAGACCTCGTTGCCGTTGCGACCGTCCACATCGCGGTCGCAGTAGGTGCGTTGGTCGCCGTCCGGCCCATTGACGCAGGTCGCCACCCCGTAGAGCGGGTCGGTGCCCTGCGCCCGGGTAGCCGTGCCCCGGCCGGCGGCGTTGCTGGCCGTGACCGTCACCGTGTACGCCGTACCCGGGGTCAGGCCGGTCACCCGCAGGCTGGCGCAGCTGCCCGTGGCGCTCTTCCCCCCGGTGGCTGCGGTGCAGGTCGGCTCCCCACCACCGGCGTCCACGGTGAACGTCACCGTCACCGACGTCGCCTCCGCCGAGGACCCGGTCACCGTCACCCGGGGCGCCGCCACCGTCCGCGCGGTCGCGGTGGCCTCCGGCCCCGGGCCGGCCTCGTTGACCGCCTTCACCCGGACCATCACGTTCTGCCCGTCGTCCAGCCCGCTGACCGTCGTGGCGGTGTCGGTCACCTCGCTGGTCCGCCCGCCCACGTCGACCTGGTAGCGGCTCACCGGCCGGCCGTTCGCCGCCGCCGGGGACCACCGCACCGCGATCGTGCCCGGCCGGTCGGCCACCGTGGCCGCCCGCAGGTCCACCGGCTGCCCCGGAGCGGCGAACGGCACCACAGTGGCACTGATCGGGGAGGCCGCCGAGGCGGCACCCCGGTCGTTGACCGAGGTCACCGTGAACGCGTACTGCGTGCCGTACGTCAACTCGCCGGCCGGCACCACCAGCTCCGTACGGCGCGACTCGCCGACCGGGGCGCTCGCGCCAGCCGAGGTCGCGGTGACCACGTACCGGGCGATGCGGTTGCCCTGCCCGTCGGCGGCCGGCCACCGCACCAGCACGGTCCCGTCGGCGCGGGCCTGCGCGGTGACCTCGGCCGGCGGGGCGGGCACCGCCGACGTCGGGGTCACCGGGTTGCTGCGCCGGGCGGGGCCGTCGCCCTTCGCGTTCACCGCGTGCACCGAGAACGTGTACGTCGCGCCGTTGGTCAGTTCGGTGATCTCCACGGCCCGCTGGTTCGCCCCCACCTCGTGACGTTGGCCGGCGCCCTCCACCACGTACCGCAGGACGGCCGCACCGTTCGCGGCGGCCGGTCGCCAGGCGACCCGGGCCCGCGCGTCACCGGCGGTGGCGGTGACCTGCCGGGGCGCACCGGGCTTGCCCACCCGGGGTTTCGGCGGCGGAGGCGGCGGGGGCGGGTCCGGCGGCGGGTCCCCGCCCAGCACGTCGTTGGCGTACTTGTCGACGGTGCGCACCCGGTGCGCGTCGTCGACCACCCGGGCGGTGGCCGCACCGGGGGCGTTGATGAACAGGTGGTTCTCCCGCACCTCCAGCTCCCACGGGCCGGCGGCCCGGCCGGGGCGGATGGTCTCCACCAGCCGCCCGTCGCCGTCGAAGGCGTAGACCGCGCCGGTGACCCCGTCGGCGCAGTAGAACCGGCCCGCCCAGGCGACGGCCGGCCCGACCCGGTCGCCGCTGCCCGGCACGACGAACCGGGTGACCACCCGGCCGTCACCGACCGCGAGCACCCGCCGGTCACCGCCGATCGTCACCGGCACCACCGGGCCGCTGGTCCGCGCCGGCACCGCGCCACCCGCGGCGTCCCCGAGCACGGTACGCCGGGTCTGCCCGGCCCGGACCGTCACCAACGTGCCGGTGGTCCGATCCAGCACCGCCACCCCGTCGTCCAGCGTGGACAGGGCCAACTCGTGGTGCGGTTCGGCCACCGGACGGGTCTCCACCCGCTGCGGACCCCGACCGTCGGCCGCCCCCGACACCGGGCCGGACGGCAGCGCGGCGGGGGTGACCGCCGAGACGGTGCCCTCCGTCGGCACCGCGATCCACAGCCGGCCCCGACCGTCGAACGCGCCGGCCGTGATGCCCGGCGGAAAGAGCACCGGCTCACCCACCGGCACCAGCGAACGGGGGTCGAGCTGGCGCACCACCCCCCGCACCGCGTCCACCACGAACGCGGCGTCGTCGTGCAGCACCACGTTGACCCCGAGACCCGGCGTGGTGGGGGTGGTCGCGGTGATTTGGAGGGTGGCCAGGTCGAGCGCGCTGACCTGACCGGTCTCCAGGTCCCGCAGGATCAGCAACTGGTCGGTCTGGGTGACCTGCACCTGATGCTGCCGGGCCCCGGGGACCTCCTTGCGGGTGTCCACCCGGGCGGTGATCCCGTTGACCCGGGCCAACTCGCCGCGGGTGCTGCTCCACAACCAACTGCTGGCGTCGAAGCTGGCCAACGCGTCCTCGGCGGCACCCCGGCCGAGCAGGGTGAGCCCCAACGCCGCCACCAACGCGGTCACCGTACCGACCGTGACCAGCCCGCCGCGTAACCGGGAACGTCGGCGGGACGTGCCGGCGTCGGCGCTCGGGGCGTCGTCGATGCTGGCCACAGCGGGCTGCCCTCCGTCCGGTGGCCCGGGGCGGCGTGCCGGGTGCCGGACGCCCGCGCCTGAACCGTGGGCCATCATAGGGGCCACTCCGGGACGACGAAACCCGTACCGTTCCGATTCGGACACCCAGCGTTCCGGGATGCCGGGGCGACGTGCCGTCGCGGTGCCGGTCGCCGTCGACCGGTCAGCCGCTCGGCGACGGTCGGACCCGGTCGGTGCAGACCTGACCGGAGGTGGCGAACGCGTCCGTCGAGTAGACCGCCAGCACCGTGAAGCAGTAGTTCACCTCGGCGTTCAGCCCGTTGACCGTGAAGCTGGTCTGTCCGGGGTCGACGGTGGCCATCACCCCGAGCGCCCGACCGGTGCGTCCACCCGCGACCATGAACGGCACCGACCCGTTGCTCGGATCGGACCAGGTGACCGTGATGGTGGCGGCGTCGTCGCGCAACTTCAGGTCGGCCGGGGGCGGCCCCGCCGTCTCCCGGGGCGCGGTGCCGGTCGACCGCTGCGGCCCGTCCGCGTCCCGGCTCAGGGTCACCGCCCCGATCGTGCCTCCGACGGCGAGCACCACCACCCCGACCACCACGGCCACCGTCCGGCCCCGCCGGCGCGGGCGTCCGTCCCGTGTCGGGTACGACGGCGTCAGCTCCGGATAACCCGTCTCCTCCACCTCCGGCGGTACGCCCCGGCCGGTGCCACGTCCACCGTCGTACCCGGCTGACGAACCGGAGCCGGTCGGTGAACCCGGCTGTGCCGGTGCCTGCGGCCCGGACTGCGGGACCACCTGCCGCGTCGGCTCGGGGGCGGCCGGTGGCCTGAGTTCCTGCGCACTGTCCGCTGCCGGTGGGGATGCCGGTGCCGGTGGTGGCGCTGGCGGTGATGGCGGTGCCGCTGGTGGCGGTGGCGGTGATGCCGGTGGCGGTGGCGGTTCGAAGCCCCGCCCGGTTGCCGGTGCCGACGGTGCGCCGGGGGTTGGTCCCGTGTCCGGTGGCTGTACGGCGGTCCGTGCCGTCGTCGGTGGCGGCTGGGGAGCCTGCTCGGTCATCGGAGCCAGCGGTAGGGTGATCGACCGCCCCGATGCCACGTCGCCCCACGTCGGGCCGTCGGCGGGGGCATCGTCGTCCTCGTCTGGTCCGCCGAGACCTGCGGGGTGCCCGGCGGTCGAGGCCGGGACGGGTGTGCCCCCGGCGGAGCCCCGCGAATCGGGGGCATCGGCCGGGACGGCATCCCGCCCGGCCCGCGGTGGCGGCGGTACCACTGCCGGCGGGGTGACCATGGCCGGCGGCGGTGCGGCTGCGGGTGGGGGCGACGCGGGACCTGGTGCCGTCCGTGGTGGTACCGGTGGTGAGGAGTGCGCCGACGACGGTGGGGACGCCGGTGGGAAATCCGCAGGAGAGGGCACGGTCGCTGTCGGCGGTGGCTGGGCTGCGAAGCCGGACCCTGCCGTGGACGCCGGACCTGTGGTGTGGTCGACGGCTGGGGTGGGTGCCGGGTCGGGTGGGGTGGCGGAGGCAGGCCCGCGTGCCGTGTCGTCGGCTGCGGTTGCCGCCGGGGCCTGGCCGGGGCCGCTGTGCGGTTCCGCCAGCAGAGGCCCGATCTGCTGGACCCGTACCGTCGGCCGGTCCCAACCCGGCGCGGGCGGGGTCGCGGCGGCGCCCGGTGCGGGTGGAGCTGCCGGAGTCGCCACCGAGTCGGCTGCCGCCACCGAGTTGGCTGCCGCCACCGGGTCGGCTGCCGCGGCGGAGCCGGGTGCCGCGGCCGGGTTCGCCACCGGTGCGTGGGCGGGTGCAGAGCCCGACGTGGTGCGCTCCCCGGTCGGGGCTGGCCCGGGCCGCTGCTCCGTGGGGCGACGGGACATGGAGACGTCGACGGGCCCGGTCGGCTGTTCCGGTGTGCCGGCCGATGGCCCGCTGGGCGGCTCGGCCCGGGTGGGCGGCTCGGCGGCGGGGAGGGGGCGTACCGACCCGGCGATGGTGGGCACGGGTGCAAGCGCGGTCGGCTGGCCGTGCCGGATGGGTGCCCCGGCCGGTGCCCCGGTCGGCTGGCCGGGGTCGGTGGGCGGCCCGGCGGGGATGGGGACCGGCTGCCCGTGGTGGGCCGGTGGACCGGGTGGCACCGTGGCCGGCGGCCCGGGGTGCGGTACGGACAGGGGAGCAGCCGGCTGGGTGGGCTCTCCCGGCGGGACCGGTGACGACGGGTGGGGCGGCTGCTGGAGGCGCGGGGGTGCCCAGGGCGACGTCGGCGGCGCACCACCGGAGACCGGATCGGGGGACGACGCATGCCGTCGCGGTGGTGCCGCCTCCGCGATGGCGTCCGGCCCCGGGTGGGCGGCGGGTGGCGGGCCCGGCGGTGCCGCCGGTGGCCCCGACTGCGGTGCGGGGGAGGCCGGGTGGGGCCGGGGGGCGGGGGAGGCCGGGTGGGGCCGGGGTGCGCCGGGCCGGTGGGTGGGCTGGACCCCGTACATCTGCCGGGGCAGTGGCACCCGGGGCTCGGTGTCCGGGGCGGGTCCCGGCCGTGGTGCCGTCGGGCGTACCGGCTGGCCGGCAGGGGCGGGCTGGCCCGAGGAGGGTGCTGGTCCAGCCGGGGCCGGTGGGCCCGGGGCGGCGGGGGTGGGGGGCGCGGAGACAGGATGGGGCGACGGTGGCGCAGACTCGGGCCGGGGCGTCGGGGTGGGCCGGTATCCCTGGTGGGGGGCCGCCGCCGGGGCGTACCCGGGAGGTGCCGATGGCGGAGCCGCCGGGGGGACGGCCGGTGGCGCGGGGGAGGGCGGCTGCGGTTGACCCCCGGGGATGCCGAGATACTGACGGGCGGTGCGTACGGCGGGATGCTGCTCGCCGAGCGCGGCGGGCCCGGCGGTGGCGACGCGGGTGTAGTTGCGGCGGGCCTCGTGCCGGTTGCCCAACTCCTCGGCGACCCCGGCCAGATCGAAGGCCAGGGCGAGCATCAACGGGTCGGCTGGACTCCACCGCCGCTCGCCGGCCGCGTAGGCCTCCTCCAACACCCGCCGGGCGGCGGCCGGTTCGTCGGCCTCCCGGTGCAACCTCGCGAGCAGGTGCGCGGTGCCCATGATCTCCGGGTGGTCCTCACCGTACGCGGGACGGGCCGAGGCGATCGCGTCGGTGAGTAACCGGCGGGCCTCCGACAGGTCACCGGCGGAACGCAGGGCGAGGGCCCGGTGCTGGACTGCGGCGAGGGGTGAGGGTGCGGACACGCCAGCAATGCTGCCGTCTGAGCGGGTCCGGACGCTACCCACCCGCCACAGCCGCGTTCTGAGCTGCGATGATCCGGCTCCCGCCGGCGGGTCGGGCGGTGATGTGCATGATCCATACGGGCCGTGTACAGTAATGCCCCGTGCGGCCCGCCAGGGCGGCTGACCGGGGTGAAAGCCGCCGGGGCCGACGCGGTAGGCTGAACGGGCAGGTCCGGGTGGCGGAATGGCAGACGCGCTAGCTTGAGGTGCTAGTGCCCGTATAGGGCGTGGGGGTTCAAGTCCCCCCTCGGACACACTTTTGCAGCATCCCTGCTGTCTACGACGTACTGGTGGTCAAGCATGCTTGACCACACCAATCTGATATCTGTGTCGACGTCGGCCGGTCCCGCTTCGGGCGGGGGTGGTCGGCGTGGCTGACGTTGTGGTCGCTCCCGTTGTCCCGCCGGTCGTGTTGGCGGGCCGGGGTAAGCCGGGTGGTCGTTCTGGTGGGGGTCTTCGTCGTCGGCCGTTGCCGCTTCCGGATCTTCCTTCCCCTCGTGCCGGCAGCATGGTCTATGGGGTGGCGGCGCTGGATGCCAGTGGTCGGATCGCCGACAGTGGGGTCGTTCGGGCGCTGGGGTGGGTGCCGGGCGCCCGGCTGCACATCCATGAGGGTGCCGGTCTGGTGGTGCTCCGCGCGGATCGGCAGGGCGTGTTCACGGTGACCGGTCAGGGTCATCTGCGGCTGCCGGCGGCGGTGCGGCAGTGGTGTGGGTTGGCGGCGGGTGATCGGGTGCTGTTGGCGGCCTGTCCTGCGGAGGGGTTGTTGGTGGTGCATCCTCCGGCGGCTGTGGACGCGATGGTCGTCCCGGTGCACGCTGCTGTTCTCGGTGGTGGTCGGCCGTGACCGATGGTGCGGTGGGGCGGGCGGAGCTGGACGCGGCCCGGTTGCTGTTGGCGCGGATGGGGATCTCGCCGGCTGATCTGGTGGAGGCGGCGGCGGTGCGGCCGGTGGCGCCGACGTTCGCGGAGTACGTGCCGGTCGTGTCGGCGGCGGTGACCGCGGGCACGCGGCGGGCGTACGGGTCGTACTGGAAGCGGGTGGAGGAGCACTGGGGGCGGCGGCGGTTGGATGAGCCGAGCCCGTCAGAGATCGAGTGGCTGGCGGAGTACGTCAAGACGCATGTGGTGGCCCGTCGCAATGCGCGGGGTGGGCGGAGCGCGGCGGAGCATCTGATCGCGGCGTTGCGGTGTCTGTACAAGCGGGCGGTGGCGGACGGGTTCATCGCGGCGGCGGACAATCCGGCGGTGAAGGTGGCCAAGCCGCGCCGGTTGGCGAGCACCAGGCGGGCGGTGGCCGATGCCCGGTTGGCGGAGATCAACGCGGTCGCGGCGGGTACGGGTGATGATCCGGTGTTGGACAGCCTGTTGTTGCGGTTGCACACCGAGACGGCGTGCCGGCGGGGTGGGGCGCTGGCGTTGCGTCCGGTGGATCTGGATCCGGATCAGTGTCTGATCCTGTTGCGGGAGAAGGGCGACACGGTGCGGTGGCAGCCGGTCTCACCGACGCTGATGCGACATCTGCAGCGGCACGCGGAGGAGCGTCATGCTCCGGCGCGGGGCCAGTTGCTGCGGTACCGCAACGGGCAGCCGATCACCTACCGGCGGTACGACCATCTGTGGGTGCGTATCGGTGAGCATCTGCCGTGGGTGTACGTGCAGCAGATCAGCACCCACTGGTTGCGGCACACGACGTTGACGTGGGTGGAGCGGAACTTCGGCTACGCGGTGGCCCGCGCCTACGCCGGACATGCCGACAGTGGAGGTGATGCCGGTACGACCACCACGTATGTCCGGGCGAGTCTGCAGGAGGTCGCCGCTGCGTTGGCGGCTTTGACGAACGAGCCGCATCCCCTGGCCTGAGCTGAGTGGAGGAAGGCCGTGCTGGTGTGGTTCTGAGCGGACCGCTGAGCCGATTTCGTCTGCTTGTCGCGTCGCCGCAGCTTCTACCCCTCGCCAGTCAGCACTCGGAGCCGATCTCGACAGGAATTAGTCGGTGATGAGGTGGCTCAGGTGGCAGTGGTTCCACCAGCTCGTGCGGTGTCTGCGGGTCACCCCGTTGGTGCGGGTCAGCAGGAGGCGGTTGCCGTCCTGAATCAAGGCCGCGTCTTCGTCTCGATTGGCCAATACCCTGGCGACTGCTGTCATCACGTTCCGGATTCCCTTGTCGAGCAGGTCGTCGTAGCGCATGGAGAAGGTGATGTTGATGTATGTCTCGGGTTCCCGTTCCAGCGGGAGTAGTCGTCTGTTTCGGTCCCGTAGTAGCCGTGCGTGCCGGAGCGGACAGTGACGGCGTAGCCGTGTTGGTCGTGCAACCGGGCGCTGAGCAGGCGCGGGTTCGAGGTTGGCTGCGGCTTCTCGTGGGGGTCGGCGGTGGTCAGAACGGCGATTTCGTCGACGGCAGGATCATTGGCCAGGATCAGTCGGAACTCGACGGCCATGTCTGCCCCTTCTCAGTATCGCCGGGTGATCTGGTCTCCTGCGACGTCGCCGCCTGCCGTGGAACACTCGCGGCGGCCGTGCTCGCCTTTGCGACCGCCGCGGCGAGGCTGCCCAGTCCGCCCTGCAAAGTAAGGACAGCCGACCGTACCCGGGCGATTCCGGCCGCAGAGGTCGGCCGAACCTTCCGCCCAGCCTCAGCCACAGTAGCTCGGCGATCGTTCATGACTACTCAAACAAGGACGCAGATCTGATGAGCGCGATGGTCTGCTGGACCGTCGGGTCGCTTGCGGGAAGCACGGCTCGTAGGAGGTCGAGCAGCGCCTCTCTGCCGGCAGGACCGAAACGCGCACATGCTTGGATCATGGAGATGATGTGCAGGTGTGCGTTGGGTGCGTCATAAATAGCCCCGCGGATATCGGGTGGAAGTAGCAGGATCGCTTGGTATCGGCCCGGTGCGGTGGCGAACTCGGGAAGTTTGCCGAACGCGTTCGCGAGCGCGGAGAGTTCGTCGATTGGCCGGCGGGGTGCGGCAGGTGCGGTCTGATCGGTCATGGCGTCGTCCGCCGCGGACGAGGTCAGCGTGGGTGTTGCGGCCGTTGCCGTGGTTTGCGGCAACACCGGCAGTGGGCCCAGTGGCGGCTCGATTACCGCTGGTTGATCTGTGATTACCCGCAACAACTTCTCAATCCCCGCGGTCGACAGCTCCTTGATCTGGTAGCTGGTGGCGCTGGTCGGTCCGAGGAAGAGCGGTATGTCGGTTTTGCTCTCGCCGGGTAACACCACCGGCAGGATGCGTCTTGTCCAGGTGGGCCGAGCGGAGTAGTACAGCTCCCGTAGGATCCCGCCCTCGAACTGGACGCCGCGTCCCTCGCCCGCGTCGGCCTCGCCTGCGGTGCGCCTGCTGTAGGCCGCGGAGGCGACAACCAGGACGAAGTCTGCCCGTTTGAACTGCTCCAGCATCCATAGCGGCCAGTCGTTGCGCTGCGCCGTGGCGGGTAGGTCCAGGCGGGCATCTACCCCGTTCGCTCGCAGGATGGTCCACAGTTGCCGGACCGCTTCGATGTGCGCGGTTGATTCGTGCGCGTAGGAGATGAAGACTCGACGAGGTTGCACAGCTTTCACCGGTTGCCCTCCATGATCGGCATTGTGGCTGCATGGCCGCGCGTT
Organism: Micromonospora sp. NPDC048894; assembly: GCF_040649765.1. Taxonomy (NCBI): domain Bacteria; kingdom Bacillati; phylum Actinomycetota; class Actinomycetes; order Micromonosporales; family Micromonosporaceae; genus Micromonospora; species Micromonospora sp. NPDC048894. The sequence goes on along the minus strand of NZ_JBEZFY010000012.1, from coordinate 78,681 downwards.
GTCGATACGCAAGGTAGGTGATCGGCAGCGGACCGTATGGTAGCTGGGTGGGCCCGATCGGTTCGGGCCTCTGTCCGTCTCGGCCCTTTATGCACTCCTGGGTGTTCTGTAGGCTCTACACGCTGGGAGTTGGCGATCACGAGTTGTCGGTGAGGGCTGTGTGAGCGTGCCGGGCTGGGCGACCCTGACCGACTTGGAGAACCTCGTCCTGGCACTCGAAGACATCGCCGTGCTCAGCGACTCTACGAGCCGCAATCGGCTCGTAGAGTGGATCGACAGTGAGCTTCGTGTGGAGGATCCCGAGTCGCGACTCAATCCGGACCGGGCATCGAACCAACGGGCGGACCTCATCGGGATCGTCACGGCGGTATTGAACAGCCCGCGTGCTCTGCCGATTCTATCGAGAGCAATCTGTTTGCTCGCTCCCGGACAGCCAGCCACGAACGCGCTGCGGGACCTGTGCAGCCAGGTCGCCCAGCGGGAGCCGGTGCTGCTTGACGAGACCGGACGGATGTCACTCCTCGATGAGCTAGCTGGGCTCGCCCCCAGCCGGGACGTGGCTGCGCTGCTCGCGGAGGCCACCGCTCCGGCACCCCCACCAATCACGGCCGGCACGCTGCGCGCCGCAGTCGCACGACTGGAGCGGCGAACCAGCCCCGTCCCGCTGTTTCGGTTCCTGGAGCTGACCGCCGGGTGCGCCACGACTGCGGACTCGGCAGCCGCGCTGCAGCATTGGATCGATGGGCATCTTGATTTGGTGCCCGCTAGTCGCAGGCCGGAGCTGGCAGCGTTGCGGCAGCGACTGCTCACAGGCCCTGCCACGCAAGACGGCCGGCCCAGCCTCGAGATCCGCATGGAACCCGTCGATGAGGACCGGTTCAGCGTGTTGGCGTGGCTGTCTGCCGCAGGCCCCGACACGGCGGCGAACTGCGGCCCGGAGAACACCCTCACGCGCTTGGAGATAACGCAGTGGCTGGGGCAGCTCCTCGATTGCTACGCCAGCACCGTGCTGGCGCCTGAGCGGCGTGCCCGTGTGGACTTCATCCTGCCGGCGAGTCACCTGAACGAACCAGTCGACGGCTGGAGCGTGACGTACGGCGGGGAGACCCACCGGTTGGGCACTCGGTACCGGGTGGCGGTTAGACCCGACACGCGCTCAGTAGAAGGAGCACAGCGGTTGACCCAACGCTGGAAGATCACCTCGCGCATCATCGCTACCGAACATGTCGCTGATGATGTGGTCGGGTGGTTGACGACTACGTCCTCCACGGACTTGTGGCCCCGGCTTGACCGCGACGACTGGGCGTGGTTGGCGATCACCTGCCCGATGATGGGCCAGACGGATGCGGCGGTGACAGCCGTAGTAGACACGGGTACCCCGGTCGCCCTCTGGATCCGAGGTGACCGTGCTGCCGACCTCCGCCAGCGGGTATTGACCGACGTCTGCCGGGCCCGCCAAATCGACGAGCTACCTGAATCAGTATGGGCTTTTCGCAGACACGGCTGGACGGCAGACGACGACGTACGACGCGACCTAGTGCTCATGTGGGACGACCCGACCCGACCGCCTCCCGACGGACCGAGCCTGATCGCCCCTCGACCTCAGGAGGTGCGGCGCAATGAGTAGCTGGCTCGTCTTTCGCGGCTCAGGTGAGCCGCACAACGGGATCGACGACCTGCCACCGCCGCCGAACTGGCGGCGTTTCGACGGCGGCCCGCCGATGCCGGTGCCCGGAAACAGCGCCGACCCCACCATTGGCCGACGGCTCGGTCGCCGGCGTCCGGCTCTTGCCGGTCATACCAACCCGAACGCCGTTCACATGGTCAACGCCGCTTTGTACCTGCGGCGCCCACTCCTGGTAACCGGAAAGCCAGGCGTGGGCAAGTCCGCCCTTGCCTATGAGGTGGCCCACGAACTCGGCCTCGGCCCAGTTCTAACTTGGCCGATCTCCAGCCGGTCCACCCTCGCCGAGGGCCTGTATCAGTATGATCCGATTGGCCGGCTGCGGGAGGAAAACCTGCGCCAGCTACGCGAAGGCCAGCCCCGTACGGACTCTGTCGCAGCTGATGCGAGCCCCCCGACGGGCGGGGTGAGTCGGCCCGACCTGAATGGCACCGACGCGGACGAAGCCAGCATCGGCCGTTACCTCACGCTCGGGCCACTCGGCACCGCATTGTTGCCGTACGACCGTCCGCGTGTGCTGCTCATCGATGAGATCGACAAAAGCGACATCGACCTACCCAATGACCTCCTCAACGTGTTCGAAGAAGGCGAGTACGTCATCCCTGAGCTGCGGCGGCTCACGAAAACCGCACCGCGCGTCAACGTGCTCACCGCCGACGAGGACGTTTCCGCCACGGTCAGCGCAGGGCGTGTGCGCTGCCGAGCATTCCCCTTCGTCGTACTGACCAGCAACGGCGAGCGCGAATTTCCGCACGCGTTCCTGCGTAGGTGCCTGCGGCTGACGCTCACCGAGCCGGAGCCGGACCAAATCGCGGCAATGGTCGAGGCCCACCTGGGCGCCGACGTGGCCGCTAAGGCCAGGGAAATGATCGAAGCGTTCGTCACCAACCGCAACGGCACCGGCGTGTACGCCACCGACCAGATACTCAGCGCCATCTACTTGCGATTCTCCCGCAGCGACACCGACTCCGACGCGGCCATGATGCAGACCGTGCGCGCGGTGCTCAGCGACCTGAGCATGTCCGGCCCAGGGTGAGATCGGGGCTTGCGACATGACGACCGCGCTACTCACAGCGTTGACCCGGGCGTTGCCCGAGGTCACGTCACTGGAGTTGGCAGAGGCACTATGGCTGGCACAGTTCGTGCAAGGCGCAACCCCGCCCGCGCCGGCCACCGCAACAGCCACAGCACCGGACGGCGACCCGAGTACGAAACTTGCCGAACCTACCCACACCGGCGACACGGCCGACCGCTCGGATGACACTGCTGAACGAAGCGCGGAGCTCTACCCCGCAACACCGACTGCCGACGGCGCCGACGTCGACGCCCTGCGGGTAGGCGGGCCCAGGGTGCCGGCTCTGCCTGCTTCGCTGGAACTGGCCCGGGCCATGCGACCACTGCGACGGCGTACGCCGTCGCGCCACGTCCGAACAGTCGACGAAGCTGCTACCGCCGACCGCATCGCCTTCGAGGGGTTGTGGATACCGGTAGAGCGGCCCTGCCCGGAACCGCGCTTCAACCTAGCGATGATCGTCGACGCATCACACTCCATGCTGGTGTGGCGCCGCACGGTGCATGAATTCCGAGCCCTGCTGCAACAGGTCGCGGTATTCCGCATGATCTCCAGCTACACGGTCAACACCGACTTGGCTGAACCTGCACCGCTTCAACTGCAGGCCGGCGACGCGCCGGCTAGCCCCCTGACCAGTCCATCAACGATCATCGACCCAACTGGACGCCTCCTGATTTATGTCGTCACCGACGGAATCGGTAGCGCGTGGCACGACGGCCGCATGGACACCCTGGTACAGCGGTGGGCGGCGACAAATCCTCTCCAGATCATCAATGTGTTGCCACGGCGACTGTGGCGCAGCACTGCTCTGCGCACTGTGTATGGTCCGCTGCCGTTGTATGGGCACAGAGGGCGGGTGCCAGTCACGGTCATGGAGCTGTCGACGCAGGGGTTGGGCCGGCACGCATCGGTGCTCGCGGCCCGCGCCCTCGGCGGGGGCACCCTTGTCGGTGGGACCGAGGGCGTCAGCGGTCAGGTGCTTCTGCCGCCCCTCGGCACACGTCCCACCGCTACACCGAAGCCGGACGAAGCAGTGCGGCGCTTTTTCCAACTAGCCTCGCCCACGGCGCAGCAGCTGGCAGGCTGGCTTGCCGCTGTTCCGCTCACCCTGCCGATCATGCGACTGGTCCAGCAGGTGATGCTACCCAGCTCGACGCCTGCGCACTTGGCCGAGGTGTTCGTCAGCGGATTGCTCCTACAGGGAGCGACCGACTCACGCGATCCCGAGCTGACCGAGTTCGACTTCGTTCCAGGGGTCCGGGACCTGTTGCTCGACAACACTGATCGATACGAGACACTGCGGGTACTCGCCGAGGTATCCCGATACGTCAGTGACCGCCTGGGACAGCCGCTAAACTTCCCCGCGCTGCTGGTCGATCCGGCGCAATCTCACGTGCCAGAGCTCAGCGCGGGCACGCTTCCGGTGGCGCGGATCGCCGCCACGGTGCTGCGCCGCCTGGGTCCCCGGTACACCCTGCTGGCCGACCGGCTGGACCGAGCCGTGATCGTTGCCGTCGAGCACCGCCCCGTGGAGGAGCACAACGCCCTGGCCGCCTCGGAACAGACGGAGCGATCACCTGTCGCGGCAACGCAGCTCAGCATCCCGTGGCCCTCGGCGGCTGTAGACGCCAGCGAAGATGAGTTCCAGACGGATCCGCACGCCCCAGTCTTCTTCCTCAGCTACGCCCGGACAATGTCCATCCGCAGTGGAGTGTTTCGGGACACCTCTCAGAAGGTCTTCCAGTTCTTCGTCGACCTGTCCGACCAGGTGACAGAGCTGCTGAGCCTGCAGCCCGGACGCACCGCCGGCTTCCTCGACCGGGCCCTCGACAGCGGCCAGATGTGGACCACTGAGCTGGCCTTCGCGGCCGGACACTGCCAGGTCTTCGTCCCGCTCATATCCCCGCAGTACGCACGCAGCGCTTTGTGTACCTGGGAATGGAACGCGTTCGTGCGACGCCAGCAGCGGCGCCGCCCCGACGCCCAAAAAGGCCCGGGACAATTGCCGATCATCCCGGTCAACTGGGCGGTAACAAGTCATCCCCGCGACCTGCCTGAGGCTATCCGGCGGCGGCAGATGTTCTCGCCGACCAACCTGCCGCCGGACATCGCCCCGCAATACCAGCAGGAGGGCATCTACGGTCTACTCAGACTAGGCCACAACGGAAAGGACGCGTACGACGCAGTAGTGTGGCGGCTCGCCCAGCGGGTGGTCCTGGCAGCGAAGACACAGTGGGTGGAGCCACATGTGTCGCAGGTCGACGAACTCAGCCACGAATTCGAGGAGTCCGGGACTGCGTAGATTTCGTGTTCGACCTAGCTGTGGTCCGTTTGGACAGGACGTTGCTCCTGTCCGGGGAAGGACCACGTCATGGCAGATAAGAAGAACGTTGTTCAGCTTCCGCAGCCGTCGGTGGCGGAGCTCGCTCAGCACCTGTTGGAGCGGGCCAGGGCCGATGGGGTCTCGTTGGGTCGGGTCGGGTGGGCTCTTGGCCGGGATCACTCGTACCGTACTGGAAGCAGCGCTTGATGCGGAGTTGGATGCGCACCTCGAGGAGATCGGCATCGACGAGGAGTCGGGTTGGCGGGCCAACGTTCGCAACGGGTACGGTGCGGAGACGGTGCAGACCGAGGTCGGGCCGGTGCGGATCCAGGTTCCTCGGGACCGGGCGGGTTCGTTCACGCCACAGATCGTCCCGAAGCACGTCCGCCGGTTGGACGGGTTCAACGAGCGATCTTGTCGCTGTATGCCAAAGGGTTGACGACCGGGGAGATCTCCACGCATCTGGCGGATGTGTATGACGCCGACGTGTCTCGGGAGTTGATCAGCGGTCACCGACATCGTCCTGAACGAGGTGGGAGCGTGGCGGTAACGGCCTCTGGGCCGGGTGCATCCAGTGGTGTTCATCGACGCCCTGGTGATGAAGATCCGGCAGGGGCAGGTCGCGAACCGGCCCGTCTTCGTCGTGGTCGGGATCAGCCCCGACGGGGGAACGCGACGTGCTCGGTAGGTGGGCCGGCACCGGCAGTGAGGGCGCCAAGCAGTGGGCCGGCTACCCCACCGAACTCCGAAACCGCAGGGTGGAGGACGTGTTCATGGTGCGCTCCGACCGGCTCAAGGGCATGACGGCCGCGATCGAGCAGGTCTGGCCCCTCGCGGTGCACCAGCAGTGGGTCGTGCATCTCGTCCGGGCCAGCCTGCGATACACGAATCGCAAGGCTGGGCGGTGTTGGTCAGGTGGCCGGGGCGAGGGTGAGCAGGCCGCAGCCGTACGCCTTGGCATGCCCGATTCCGCTGGTCATGGCGCGGCGGACGGCGTCGGCGTCAGTGACCTGGAGAATGCCGTCGTACGTCACCGTGGTGAGCGTGACCGTTCCCATACCCCGTCTGAAGGTTTGGGCCTGGCGGCGGTGCAGCCGTAGGTTGGGTAGGCCGTCGTGTTGCGGTGCGATGGCGAAGCCGTGCCGGTCGGTGCGGCTGGTCAGCCAGCCGATCTGTTCCTCTTCCCGCAGGTAGCCGAAGCGTTGGGTCTCCTTCGCGTCGGCGGTCTTCCGGCCGCTGTGCGTCGGGTTGGCGGTGAGTCGGAAGGCCCACTGCTGGCCGGGGCGGAGGGACTGGAGCAGTCCGTCGTAGTCGCGGGTCACCCAGGCCTCAGTGGCGGGCCAGCCGGCCTGTTCGACGAGGTGGGTGAGGTCGGGTCGGCCGGGGCTGACGATGTAGAGGTGCACGGTCGCGGTGGCCGGGGTGTCGAGTCGCCAGAGGGTGCGGCTGCCGGCGTGCTCGTGGTCTTCGGGTGCGGCGAAGGCCGCGCGGACGGCGCCGTGCATGGCGTGGGGTGAGGAGAGCAGCTTTCGCGCGCCCCGGCGGGCGACGTTGATTCGGAACCGGGTGAGATACATGGTCAGCCTCCCAGCAGGCTCAACGGGTCGTGGTCGGTGACGTGGGCCCGTTCCGCAAGGTCGTTGGCGACGTCCACGTGTCGGCGTAGCACCGAACGCCAGGTGTGTTGCCGGTGGGCGGGGTCGAAGCTGACCGGTTCGTCGGGCACGGTCTCGGTGACCGGTTCGTCCGGCCGCGCATCCCGGATGATCTCCAGCCGGATGGTGCTGGCAGCTTTGCGGCGGTACCAGTCTGCGGCGAGCCAGGGCCATGTCGTCAGTGCGCCGTCGAGGGTCAGGTCGTGGACGCCGAGGTTGATTGGACCGGCGGGTGGGCAGGAGCGACGCCCGAGGTAGAGGGGGAACCGTGGGCGGCTCAGGGCTTTGGCCAGGCCGTGGAGCAGTTCCCGTTCACCGCTGAGGACGGCGAGGAAGGCGGCGTCGGTCAGGTAGTAGCGGTAGGTCAGTGGTGCGCTGGTGCGTCCGTCGAGGGAATGGGCGGTCTGGAAGTCCCGCAGGAGTTGTCCGGGTTGGTCCAGGCGTACCCCGAACTCCAGGCCGAGCAGTTCGGTGAGCGGTTCGGTGCGGCGGATGCCCTTTGCGGCGGCGAGTAAGCCGATCACGCCGCTCTTGGTGGGTGCGATCTCGGTGCCGCGCCGGGCGAAGCGGCTGGACGAGCCCCACGACTGCAGCGGTCCGGCGAGCCTGAGCACCAGCACGCTCATGCGGGCTGCCCGAGGGCCAGGGCGACGTGCTCTCCCACACCGTTGACCAGTTCGCCGAGGCTGACCGCCTTGCCGAGGTCGGCCAGCACGGCGGTCTTCTCGCCGACCTGGGTGACCCAGCTGGCGGTCGGTCGCTCGCCGAAGGCGTTCTCGACCGCGACGGTGTGCTTCGCCAGGGCGGCGGCGGCCAGTTCCACCCGGCCGGCGGTGTGGGTTTCCCGGATGGGCGTCTCGAACGCGCCGACCAGGTTGATCGGCTGGGAGTCGCGCATCCGCACCAGCACCGCGTCGGGCAGGGTGCGGTGGGCGAAGGTGTTCTGCTTGCCGGTGGGCATGCTGCGGACGAAGGCCGTGAGGAACGCCTCGACGGCGGCCCGGGTGGCGTCCCCGTCGCCCAGGGTGCGGTGCAGGGCGTCCACGTCGAGGGTGGCGTAGCGGTACAGGGTGGACGAGTTGAACTCGACCGTGCCGATCATGCCCGCGCCGGTCTCACTGGCGTCGGCCTTGCGGTCGTCGACGGCGGTGAAGTAGTCGAACTCGTTGTCGACGGCGTGCACGCTGATGGCGTGCGCGACCTGGCAGGCGGCGTCGACGTTGATGTCGGCCATGTCGGCGACCATCCGCCCGAACAGGGCGATGTCGATCGAGTGGTCCGCGTTGGCCAGCGCCTTGAACCGGCTCTTGTCCAGGGCCTCACCGGCGCGGTGGGCTTCCAGGGTGGCAGCGGCGATGTTGTCCAGTTGTCGGCGGCTGAGGAACAGCAGATATCCGGATTCGACGTCCTTGACGTCGCCCTTCTTCTTCTCCGCCTTGGCGAGGCCGGATGCGGCGAAGGCGTCGGTTGCCAGGGCGGATGCCGCCTCGTCGGACAGGCTCGGGTCGAGGGTTTTGAGTCGGGCCGCGAGGGATTCGCCCACCCGCTTGGTGCGCTCCCCGAGCTGGGAACGGTCGACCAGGGTGGGGAAGGCCAACCGGACGGCCCGCTTCCATGCCTGGCTGGACACCCGGGCACGGCGGACACCGCCGTAGATGGCGGTCTTCGGCGAGCCGGTGTCGTCCCGGTTGAGGTTGCTCGGCGGTACGGACTGCAGCACGTAGACGTCGATGATGGTGCGGCTCATGACGCGTTCTCCTCAGGATCGGGGGTGACACCGTCGGTGTCGGTGGCATCGTTCGGGTTGCTGCGGAAGAACTCCCGGCCCCACACGGCCTGCACCCGAGGCCGGCCGCCGGGTTGGCGCAGGGTCTGCAGGTCGTCGGCGAGCAGGCCGTAGTCGAGCGGAATCTGGTGTTCCCGCAGCATCACGATCAGGCTGCGGAGGTGGTAGACGCTTTCGGGGTAGGAGCTGGCGGTGCCCAGTGCGGCGAAGCGACGCCGTACCCCCTCTGGTGACCTGGAGGCGCGAACGAGGGCGGCGAGGGCTTGGCCGAGGCCGTGTCCGGGGCTGTGCATGCGTTCCCGGCGCGACTGTTGGTGCAGCGCGTACAGGGTGACCGCGTCGTGGGCGGCGTACTCGGCGTCGGCCGCCTCGGCATCGTCGGCGGGCCTGTGGCCCAACAGGTGCGGGGGAATCTGAAGGTACCGCTCCAGGGTGTAGTCGAAGCCGGGCACCCGGCCGATGCCGCGGCGGAGTCGGGCCAGCGTGCTCACCGCCTCCGGGTCGGGCGCGTCGCGCAGCAGCCGCGACTGTAGGACGCCCACCGTCCGGGAGACGTGCTTGCCCAGTTCGCCGCAGGAGCGCACCCATGGCTTACGTCTCGGGGTGCCTGCCTGCTGAAGGTCGACCACACTCATACCGTCTCCTCCTGCCGCTGCTGCGTGCGTTCGGCCGCCATGGGCAGCGCCCTGGCCAGGCCGGTGCGGAACCATGCCTCGGCCTGCGAACTTGAGTAGTGCACCGACTTGCCGGCGCGGTCGACGCCGGGCCGGCCGACCCAGGCTGCCGGGCCGGCGGCGGCGACCAGCTCGCGGCCGAGCCGGTCCACCGTCCGCCGCACCTGGTGCTGCCACCAGGCCCGCTCGGCTACGGGATCACTGTCCGGGCCGAGCGTCGCCCCCCAGTCGCGGAAGGCGCGGTCGAGTACGGCGTAGGCGCGCTCTGCCGCACGGTCGGCCTCGCCGCTGTCGGTGTCGCGCCCGCCGGCGGCGCGTACCAGATTGGTGGCGAGGCGGCGCAGCACCTGGACTGCGGCCTCGGCGTCGGCGCTGGCGTCGATGACCGTCGCGCGCAGCGCGGAGTGTTCGACCAGCAGCAGCACGTTCATGGTCAGTGCGTCGCTGAACACCTCGTCGATGACCGACTGTTTCGAGCCGTAGGCGACGCTGACCGCGCGGGGCCGGACCTGCATGTGGTGACTGATGACGCCGGTGACGGTCAGCCGCGCCAGCCACTGGATGACCATCGGTGACAGCCGCTGCGCTGCGTCGCCGCCGCGCGGTGGCGGGGGCGGCAGCAGGGTCTGCAGTCCTCGCCACAACGCCCGGGTGTGGTCGTGGGGGCGGGGGAGGTAGATCGGGGTCCGTTTCTGTTCGCGTTCGCGTGGGCCGCTGCGCCCCCAGACGCTCATCGGTTCCAGCAGGTGCCGGTCCTGCCATTCGAGACGGTCACCGTTGGCGATCATGGCGCCGGTGATGCCGTCGGCATCGCCGAACAGTCGGATCCGTCGGGACTGCCAGGTGTAGAGGCTGAGCAGGCCCCAGGGGCCGCGGGTCACCTCAGCTTCCTCGGCGGCCGTCTGCGGGTGGCGTTCCCACACCGGCAGGTCTCGCTGAGCGGCCCGCTGCCAGCCGGGGGCGATCGGCACCAGGTTGAGCAGCAGGGTCTCCCGCAGGGTGTCGCCCTCGACGTAGATGCCACCGAGCCAGCCGAGCAGGCTGGCGCCGATCGGGTAGCCCTTGCCCTTCTTGACCCGAGGATCGCCGAGCGCTCCGGTCTTGATGCCCGAGGTGTCGTACGCCTGGCAGTGCACCAGCCACCGGGCGGCCTCCGCCGGGGTGATCGACTCCAGGCCGGAGCCCGCCCGGGATGTCAGGAACGGCATGCCGTTGGGGACGTCCGCGATGAGGCGTTCCAGACCGTAGGTGTTGTCCTTCTCCGCCTGCAGCGTGGCGACCTGGTAGAAGGGGTGCTCCGGGTGCAGGAGGTCGAAGCGGTCGCGGAAGGCGTCGAGGTAGTCGGCGATGTCCGACAGTGGTAGTTGTCGGTCCCGCCAGAGCGACTGCCAGGCGGTCTCGCCGGGTGGGCCGTCGGTGGCCCGGTGCAGGATCGCCAGCGCCAGCCGCAGGATCGCGAAGGTCTGCGAGGGCAACTCGCAGGCGATCATGCGTACGTCAGCGGCCTGCGCGAACAGGTCCGACAGCGACAGTTCGCGGCGCTGGCCTGCGACATCCAGTACCGGGATCCATGCCTCGTCCACCAGGGAGAAGCCGGGCGGAGATGGTGAGCTGGTCATCGGCGTCACCTCCTTTGCCTTCGAAGTGGGCTCAGCGGGCTACCTGGAGCCCGTCAGTGGGGGAGTAGTGCAGGTCGAAGCCGGCCACCGTGGCCCGCCCGTCCGTGTCGAGGTCGAGGACGCGTTCTCCGGCGAGCCACTGGTTGCTCTGCCAGGCGGCGACGTCGACGCGTCGGTCAAGGTCGGCGATGACCTCGTCGATCACGTCGGCGTGGGTCATGGCGAGTGGCAGGGGCAGGGTGCAGCGGGCGATCTGCCGGGGCAGTGGCCAGTGGGGGACGCTTCCGGTCGGTATCGGTGTCCCACCGCCGTCGATCCATGGCGGTGTGACCAGGCCGTCCGCTGTCCGTACCAGCAGTAGGACCTCGAGTGACTCGCTGTCGCTGTCGCGGACGTGACCCAGCGCCGTGTGGTCGTCGGCCTTGCCGACGCCGCCGGTGAGCCACCCGATGAGCGGCACCCCGTGTTCGGCGACCTCAGCCAGCCGGTAGCTGTCGGCCTGCAACTCCTTCGCGGCGACGTCGTCGCGCTGCTTCGCCTCTGCCTCGACCATCGTGGGCTGCCACGATTGCGGACCGACGGCCGCGTCGCCGTAGGCGTCCTGGGTGAGGGTTGGAATGTCCGCCGGGAGGCGCAGTGGCGCGCCGTCGAGGTGCGGCAGGAGGACGGCGGCGCTGCGCAGCAGGGTCGCTGGTTGGTAGACGCGGCGCGAGCCGCTGACCGGTTGCGGCGGTTCGCAGGTCCAGTCGGCACCGGTGATCCAACAGCGTGGCGTCGTGAGCCTGCCGGGGCGTGGGCGGGGGTGGCGGTGCAGCCGGCCGATGCGCTGAAGCACCAGGTCGACCGGGGCGAGGTCGGTGACGAGCAGGTCGAAGTCGATGTCGAGGGACTGTTCTGCGACCTGGCTGGCCACCACGATGTGCCGTTGGGGGCGGTTGCCTGCGCCAGGCGGTCCGAACGTGTCGCGCAACCAGCGGTCCTTCGCCGCGCGGTCGACGGCCATGAACCGGGAGTGCGCCACCGATACCGGGAATTCCGGTCCGAGGGCCGCCCGGAGTGCCGCCGCCGTGTCGTGGACCCGGGCGACCGTGTTCCGTACGACGAGCGCGCAGCCGCCGGTCGTGAGTTGGTCGCGGAGCAGCCCGGCCAGGGTGGGTAGGTCGTCATCCAGGGGTCTGACCTGCACCTCGATGCTGCGGCCGGAGTCGGCGCAGCTGATGCTCGTACCGCCCCGCTCGGCTACTGACGCGGTCACCAGCGGATAGCGCAGGTCGCTGCGTACCGCCGCGTAGTGGTCGACGACGGGCTTGCCGCGATCGCGCCAGGTGGGTCGCGGTGGTGGCCCGAGCCGTCCCCGGTCGTAGGCCGCCATCAGGTCGGCGCGTCGTTGGGCGGGCAGCGTCGCGGAGAGCACCACCACCGGCACGCCGTAGGCGGCGAGCCACTCCAACGCGCGGTCGAGGAAGCGACTCATATAGACGTCGTAGGCGTGTGCCTCGTCGATGACCACGATCTTGCCGGCGAGGCCGAGGTGGCGCAGCACCAGGTGTCTGCCTCGCAGCGCCGCGAACAGCAGTTGGTCGATCGTGCCGACGACGAAGCTGGACAGCAGGGTCCGCTTCGGTCCGGCCAGCCAGGCGTGTACGCCGATGTCGGCGCCTCCGGCGTCCTGGGCGATGCCGGTCGGTAGCGCCGTGGTGCGCAGCTGGTCGTACTCGGGGTTGAGGGCTGCCTTGCCGTGGGCGAGCCGAACGTCGCGGTCGCCTCGGCCGACCTGTGCGTCTGGCAGGCGGAGCAGCCAGGACAGCATGCGGCCGAACATGGCGTCGCTGGTGGCGCGCGTGGGTAGCGCCAGGTAGCAGCCGGCGGCTCCGGTACGGCGGGCCAGGATCTCCACGGCCGCCAGCGCCGCCTCCGTCTTGCCTTCGCCCATCGCTGCTTCGACGATCATCATGCCGGGTGTCGGCATGGTGGTGGCCTGGTCGGCGACGGTCCGCTGCACCGGTCGCGGCACGGCACCGACGGGTAGCTCGAACCGTGCGCCGAACAGGTCGTCCACACTGGCAGGTGGTGCGACCGGCAGCCATGGCGCGGGTAGGCCCAGCGTCTCCCAGCCGACGGTCAGCCGGTCGGTCCCGACGTCGTCGAGGGTGTACGGGAAGAAGTCTTCGTTGCTGGCGATCCAGTCGGCGACGATGACGAGGCCGGTGAGTGCGGCCTGCACCGGTTGGGACAGTGGGGCGTCGCTCCAGGCGGTGAGTCGTTCGGTGGCCCCCGCCCGGTCGGTCATCCAGGTCAGCAGTTCCTGTTGCACCTGCCGCCAGGCACGGTCGCCGAGTAGGTGGGGACGGAACTGCACGTCGCGGAGGTTCTCGTCGGTCGGTGGCACCCCGTGGTGGCCGCCGACCACGATCGCGTAGGCGTGCGGGTCGGTCCAGCCCTGCTCCTGCAGCCAGTCGGCCAGCACGATGTGCCCGGCGGTGGCGTGCGGGGCGTACCGGCGGTCGGCGCGGATCAACTCCGGGTCGTAGCGGAGGCCCTGGTGGCGCATCTGCTCGGCCAGGTGGGAGGCCTGCCAGGCGAAGGCGGGTGTGGCCTTGCCGATGTCGTGCACTCCGGCCAGCCACACCGCGAGGGTCCGGGCGTCCGGGTCACCCCCGGGTAGCTCGTCGGCGATGCGTCGGCGTACGGCCGGGCTCAGCCAGTGGTCCCACAGCCTGCCGGCGACGTCGGCGGTGTCGGCCAGGTGTCGCCACAGCGGTAGCCAACCGACGGGGGAGGTGCCCTTGCGGTCGGTCTTGCCCCAGACGGACCGTGCCGCCTCGCCGAGCTGCGGGGCACCGGTGGCGAGTTGCGTGCTCACTGCGCGACCGCCGGCAGTAGCGGGCTGGGCGTTCCGCTGTGCGACAGGTAGAGCATGTCGCGGGCCCGGGTCAGTGCCACGAACAGCAGGCAGCGTTCACGTTGCAGGTCCTGTTTGTGGGCGTGGGGGTCCTCCGCCGCCGAGGTGATCGCGTGGGGGGCGGGTAGCACCCCGGCGTCCAGGCCGACGATCGCGATGCACTGGAACTCCAGTCCTTTCATCCGGTGCATCGTGGCGACCCGTACGCCGTCGATGCCCCGCTTGTCGTCGGCGACGGGGATGTGGGCTTCACTCAGGGTCCTGCTGATGGTCTTGACCAGCTGCCCGGTGCGAGCGGCGACGCCGATCGCGTGGGGCTCGACGTTCTGCTCCAGCCACGTTCCGACCCGTTCGATAAGCGCTTCGAACTCGTTGTCCCGGCTGCCGTGCGGTGCCAGGACGGGCGGATGGCCACGGGTGATGGACCGGTAGCCGCGCAGGCTGTCGCCGTCATCGTCCAGGCCGGTGGCGGCTTCGCCGTTGAGGACCCGGACTGACAGATCCAGGATCTCGTGGGTGGTGCGGTAGTTGACGGTGAGCCGCCGGGTCCGGCCGCGCACCTCGATGCCGAGTTGGGTGAGTGACACCTGGCTGTCGTAGATGCGCTGGTAGGAATCGGCGAGCAGGAACATGTCGTTCGGTCCGGGCGTGACGAGCGCGCGAAGCAGCCGCCACTGCGCCGGGTGGAGATCCTGCCCCTCGTCGACGACGACGTGTCGGTATCGCGCGGGGGACTGGCGCGCGATCACGGCCGCGTCGTCGGCGAGCTGGGTGTGCGTCCGTAGGCGGCGTTTCGCCAGGTCACCTTCGGCGGCGACGATCGTCGCGCACACCTGCTCGCGTTGAGCCGCCCGCAGGCCTTCGCCGCGCCCCCTGCGGGGGGCGTCGCGGTACGCCTCCAGCGTGGTCAGCCGCTGGGCCAGGACCACCTGCTCCCATTCCCGCCGAAGGAACGCACTGCTGAAGGTCGTGACCCGACCAGCGCGGTTGACATACGTTGGCCCGTTCTTCGCCGCCACGTCCCAGAGCTGGTCCAGCACCTCGGCGTCGGCGACCGCCACCTTCCGACCGCCGGAAGTAACGATCTCGTACGCCAGCTTGTCGACGCTGACCACGTCGATGCGGGCCCGCACCGTGGGGTCGTCCGTGAGTCGGTAGAGCTGTCTGTCGAGTGCCTCGGCGAGCGCACGGGTGAACGTGGTCAGCAGCACCTTGGACCCGTCCTGCGGCAGCCGCTGGGCGAGGAAGACCGCGCGGTGCAGTCCGGTGACGGTCTTGCCGGTGCCGGCGCTGCCGGTGACCAGCGCAGGGCCGTTGTAGGTCTCCCGGTAGGCGACATCGCGTTGCGTGGGGTGCAGGAAGGTGCGCCACACGTCAAAGGGATGGGCGAGGATCGCGGCCAGCTCCACCGGACCGGAGACGAAGGCGATCCGTTCCGGGGTACGGCGGGCCGCCGCCACGAGGTCGTCGGTGTCGACGCCCGACACGATACGGTCGGCCACCTCCGCCCAGACCTCCTCGACGGCCATGCCGCTGGCCAGCCCGTTGAGGATGTCCAGTTGGACCTCGGGTAGGCGTCGGCCGAGGCTTTCCAGCTGCCGGTCCGTGCTGATGAGGCGCAGCAGGGGCAGCAGGTCGGCGTCCACGCCGAGGCGGAGGAGGTCGGCGGTGGAGATCCCGTCGAACAGTCCGCCGGTGGGCGGCCGGGACGGCGTCGTCGAGGCGAACTCTTCGATGCCGGCCTGGTCACGCATCTCCAGCACGCCGAGGACCTGGTTGACGGTGAACCGCCGGCTCACCGCGAAGGCGATGGCGTCGTCGTGGGGGAGGACGTCGAGGAGCACGTACTTCTGCTCACCGAGCGCGAACACCACGCCTTGGTATGCCTGGTCGATGGGGATGAGGTGAATCTTGGGGTCCCGGGCTCCGGAGAGCTTCTCCAGGTGCAGGCCGGTATGGGCGTGCTCGGCGAATTTCCGGATGGCCGCGTCGACGGCACGTTGCACCCGGCGTTGCAGCCGGGCATAGGCGGGAAGAAACCCCCGATCGATGGCCAACTCGGCCATGCGTCCCTCCGTCGTTCATCGCCCGAGACAGGCCAGGGCGCCAGTTCCCGGCGCGATACAGGTAAGGCAGCTGCGGCCGGCCTTGACCCGCGCGAGACGCGGAAGAAGGGTCGTCAGGTGGGCCGCTGACGCCGACGCACAGTGAAGCAGCTTGTGAATCATGTTTGCAACGTTTATCTTAGTGCTGTCGGTTCACCGACACTCCCGTGGTCCCAAGGGCGGTCACCATGGCTAAGCTCAGCGCCGTGCTGACGGGGAAACGTCTCAGGAATCGGTATGTGTTGGGCCGCTATCCCCTGCCGGGCAGTGGGATGGGTGAGGTCTGGGTGGCGCGGGACACCCGACTTGAGCGCGACGTCATCGTGAAGTTCGTCCAACCCGCGCTGCTCGACGTGGAGCTGATCCGTCGGTTTCGGCGGGAGGCGCTCCTGACCGCCCGGCTCGACCACCCCGGCGTGCCCGCCGTCTACGACCTCGACGAGCACGACGGCCGGCCGTACGTCGTCCTGGAGAAGATCGACGGGATCACGCTGTCGACCCTGGTCGACGAGCAACACCCGGTGCCGATCGGCTGGGTGGCCGCCATCGGTGCACAGATCAGCAGCGTCCTGCTCGCCGCCCGACAGATCGGCCTGGTGCACAGGGACATCAAGCCCAGCAACATCATGCTGGACCCGAGAGGTGCCGTGAAGGTGCTGGACTTCGGCCTGGCCGTCATGCGCGACGACGACCGCTACTCGCGGATCACCGAGACGGGGCAGAGCCTCGGCACCGTCGGCTACATGGCCCCTGAGCAGATCCTCGGCGAGCCCACCGACCACCGCACCGACCTGTACGGCCTGGGCGGCACGCTGTATCACCTTCTCACCGCTCAAGTGCCGTTCGACGGCGATACGACCACCACCACGCTGCGGCACCAGCTGGACGACCCGCCGCCCCGCGCGGCTGAGCTGCGTCCCGAGATTCCGGCCGTCCTCGGCGAACTCGTCGACTCGCTGCTCGCCCATCGGCGCGAGGACCGGCCGGCCGATGCCAGCGAGGTGTATGCCGCGTTGGCACCGCTGGCCATGGCTCGGCCGGCGCTGCCGGGGGTGGTCAGCGACGGTGTCGGTGCTGTGCAGGGGTACGCCGCGGTCGTCGGCGGGACCCCGCAGCCCGCCCACCGCGTCGCGAGTCCGGTCCCATCATCGGTGCTCGACCCGGAGCAGGTGGCGCGGCAGGCGGACCAACTGTTCGCCGCCGGCGAGTTCCGGGCTGCGGCACGTCTGTGGCGGAGCCTCGTCGAGCACCATGTGCAACGTCACGGCGACGACCACCCCGCGGTGTTCGGCTTCCGCCTGAAGACCGCCCGTGCTCATGACTTACTCGGTGAGCACGGGCGGGCACTACGCCAGCTCAACGACCTACTGCGTGACCAGACCCGGTTGGTCGGTGCCGGACACCCGAGTGTGCAGCAGCTACGTCAGGAGATCGAAGCCCTGGAGGAAACGTCGGCGTCGTCTCCCCGCTCTCGATCCGTACCGAGCGTGGGTCGCTGAACGCCCGGGGGAGCAGCACCGCCTTCTGCTCCGGGAACCGGCCGCTGCCGTAGTGGAAGATCAACGCGCAGTTCTGCCCACGGGTCTCCGTGGTGAGCGCGCGCCGCGCGAGCGGTGAGTACATCCGGCTGTGTTTCCACCAGGCGGCTTCCTCGCCGTGGCGGTCGAAACCACGGCCACTGGCGGCATGCCCGAACGCGTCGTGCACCGCGCGGAACATGTCGTTCTCGCCGTCGCTGAGATAGGGGTGCGCGTTACCGCTGGCCGCGCTGGCCCATACCTTCAGCCGGCGCTCCCGCATATCGTCGACCATGGACTCGACGCTCTGGTAGGGGTCCTCGTCGACGATGCGCGCCGCCACGCCCAGGCCGCCGAACTCGACGCGACCTATCAGGAAGTGGTATTGCCGCACGGTCTCCTGGCAGAACCTGGCGTACGAGGGATAGGCCCGCTCGTCCCGGCTCGGCGCTGCCACGTACGCCGCCGCGATGGCGGCGCCCAGGGCAGGGTCAAGGCGTACTGCGGCGTACGCATCCGCCGGGACGGCGCGGACGCTGGGCCGGTACCGCAACGCGCCGTCGTGCAGGTACCCGACCGGCGGGAACGTCGTGGTCGACGTGGGCGTGGCTGCGAGCAAGGGTGTTCATGGTCCTCCTTCGGTTGTGGTGGATGGTGCGGATCAGTCAGCGGGTGATCTCGGCCTGACGTACGTCGAGCATGTTCAGGTCCTGAATGGCCGTCGACCGCTGCTCCGCTCGGAGCAGTGCCCCGAACATGCGGATCTCGGAGACCCGACGGTCCCGGTGGAGCTTGGCGAACTTGCCGATGGTCGTGCTGTGTCCACGGCGTGGCATGAGGTCCTCCTCGGAGGTCGATGGAACGGGACGCCGAAACAGTAGCGCCTGTGAACGGAGTACACAACATCCGATCTCATGCTAGTGTTCACGTGTGACAGTGGAGCGGAACACGGCCCTCGGAGCGGCGACCCTGACTGCCAGTGGCATCGCGCGACTGGCCAACGTCGGCAGAGCCGCAGTGAGTAACTGGCGCCGGCGTTACACCGACTTCCCCACGCCGGTGGGTGGCACTCCGACCAGCCCGTTCTTCGACGCACACGAGACCGAGCAGTGGCTGCGTCGCCACGGCAAGCTGCATCAGGCGGCCACCGAGCAGTGGGCCTGGCGGCACATCGAGAGCTACCAGCCAGCGGCGCAGATGACCGAAGCGCTTGGCATCGCCGGCGCCTACCTGCTCGCTGGTGTGGATCAGACTCCTGCCGCCAGCGAGGGCCTGTTGACCCCGAAGCAGCTCGTCACCCGCCTGAGTGCCCTCGACGCCCGGCTGGCCGACATGGTCGGCCGGATGCTGCCGAAGCAGTGGACCCCGCAGCTCACCGCCGTGCTGCGTACCGTCGACGAACTCGGTCGCGAGCAGAACGCGGAGACCGCCTTCGAATACCTGCACCACCAGTACGTCACGTCGGCGCACTCGATGTCCGGCCTCGCCGGCACCCCAGACACCGTCGCTGAGGTGATGCTGGCGCTCGCCGGCTCCGGCGCGTGCACGTTCGACTTCACCAGCGGCACCGGCTCGATCCTGCGGATGGCAGCCGACCAGGCACTGCAGCGGGGCACCCTGACGCACTGCTACGCCCAGGAGATCAACCCCAAGTACGCACTGATCACCCTGCTGCGCCTGTGGTTCGTGCACCTGCGGGCCCGACGCGCCGGGCAGGAGGCGGCTCCGCCGGTCGTGCACGTGGGCGACAGCCTCCTCGCCGACGCCCTGCCCGACCTGCGGGCCGACGTCGTCGTGGCGAACTTCCCGTTCGGTATCCACGACTGGGGACACGACCGCCTCACCTACGACCCGCGCTGGGCCTTCGGCCTACCCCCGCGTACCGAACCCGAACTCGCCTGGGTGCAGCACGCCCTGGCCCATCTCTCTCCCGGGGGCACCGCCGTCGTCCTCATGCCCCCGGCCACCGCCCTGCGTCCCGCCGGCCGGCGTATCCGTGCTGAACTCGTCCGCCGGGGCGCCCTGCGCGCGGTCATCGCCCTGCCCGTCGGCCTCATGCCACCGACCGGCATCGGCCTGCACGTCTGGGTTCTGCGCCAACCCGACCAACGACAGGCACCCGCCACCCCGGAGCTGCTGGTCGTCGATGCCACCGCCATGCCGAAGGACCACACCCTCGCCGAAACCATCGGCACGGCGTGGCGCAGCCACCTGTCCGGCGACCTCACCGAAGCACCCGGGGTGCATCGCGCCGTGGACGCCATCGACGTGCTCAACGACCAGGTGGACCTGACACCGCAGCGCTACCTGCCGCACGCCGCCGAGGACTCCCTTGACCCGGCCCTTATCCTCGCCACGATCGACGACTTCGGCCGGCTCATCGACGACGTCCGCCGCAGCCTCCCGCCGGTGCGGGAGTCAACAGCCGAAGCCCTCCGCGCCGCATCCCACGCCGAAGTCGCCGACCTGATCCGGGCGGGCAGCGTCGCCGTGCACCGGGCGGTGACCCGAAGCCGGGCTAGTAGCACGGGCACCGACCGTCCCGTTCTCACTTCCAGC
Source organism: Micromonospora sp. NPDC048894 (assembly GCF_040649765.1). Lineage (NCBI taxonomy): Bacteria > Bacillati > Actinomycetota > Actinomycetes > Micromonosporales > Micromonosporaceae > Micromonospora > Micromonospora sp. NPDC048894. Next base: position 58,785 of record NZ_JBEZFY010000012.1, on the reverse strand, counting down.
GATGTCCTGGCCGGCCGGCCGGCGACCGGTACGGCCACCCACGCCGCGACCGAGGATGCCGGTCCACGGGTGGAGGACAGCGACATCCTCATCCCGGTCATCGGTCGTGAGATCGTCGCTCAGGTGGCTACCCCGGAGCAGGTCGGTGCCGAACTCGCGCCGGGTGTGCAACTGCTGCGCGTGGACAAGAATCTGTTCGACCCGTGGTTCGTCGCCGGGGTCCTCTCCCGCACCGACAACGTCAGGGTCGCCGGCCGGGCCTCCAGCAGCGGCAGCGGAGCGCTGCGCATCGACATCCGACGACTCGCCATCCCCGTGGTGCCGCTGGAGCAGCAGCGAGCGTACGGGGAGGCCTTCCAGCGGCTTGCCGAGTTCCGTACCGGACTCGGTCGGGTCGCTGCAGCGGGGAACGCCCTGGCCCGTGACATCAGCGATGGACTCACCTCGGGCGCTCTCGCTATCACGCCCTGAGTGGCCCCTGTCGGTCTCCGGGACGCTATTTAGCCTGTGCTGCCTTCGGTGAATGCTCGCAGCCCGAGTTCCGGTGCCAGCGCCTCGGCGAGCCAGGTGATCCGCTGGTCACCGGCGGCCAGCCCAGCGCGGGCGACCGCACACCAGTCCTCCCGATCAAGTAGGGAAAGGTAGTTGTCCAGGACCTGTTCCCGTCGACCGTTGGACCACGACAGCCGCACCGTTGGCTGGCGCAGATACCCAGCCAGTTGCGCGGCCATGACGAAGCGCCCCACCGTCGGCTCCAAGCGACCCGCGTGTTCAGCATGGGCCGCGATGACGACGGGAGCGGGCGGATAGTGATCGAGTGTCATGCCCATGCCAGCGCTGTCAGCCATGATGGTCAACAGCAGGCCGGTGTGATCGACCAACTCGCTGTCCGGATCTACTGCAGTGATCGCCTCGTGCAGATGTGCGGCGGTGGCGACCTCTCCCGCAAAGTAGCGGTTGAGACAGTCGCCATCACATGCCCGCCGGAGCAGCCAGGGCCGGGCCCTCGAACTGCCCATCTTGCACAGGGACTCCACGACATATACCCGGCCCCAGCCCGTGACCCGGTCGGCCAGCCACAGCAGGGCGTCTGAGCCACCACAGCACCATCGGCGTTCCAGGGCGTGGACGGCCAGCGGACCAAACTGGCGTGACAGCAAGCCGAGCGTCTTGATCAGCGTGATGTCGTCGTCATCCCCGAGGGTCGCCAGCAAAGCCAGACCGACAGTTGCCGCACATCGATCGGTGGCGTGCCGGACGAGCCAGCGACCGGTTGTCCGAACTCGTTCGGTGTCCGCCCGGCAGGCGGCAGCCGCGATGTGTTCGTTGGGATGGATCGGAACATAGAGGTCATGGAAGGCCGTGGCAAGCTCGTTCGGAACGGCGGACGGCTCGGCGAAGTGCGCGTCCAAGACGGCGGCGACCGCAGCGCCACGCCGACGCGGATCCTTCGGCTCTCGGGGACGAGGTTTCCGCCCGCGATGCTGTCCGTCATCCGGATAGGGATCGCCGTCACGAGGAAGGGGTGAATCGGGGTCCTCGCGATGCCATCGCAACGCATGATCAAAAAGGGGCAACTGGAGTCCGAGCGATCCAGGCTCGGCGGTTGCGCTCATCGGCGGTCGATGGACTCAATTCTCTCGATCACTCGCCGATCATTGCAGGTACTCCAGGTGGCCGGCAACCCGCCGGCGCTGCTGCTGTGGTTATCGGTCCCGGGTGGCCTGGCGGCCTTCGCGAGCTGCCTCCTCCACGCGGAGCAGGTTGTCGATGATGGTGGCGATCCCCTCCTGTGCTGCGGGGGAGAGCTTGGTGATGGAACGGGCCATGACCCGTACCCGGCGGCTGTGCTCTTCGGGTTCTTCCTGGTCGCCGAGGAGGTAGCCGGCGGGAACGTCGAAGAACTGGGCTAGGGCGCGGAGCGTGGATGCCTTCGGGTTGATCCGTGGAGCGCGCAGCAGGTTGCGGATGCCTTCGGCGGTGATGCGGTGACCTGCCTGGGTGAGCGCCCGCGCGACCTCGGCCTCGGTGTAGGGGGCGCGGCCATCCTGGCTGCCCTCGAAGAGGCTGCGGAGTCTTGTCTGGATCAGTGCGGAGGCGTGGTCCTCTGCCTGGTCGGCTGGGTTGTCGGTCATGGCGCCCTTCCCACTTCCAACTACAGTTGGCTGAATCGCGGACTGTAGTTGACGCCCTACTAAGACGCGTGTTTAGATCGCGTTGTCGCTCCGGCAACTGCGGTTCGCTTCAAAGTGAAGTGTAGTTGGTTGGAGCGTAGCGGATCGGACTGACCCTATCCAGGCCACGTCCGATCCACGGGAGGCGGCACCCGAGGGGGGTGTTGCTCCCGGGGCCGCTCGCCCGGACGGCGTCCACGTCGGGGCGGGCAACGGGGGCCGGTCGCGTCGAGCCAAGTCGACCGGCCGGTGCCACGCAGCACGCCTTGAGGGCGGGGTCGTGCTGCGTTCGTTGGGTGAGCGGCCCCATCCCGACGAGGTCGTGGCCATGACCAATCCGCTATGAGGTGAGGTGAGTCCATCGTGAGTGCTCGCGAAATCCCGCGTGAATTCGGTGCGGGCACTCGAGTAGAAGCGCTGTGGAGCAGGGCGGCTTCCCTGCAGGCTGGCTGCCCGCTGGTCAGCGTCTCATCGGCCGACGGCGGGGTGGGGCGCTCCACGCTTGTGGTGGCGCTCGGTGGGTTGCTGGCGCTTGCGGTGCCTGGGCCGGTGGTGGCTGTTGATGCGACCGTTCGCGCCTGGGGCGGCGTGGAGCATCGGGTGGTACGGCGCAGCCCCGCAACCGTGTGGGACGCCGTACTTGCCGGGACAGCGCTGGCCGACAGGGGGGTCGCGGAGCGCCTGATGCAGGGCGGTCCAACCGGACTGCGGGTGCTAGTGGGGGAGAGCAGGCTGACCACGCAGCGGCGGCCGCCGAACTGGCCGGAGCTGCTCGGCGTGATCGGTCATCTCCGCATGACGTCGAAGCTGATGCTGCTGGATCTGCCCACCGCGGATACCGCGCCGACCTGGCGAGTCCTGAGCTGGGCGACGGTGCCTGTCCTGGTGTCCCGGGCAACGGTGGACGCCGTGCAGCACACCCTGCGGCTGCTGGCCCATATGCGGGCGGCGGGTGTGGAACGGGTGACCGATGGCGCGCTGGTGGTGGTCATGGCGACCTCGCCGAGCACCGCCCGGGAGGTGCGGGCGGTCGAACAGTTGGCGAAGCGGGCCGGAATCGACCTGGTGCGGGTGCCGTACGACCCGGTGCTTGCGCGTCCGGACGCACTCGATCCCCGCTCATTGAGCAAGGCCACCCGGTCGGCGTTGACCGAGGTGGCGGCGATGGTGATCGACCGGTGCCCGGTCGTCGCCGACTCGTCGGGCGCTTCCTTGACCTGATCTGTCGCATTCCCACGGGGAGGACTAACGATGCTGGTGCATTGGCTGGCAGCCGCAATGACCGTCCGGGCGCCGGTGATGACGGCGCTGCTTGCGCCATCACCCACGCCTACGCCGTCCGGTGAGGGCTTCGACTTCAGCCGGATCAGTCCGGACCCGGCGGCGGTGCCACGGTCCGACCTGTTCTACAAGTTGGCCAACGCCGCGCTCTTCCTCGGGGTGGTGTCTGCGGTGGCAGGGCTTGCCGCCGGCGCGATCGCGTTCGGTATCGGGCCGATCTTTGGCGCGCACATCATCAGTGACCGCGGCAAGTCGATGATGTGGAAGGCCGGGCTCGTGGCGATCGTGGTCGGCTCCGCCACCTCCATCATCGCGTTCCTGCTTTCCGAGATCTAGGGCTGCGGGCATGGAGGGGAGGACGTTCGAGCTGACGAGCGGCGCGGTGACGACCGTGCGTTTGCGGTTCGTGGCAGGCATTGCGGCGATGGCGATACTGCTCATCGGCCCGCTCCTCGTCCCGGGACAGGCGGTGGCCGCCCCGACTTCGGTGCCGGCCTCACCGGTGGTGCCGTGTCCGGCACCCGAAGGCGGACAGCCCGGCGGTCCCAGGGAAGCCGAGACGCTGCCGCAGGTGGGTTGGTGCCTGCCGTGGGCGCGGTGGCAGGCCGGCGATGGCTGGGTGACCACCTGCAGCACGGCCACCACCGTGGTCGACCGGGAGCGTTGCGATGCGGTGTCGATGACGGTGCAGTCACCGCCCCCCGACGGAACTCCGTCCGTGCTCGACGAGGTGATACCGGCGTCCGGCGAGCAGCCGGTGCGCTGTGAACGGTTCACCGCGCGCGCAACGGAGGACGAGGCGAATGTCGTGCGTTGGCTGGCGAAGCGGGATCGCTGCGAGTCGCTGAGGACGTCGCTGCTGCCGTACTCGTCGTTGCAGGCGACGCAGGGCTGCCAGGTGCTGGATGTGGCCTGTCAGGTGGGCACTCAGGTCAAGGGGGCCGCCCGGAGCGGCTTCGAGGGGCTGGCCGACGTCGCGGTCGCCGGCTTCGCCTGGGCGCTGGGCAAGCTTGCCGAGATCGTGTTCGAGCAGTCCACGACCGCCGTGGACGAGCCGTTCTACGGCGTCTACAACGACATCAGCGGCGTCCTGATCGTCATGGTGCTGCTGGTGTTCGTCATCTCGACCGCCATCAACGGCCTTCGGATCGGTGGGCCGGGGCCGCTGTCCACGCTGGGTGGGCTGGTCCGGGCCATGTTCGGCATCGCCTTCGCCGGCGGCATCGCCTACCTGCTCATGGCGGCGTGGGACGAGGCGACGATCGCGTTGATCGACCGAAATCAGCAGCGGGACTGGCAGCCCGGGATATGGGTGGACGCGCTCACCGCGCTCACCCTCGACACCGGCACCGTTCTGCTCGCCTTTCTGGTGGCCGTCATCGGGGTGATCGGCCTGGTGCTCGTGTTCGTGATGCTGCTGTTCCGGTCGCTCCTGGCCGCCGGGGCGGCCCTGTTCGGGGCGATGGCAATGACGGGGCAGGTGATGGCCGAGACGCGCTCGTGGGGACGAAAGTGGTTCTGGACCTGCAACGCCCTCGCCAGCTCGAAGTTCTTCATCGCCGCGTTGTGGATCTACGGCACCCGCACCGCGTACGAGAGCGACAACGTCCTCAACGTGCTACGAGGGCTGTTCATCATCGTCCTGATGGTGCTCGCACCATGGATTCTGCTGCGGTTGACGAGTATGTGGGACGGCTACCTCGCCGACGTCGACGCCCGGGGATTCCTGACGTCGACCGCCGCTGCGGTGGGAATGGATGCCGCCGCGCGCCGCCTGTCCGATCCGATCAGTGGTGGGGACGTGGACGCGACATCGCTGATGCAGGGCAACTCCGACGCCATCCCGGCCAGCCCGGGTGACGGCTCCGGCCTGGTCGGAAAGAGTGCCGGCACGACCGCCGAGGCGGTGGAGGCGATACATGGCTCTGGCGACAGCGATCAGTTCGGTGACCCCGCTACCGACGTGGCTGCCGACCGCAGAGGCGGTGAGAACGCCGACGAAGCCAACGGAGTGGAACGGGACGCCCGTACCGCCCAGGGGGACATGGTGCAGGGCCAACTCACCCTGCCGGGGGACACCACGGGTCAACAGGGCGCGCTGCCGCTGACACCGCAGGCACCCCCCTCAGGACCAGCGATAGCCACCGGGGCGGGCGGTGACGACACCCCGGCCGAGGGCGGGCCGCCGACGGGCAAACCGGTCGGTGCGCCGAGCCCGGCCGATCCCGCGCTGCCCCCGGAGACCGGTCCCGGTGCTGCCGGTGCCCGTGGATCGGCCGGCGGCGAACCTTCGGGTGGCACCGGGGCATCGGGCGGAGCTGGCGGTGCCGCTGCGGCCGGTGGAGCCGCCGAGATCCCGATCGTGCCGGTGTAGACGAGGAGAGGACGACATGACGCAGTTCCACTTCCCGCCGCGTACCACCCGCGGCTCGATTCTCGGCTTCAGCTGGGGTCAGATCGGCACCGCGGTGGCCGGCGTGATCTGCCTGGTCGTCGCCGCGAACCTGTTGGCGGTGGGGCGGCCGGGTGCGGCGACCGGCCTGCTGTCGGCCGCGGTGCTGCTGCTGACATGGGGGCTGCTGCGGGTCCGGGGTCGCCGACTCACCGAATGGACTCCCATCGTCATCGGGGCGCTGCTGCAACGAGCAACCCGGCAGGACCGGTACCGCGGCGGGGTGCTCACCGCCGCCCCGGGCACGCAGCACCTGCAACTGCCCGGTCCGGCCGCCGGCTACCGGTGGTTGCCGGCGGTGGCGGCGGACGGGTTGACCGAGGTAGGGCTGCTGCACCATCGGCGGGAAGGCACCGTGACCGCCGCGCTGGCCTGCGCGGGCGGCAACCTCGTCCTCGCGGACACCTCCGTGCAGCACCAACGGCTGACGTCGTGGGCCGACGTGTTGAATCTGCTGGGCACCGAGTATGCCGACAGCGGTCTGGCACGCTGGTCACTGACGGCCAGGGCGGTACCGGACGTCAGCAACCGGGCACAGCGGTTCCTGGCACGCCAGGGCACGGGCACCGACACGTCGGCGTACCGGTCGCTGGCGGAGTTGACTGCGGCGGCGGCTCCGGGAGCGCAACGGCACGAGGTGTTCCTGACGGTCGTCTTCGACATCAGGAAGCTGTCGGCCGAGGTCTCGGACGCGGGCGGGACGGATGCGGCGATCGCCACCGTCGTGCTGGACCGGCTGCCCGGCATCCGCGCCGCCGTTCGCGAAGCCGGGATCGAGACCAACGGCTGGCTGACACCCCGAACGTACGCGGCGGTGTTACGCGGCCAGTTCGATCCCGACGACACCGAGGCGGAGGTCGCACCGCACACGGCAGGACCGATCGCCGCGCAGGCGGTCGGGTGGTCGTCGTACCGCCACGACTCCGGATACTCGCAGACCCTGTGGGTGTACGAGATGCCCCGCCAACCGGTCCCGATGACGTGGATGACGCCGCTGTTCACCCGCACGGTCGGCCGGCGGGCGGTGACCACCGTCGCGGAGCCGGTGCCGGCGCAGCTCGCGCAGTTGGCGACGCGACGGGACAAGGTCGCCCGCGCCGGTGACGAGGTCACGAAACGGCGGATGCGGCTGGTGCGGACGGCGCGGGAGGACGAGGAGGCCCGGGCGGTCGAGCAGGTCGATCGGGAGCAGGCCGCAGGTCACGTCCGCTACCGGTACGCGACCCTGGTGACCGTCACCGCGGACAGCGCGGAGCGGCTGCGCCACGACGTACGAGCCGTCCGGCGGGTGCTGGGTCGGTGTGGATGTCAGACGGTCGTCCTCTATGGAGAACAGGACCAGGCGTTCGTCGCCGGAGCGTTGCCGCTGGCGCGTGGCCTGAAGCCGCTGCGGGGGTGGTTCGCGTGACACCCCGGGTGGAACGGGAAGGGTCGTGGTCGCAACGCCTCGCGCAGGCCGCTGGTCGGCGGGACCTCGCGACGGCCCAGACGGTGCTAGACCGTGAGCAGCGCACGACACGGAGACTGTCGGAACGGCTGCTGGGGCCGCCACCTGTCGACGGGCGAGGCGCCTACGGTCGGGCCGCCGGGAGGGTGTTCTGGCGGCTGCGTCTCCCACCGCTGGTCACCACGAGCGCGCAGCTGTGCAGCGTCTTCCCGTTCGTGGCCGACCCGGGGCTGGGAGTGGACGGGCCGCTGATCGGGCAGGAGGTCTACTCCCGGGCCGCGTTCGTCTTCTCCATCCACGAGCTGTACCGGGCGGGGCAGCTCAGCGCCCCGAACATGGTGGTCACCGGGGAGATCGGCAGCGCGAAGTCGTCGCTGCTCAAGACCATCGCGTTCCGCGGTATCCCGTTCGGGGTCCGGTTCTACATCGTCGACGTCAAGGGCGAGTACGACACCCTCGCCACGGTGGCGGGCATCCGGCCGGTCCGGGTCGGTCCCGGCTCGGGGGTGGTCATGAACCCGCTGGCGGGCATCCGCCGGCTGCCGGGGCAGGGTGAGGCGGAGTGGTTGCAGATTCAGCGGGCCCGTCGGCTCCTGCTGCTGGAAGGACTGTTGGAGATCCAACTCGGTGGTCCGCTGACCGAGGCGGAACGGTCCCTGGTCGAGTACTCGCTCGACGCGGTGACGCGGAGCGATGACGGCACGAGCTCGCACCGGCAGCCGACCCCGACCCTGTCCCGGGTGCTGGCGGCGATGGGCGACCCGCAGCGGTGGGCACACCGGCTTGCCGGAGTGCACTACGACCTCGACCAGTTCACCGCCGACAGCCGCCGGGTGCGGTTGGCCCTGGAGCGGCTGATCACCGGTGTGCTCGGTGGGATCTTCGACGCGCCCGACGCAGCGACGCTGTCGGTGGACTTCGACCAACCGGGCGCGATCCTGGACCTCCGGGCGGTCCGCGCCTCGGACCAGATGACGGCGATGGCGATGACCTGCGCCCAGTCGTGGCTGGAGGCGGAGCTGACCCGCCCCGACACACCCCCACGGGTGTGCCTGTACGACGAGTTCGCTTTGGTCAGTCGACATCTGGGTCTGATGCGGCGGATGCGGGAACAGGTGAAGCTGGCCCGGGCGCTCGGCACGGCGAACATCCTGGCGTTCCACCGGTTCTCCGACCTCGCGGCCAGCGGTGGTGCCGACTCCGAGCAGGTACGCATCGCCCGGGGGCTCATCGAGGACACCGGGGTGCGGGTCTCGTACCGGCAGGCGCAGGGCTCCCTCGACGTGGCCCGCGAGTTCCTGGGCACGACCGACGTGGAGACCGACCTGCTCCTGCACCTCCGTCGGGGCGTGGGGCTGTGGAAGGTGGGGCTGCGCTCGTACGTCGTCAAACACCAACTCTCTTCGGTCGAACGCGACATGGTGGACACCGACAGCCGAATGCGGCAGGAACCTGGGCGCGGTCGCGGAGAGCTGGCCGCCTCGGTGGGGCAGGTGCGGTGATGGGCGGCTCGCTCATGTCTCCCGGCCACCGGCTGCCCCGGCGGGGAGTGGCTCGTGCCGACATCGTGGCTCGGCTCGCGTTGCTGGGCATCACCGGACTGTTCGTCCTGCTGGGCGCCGTCACGCTGTGGCTGGCCGGGCAGTTCGGTGGGCTCCTCACCCACGCGACCTGGCCGGACAGCACCCCCGCCGACGCGCCGGGCATCGCCGTGCGAATCGTCGCCCACCCGGGCGACCCCGCGCAGGCGTGGCCGCCCGCGGCCCGGGACGCCCTGCCGCCTACACCGGTGCTGTACGGGCTGTGGATCGTCCTGTCCACCGCCGCCATGGTCGGCGTTGCCGCGCCCACACTGCGCCTGGCACGGCAACGGATACGCCGCCGGGGCTTCGCCCGCCGCAGAGACCTCGACCGGTTGGTGACCGCCGACGCGGTACTGCGCCGGGTGGACGTCCTGCGGCCGGGCCTGACCCTCCGCGACGACGACCAGCCCGAGACCGTACGGGCGAAGACCCTTCGCCGCGTGGACCCGTTGGAGGTGGCCCGATTCCTCGGCAACGATGCGCTCACCGGTGAGCCGCTGTACCTCGCCAACGAGTACACCGAACTGCTCGCCGGGGCGGCCCGGTTCGCGAACAAGACCTCCCGCTACATGATTCCCCGGGTGGCCGACGCCCGTGGCGCGGTCATCTCCACCTCCACCCGCCTCGACGTCGCCGCGGCCACCTACGAGCTGCGGGCCGAGATCGGCCCGACCTGGATTTTCGAGCCGCAGGGCCAGGTGCCGGGGGTGCCCCGGTTACGGTGGTCACCGATCGAGGGCGCCGAGGATCCGGACATCGCGGCGCTCCGCGCGAAGGGCTTCGCCGCCGGCGCCGGACTCAAGGGCGACGTCGAGAACGGCCAGTACTTCCAAGACCAGGCCGCGGCCATCATCCGTGGTCTGCTACACGCCGCCGCCCTGGACGAGCACACGACGATGACCGACGTGGCGAGCTGGGCTGCCAACCCCAACGATCCTCGTGCCGAGCGGATCCTGCGCCACCATCAGCAGACGGTGTGGGCCGACCGGCTCGCCTTCCACCGGGAGTCCACCGGCCGCAGCCGCGACGCCATCCAGTCGGTGGTGTTCGGCGCCCTCGACCCATTCAGCAACCCGCGCATCCTGCACGCCTGCTCCCCGCCGCGCGGTCAGCAGTTCCGGGTCGAGCAGTGGCTGGACGAGTGCGGCACGCTCTACCTCGTCGGGACGCGCAGCGGGCAGGCACTGATCGCACCGTTGTTCGCCGCCGTCGCTGAGGACATCATCTACCGCACCCTGCAGCGGTCGTTCGTGGCACCGGGCGGTCGGGTGGAGCCCTGCCTGTACCTCGTCGGCGATGAGATCACCAACATCGCGCCGCTGCCCTCGCTCCCTGCGCTGGCCTCCGAGGGTGGTGGCGCCGGCATCGCCCTGTCGATCTCGTGCCAGAACACCCACCAACTGGAGGAACGCTGGGGACGGGCCGGCGGCCAGGCCCTCCGCGACGGCGCGAACGCCCGCTTCGTCATGGGCGGCACCCAGGACGTGTCGGCGCTCAAGGATGCGCAGTCGCTGCTCGGGCAGGTGCAGGAGCGGTCATCTGCGGCGTCCTGGGGCGGTGGACGGGCATCGGTACAGGAGAACACCCGGCGGGAGAACCTCGTCGACCTCGCCGAGCTGCGCAACCTGCCCACCGGGCACGCCCTGGTGCTGCTGGGCAACATGCCGCCGGTCGAGGTGGTGCAACCGGCCTGGTGGGAACGGCCGGATGCGGACCGGTTCCACCTCGGCCAGGCCACCTTTACCGCCCGGCTGAACGGAGCCCGCTGATGTCCGATCGCACCTTCCTGTTCGAACTACCGGAGCAGGCGTCACCGCCGCAACGCGCCGTCGCCGAGCTGGCCGAACTGATCGACACCGTACGCGCCGCGGTGGACCAGCTCGCCGAGGCGCACGTGTCACTGAGCGAACGCGTCGACGCCCTCGACGCCCCCACCGGTTGGACGCCGGCCCGCTACTGCTGGCGGGACCTGAGCCGCGACGACGCCCGGGACCTGTGGACCTGGCTGACGGCTTGGACGACCTGGCTGGTCGACCGCTACGGCCTCGCCCAGGACCTCGGCCCCTGCTGGCCGGGGCACCCTTCGCTGGTCGAGGAGCTGACGGCATTGTCGGTGTCCTGGCACCACGCCTACTCGCCGCGCGCCGACCCCGAGGGTCCGCTGCGCTGGCACGAGGCCCTGCACCGTGCCCGGCACCGCTGGCAGCAGTGGGACACCACCCGCTGCCGCCACGGCCAGCACACCCCAGCCAACCCGGACAGCGTGTGGGCACAGCCCTGGCCCGATGCAGCCGAGCGCGCAGTCGATGACGACGTGAACGCACGGCACACGGAGGTCGAATCGAACCCGCGACAGGAGGCCAGCCAATGACACAACCCGCCGAGGTCACCAGCGTGTGGGACTGGCACCGGTTCGAGACCGCGATGGCCGGACTGCGCGCCGGGGTCGACACCCTCGACGACTTCATCGCCGGCATCCACGAGGCACGCGACAACTGGCGTGTCGACCAGCAGGAGGAGAGGCAGCAATGGACGGACCTGGACGAGCTGACGCGGCGGGAGACGGAACTGGACTGGGCCAGCGACGGGTACCTCGACGGCGACTACACCCGCGACGTCGACGAGTGACCACGGCGACCTCGTTCGACGGACCACTGGACTCGATCAGCGCCAACCTCACCCAGCTCCGCGGTGACATCGGTGTCCTCGTCGAGACCGCGACCCGGCATCCGACCGCACAGCGGCACGCCGTGCTGGTCGACGTGCACCACCAGCTACGTCTGCTCGGGCAGCGCGTGAACGCCGCGCTCGGTGCCCCGGATGAGGACCGGCCGAAGGAGGCGACGTGACACGACCTCCCGCCCTCGGCAGCGTGATGGTGCTTGCCGTCTTCATGTTGGTCGGCTGCACCCGCGCCGCGCCGACCCCGCCGACCCCGCCGACCCCCGCAGGCACGATGGCGCCCCAGATCGCCTCGCCGACTGACTTAGACGGAGTTGGGCCGACGGGCCCGGCCGACGCAGACCCGGAGGCGGTGGCTGCTGCCGTCGGCTTCGTCGCCCGGTGGGCACGTCCGCAGCTGAACGCCTCCGACTGGCTGGCCGCCCTGCGCCCACGTGCTGTGCCCGCCTATGCAGCAATGCTCGCCACGGTCGACCCGGCCAACGTCCCCGCCACCAAGGTCACCGGTCGCGGTCAGGTCATCGGGGCCACCCCGACCCATGCGTCGGTGGACGTCCCCACCGACACCGAGGTTCTGCGGGTGGTCTGCGTGCGTGACGGCCGACGGTGGTTGATCGCCACTGTGGGCGTACGCGAGGAGGCCACCGTACGGTGAACGGTCGACGGATCGGTGTCGGTGTCGTGGCGGTGCTGCTGGCGTTGACGTGTGGCCTGCCGCTGGCGGCGGTGCTGATCGAAGCCCCGGCCGCCGCGTGCCTCACGAGGCTGTCGCCGACGCCGGCCGGTGCCGTGGGCACCCACGAGGCCGTGGGTCGCTGGACCGGGGAGCAGGTCGCCAACGCCGGTCGGATCGTGGCAGTCGGCCAGCAGCGGGGAGTGCCCGCTCGCGGTTGGGTCATCGCGGTCGCCACGGCGATGGTCGAGTCACGCCTACGGAACCTTCGCGGCGGAGACCGTGACTCGCTCGGGCTGTTCCAGCAGCGACCCAGCCAGGGATGGGGCACCCCCGTACAGATCCTCGACCCGGCATACGCCGCGACCAGGTTCTACGACAAGCTGCTCCGGGTCGACGGATGGCAGCAACTGCCGTTGACCGTCGCCGCGCAGCGGGTCCAGGTGTCCGCCTTCCCCGACCGGTACGGCGAGTTCGAGCACGAGGCCGAACAGGTCGTCGCCGCAGTGGCCGGGGTCGCCTCGATCGGTGAACTGCCCGGAGCGAGCCTCGCGCGCTGCGACGGCCCGGTCTCCGTCGCGCCATCGGGCTGGACCTCGCCCCTGCGGGCCGAGGTCGGCAGCGGGTACGGGCCGCGTGGTGGACGCCTGCACGCCGGAGTCGACCTGTCGGTGCCGCGCAACACCGTCATCCGTGCTGCGGCGACTGGCCGGGTCATCTGGGCCGGCTGCGACCCGAGCACCGGCAACTGCAACATCAACGGCAGTCCAAACACCCGCGGCTGTGGCTGGTACGTCGACCTGATCCACGCCGACGGCTACGGCACCCGCTACTGCCACCTGGTCCGGCGTCCGGACGTGGCCGAGGGCGACACCGTGCAGGCTGGCCAGCCGATCGGCCTGGTCGGCACCAGCGGCCACTCGTCCGGCCCGCACCTGCACTTCCAAACCCATGAACACGCCTGCACCGCCGATGGCGGCTGCGACCTGGACAACAGCAACTCCGTCGACCCAGTCCCGTTCATGGCGACGCGCGGCGCCCCATTGGGGACCAAGACGACCTGACCCTTTCGACGTCAACAACACGGGGGACACATGTGTGAGGAGACCGGGAAGCCACAGCGACCCGTACCGCAACCACCGCCGCGCGACCGGGGCGGCCGCCGCCGTCAACGCCTGCCGATCCGCCGACCGAGGTGGCTGCGATGAGCGCCGACACCAACCGGCGGCCCCGCCGGGTCGCCGGCGTCTACCGACCACCGGTCAACAGGGCACCAGGACCACCACCACGACCGGGACCACTGGCCCAACTGGTACGCGCGGCCAACACCATCCGCGCGCAGCTCGAACGCACCGTGCTGCGCGCCGACGGCATGACCTGGACCGCCTACGACGTGCTCGTGCTCGTCTGCGCCCGCCGCGCGGTGGACACCCGCACCACCGCCGCCGAGATCGGCATCGCCAAGGCCACGCTCACCAGCGTCCTGGTGACCCTGGTCGATCGCGGTCTGGTCCGCAGGGATCTTCACGAACACGACCGACGCCGGGTGATCCTGCGGCCCACCCAGGCCGGCATGGATCTGGCGCGTCAGATCCAGCATCGGGTCGACGCCGAACAGGCCCGACTGTTCGGCGGGCCCGGCCTGCCCCCAGGGGACAGCCTGGCACGGGTCCTGCGCACGGTAGCGGTCCGTTCCCAGCAACGCACCGCGGCCAACACACCCCCGGTGAGCTGATCCAGACGCTCCTCGGGACGTCGATCCGATCACCACGCAGGGCACGAAGTGCCTTCTACTCGGTCGCTCAGCCGGGGCGACCGACCTCGTTCCACCGCCGGGTGCGCGGACGGAGGACCGCGACCGTCGCCGTTCGTCGGCGCCTTCGCGGCCCGCCGCTCTGCGCCCGCATGCCCACTGCTCGCCGAGGAGTCCGCCGTGACCACGACCGTACGATCCACCGCACCGTCACTTCCTGCGTCGCCGACAGCCGGCTGGCGGCTCGGCCTCCTGTACGGTCCGGCTGTCTACGGGGTCAGCGCCGCCGCCGTCGCGTTGCCCGCCGCCGCCCAAGGCCTCCACGTCGACCCGGCAGCAGCCGTATGGATCCTGGCCATCCACGCCCTGGGGCTCGGGGTTGGCGCTGCGGTCGCCGGCCGCGCCACCGACATCTGGGGCACGCGCAGCGTGCTCGCGGTCGGTGCGGGGCTCCTCGTCATCGGTACGGCGGTCTGTGCCGTCGCACCCGCGCTGCTCGTGGTGATCGCCGGGCGGGCACTGCTGGCCGCAGGTTCCGGGGCGATGACCGCTACCGCGCTCGCCCTTGCCGCCGGGGCACCAGCCACCATCCGGCCGAGGGCGCTCACCCACCTCGGGACGGTGATGACGCTGTTCTCCGCCACCGCACCGCTCGCCGGGTCACTCGCCTTGGTCGCCGGATGGCGCGTCGCCCTGGTCCTACCAGCGCTGTCGGTGACGGCAATTCCAATGTGCTGGGTCCTAGCTGGGTCGGGGCGCCGGCAGGGGTCGGGTGACGTGGACTGGACGGGCGCGCTGCTCTTGGCGCTTGTCGCCTCCGGGCTGCTGCTGGTGCTGGAGTCGACGACCGCTCCGATGGCCCGTCCGGTCATCCCCATCCTGCTGGCGGCAACGTGCGCTGCCGGGTTGCTGCTCGTCGTCCACACCAAGCGGCATCGCACAGGGTTCCTCCCCGCGGTGGTGATCCGTGACCGGCGCTTCTGGCACTGCGGCTTCGTCGGCGCGGGGGTGTACGGCGGCCTGTTCGCGGCCGTCTACGCCGTCCCGCAACTACTGACCGGACTTGGACACACCGCGGAGACTGTGGGGTTGCTGCTCCTACCTGGGGCCGTCGCGGGGGTGGTCGTCGCTCGTCTGGCCGCTGCGGTAGGCCACCGTCTGCCGTCGCAGCAGGTGCTGGCGGCGGTAGCAGCTCTGTTCAGCGCCGCAGTGCTGCTCGCGGCGGTGGACCGGCGGCCGGTGACACTGGTCGGTGCCGCGAGCGCGGGCTTCGCGGCATTCGCGGTGGCGCAGATGACCCTGACCACCACCATCTCCCAGGTAACCGATGTCAGTGTGCGTGGTGCTGCCCTGGGCTTGGTGAACCTGACCTTCTTCCTTGGCGGTGCACTCGGATCTGCGACTTGCGCAGCGCTCTGGGCCCCGTGGGGCCTGCCGGCCGCGTTCGCCGCGACTGCGGCCCTGCCGGCCCTGGCCGCCCTCGCTGCGTGGCAGCTGCGGCACTGAGATGGGACCGCCTGGTACAGCGGCCTGTTCGTCGCGTTCTGCCGGCCAATCGAGGCTGCCGACATTGATTGGGCGCGTTGCTGCGTAAGGTCGGGACAGCGCATTCCACGATCATCGGCTTTCCCGCCGCAGGCGACATCGACCACCAGGCGCTGACCCTGTTGCTGATGTACTTGTTCGGCAACGTCGGGGGCACTGACTTCGGCCCGACCCACCCGAACCGAAGAAGACCTCGGGTTCTGGCAAGTCCATGTTGATGTCGTTGACTAGCCCCACGCGCGTTTCCCTACTCCGCCGGAGAAGGCGACCACCGTCAGCCGCACGACGGCAGGTGGATGCCGAGCGGCAAGAGCCAACACGCCGGATCGCCCCACGGCGATCGGCGTGTCTGGTGCGAAGAGGTCGATAGGTTCCTACGGGAGCTGGAGCAACCGCCGGGTGGCCACGACGAGGTGCCAGCAGATGACCTCACGCCTGGGCCGGATTGATCGCGACCTAAGACTGCCTGGCCTGCGGCGTAGCGTCTGTGCGTTCTCTACCCAGCCAGGTCATCCACCCGGCACCACCACACACCACCAACGCCGCCAAGCCGCACCAATGTGACACCGCACCACCTGGCGCAGAATCCCACAACCAGGCTGCCGCGAGGAGTATGAATCCTCGCCGAGCGATGGTCATCGCCCGCCGAGCGCCATGCCGCTGGAATCCGAGGTGGGGCCACCCGCACAACCACAGCCCCCAGCCGATGAACAGCCCAACCGTGAAGATGATCAGCACTGAAAAGGGCCCATAGCGTTCCCCAGATTTGCTCGCCACGCCGAGGATTCTGACGCGTGAGGGGGCCCACCGCGACCCCCTACAACAAGGGGTCGAGTAAGCGGCGGCGTCCGGTGTGCTGATCGGCGGCCCGCAGCTTGTCCAGCGGCACTCGTGCAGTCGTTGCCACACGTCTGCGTCGTTCCAGTCCCGCAACGTGCGCCAGCAGGTCATCCCCTTAGCGGAGTTGCTCGCCTCGGTCGTGGTCAGGTGCGAGCCGATGTCGCCCGGGCCGCGGTTGCTGCCACGATCGAGGCGAGGTCGTCGGGGGCGTCGACGGGGACGATGTGTCCGCTGTCCGGGAGTAGGCGCTGGTCGAGGTGGTCCGCGATCAGCGTGAGCTGGCGCGCCGGGGTGTCTCCCACTGTCGAGGCGCCGACGGCTGTGACCGGCATGGTCAGCCGGCTTTGCTGGGCCCAGGAGCGGTTCCACTGGGCGTTCGCGGGCATCGCGCGGTAGTGCTCGAAGGCCGCGCGCAGGCTGTCTCGTCCGGTGTAGGCGCGGATGAAATGCCGGGCGAGGTCCTCCGGCACCCCGCGGCGGGACCCGATGCCGAGGAAGTAGCGGATGTAGCGGTCCTCGTCGCCGCTCAGGACGTTCTCGGCGAGATCGTCGGGCGCTTGGTGGAACCCGAACCACCACGGTCCGCCGGAGGCCAGGAACGTCTCCGCGCCAGCGAGCCCGCTGATGACCGCCTCGACGAGGGTGAGGCTGAGCACCCGATCCGGGTGGGCGGCGGCGAGATTGAACGCGGGCGCGGCGCCGAAGTCGAAGCCGACGACGTGCGCTGTCTGCAGACAGAGCGCGTCGAGGAGGCATACCTGGTCCGTCGCGAGGCTCGCGGCGTCGTAGCCGCTTGCCGTCCGCTCGGTGTCGCCCGTTCCCCGCAGGTCGGGCATGAGTACTTCATGGCCCGCAGCAACGAGCAGTGGTTCTACCTCCCGCCAGATTTCTTTGGTGTGCGGAAAACCGTGGAGCAACAGGACGGGGCTTCCCGCACCGGCTCGGCGCACGCTCACTCGGAGATCGTCGAGCTGAATCATCTCGATCGTCGAACGGTAGCCCTGGGCGGCACGACTCATCAGAACTCCTAGTTACCATCGGTTACCTGGAAACGATAGGAGAGCTGCTGTGAACAGGAAAGAAGGCACGTGGGGCACCCTTGGTCACCCCGAGGTAACCACCGTACGGCAAGGTGACCTCTTCGACGCCAACTGCCCGACGCGGCTTCTGCTCGACCGGGTCGGATCAAAATGGACCGTCATGATCGTGTTGCTGCTCGCCGACGAAGCGGAGCTGCGATTCGGTGCGCTGCGCCGTCGCATGCCGGGCGTGTCACAGAAGATGCTCACCCACACCCTTCGTCAACTCGAAGACGACGGCCTCGCTCACCGCCGGGTGGAACCCACGAGTCCACCCGCCGTGCACTACTCCCTGACGGCGCTCGGCGACACGCTCGTCGGTCCGTTGCGCGAGCTCAAACGCTGGGCCGAGATGAACATGGGCGCGATCGATGCGCTGCGTACGTCTGCGACCGGGTCCCGTCACGACCAGTAGGTAACGGGGTGGGCCTTAGCCGACGTCCGTTTCGGCGCTTTGGGGATCGGTAGTGATGCGCTGCCGTGCTTCGTGCGCGTGTTGCCGAAGGTGCTCCGGCACGAGCCTGCTGCGGGGCGCTGGGCGGGTGTCGTGGACCGCCTGGACGCGGGCCGTGGTGGCAGATACCGCATCGGCGAGGCGACTGTTGCGACTGACGGCACGCCGGCCTTGCTCAGCGGCGGCAGCAAGCCCGGCGTACCGCGCGGGGAGAGCCCCGTCGTACCAGCACCTCCATACGGCGTGGTCAGCCTCGACGGTGGCTACGTGTCGGCTGAGGTCCAGAATCTCAGAATCGACAGCGGCCAACTCCGCTTGCAGGTGACCCACCCGAACCGCGACCGTTGTAACGTGCGCGCTCAGGCTCTGCTGCGCGGCAACTCTCCGAGCACGCGGCGCACCACGATGCCACCAGCGCGGCTGCAACCGCTGGACGTGGCTGCCGGCAGCGCGGTGGTTCTCTTCGACGGTGACGAGTTGCTGCGCGAGGTCGTAGCGGTGGCGTTGGGCATCAGTGAGCGCGCGGTAACTGGCACGCAGTTCATCCCCGACGTACACGGATGCCGCGCGGTCAGCGGCGTGCAGTGCCGTGACGAGACGGGTGAGTTCGGCGTCGGATGCGGTGGTGAGTCGTCCGGCGAGGGTGGCGGCACCGAGGACGAGCCGGGCGCGGTGCCAGGAGTTCCATCGGGCGATGTCGCTGCTGGGCGGTTCGGGGCCGATGGGATGCGCGCTGCTGAGTCGGTAGGTGTCGCGGTAAGCGGCGACGACACCCGCCCGGGTGAGCCATTGGCGTCGGCCGGCGTCGTCGGCGGGGACGTTGCCGAGAGCGAGACTCCAGGCGGGCCGGGTCTCGGCGGTGAGGTGGGCGACCGCTTGGCTGCGGCGGTCGCAGAGCGCAGCGACCTGGCGCAGCGCATCACCGACATCACCGGTGAGACCGTCGGGAAGCCGTTCGGTGTAGGTACGCCACTGGTCGGCGCGCTCGGCGATGGTGGGGTCGGCGGTGGTGTGCCGCATGAGCTGGTCGAGCCGCCAGCACAGGACGGCGGCGATGTCGTCGGCGGTGTCCAGCTCGCGCACACGCAGGATACGGCGGAGCAGTTCGTGAGGTTCGTGGCCGGCGGTGGCGTAGGTGGTGAGCTTGCTGATGAGCGCCGGCAGCGCGAGGTCGCGGCTGAGCCGTTCGGCGAGCGCGGGGCCGTGGAACTGGCGGACGATGTCGAGGTACGCGGGTATGTGGGCCCGTGCGAGCAGGTCGTCGTAGACCGGGGTCCAACTGTGCAGCGCGTCGACATCGGCCCAGAGTTGTTGTTCGGTCTCGGTGGCGGAGCGGTCTGGCATCACCCGGCGCATGATGTCGGCGAGCACGGCGACGCGGGCGGTCGGGGGGGCGGGCGGTGTTCCTTCGCGCGGTTCGTCGTCGGTGACGACGTACGCCTCGTTGAGCGTGCGGGCGCGGGTGAGCATGACGTAGACCCGGGCCAGCGAGGTGTTGTCGTCGATGAGCGCGCGGGCGGTGTCCACGGTCTGGCCTTGCGCCGAGTCGGCGGTCTGGGCGTAGGCAAGGTGGGTGTGTCGGATGGTGTACGCGGCGGGTAGTACGGCGGCGGTTCCGGTCAGGACGTTGGTGACGTGGAGTTGCCCGTCGTCGGTGATGGCGGCGATGCGCCACTGGTCCCGGTTGGTGACGTAGCCGGGTCCGGCGGCGATCCGTCGGTCATTGCGGCGGGTGACGATGATGTCCCCGACGCTGGCGGCGACTCCGTCGCGGAGGCGGACCGACGGGCCGGGTTGGACGCGACCGGCGGCGATGAGCAGTGCACGGGCGCGCTCCGCGACGGCGACGGCCTCGTCGTTGGTGTCCACGAGCATCATGCTGCGGTGGCCGGCGGTGACGTCGGCGAGCCAGCGGGGGAGCATCTGGTCGATGAGGTCACTGCGGTGTCCGCCGATCAGGCGTTCGCGCTCGTCGTATTCGGCGAGGACGGTGGGGTCGCCGTGGCGTAGCCGCAGGGATGCCGGGCCTTCCCAGGGGTGGGTGAACCGGTGCACGTGGGTGAGGAAGCGGGTGACGCCGAGGGCGGCCAGGTAGCGCAGGAGCCCGCCGGGGCCGACGGCCGAGGTTTGCTGGGGGTCGCCGACGAGGATGAGCTTTCCGCGTACCTCATCGAGTTGGACCGTGAGGCGGGCCAGGTCGTGGCTGGAGACCTGCGACGCCTCGTCGATGATTACCCACTGTCCGGGGGCGAACCGCCAGTCGCGGGCCACCGATCCGGGTGGTGGCCGACGCTGGGCGTGGAACCACCGGGCGATGTTTTCCGTGCGCAGGGTGGTGCCGTCGGGTTGGCGGGTGGCGTCGGCGAGAAGGTTCGCGGCGGACTGGCTGGTGGTGAGGCCGAGCACGGGTACGTCGGCGCCGGCTGCAGCGGCGACGACGGCCCGTTGCAGATGTGTCTTTCCGGCTCCGGCGGGGCCGATGACGCCGGTGACGCGGCGGTCGTCTCCGATGAGGAAGCGCAGGATCTCTGCCTTCTCGTCGGTCAATTCGGCCTGGTCGATGACGGCGTCGATGACCCTGGCCGGTACGGGGCGTGCACCTCGTTGCCGGGCGTAGGTGATGACCTGTTGCTCGGCGGCGAGGACGCTGCGGGTGGTGAGGTGAAGGTCCCGGTGTCGGGTGTATTCGCTGTGCCGGTCACTGCCGCGTTGCAGGGCCGGTCCCCACTGCACGAGTGCCGGCGGGGTGAGGACCCGCAGGCCGGCGCTCTGCTCGGTGATGGCGGCGACGGCGAGGCGTTGGACCCGTCGCCAGTCGTCGGCGGGCGACTCGCCGGTCGTGATGTCGAGGACCCTGCCGATGGCCAGTTCGAGGTGGTCGAGGGTGAAGACGGCACGCTCTCGGCTGAGGGTGTGCACGGCGCGGGCGACGGCCATTCGGTCGTCGGCGCGGACGGCGGCGGCGAGAACCCGCGCGCGGTGAGCGGGCGGTACGCCCAGCCTTACGGCGGCATCGTGCAGCATCGCCTCATCGACCGCGTCCGGGGCATCCGCGGTACGTCGGGCCAGTTGGAGGACGCGGATAGCGGTCGCGGTGGTCGTGTCGCGGGCCCGGCCGGCGAGGAGTCGGCGGACCTGGCCGGTGGTGTCCAGGCCGTGCCTGCGGTCTTCAGCGTGCCACCGGCGTACGGCGTCGTCGGTCGACTCTGCGCCCTTGTGCGGTCGGCGGGTGCGCAGGGTGGCATCCTGCGCCCGGGTCCGCCAGCGGCGCGAGGACATCCGGTGCTGCGGATTCGCCTGCCGGTCGATTGCCTGGGTGATGGCGGCGCGGCGCTTGGCGTAGTGACGGATGGAGTCGTCGCTGATGCCGACGATCTCCCGGATGCCGGAGTCGGGGCGGGCTGCGAACGTGATCCCGCGTCGTCGGCGTAGCTCGACCTCGATCGCGCGTTCGTAGGCGACCCGGGCGGCGGTCGCTGCCCGGTAGAAGGCGCGGCCGTCGAGCGCGAGCCATTGGGTCGCCCCGTCGGGGGAGTGGGCGAGAACCTTGGCACTGACCACGATGTGTGCGTGCAGTTGTGGGTCGCGCTCACGGCTGAGCCGGTGGTCGAAGACCATGGCGGCCAGGCCGGCGGTGTCGAGTTGGCGTACGCCACCAGCGCCGGCGCGGGCGTACGCGCCGTGCCGTTGCAGGTGGTCGAGCGCGACGCGGACGCCGGCGTGGTGCGCCGCCATGACGTCCCGTTTGACTTCGGCGTCGCCGAAGGCCCAGAGCAGCGACACGCTGTTGACCGGTGACACGGTGACGTCGAAGGCGGACACCGCCCTGCGTTCCGGTGCGGTCATGGCGTCGTGCCAGACCTTGTCGCGTTGTTCGATCGTCGCGTCGTCCGGGAGAGCCAGGAGCGCGCGCTGGGCAGCGGCAGCCCGGGTCGCGTCGGTCTGCGGTGCGTAGGTGCGCCACCGCTGCCCCAGTTGGTAGCCGGATCGAGGGTGACGGCCCTGACCGACGAGGAACCGCATCTGCTCTTCGACAACTGGGCCGCTCATGCCCAGTACGGCGGCACCGTCACCGGCCCACCAGCCGGGGCTCTCGCCGCGGGCGGTCGGGTCCACGTAGTAGGGGGTCGGACCGTTGTCGGTGGGGGCGCGCATGTCATGCCGGCCGGCCGCGACCTGCTCCATCACGTACCGGTATCCGCTGCCGGGCGAGATTCTCGTGATGGACAACATGCTGAAACCGTAGAAGATCAACTTCATTGCTGCGGGGAAGAATGCAAGAGGGTGTATCGCCTTGAGAATTGCAAAGTGCGGTTGTTCGGTTGTTGTTGCAGGTGGCAGGCGGTGCAGATTGTCCGGGTGGGAATCGAGGGTGGATCCTGGGATTGCGGCTGCATTCGAACGAATTGGCAGATTCCTGTGGTGGAGGCTGTGTCGTTGGCGATGGGTGGTCGTTACGGTCGTCGCATGGCGAGTAGAACGGGGAATGACGCTGTTCGTGCTCTTCGGGCGAGGCAGGAGGTGGAGCGGCGCGCGGTGCGGGCGGTCGAGCAGGCAGGGGCGGCGTTGGCGGACGCGGAGGAGCGGCGTCGTGAGCTGGTGGCGAGGCTCGACGGGGAGTTACAGGAGGCGAGGGCAGCGCATGAGCTGTCGGTGGTGGTGTTGGCGACGGTGCTCCGTGACGACGGGTTGGCTGCTGAGTTGGCGGGTGTCGACGTGAGCAGGGTGCGGGCGCTGCGGCGTGGCTTTGACGGGAAGGTGGTGCGGGAGCGGATCGCGCAGACGGGGGCGGTGGTGTCGCGACGTCGGGGCCGCGCTCCGGCGGAGGACGCTGCACCACGCGTGGGTCCGGTGTCAGGTGGGGAGTCCTCCGCCGGTGCGGCGGTTGGCGGTTGACCGGTGTTCGGTCAGGTCATGTCGAGGCCGCATCCGGTGCACACCAGGACGGTGTGGTGGGCGAGCCAGCGGCTGGCCGTTTCGTCGGCGGTGCACTGCTCGGGGATTGCGGCGGGCCAGGGTCCTTCGATGACCTGCCTTCCGGGGTAGACCCATGGCCGTTGGTGCGTCCCGTGGTAGGCGACGGGTGCGCCGGGGATGGGGCTGACGACGGGAAGGGTGTGCCGGTATCGCAGGTCGGTTCCGTTGGCGTGGGTGGTGACGATCGGCGGGAACTTGCGGTGGACGGTGGTCCGGTACTTGTCGAAGTTGGTGAACCGGGGCGAGCACATTTCTGCGCGGTCGATGAGCGCGAGGGCTTCGAAGGGGAGTTCCTGGCGGTGGTGGTGGCGGGCCGCGTCGAGGTGTGCGGCGGCGCGGGCGTCGCGTTCGGCTTGGCGCTCGTCGCGTTGTTGGGCGGTGGTGCGGGGCGCGGTCAGGGTGGCGGGGTGGTCCTGGAGGTGTGCCGCGACGGCCTGCCAGATGGCCTTCCGGCCGTGCCGCGCGCTGAGGTCTTCCAGGTGTCCGTCGCTGAGGTAGCGGACGGTGTCGTTGATGGTGAGCCTCAGCGGCCCGGAGTGGTACGTGGCTGCCCAGTCCTGGCAGACGTGGGCGATGATGACGCGTTCGGCGGGGCGGAGAGCGCTCACGGCGAGGTCCTTTGCGTGTGAGGGAGAGCGGGATCGGCGGTGTCCGGCGCGGTGGCGCTGATCCGCGTTGCCCAGCCATATCGCGCGGCCGGGCAACGTCGGGTCGGCGGCTTATCGGAAGCGCCGCCGGTCGTTGTCGGTGCGCCTGCTGAGGTCGGTCAGGTCTGGGTGGTATTCGCGGACGCCTCCGCCGGCCTGCTTGGCCGCGTACATGGCGGCGTCTGCCTGTGCCAGGAGTTCGGTTGCGGCACGGTGGCCGGGGCCGGGGCCGGGGCCGGCGTTGGCGAGGCCGATGCTGGCGTGGCAGTGGAATGGCTGCCAGCGCAGTGTGATCGTTGCGTTGGCGAGCGCGTTGGCGGCGGCTTGGGCGCAGGAGCGGGCGGTGTCGGCGTCACCGTCGACGATGATGAGGAACTCGTCTCCGCTCATCCGTCCGACGATGGTTCGGGGTGGTGCGGCTCGGACGAGTGCGACGGCGACGTGGCGGAGGACGAAGTCTCCGGCGGCATGGCCGTATTCGTCGTTGACGTCCTTGAAACGGTCGAGGTCGAGTAGGAGCACGGCGACCCGGTGGGCGGGGTTGCTGAGCACCTGGTCGAGGTGGGCGAGCATGGCGCGGCGGTTGGGGAGGCCGGTCAGTTCGTCGTGGCGGGCTTCGTGGCGGGCGGCGGCCAGGTGGCCGCGTAGCCGCAGGTTGTACGCGGTGAGCAGGAGGCAACAGCTGGTCGCGAGTAGGAGCGCGAGAGTGGTCGCGTTCGGCATGAGCTACTTCCTCGGCATGGGGGTGTGGGTGCGGGGTTCGCCGTCCCGCAGAAGAGGCAATTTCTATACAGCTTTAGTGGGTCGGTCGTTCGCTGGGTGTTGCAGCGGGTCGTTAGTCGGGCTGCATCGTCGACCGGGCGTTCAGCTCGCTGGTGCCTGATGCGGGGTTGGCGCGTCCGGCCAGATTTCTCGGCAACTGGGTTCGGTGCTCCGGCGTCGTGCTGGTTGTTCGCTGGCGGCGTGGCCTCCCGCCTGCGGGCCCGGCGGTCCGTGTGATGAATCTCTGCCGGGCTCCGCAGGCGGGTTGGTCAGGCGGTCGGCGGTGTGATGGGTCGGACGCGGAGGACATCGCCGGGCGCGATCCGTGCGGCCGGCTGTTGCGTGCGTCGGTCGATGACGGGCTGATACGCCTTCGCCCAGACCAGGTGCCACCGGTGCGCCGGGTGCCTGGCGCGGGCACTGTCCGGGTCGCCGGAGGCGGCGGGGTTGTCTGCCTGGCTGTTGCGGTAGTGGGCCATCCCGCCGGCGAGCATCGGGCAGGCGGTGGCGCTGTAGGTGGCGCACTCGGGGTGCATCGGCGGTTCGGGGGCGATGAGACGGGCGATGTCGACGTCGCGCATGGCGAACACGAACGGCGAGTGGGTCGGCTGGCCGCAGATCTGGCAGCGTTGGTCGTGCAGGCATGCCATGAGGCGGTGGGCGTCGATCGCGCCGAACCGGTAGCGGCCGTCCGGCATCTGGACGGTGATCCACGGTACGACGAGTCCGCCGATCGTGGGCCGGTGTAGCAGGGCGAGCGGTTGCCGGCTGTCGGTGCCCTCGCGTCGGCTCGGTTCTGGACGTTCGGGCAGGTTGCCGGTGTGCTGCTGCGTCGGGCAGTGCGACGGCGGGGCGGTGCTGGTGTCCTCCGCGGTGGTGAAGAAGACGTGGTGGTTCGAGTGTCCCAAGCCCTCCCGGTCGCGATCCGCCTGCAACGTGGCGTGCAGGTCGTCGGGGATGTGGGCGTACGGGCGGACGGCTTCGATGATGACGGCCGGGTCGGTGACCTGTTCGGCTGCTCCGAGGTGCAGGGGCGTAGCGCCTTCGGCGGTCTCGTCGTCGATGTCCGGGTCCGTGACGACGGCGAAGTACGTGCGCAGCGGCCGGTCCCAGCCGACGGCCACTTCGTGGCGCGCGAACTGCGGTAGGGGTGTGAGGTCGTGCCTGCTCATGAGCCCTCTTTCCTCGGGGTTGTGTGGGCGTCCGGAGGGGGTTCGCCGTCCCCTCCTAAACAACTATTACTATACACCATTACGGGTCTGCTTGCCTCTGCCGGTGGGCTTTTTCAGATGGTCTTGATGTGCGGGTCCGCCGGTTGCGCCTCGGACGGTGCGGGGGTCGGCAGCTGATGCGCCCCCCCACTTCTTTCGGCGGTGGGGGCGAGCTTGCTCGACCGTGGCGCGCGCAGTGGAGGTCAAGTTCGGGCGCGGGGTTTCGAGGAAAGATCATGCGGGGTGTGCATGATGTTTCCGAGCCGCGCCCGGACTTGACCGGAGCGAGCACGCCGCTAGCCTGTTCCGGCCCCACCGTTGGAAGGAGGGGTTTCGAACAGTGCGGCCGCAGGCCGCTTCCGGTTATACGGCCCGCCAGGGCCGTGGCCGTGAGGCCGGATGGCTGCGGCGCGTGCCGGCGGATGGGTTTGTGCCGGCGGTGTGCTCAGGCGCCGCGCTCGTCGAGCATGGTCCACAGCGTTTCGCGCCGCCAGCGGAGCCGGCGGCGTCCACTCGGCCCGGTGCTCTGCTCGTCGGCGCGGTCCAAGGCCTGGGGTGGTAGGGCGTTGGGGTGGCTGTAGCCAAGCACCCGGGCGGCTTCGGCTCGTCCGACGAGTTCGTCCGGGTCGCCGGAGCGATCGGGGCGCCCGGTGGGGGTGCCTGCCGGCCGGCCCGCAGTCGCGCTGGTGCCTCCTCTGCCGATGCGGCTCTCGGCGATGGTCCAGACGGTGCTGCGCTTCCAGCGTCTGCGGCTGCGCCCTCCGGGGGTCAGTGACACGTCGTCGGCGCATTCCTTCAGCCGTAGCCACACCGGGTTGTTGCCGTGCAGGGCACTGCGTTCCCGGTAGCCGAGGATCTGGGCTGCCGTGGCGGCGTCCACCAGTTCGTCGGGGTCGCCGGAGCGGTCGATGCTGGCCTGGGCGCTTCGGGTGACCTGCTCCGCCGGGGGTCGATACCGGGTGATGTCGCTGCGGTGCCACGAGTGACCGTCGTCCGCGCGGGACGGGAAGCCGGTGGTGGAGCGATCGTGGTACAGCCGGTCGAGGCGGCTGACGGAGATGCCGAGGATCGCTGCTGCTTCGGCCCGGTTGACGAGATCGGGGTCGGGGGAGCGGGTGGGCATGAGGTGATGATGCCGCACGCGCCGCGTGGTGGACCGGATGGCCGGGTGCCGGGTGGGTTGCCGGGTCAGGTTCGAGCAGGTGTTTACAGGCGCTGTCGTACGATGGCGGGCACGTGTCCGGCGGTGATGGCTCTTGGGGCCTGTGTGGCGTCGGACGCCAGGCGGTCGGGGGGAGTTCGCCAAACTAACCCCCCGGTCGCCGCCTGGATCGTCGCTGTGTGACTTCACCTGTCCTACCCGCCGGACCTCGTGGGATGCCGCGCGTTCGGTAGGCACCGGCGAGCGGCGCGAGCCAGGACCCCGTACTGGGTGTCGCCGCTGGCGATCACCGTGCCGGCGGGCAACCGCCGGGCGACGTACTCCTGGCGTTGGGTGTCCCAGCCGCCGAGGCAGGTCGGCGAAGGTTCGCCGACCAGTTCCCATCGTTCGCCGCTGGCGGTCGTGGTCCGGGTGTAGTGCTCCCGGGTGAGGCTCCATCGGTTTCCGTAGGCATCGAGCCGGAGGCCGTGCGGGTTGTTGTCTCGGAAGGGCCGCCAGCGGCCGTCGCGATCGAGTATCCGCGCGAGGTCGTCCTTCGAGTCGAGCGGCCAGGCGGTTGCTGTTGCAGGTCCGGTGTTCGGCTGGGTCGGCATGTGAACTCCTGTGTGGTTTGCTGCCGTCGGGGGTTCGCCATCCCCGATGTTGTAATTACTATACACCTTATTTAAGGCTGTCGTACGGGCCTGGCCTGGTGGATGCGGAGCTGGCAGGGCGGGCCGGCTGCGAAGAGTGCCGGGACACCCGGGCTGCCCGGCCCGGCCGGTGACCGCGGGAGCAACGGTCCGGAGTGCGACGAGCCGAGGACAGGAGTGTTTTTCCGGGTTACGTGCGATGCCCGGAGCGCAAGCCCGTGCCGGCGCACGCGTTCGGTGCCGGGCGGGCGACCAAGAGCAGGCTGGTGTCGCTACCGGCTGCGTTCTTGCGGCCTTAACCACGGCAGGAGCGGCGGTAGGTCCGTAAGTGGTCGGGACGGCGGTTGCGGCGGTGACGATTCGCCGTCGTCGGTGTCCCGACGTCGTCCGCACTGATCGTGGAAGTCTCCCAGCTGAAGTGCGGCATTGGTTCGGCAGGCAGGCCGCCGAACTTCTCCAGCGGGTCGATGCGGAAATCGGCCTCCCAGCGGGCGGACGCCAAGTCGATCGCCTCGGCGAACTGAGTGAAGGGGTGTGATCGGCTCAACGCGAAAACCCTGCCGGGTCGAGGCCACAGGTCGACGCCACGCCCAAGACCAACTCCACTCGTACGGACAGCCAGGTGCGCGCCACCGCCGGTAGGCGCACGGGATCGCCATCCGCCAGCCGACCACCCCCGAATGCGCGGGGAGCAGTTGAACGCCGACATCCAGGGCTTCTTGGCGTACGGATCACCCCCGCAGCGCGGGGAGCAGCCGGTCGCCGGCCGGATGTAGGAGGCGACCATGGGATCACCCCCACATGCGCGGGGAGCAGGCGCACAACTTCGCCGGCACGACGCCGTCGAGGGATCACCCCCGCATGCGCGGGGAGCAGCCGACGGATTGAGGTTGGAGGCGAAGGGAACCAGGATCACCCCCGCATGCGCGTGGAGCAGGTTGGTGTCGGCCGGCCACCCGGCTACTGGTTGGGATCACCCCCGCATGCGCGGGGAGCAGCACAGCAGCGCGATGAGGAAGCCGATGACCGCAGGATCACCCCCGCATGCGCGGGGAGCAGGCGGGCGTGTACGTCATCCCCTTCACGCGCGACGGATCACCCCCGCATGCGCGGGGAGCAGGCGTCCAGCGACGTCCGCCGGGCGCCCTTGATGGGATCACCCCCGCATGCGCCGGGAGCAGAGGCACCGAGCCGAACCAACCCCCGTGTGTTCGGGATCACCCCCCGCATGCGCGGGGAGCAGGAAGGCAGCTGGTACCTCGAAACCACGACGATGGGATCACCCCCGCATGCGCGGGGAGCAGGACCACTCCGCACGGCACCCGATGAACGTGGAGGGATCACCCCCGCATGCGCGGGGAGCAGCGGACCCAGGGTTGGATCCGGTCGCTCAGGTAGGGATCACCCCCGCATGCGCGGGGAGCAGGACCACTCCGCACGGCACCCGATGAACGTGGAGGGATCACCCCCGCATGCGCGGGGAGCAGGACGTCGTGAACGCCTGGGCACCGATCGAGCTGGGATCACCCCCGCATGCGCGGGGAGCAGGACCTGGTGACGCGCACCAGCATGACCACCGTTGGATCACCCCCGCATGCGCGGGGAGCAGTGGCGGGCGGTGGTGGCGATGGCCTGGATCATCGGATCACCCCCGCATGCGCGGGGAGCAGATGCGCCCGTAAAGCTGCGCCGTGGCGAAACGGGGATCACCCCCGCATGCGCGGGGAGCAGCTACTACAGCGCATCGCCTGGGTCAGCGAATGGGGATCACCCCCGCATGCGCGGGGAGCAGGGGCGGACGTTCGGCCCGCGCAACGTTCGAACGGGATCACCCCCGCATGCGCGGGGAGCAGACTTCTTGACCTGCGGCACTAAAGATCAACTACGCTGTTTCTATTCACTTTGGTTGGCGGCCCGTTCACGTGGTCGGTCCTGGCTCCGCTGGTTGAGGTCCCCGCTGACGTACAGCATGGTAGTCAACTCGGACCCGTTGATGGAGTTGGTGCGGCGAGGGCCAGCCGGGCCGAAGCCTGGCTGACCCCCGACCGACAGGATCAGACGACGGGAGCCGAACCGACAAACCCATCCGCATCGACCCCAGGCGAGTCATCGCCCGCCGCGCTGCGTTCGACGGTGTCCGTCTTGGACGTGCCCGGATGCGGCGCGGACTGCGATACGGCGGCCGTGACGTCAGCGTGCTGCATTGCGCGCCCGTCGGCGGTGTCGAGGATGAGCTGTTCGACCTCGCTGAGTTGGAAGCCGTTGGTGACGCACCACCGCAGCCAGTTCGCGACTCCTGGATCGGCCACCCGCCATGAGCTTCTGCTGATGCCGCTCTCGTTCGCGGCGGCGATGGCGGCGAGGGAAATCACCGCGTACCGTCCGTCGTTGCCTCGAGCGGGAACCCGCTTCATGCCGGCCCGCTTGGCCTTACCCGGGTAGAGGAGTTCGTCGAGCATCCTCCGGCCGCCGTTGATCCACGTGGACAGGATGTATCCGGAGTCGGCGAGGGCTTCGGCGAGCAGCTTCGCGGTGCCCTTGGGTGGGGTCTTGGCCGTCAGGAACGTGGTCAACCACTCGCGACGTACCGTGTTGGCGATGTCCATGGCCTTGTTGTTCTCGATCACGCGGCGTCGTTCTGCCTTCTCCTGTTCGCTCATGGGTCCGCTGCGGGCCGATGGCGCGAGGTAGGCGGGCAGGGTGTGCCCGTTGGCGTGCCAGCTGGTGCAGTAGGCGGTCTCGGTCAGCTCGTCGTGCTCGATCGACAGGAAGACGGCGTGAGCGGGGCATTCGAGGTGAGTTTCGGCGTCGATGCGCTGCCCATCGGCATCGAGTAGATCGGTGACCTCCTTGACCGTGCTGTCGGTGTAGGCGGGGCGGGTGGCGAGGATGGTGGTCCCGGCTTCGGTGAGTGCGGCGTGGCGGCTGGTCTGAGCGTCGAGGGCGGCGCGGAGACATCGGGTGCGTTCCACTGCGCGGGCGAAGGCGAAGGGGCCTTCTTCGGCTTGCTCCAGAAGGTGCTCGATCCAGTCGGACCGATCGGCGAACTGGGCGAGGGCTGCCACCTGGGTCAGGTCGAGGCCGAGGGCATGGGTGCGGTCGGTGGTGTTCTTGTCCAGGGTGGCGAGTTGCCGTCCGGCCCGAACCTGTTCGCGGTCGTAGCCGGTGCGGCGGGCGATGTCGTTGTCGTCCATGCCGGCGAGGGCGAGTTGTTGGATGCCCCGGGCCTGCTGGGTTGCCGTGGGGTCCTTGCGGTGGACCTGCCGCAGCATGCTGATGAGCTGTTCGCGATTCTCCGCCAGGTCGTCGCGGATGATGGCGGGTACGTATTCCTGGTTGGCTTCGATGGCGGACCAGTAGCGCTGTTCGCCGTCGACGATCAGGTAGGGGCCTTCGGGGTCCGCGCCGATGGGCGTCACGGTGAGGGCTGACACCAGGCCGCGTACGCCGTCTTCTCGGAGGTTCTCGACGATGCCGGGCAGTGCCTGTGCGTCGTCGCGGACGTTGTCGGGGTTGGGGCGGAGGTCGGTCACCTTGACGAGGCGGTACCGGCCTGGTAGAGCCGGTGCGCTCTCGCCAGCTTCGCCGACGGCGGTCGCGGTCGGCTGGTCGGTGGGGCGGTGGTCTGCCTCGGTCGGGTCGTGATCCGGCGGGGTGGTCTGCGGTGCAGGTGTCGTTTCGGTCTGCATCGTTAGTGCCTTTCGTTGTGGGTGTTGGGGTTCCGGTCGCGGCCGGGGTTGCCGTCCAGCCCGCGCCGGTGGTCGTGGGGTTCACCGCCAGGTGCCGGCCTGGCGGCGGTACGGCGTGGGGCTCCGTGGGGTTGCCGGTGCTGGTCAGGCTGCGGTGACGACGGCCGTGAGGTGAGGCCGGCTCACCGGTGCCGGCATGGCGCAGTTGGTGCAGGCGTTGTCGCCCCAGCCGTGCGGTGTTTCGCCGTCGCCGGCTGGGCATGGCCGGCGTTGCAGCTCGGCGAGGTCTGCGCTGTTGAGGCAGATCGGGCAGAGGCCCCACGTTGCGGTGGGTGGGCCGGTGACTGGCGAGTCGCATTCGGCGCAGCGGAGCCCGGCCTGTCGTAGGGCCTGGCCGATGGTGTCGGCTGCGGTCACCGCACGGCGGGCGGTGCTCGCGAGGTTTCGCCAGGCGGCGGTCTGCCGGATGCGTTGCCAGTCTGCGTCGGTAAGCGTCAGGGTTGACGGATTGTCGGAGTGGTCCTGCTGATCGTGCAGGTAAGCCTCTACTTCCGCCCGGCCGAAGAGGGGGCCGGTCCATTGGTAGGTGCGGGCGAGAACGGTGACGAGGTGCCGGGCGTCGGGTTCCGCGAGATTGCGGGGCAGCGATACGCCGTGGGGCAGCCCGATGAACATGGGCATGGTTACTCCAACGTGCGGGAGCGTGACGGCTTTGCTCGCGGAGCCGCGAGCTGGGACTGACGAGTGACCGGAGCCGGCGGCCTGCCGGGGGCCACCGTTGGTGGCTGGTGGCACCCGGCAGGTGGTTCACGCTGTGGCGGCGATCTCCAGTGCGCGTATCCCGACGCTTTCCATGTCGTACGCGGCGTCAGGGTCGGTGAGGGTCTGCGCGACGCTGGTCACCGCTTGCAGAATCCCTCCGGCGGTACGGTCCCCGCCGTCGATGAAGTGGTTCAGGATGAGTCGCTGCTCGTCTTCGGTGAAGCGCAGTCGCTGGCCGATGACCTTGATGGTGTGATCGGGGTCGGGGATGCGTCGCCCGGCTTTCTCCTCGATCTCTTCGATCTTGCGTTGCACGTACCGGACGTCGAGGAAGCGGCGTACGGCGTCGCGTGCCTGCTTGCCGATGAGAGTCAGGTTGGCCTGTTGGGTGTCGTTGCTCCAGCGGATCGCGCCCTCGTCCATCTTGGCCCCGAGGTGCACGGCGCGAAGCGCGTCCTTGGTGATGGTGACGCCGTTGTTGCAGACCTGCACGACGATTCGGGGTACGACGCTGAACGCGCCGCCGCCCGTTTCGCTGTTGGTGAAGACGAGGCCGGCGAAGACGGTCGGGTTGTCGGCACCGGTCGCCCCGGTGAAGGGGCTGCGGTAGTTGCCCAGGAGGGCAGGGGCCAGCGATTTGATGGCCTCCGAGTGCACGCGGACGACCATGCGGCGTTCGCTGAGGTCACACGAGAAGTGCACCTGCAGTCCGGAGTCCCGAATGCCCGACAGTACCGCCATGAGGACGTCGAGATTGTCGATAATTTTGTAGCCGTCGCTGAGGAAGGCGCGCAGGATGCCACCGCCGTTGCCATCGGAGAGGCACCGTGCCAGGTAGCGCTTGCCCTGGTGCAGGTCGAGCCAGCCGTTGACGTTGGTGTCCCAGAGGCTGGGTGCCTGGGTGCGGGTCTTGCGCAGGTAGCTGGCGGGGATTCCGAGCTTGTCGCCGATTCCCGCGTCGCCGATCTCGGTGGGCAGGTAGAGGCCGTCTGCGGGGGTGACGCCGTACTCGCTGATCATGGGCTCTGCGCCGGTGATGCGCAGGTGGCATCCTTCGGCCTGGAGCATGGCGGTGCCGGCGACGATGTCCAGCTTGCACGCGTGTTGTTGTTGGAGAATGGCGTTCAGGTCGTGCAGAGTCGCATTTCGAGTGGTGAGTGGGATCGAATTGAGTGCGACGTTCACGGGTGATTCCCTCCGATTGAGGATGTTGGTTGCGAGATTGGGGTTGCCGTCCCCTCCCTCATGTATTTAATGATACAGCATTGCTCCCGCGATGGCTGACCCGCCGAGGGGCTATTTTGAGCGATCTTACGTACTCACTGGCTTGCGGAGAGTGATGATGGTCGTCGTTCCATCGTGGGCGGGAGTCTTCCCGGCGGCCTGATCATCGATCGATCATGGGGTGGGCTGGTTGTCCAGCTTGGGGTGTGGCTGGACAACCAGCCCACCCCATGATTGCCCTTGCGGCAGGTTGCCGGGAAGGCGCATGTCTCCCTTCCTGGAGCCTGCCTCGCCGGCGAGGCGCCGCGGTGCAGCGGCGGGACGCTGCCCTGGCCGGAGGCCATCGGCCGAAGGTCGATTCGGCTCGGGAGGTGGCCCGCGCCAAGCGCCGGCACCTGGGCAGAGGGTGTCGGACGAGGCGGCAGTTGCTACGTGGTGCCGTCGGGGGAGTGGGTAGGCGGTTCAGGCGTGGCCACGCCGGCGACTTTTCCTGGCCGGGAGTTGATCCACTCCTGTACGCGGTGACGCCGCCAGTAGCGAACAACGCCCTGCACGGGTGCTGGCTCCTGCTTGTCCGGCAGCGGAAGGTAGCCGTCTTCGCCGCGTTCCCAGGCGGCCTTGCTGAGCTCGACGTACTTTCCCCAACCCCAGTTCTGCTGATCGATGATCCCCCGAAATTCGGTGGCGGAGATGAGTGCGTCTGGGTCGCCCTCGAGTGATACGTGGTGAACGCGGGCGCGGTGCAGCTCGGCGAGCCGGGGAATCACTACATCTCGGACGTGCTCCAGATCCTCAACGGCGAACCATGCCTTCTTGCCCTGAAGGGTCGGCGCGGGCCAGCCGGAACCCTGCGCGCGGGCTTTGGGGGAGGTCTTGAGCCGTACGGTCTGCTGCGACCTGCCGGTCAGCTCTGCTGCCCCAGCGATGTCGGTGTGCGGGCGGCCGTCGATGTTGCGGATCTCCACGCCAACCCCCGCCTGCTGGTCACGGTTGACGGTTGAGGCGGCCGGGACATCGTCGGCAAGCCGGCGATGCGGCAACCCCGGCCGCCGCTCTTCAACCAACACCTCATCCGCGCCTGTACACCCCGCTAAGGCTTCGGGCGCGACCGAAGTTTCGACGATCCTACCAGCGACATCACTGCGATCGTCTGGACGATGGACTCCACCGCCTCCTGCTGACACCCGCGCAGTAGTGGCAAGGGCGCGTCTGCAGAGGTTTCCAACCGGGCAGGAAGTCGAGTCGCTATCGGTCTGCTCTCATGTCGCCTTCTGCCATGTCCGGGGCTGTCACGCCTGCACCGAGGCAGGAAGGCGCGCCGATGCTGCCGGACCGCTGTTGTGGCAGGCCGTGCGGTTCTGCAATTGGTCGAGGTGCTCGGCCATGCGGCTGGTGGCGGGGTGTCCGGGGTGGGCGCGGCGGTGGTGGGTGATCGTGTCGGCGAGCAGCGTGCGGGCGGCTTCGCGGTGGCCGAGGTCGTCCAGGACGAGGGCGGTGGTGGCTTGCACTGCGAGGGTGGGGTGCGCGTCGGGGCCGGCGGTGGCGGCCAGGTGGTCGGCGAGTTGCCGGTAGAGGCGGTACGCGCGTTGGTGGTGGCCTGCTCTGCGGTGGGCGGTGGCGAGGGTGTGCGCGGCGGTCAGGGTGGTCGGGGCGGTGGGGCCGTGGAGGTGGGTGAGGCTGCGGTGGGCGAAGTCGGCCCAGCGGATCGCCGCCTTGCTGTGGAGCAGCCGGGCGAGCAGGTGGGCGGCTTCGGCGTGGAGCGTGCTGGTGGCCGTGGTGGCGGGATCGACGTCGGCGAGGATGCGCTGCACGATGTGGTGGGTGCGGGTGGGGTCGGTGTTGACGAGCTGATGGGCGAGGCGAAGAACTTCGGTCAGGGCGTGTCGGGGTTGGCTGGCAGTGGCAGGCCAGGTGATGTGCAGGTCGGTGGGGTGGGCGCCGGCGGTGATCCGGGCCATGAACCGGTGGGCGTGGGCGGCGGCGATGCTCGCGCGCTTGGGGTGGGTGGGGGCGGGTAGGAGGTGCGCGGCGTGACGGAGCACTACCTGGCCGACGACGTGCGCGACGGCCGTCGCGTTCAGCGGAGTCCGGGGGCACGGTGGCGGGCAGTCGTAGACGAGCCCGACGTGGGTGAAGAGCGGGGTCATGGGCTGCTGGCAGAACCGGCAGTGGAGCAGTCCGTCGGGCAGCACGGCCGGGTCATTGGTGACGTCGGTGCGCGGTGCGGCGTGCGGTGCGGCGGTGGCCGCTGCGGCGCGGGCCTTGCTGACCCACCTCTGGAGTAGTCGGCGGTCGAGGCGGAGTTCCCGGGCGACGGTGCTGATCGGGCCGCGTCGTCCCGTCGCGCGGGCGCTCTCGACCTGGCGCACTGCGTCGGCGATGACGTCGGAGGTGTACTTGCGGGGCGTGGCCATCAGGGGGTTGGTCCTCGACAGACTGGGGGAGCGGGGGACGATGTGGTGTTGGCGCTGCCGTAGCGATCGTCTGGGCGGTCGGGCGGGTGGACGTCGGCGTGGGTGGTCCCGCAGCTGGTCGCGTCAGGGCGGATGTCACTGTCGGCGGGATGGCGGTGGTCATGGCCAGGTGAGCGGGCCGGCGAGCGAGTGCAGAGCTAGCCGGAACGGGGCCTGGAGTGTGGACAGGCCGCCGGTCAGTCGGCTTGGAGCGTGTGGCGGGGTCGTTCCCATGGGTCCCGGCGCCTCAGATGTCGATCTCGGCGGTGACGAGGTGGTGGTCTGACGGGAACGGCGGCCCGTCGGGGATGTGGACCTGGTAGCTGCTGGGGATGACGTGGGGGCGCATGGTGTCGTTGGCCAGGAGGTAGTCGATGAGGTCGGGGCCTCCTTCGTCGGGCTTGTCGATGATGGTGGGCGCGATGGCGTTGTCGGGGTTGGCGAGCCAGGTGAGTTCGGCGATGGCGTGGTAGCCGGCGCCGTCGAGTCGGCGGTTGGTGGTCGGGTTCCATCGGCCGATGAGGTGGTCGAGGGCGGCGGTGTCGGCTTCCCAGTGCCCTTCGGGGGTGCCGTCGTCGATCCGTTTGCCTTTGTGGGTGCGGATGTGGTGGTTCGCGGCGCGCCAGTCTCGTTGGGGGAAATGCGGGCCGCTGGCGGTGGAGTTGAGGTCTCCGCCGCCGATGATCGGGAGCGGGTCGGTGCCGTAGCGGTCGAGGAGTTTCGCTTCTTCGAGGCGGGCGGTGCCGCTGCGGGAGTTGAAGTGGGCGACCCAGGCGCCGAACTCGGTGCCGGTGGCGTTGGTGCGGAAGCGGCCGACGTTGCGTTTGTCGGGGAAGACGTCGGGGTCGTGTGGGTCGTCGCCGGGCCAGACCAGGTGGGTGACGAGGTCGGCGTTGTAGAAGATGGCAGGTGGGATGGGTCCGTGTTGGCTGGTGCCGAGGAGTCCGGTGTAGGGGGCGTGGAGGGCGTCGGTGAGGGCTTTCTCCGCCAGGCGTAAGCCCTCGTGCTGGTTGCGCCGGTAGTGCTTGGCTTCGCAGAACAGGATGATCGCGGGCGGAACGTCGAGGGTGGCGAACGTCTGTTGCAGGGGTCGCATGTGGAAGCTGCGGTCGCGGTAGCCGCCCGCCTCGTAGTTGTAAGTCGCGATTGCCAGGCGTGTCATGGGCGGGTCCCTTCGGGAGTGGTGGATGGCGAGGCTTGGCGCTGGTGGTTCTCAGGTCGGGGCGAGACGTCGGGCTGCACGTGCGGATTCGGCCCGCCCGGATGGCGCTGCTCAGCACTGTGGTTCGGTGGTGTCGTTGTCGTCGGCGGATTCGTTGTCGCTGCTGGTGCGGCTGCGTCGGCTGGCGGTGACCTGGTGTACTCCGGTCCAGCCGCTGGGGATCTCCCATCGCATGCCGATCGCGTCGAGGGCGGCGATGCGGTCCTGGGGGAGGTTGCTGTCGCGTCGTGCGGTGCGTTGGGTGTTGATCCACCGGGATAGGTCGATGTCGTCTTCGCGGTGGCCTCTGCGGGGGTGCAGGTGTCCTTCGCGGTGGAAGAAGGCGGTGGCGGTGGCCAGGTGGCGTTCCCAGGCGGCGTCGCGGATCGACCATTGCATGCCGAGCGCTTCCAGGGCGCGGATGCGGTCGTCGTGGAGGCGTCCGAGTCGGTGGTCGGTGCGTCGGGCGGCGAGCCAGTCGTAGAGGTTGATGCCGTTGACGGTCGTGCCGTAGGGGACCTCAATGTGGCCGTGGGTTGTGTGGAAGTGCTGGAGGGCGGTGAAGCCGACCTCGTAGGAGCGCTGTTTGGCGGTCCAGTCGATTCCGAGGTCGTTGAGGGCGGCGAATCGGTTGTCGGGGAGGGTGTTCTTGCGGTGGTAGCGGCGCTGTTGTCCTATCCACAGGTTGAGGTCGAGTCCGTCGACGACGTGGCCGGTGGGTACGTCGAGGTGGCCGTGTTCGGCGTGGAACGCGGTGGCGGCGGCGATGCCCCGTTCCCAGGCCCGCGTCATGGGTGTCCAGTCGAAGCCGATGTCGTTGAGGTGCTGGATCCGGTCCTGGGGAAGCCGGCGTGCCTCGTGCTCGGCGCGCTGCCGGGCGACCCAGCGTTCCAGTCGCACCCCGTGGCGTACGTGTCCGGCGGGCACCCGCAGGTGGCCATGGTCGGCGTGGAAGGCTCGTAGGGCGGCGTATCCGACGAGCCACTCTGAGGTGGTCTCTTCCAGCACCCGCACGGTGAGTGCCCGCAGCAGATCCTCGGAGGCGTAGCCATCAGGAAGGCGGACGAGCAGTCGCGGCGGAAGCGCCGCGGCGCCTGTGGATATCTTGGTGCGCTGGTGGTCGAGGTCGGCGGCCAGACCGTTGTCGTGCGCCCGTAACGCGCGTAGCACCTGCAAGAGGGTGGTCCATTCGGTCAGGTCTGCGGCGAGGTCGCTGGTGGTTTCGGCCGGGTCGTCAGGCAGCAGGACCGGCAGGAGGATGGTGGCGATGCCGGACCCGGCGGGGTTGCGGCGCAGTGTCCGGCCGACGGCCTGGATGACGTCGGGCTCGGACTCCTTCGGGGCGGTGAAGACGACGGCGTCGACGGCGGGCACGTCGACGCCTTCGCCGAGGCACCGCGCGTTGGAGATCACGGTCCAGCCGTCCTCGGGCGGGTCGGTGAGGTGGGCCAGGTGGATCTGCCGCTGTGTCATCGTCTGGGTGCCGTCGACGTGTCCGACGGTCAGGCGGCCCTTGGGACGCTCCTGCTCGGGCAGGGCCGTCAGGGTGGCGGGCAGGGTGCGGGAGAACTCCTGGGACTGGGCCACCCGTGGGGTGAACACCAGTACCCGGCGAAGGCCGAACTCGGCGGCGGCGCGGGCGAGCGCGGTCTGCACCACCGCGGTGCGCAGCGGCGCCGCCCCCGCACGCACGACAGCGTGGGGGTCGAGGCGACGCAGGGTCGCCAGTGCTTCCGCGGAGGTCACCCCGATGACCACGATGCGGTAGTCGTCGAGCCAGCCATCGGCGATCGCGCTCGCGAACGGGTAGTCGTAGTGGACCGGGCCGAAGGTGTCCGCGTCGTCCATCGACAACACGTCCTCCCCGCCACGGCCCGCGCGGCGTCGTGCGCTGAGCACTCGTGGTGTGGCGGTCATGTACAGCCGTCGGGTGGCCGGCAGGTGCTCGTCACGGTGCACGAGGGCGACGTGTTTGCCGGGCCATCCGGCGGTGTGGTGCGCCTCGTCGATGACCAACAGACTCGCGGTGGTGTCGGCCGCGTGCAGCCCTTCACCCACCAGAGCCGCGGAGGCGTGGGTGACCAGGATGAGCCTCATCCGGTTGGTGGGGGTTTGCCGGACCCAGTCCGCGATCTCGCCCGGTCGGGTGGTGACCGGGCACTGAAGGTCGGTCGTGCGCACGGCCGTGTCGGCGATGGTGTCGTCGCTGCACACCGCGAGTACCTGCGCCGCCATGCCGGCAGCGGCCCACACCGTCAGGGTCTGCGCGAGCAGGGGCAGCGACGGGCAGGCCACCACCACCAGCCCGGTCGGGCACAGCCGTACGGCGGCGTGCACCGCGACAAGGGACTTGCCGCTACCGCACGCCGCCCGGAACTGGCCACGACCACCCTCGGCCTGACCCTTCACGATCGCCTCTACGGCCTCATGCTGGTAGTCCCGCAGCGGCGGCAGCTTCCCGACTGCGAATGAGTCCTTCACCTCGGCGCTCTCCCCCGGCGCGTTCCGACCGATGGATTGCGGGGACTGCGCAGCCCCAGCGCAACCGGGTCGACACCCTGATCCGGGCGCGAGGAGCCGCCAGGGGGCCGAAGATCCGGACGGGCGTAATCCCCGCCCACCGCTGCGAGACGTTGTCCTGCGCCTGCCCGGAGGGTGGGGTGCTGGCAGCCGGCCGCCGGGGTGTGGGTGTTCGGGGTGCGGCGGCTGTCGACGTAGAGCCGGTAGCTGGCCGCTTCGGCGATGATCACCGCTGGGAAGTCGGGTCCCAGGCGCGGGTCCTGGGGTGGGATGGGGCCGGCGAGGACGCTGTGGGCGGCGAGGAGGATCCCGCTGTGCTCGTCGATGGTGAGGATGTCGCGCCACGGCACGCCGGAGCGGTTGGTGTACGGGAGGATGACATCCATGCCGGGGCGCCCGACGCGGTCGGTGACGCCGCTCTGCGCGAGGAGACCGGGCTGCTCCGCGAGGAGCCGCAGGACCGCGGCCCGAACCGGCCGGGTGGGCGCGTGGCGTTCGTAGAGCATCGCGATGCCACCGACGATGTCCTGGGGGCGGGTCTCACCGGGACCGCCCGCGATGAGCAGGTGGGTGCGCAAAGCGTCGGGTTGTCTCGGTGGTGGCTGGTCGAACCGGTCCCCGGTCCGGCCGGCCCAGCTGCCGCTTCCGCCGTCGGGGATGCAGCTTCCGCTCTCGACGTGCACGCTGACCAGCCGCCCGTCGGCGGCATCGTCGGTACGCCACAGCTGGTCGACGCGGACCCGTTCGGGCCATCCGGTCGGGCCGGGTGGCCCGATGACGTCGCGGTACCAGGTGCGGCGCTCGACGTACTGGAAGTCGCCACGAGTGGTGTCAGCGGGTGCGTCGGCGAGGGTGCCGGCCAGGCGGGTCAGGACCGGTCCGGCCGGGACCGGTGGGGTACTGCTCGGGGGCGTTGTCGGCCCCGGCGGCGTGGGGTTCACCTCGACGGGCGGTCCGGCGCAGGCGGTGAGGAGAAGTGACACGGCGAGCAGCGTCGCGCCGGTGCGGGTTCGGGTCATCGCGTCGCCCGCGTCGTGTCAACCGTGGACCCCTGGGAGTAGCAGACGACGAGGGCGGATGAACGCTGCTGCGGGGTCTCCTTGTCCAGGCTGGGCGGTGGGCCGGGGTAGTCGGTCTCGCGGGTGAGGAACCAGACCGTAGAAGCGGTAGGGATGAGGGTCATGGGTATCCAAGGGCCGTGGCAGTGTGGGCGGAAAGGGATGAGGCGGTCGTGGAATGGCGTCAGAGAGACGCCTGACCTCGCTTGGTGTCGTGGTAACCGGCACCAACCACTGGGCCGATCAGGTGAGGAGGCTCAGGATGGCGGGGTGGGCTCGGGTTTCTGGGCGTGCACGGTGGCGAACTGGTAGCTGGAGACCACGACGTACGGGTCGGCCGTCAGCTCGGTGAACCGGGCGAGGTCTTCGACGGTGAGGCCTGTGTCGATGAGCTGGTCGTGGAGCTGGTGGGCGTTGTTGGCGTAGAGGGCGCAGCCCGGCCCGCCGCCGGTCCAGGTTTCGGTGAGGCCGCGGGCTTGAACGTGGTTCATGCCGGCGGCGAGCAGCAGCGCGGGGGTGTTCTCGCCCCAGTGCAGGTCGACGCCGCGGTCGGCGAGGGTGTCGAGGACGCCGTGTACGACCCTGGTGATCAGGCTTGCGTCGGGTTCGGTGGGGGCGCGGTGAACCACGATCCGGGAGTAGACGATCTCTCCCAGGACCAGCCATCCCCCGGGGCGCAGCAAATCGATCATCTGCCGGAGCAGGTCGACCCGGTTCTGTAGATGTTCGAGTAGGCAGCGGGCGTTGATGACGTCATAGCCGCCGGGGGCGGTGGGGATGGGCTGGATGCGCAGGTCCCGCTGGTAGACGTCGATGACGCTGGTGGGGTTCAGGAGTTGGGTCTCGAGGTCGACGGCGGTGACGTTGCCGTCGGGTCCGACGAGGCCGGCGAGGTGACGGGTGATGGAGCCAGCGCCGGCACCGAGGTCGAGGGCCCGCATACCGGGTTTCACCCCGACCCGGGCCAGCCCTCGGATGGTGTGCGGGTCGAGGACATCCTGGAGGGGGTGGAGCTGGTGGGGGCTGTTGCGGAACAGGTAGCGCTGGCCGGTGGTGGTCATCGTGGGCTCGCTTCCGTGAGTGGGCAGGGCGGCGTGGTGGGGCCATCCATGGGGGTTGGGGGCGATGCCGGGCGGGTGGTCACCGGCTTGGTGGTGTTCCCGCCAGGGATGGTCGGCGAGAGCACGACGGGCTGGGGACGGGTGCGCATGATGCCTACTCCGGCCGTGCGGGGGTGAGGGTGAGGTGGTCACGGAGCAACACGTCGGCCTGCCTGTCGTGGGGGTCGAGCGGGTCGCTGAGCCGGCCGGCGGCCAGGACGTACACGCGGTCGGCGAGGGCGGTGGCGGCGTGGGCGTGCGGGAGGGTGACGAGCACGGTGACGCCCCGGTCGGGAAGGTCCCGGAGCATGGCGGTGACCTGGCCGGCGATGTGGGGCGAGAGTCCTTCGGTGGGTTCGTCGGCCAGCAGCAACTGCGGGTTGGTGCGGAGGGCGCGGGCGATCGTGAGCATCTGCTGCTCGCCACCGGAGAGTTGGTGGCCGTGGTGGTGGCGTTCGGCGGCCAGTGGTGGGAACAGGTCGAACAGGTCGTCCACGCTGAAGCCGTCGCTGTTGGCAGGGCGGGTGACGGTGAGGTGGTCGAGGACAGTCAGCGACGGCCACAGCCGTCGTCCCTGCGGGGCGAGTGCGACGCCGGCACGGGCGGCCCGGTGGGGGCGGATGCCGGTGATGTCCTGCCCGTCGAGGACGACCTGCCCGCTGGTGGGGTGGAGGTGCCCGGCGAGGGTGTGCAGCAGGGTGGTCTTCCCGGCGCCGTTGGCTCCGACGATCGCGTAGACGCCGGGGGTGGGCAGGTCGAACGACACCGACCGCAGGACCAGGGAGTCGGGGTGGTGGCCGGCGGTCAGGTCACGGACGTGCAGCATGACCGGCCTGCGTGGTGCCGAGGTAGAGGGCGCGCACGGTGGGATCGGCGCGGACATGGTCTGCGGGTCCGTCGAGGTGTCGGCGGCCGTGGTGCAGCACGGTGATCCAGTCGGTGAGGGCGGCGACGACGTCCATGTGGTGTTCGACGAGGATCACCGCCATCCATCCGGGCAGGGTGCCGAGGATGTCGAGAAGCCGGGTGAGGTCGGTGTCGGTGAGGCCGGCGGCGGGTTCGTCGAGGAGCAGCACCCGGGGTTGCCCAGCCAGGGCGACCGCGAGGTCGAGCATGCGGCGGTGCCCGTGCGACAGGGTGGCGGCCGGATCGTCGGCGTGGCCGGCGAGACCGACCAGTTCCAGTAGTTCCAGAGGGGTGCGGTCGGGGTGGTGGCGGTGGTGCCAGCCGCCCATGCGGACGCAGTCAAGGACGGTCAGGTCGGGGTAGACGGTCGGGTGTTGGAAGGTGCGGCCGATGCCGGCGTGGGCCCGCCATGCGGTGCCCCGGCGGGTGATGGTCTGTCCCTGGTAGGTGATGGTGCCGGTCTGCGTCCGGGTGGTGCCGGCGAGGAGGTGGAGCAGGGTGGACTTGCCGGCCCCGTTCGGGCCGATCACCGCGTGCCGATCGCCCGGGGCGACGACGAAGGAGTCCAGGTCGA
The DNA here is from genome assembly GCF_040649765.1 of Micromonospora sp. NPDC048894. NCBI lineage: Bacteria > Bacillati > Actinomycetota > Actinomycetes > Micromonosporales > Micromonosporaceae > Micromonospora > Micromonospora sp. NPDC048894. The sequence goes on along the minus strand of NZ_JBEZFY010000012.1, from coordinate 15,944 downwards.
GGACGGTCAGCCGGTGGTAGGCGTGACGCAGGCCGGTGGCGACCAGGCCGGTGCCGTGGGCGCGGTCGATGTCGGCGGGGTCCCGCCGGGAGGGGAGGTAGTCGACGGCATCGACGTGGGCGGCGTTCACGCGGACCTCCGGGAAGCAGATGACAGCAGGTCAGGGTGGTCGACCGCCCGGACTCGCCAGGCCCGGCTGTGGAGGCGGGTGGGGACGGCGGTCAGGCCGCCGGGCAGCAGGTAGACCGCGGCGACAAACAGGGCGCCGAGGAGCAGTGGGGCGTGGCCGGGCCAGCCGGCGGCGATGACGTCCCGTACGCCGAGGACGAGCACCGTTGCGACGGCGGCGCCGGGCAGGGAGTGGGTGCCGCCGATGACGACGGCGAGCAGGACCAGAGTGGCGGTGTCGAAGCCGACGTCGGCGGGGGTGATCCACCGGTGGGTGTGGATGAGTAACGCCCCGGCGGTCCCGGCGACCGCGCCCGCACCGGTGTGCACGACCCACAGCCAGGCGGTGACCGGGTGGCCGCTCGCGGCGGCCCGGTCCTCGTTGCCGCGTATGGCCGTCAGGAGCAGGTGGTGCCGGCGCAGCAGCATCATCGTGGCGGCGGTCGCGGCGACGGTGATGGCGGCGGCGTAGAGCAGCACCGGTCGGTCGGCGGTCAGGGGTGGGGTGCCGGGTAGCAGGTGTGGGGCGGGGATGCCGGCGAGGCCGTCGGTGCCGCCGCTGACCGTCCGCCACTGGGCGGCGGTGATCGTGGTCAGTTCCGCCACCGCGAGGCTGAGCATCAACACCACCGTGCCCCGGTGGCGGACCAGGAACACGCCGAGAAGTCCGGCGGTGACCGCCCCGACTACCGCGGCGACGACGAGGTGCACGGGGGCGAGGCTGTGGCCGGCCAGGGCGAGACGGGCGGTGGTATAGGCGCCGACGGCGTAGGGGGCGACCTGCCCGAGGGTCGGCAGCCCGGCCCCGCCGGTGACCACGGCGACGCTGACCGCCAGCAACGCCAGGGGCAGCATCCGGGCGACGGTGGCGTGCCAGTAGCCGTCCGACGATGCCGCCAGCACGGTGGTCGCGCCCAGCGGAATCAGCCAGGGCGTCACCCGCCGCAGGTCGCCCCACGTGCGTGGCAGCGGGAGGTGGGTCAGGCGGGCGGTCATCCGCGTACCCCGGGCAGGGTCCGACGGCGGGTGAGCAGCACCAGGACCATCGCGCTGAGCAGCAGATACGGGGCAAGGGCGGGGATGGTGATCACGCCGATGGTCTGGACCAGGCCGACGCCGATCGCGGCGATCACCGCGCCGGGGACTGATCCGAGGCCACCGCAGACGACGATGACCAGGGACAGCAGGAGTGTCGTCGGCGCGGTTCCGGGTCCGACGCCGAGGATCGGGGTGCAGAGGGCACCGGCGAGGCCGGCGAGCGCCCCGGACGCGACCAGGACGGTGGTGTCGACGACGCGGGGGTTGACGCCGATGCCGGCGACCATGTGCCGGTCGTCGACGGTGGCGCGGATGAGCCGCCCGGCGCGGGTGCGGTGCAGCACCCCGTACCCGATGGTAGTGATGAGCACGGCGGCGGTGAGGGCCGCGAGTCGGTCGGCGGGGTAGGGGTGGCCGGCGATGATCAGGGTGGTGTCCAGCGCGGCGGGGAATCGGGGGCGTCGGATGTCCGCGCCGAAGACGGTGGTGAGCAGGTCCGCGCCGATGAGGGCGATACCGAAGGTGAGCAGGGCCTGGTCGAGGTGGCCCCGGCCGCGCAGCCGGGCGGTGGCGGCGGCGAGCACACCGCCGCCGGCCGCGCCGACCACCGTCGCGGCGGTGACGGCGGCGGCGAGGCTGGGCCAGGTGCCGCTGCTGGTGGTGGCGGCGACGTAGCCGCCGGCGGCGATGAGGGTGCCGTGGGCGAGGTTGAGTACGCCGCCTGCGCCGAAGGCGAGGGTCAGTCCGGCGGCGGCGATGGCCAGGAGCAGCCCGTAGGCGATGCCGTCGAGGCCGGGGATCAGATAGGTGCCCATGCGAACCACTCCCCTCAGGTGGCGGGCAGGGTGGTGAGGTCCTGCACGAGCACGTTGGACAGCACCGGGCCGTCGGCGCGGACCTCGCGCAGGTACCAGCGCTGCACCGGTCGGTGTTCCTGCGGCTCGAACTGCCAGTCCCCGCGTGGGCTGGTGACCCGTCCGACCTTCCCGATCGCCTCGTTGAGTTTCGGGCCGGTCACGTTCCCGGCGACTGCGGCGAGGGCGCGGTCGAGGACGGCGGCGGCGTCGTAGGAGGCCATTGCGAAGGTGGTCGGTGGGCTGGAGTTCCCGGCGGCGGACCAGGCGGCGATGAACGCCTGGTTGGCGGCGTTGGAGAGGGTGGGGCTGTAGTTGAGGACGTTGCGGATGCCGGTGGCGGCCGGGCCCTGGGCAGTGAGGACCGATCCTTCGGTGAGGAACCCGGCGGCGTAGAGCGGCACATCCTTCAGGTTGGACTGGGCGTACTGCTTGACGAACGCCACCGCCGCCGCCCCGGCGTAGAAGGTGTAGACGGCTTCCGGTTTCGTCTCGGCGGCCTTGTTGAGGTAGGGCAGGAAGTTCTCCGTGGCCGGGAATGGCGTGAACAGCGCCTTCCCGTCGGGGTTGGCGAGTTTCCCACCGAGGCGGGAGAACGTGTCGGTGAAGCCGCGCAGCTCGTCCCAGCCGCCCTGGTAGTCGGGGCCGATCGCGTAGACGGCACCGTCGCCGACCTGGGATTTGACGTGGTCGGCGATGGCGATGCCCGGCTCGTCGGAGTTGTAGGAGGTGTGCCAGGTGTAGGTCAGATCCCGGGGCTTGCCGCCCTCCGAGGTGAACGCCGGCCGGGCGTTCGCGCCGAGCAGGGGGATCTTCCGGGCGGTGGTGAGAACCTGCACCTTGTCGACGGTCGCCCCGCCGACGAGGCCGGTCAGGGCGACCACCCGGTCGCGTTCGAGGAGTTTCTGCGCGGCCGGGACGGCGGTGGCCGGGCCGTCACCCTCGTCTCCCACCACCAGGTCGACCTTCCGGCCGCCGAGCCGACCACCGTGGGAGTCGAGGTAGAGGCGGAAACCGGCCTGCATGTCCTGACCGACGGTGGCGTAGGTGCCGGACAGCGACACCAGCAGTCCGATACGGACGGTGTCCGGGTCGGCAGGGGTGCTGGCACAGGCGGTGGCGGTCAGCAGAGCGACGGTGGCGGTCGCCGAGGCGAGTCCGCGTCGGAACCGGCTACGGAGACGGGTCATCGTGGTGCTCCTTCAAGGGGCTGGGTGGGCCGGGTGCGGGTGAGGACGTGTTCGATGAGGGTGATGAGCAGCCGGCGGACGCTGTCGCGGTCCCGGGCGTCGATGTCGACGATCGGCACGTCCGGCCCGAGGGTCAGGGCGTCGCGGATGGCCGAGAGCGGGTAGGTGTCGGCGTCGGTGAAGTCGTTGACGGCCACCACGAACGGCAGCCGGGCGTGTTCGACGTAGTCGAGGTGCCGGAACGAGTCGGCCAGCCGGCGGGTGTCGACCAGGACCACCGACCCGGCGGCGCCCCGGACGATGGCGTCCCACATGAACCAGAACCGCTCCTGGCCCGGGGTGCCGTAGACGTAGACGGTCACCCCGTTGACGTCGAGGCGGCCGAAGTCCATCGCCACCGTCGTGGTGGTCTTGGCCGGGGTGTGCGAGACGTCCTCGGCGGCGGCGGCCGACATGCGGACCTCGGTGGTGACAGGGGCGATGTCGGACACCGCGCCGACCAGCGTCGTCTTGCCCACCCCGAACGGGCCGGTCAGCACGATCTTCACCCCCTGCGGCGGTGCCACCGCAGGGGCAGGGCGGGGGAGGGTGGGTGCGGGTGTCATCGGCGTCCCGCCCCGACCAGGGTGGTGTGGAAGCCGGGGGTGAGCTGGTCGCCGACCTGGTCGGCGAAGCGGTGCAGTTCCTCGGTCACGAACGCCAGGTCCGCCTCGCGGGTGACCAGGGTCAGCAACGACGCTCCGCCGCTGAGCGCGGTCAACAGCAGGTAGCCGCTGGCCAGGTCGACGATGGTGCCCTGCACCCCGCCCGCGCCGAAGTCCCGGGCCGCCCCGTTGAGCAGGCTGCGCAGCCCGGCGGCCACGGCCGCGAGCCGTTCGGCGGCGGCCCGGTTGAGGCCCTCGGTGCGGGCCAGCAACAACCCGTCGACGGACACCGCGACGGCCTGACTGACTCCGGGCACCCGGGTCAGGTTGTTCGACAGCAGATAACTCAGATCACTCATCACTGGCCTTCCTTCGGCTGAGGAAATCGGTGGCCCAGGCCCCGCTGGTACGCCCGCGCGGTACCCGCCAACCCGTCGGGGCGGCGACTGGGCGGCCTGGCGGACACCGGGGGCGGGGCGAAGGGGGTGCGCATCGGCTGCCGCTTGGGCAGGCCGTTCGCAGTCGTCGCGGCACCGCCGTAGGGGGTCGGCCCGGCGGGAGGCAGATGCACGGTGGCGCCCTCGACGAACCACGGCGACACGGGTGACTGCCGGGTCGTCTCCTCGTAGACCGGGGTCGACTGCCGATCCAGCGGCGGGCGGGGGGCCGGGATCAGCGGCAGCGCCTGCGTCGGGGCGTCCACGGTGCGGCCGCGCGGGCGGCGGGCCGGCAACGCCGGCACCACCGGTGGTGGTGCGGTGATCAGGACCGCGCTGGTGGGGATCTCCACCACCGCGACCGTCCCCTGCGGTTGGCCCGCCACCAGCCGCACCCGCAGCCCGTGTACGGCGGCCAGCATCGCCACCGTCGCCACGCCCTGCCGGCGAATGTGCTCCACGGCGATCATCGGGGCCGGCGCGGCCAGCTCCGCGTTCAACCGGGCCATCAGATCGGGGGTGATGCCCGCGCCGGTGTCGATGACCTGCACGACCACCTGGTCACCGAGCAGATGCCCACTGATGACCGTCTCGCCGGGGCTGTAGCGGGTGGCGTTGTCCAGCAGCGACGCCAGCAGGTGCACCAGGTCGTCGATCAACGCCGGTGGCACCGACACCCGCCCGTCGACCGACCCCACCACGACCCGCCGGTACTCCCGGATGCGGCTCAACGCGGCCTGCGCCACGGTCACCAACGCCACCGGCTCCGGGTGCACCGAGCCGAGGGCACGACCCGACAGCACCAGCAGACTCTGCGTCGCGTGCAGCAACTGGGCGGCCAGGTTGTCCACCGCGAACAACGTCGCCAACGTCTTCTCATCGGCCTCGTCGCGTTCCGCCCGGTCGAGCTCCCGCATCAGCAGGTGCGCCATCCCCTGGCACCGCCGACCCACCGCCTCCACCGCACCCGCGGCGACCAGCCGCTGCCGCGCCAGGTCGGCGGCGGTCTGGTAGACGGTCAGGGCGAGGGCGTCGAACGCGGCGGTGACCTCGTCGATCTCGTCGCGGCTACGGCTGGGCGGGGCGAGCGCGGGCGGGGCCGCCGGCATCGCCGACGGATCACCCGGATCGGTGGCGGAGATCCGCCGCACCAGGTCGGGCAGGTCACGCGACGCTACCCGGGTCACCGCGTCGCGGACCCGCCGCAGCCGCCGCGCCAACGCCCGCCCCTGCCACAGCGTCAGCGCACCCGCGATGGCCACCAACGTGAGCGCGGCCCCGGTCAGCACCGCCGTCGTCGCCCACTGCGCGGCCCGCCGCCGGGACACCTCGGCGGCGATGTCGGCATCCACCCGGGTTTGCACACCGTGTAGCCGATCCTGCCGCTCCCCGGTGGCCCGCACCCACTCGGCGGCGTCGACCCGCAACCGCGACCCCACCCGCGCCCGGGAAACCTCGTCGTCGAACCGCTGGGCGGCGAGCACCCTCGGCCCGGTCAACGCCTGGTCCAACCACGACCGCCAGCGGCGTGGCGACCCGTCGGCCACCGTCAGCAACGCTTCCTCGTAGCCGGCACGGGCTGCGGCAAGCTCCCGCTGCGCCGCCTGGGTCACCACCACGCCACCGGCGGCCAGGACCGCGGTCTGCTGGACAGCCGCATACTCCGAAGCCCGCGACAACGCCGCCGCCACCCGAAGCTGCTCCGCGATCTCCGCGTCCGCGCCACCGACCTGCCCCACGGCCTCCCGCACTGCCAACCCCTGCGACACCGCCACCCGGTAACGCACCAACACCGTCGTCAGCGACACCGACCGGCCCCGCACCTGATCCCGCAACGCCGGCAACTGCCCGAGCTGCCCATCGAAGGCCGCGAACAACCGCCCGGCCTCGACATCCCCGGCACCGAACCGGCCACGCCGCTGTCGGTAGTCGGCGACCACCCGATCCGTACGGGCCACCTGCGCCAGCAGCGGGTCGACGCTGGCGGACGAACCCGCGAGGAACTGCGCCGCCACCAGGCGTTCCCGGCTCAACTCGTCGACCACCTCGCCTGACACCGCCGACACCGCCACCAGCGCCTGCAGTCGATCAGCATCACGCGCCCGCTGCCCCGTCGACGCCACCCCCCACGCCGCGAACAGCACGGTCGCCACAAGCGGCACCACCAGCAGCAACGCAAGCCGCCTGACAACAGGCACAGCGAATCCTCTCCAATCGTCTTGCGAAGCGATCCGTCGAAACTCCAGCCGCCTCTGGGTCCATTTCATGAAAGCGTCAGCCCAAGTAATTCCTGGTTACACATCTCGTTATGCCCTCGGCATATGCAGGTGCGCTGCATCTTGAACCTCGAAACGATTCCATGTTTGCTGGTTACTGCAAGATGGAGTATCTCGTCGACTCCAGCGGAGCCCACCGAAACTCTCGTTGACGTCGTGTTGACCGAACCAGCATGATGGTCGAAAGGGATCATCGGCAGGCGTGCAGTGTGTGCACACCTGGCTGCACACACCATCGGGAGGCAGAGTGGAGTCCTTCGGGCAGACGCTCAGGCGGCATCGGACGGCAGCAGGCTTATCCCTGAGAGATCTAGCCGCCCTTGTGAATTTTCAGTACAGCCACATCTCTCAGGTCGAACGCGGAGGCCGGCGTCCCACCAGGACGATGGCGGAAGCATGTGAACGTGCCTTGCATTCTGGAGGAGCGCTAACCGAAGCCTTCCTACGTGAACAGGCGGGAGACAGGGACATGCGTAGACGAACCGTCCTCCAAGCTATGGGTGCCCTGGCGGCCACGTCCACCGCTGATGGCCTTGTCGGCTTGGAAGCAATACGCCATGGGCTCGGTGCCGCTGTCGATGTCGATCACGACGAGTGGGACAGCATCGTTGCCGCCTACGGGCGCTGCTACTACCAACAATCGCACGACCAGATCATGTCGCAGCTGGGTCGGGACATGATGGTCTTGCAGCATCAAGTTGCCGCCGATCGTGGAGACCGCCGCCCAGTACTCCTACAGGCCGCCGGACGGCTGTCAGTCATGATTGCGCTCGGCCTAGTGTCCTCCGGGCAGGGGTTGGCGGCCCGTCGCTGGTGGCAAACCGCACGCCGTGTTGCAGACGAATCTGCCGACTCGGATACGAAGGTGCTGGTGAGAGCATGGGACGTAGTTAATGGATGCTACGACGGTCGCCCAGCTGATGAGGTGGTGACGCTATCCGACGAGGTGCTTCCACTGGTGGAAGGAAAAGCAACCGCCGCCACATGTGGGCTGCTGGCTGGGCGGGCACAAGCTCTCTCGCTCACTGGACGACACCGGGAGGCGATCAGCACAGTAGAGCAACTCGCGAGACTGGCGGAGCAGTTACCGGATGAGGTGGCCAACAACGTCGAGAGTTTATGGGGGTGGCCCGAACATCGTCTGCGGCATACCGAGTCGTGGGTGTACACCCACGCGGGCAAGTACCGGAGGGCAGCCCAGGCCCAGGATCGAGCACTCACTCTTTACCCCCTCTCGCAGAAGCGGCTCCGCACACAGGTTCAGTTACATCGGGCGGCAGCATTGATTCGTGACGGGCACGTACCTGAAGGGCTAAGGCTGGCGGCTGATCTATTGGATGGCCTTCCAGTTGACCAACACAATGAGCTGGTCCGCAGCGTTACCAAACAGGTTGCCTTGTCAGTTCCTGAAGGCGAGAAAAGCCGATCAGCATATGGTGATCTGGTCGATCGATTGCGCTCGTAGTTCATAGAAACTTGAGAGCGGTTGTGCAGATACCCGCAGCCTGTCGTGATCGGTCCTTGCACGTAACATCCGGTCATGCTTGTCTACACCGCCGCTGTTGGCTCCTCGGTCGAGCTCTTCTTCACGGCTCTCGTCGACCTGTACGCCGTCGTGTATGCCGAGCTGCCCTATCGGGAGGGTCCGGAGCAGGTGGCAGGGTTCCGCGAGAGTCTTCCTGGCGAGGCTGGCCGGCCCGGCTTCGGTATGATCACTGCTGAGGACGACGGTCTGTTGGTCGGTGCCACGTATGGCTGGACCATGTCAGCCGGTACCTGGTGGTCGCGTAGTGATCAGGAGCCGCCGTCGGAGATCCGCGAGGTGGACAAGTTCGCGGTGTTGGAGTGGATGGTGCATCCACGCTGGAGAGGAGTCGGGATCGGCGCTGAGCTGTTGCGCCGCCTGCTGTCCCACCGGCCGGAGCGGTATGCGACCCTCGCAGCCAACCCCGCCTCGAAGGCGCGGCGGATCTACCGACGGACAGGTTGGCGGCAGGTCGCCACGTCCACGCTGCCATGGGGGCCGCCCATGGATCTGCTCGTCACCCCCATGTCGGCGACCGGTGAGCCGTGATGCGAAACCATGCGGCACGCTTCCGCCCTGCCCCTCGCTGCCGGCAAGGGACGCTGCTTACCGTCGTCAGGCAGCAGGACTACACGAACACCTCGACTCGCCTACGCGGGATCACCCCGGCATGCGCGCGGAGCAGGAGCTGCTCCGCAGCGTCGAGCCGTTCTTCACCGGATCACCCCCCGCATGCGCGGGGAGCAGGCCCGGTCACTGCGGCGCTGACCGGGTGCCGGAGGATCATCCCCGCATGTCGCGGGGGGCAGGCCTCCGCCAGACCGTAGGCGGGGGTATGCCGTGCCCATGCACACGGCGTCCGTCGCTACCGGAGCGGCTGCCCGCGATGGACCGCATCCGCCAGAAATCCTCGCTGGCCGCGCGTCATCCGACCGCGCCGTGCCGTCTTCGAGCAGACCGCGATCCCGAATCATCATGAGCCAAATAGACTGGCGTCATGTGACGACTGTGGTCCCGTCGTCTAGCCCGAGCTCGATGCGGATCGCCCGCCGCACCGAGTGCAGGCACGGAGGGAGATCTGATTCGTCACGCTCGATCAGTGACTTGAGCGGGGAGTCGTATACTTCCTGGGCCATTTCGGGGTACATCATTCTGAGGTGGGTGTAGACGTCGGCGGAAATCAGGTACCTCGCGGGATGGTGCGGGCTGTAGTAGTGCTGGGCGGTCGCGGCGATATCAAGAAGCGCAACGATCGCGAGGCCGCTCTTGCCACTGGCTCCAAATGCTGCGCATAGGGATACCTGGATGTGCAGGGTTAATGGATGGACTGGCCCAAGTATGGCACGGCATGTGTGCACCAGCAGTGAAAGTAGATCCGTCGAACGCGCTAGGTCACCTTCCTTGGCGATGCGCCTGATTTCGTGCCAGTGTTTTTCGAGTTGCTCTCGATCTTCCGCGGAGTGTGGCGCAGGCAGCGGTACCCGTTCTTCCTCAGGCACCGGATTCGGGTGTGAGATCCAGGTTGCTTCCTGTTTAGCAATGTCGCTTGGCCTAAATCCGGCTGCTTGGGTAACTTTCTCCAACTGGTCGTGGAAATCAGAGTCTGGGTCGACCGATCGGTTTCGCCATGTCGATAGGTAGGCCGCAAATTCCGAGAATGCCTGCTCTAGATAGTGCTGGCCAGGATCGCTAGGTACAGCGGGATCCCGCGAGGCGACCAACGTCGCAAGCACCGTAGTTGTGCGTAGCAATTCTTTGTGGTATATCTTCGGAAGGTCCGGAAGTCCGCTGGTCAACCCCTCGGGCAATGACGATACGACGCGCAACATCCTGGAACAGAGTCGAACACGACACAACATCACCCCCAAATCGTAGTATCTCACCTTGCTCGCGTCGACGGCTATGCGTCCGGCCGCCAGAAGACTCTCCATCGTGCGGGCGATTTCCGGCCAGCTGGTCGATTCGCCCGATGTCATAATCCGTCGAAAGTCGGCCTGACTGGGGAGTCTTGCCAGTGCTTCCTCGAACTGGTCCACCAGCGATGGGGCAACATTCAGTTCGCGAAGCCGATCCGCAGCCCATCTACCCGCATCTATTTTTCGATCAAGTTCAAAATCCGGGAATCCTTGAGTAAGGAACACCAACCACTCGTTGTAAGCACAGTAGATGTCCTCGATATCGAATCCTAGTTGAAGTTCCCAGGGCGGATCCGTCGTTGGTAGATTCGGAGGGGGCGCGAAGTCTCGTTGCGGAGTGTTGGTCATGTCGCTCCAAACGGGCGGTATCGCGGTGCGGTGCCGAAGAGCTGGAAGCCCGCCCAGTGATATGGATGGCTTGTGGCTGGATCAGCGATCATTGCTTGCTGAGACGTCCGCAGCGCTTCGGCGGGCGAGGCCGATGTCTTTAGCGCTTGGTAGAAGTTTCGCATGAGCGCCGCTGTCGCTTCATCGGGCACGGCCCATAGAGGTGCTAGCACTCCCTGAGCTCCAGCCGCAAGGAATGCGCCGGGAAATCCGATGTACTCTGAACCGAACTGCGTCACGCCGGTCCCCGCGTGACAGGCGGCGAGCACGACTAGGCGGGCATTGAACTCGTACCGTGCCAGCTCGCCGTACCAAAGGACTTCGGGAGCATCCGAACTCCCTGCGATGTGGAGGGCTGAGAAGTCGGGATAGTCGGGAAAGAACATGCCATGACAGCCGACATGTGCGACGTCTGCGTCCGCCAAATTCGCCATCACCATGTGATAGTGAAGATTTTCACCAAACATCGTGAACGAGTCGATGAAGGTGCTGGCGGCGTATTCAATTTCAGCCCTGGCGTGTGGAAGGCTGCCGTCGGGGTCGCCGAAGCCTACGAAGCGTTCGATGTTTCGCATTAGTCGTCGCCTAGTAAGCAGGCGTGAAAGCAGGGTGAGACTCGGCAGGTAGCTAACCTCGCAGATGTCCGCTAACTTCGTTGGTCCCAGCACTCCTAGTGGGATGCGCCAGAGTGGCCCGTGCGGCAGAACGAATACGCGGGATCCTCCCGGGATTTCGGCGAGTAGCGGTCGGACTGCCTTGTCGATGATCCAATCGATAGCGCCTTGCCCCTCCCGAGCCACGTTCGTGGGGTCGGCAAGATGTGCGAGTCCCTGCTGTATGGTCTGAGCGATTTCCGTTCGGGGAAGCTTGCCGATGATACGGCACTTATCGTGGGAGATGAGATAGATCGAGCCAGTGCCGCTGAATACGACGATGCGGTGGTCCTGTGCTAAGAGCGCCTGAACCGAGCGGACTGGCGCGGGCGGCGTGATTGTCGATAGCCCAGGTGTGGCGGCCAAGAGCCGATGCTCTTGACGCTGCTGCACGTAACGCTGGTCCTTAAAAGCCTGTAGAAGCCGCTTGTGGTTACGCTCGGTCGGGGACATCGCATAGCTTGCGAGGAGGCGCTGCAGCTTCTCGGGGCGACTGTCTTCCCATACCTCTAGAGGCCATTGGCGCCAGAGGTTTTGCATGCCGATCTGTGCAAGGAGCGCCCGGCTGCTGCCGAGCTCGTTGATGTCGACCGCCTCTTCGGCGCTTCGTAGCCCCTCGGCGCACATCGCAGCCATCATATACGTAGGCTCGCTGGCGCTGGACAATTCTCGTTGAAGGGTTTGCGAGCGCGCATACCTTCGCTTCTGCTCGATCTCGCGGAGAATGTTATCCAACCGACGGGCGGCGATCTCTGTTGGGCCGTTGACCATTACCTCGTACGCCGTGATTGCGGCTTCGAATACGCCCGTCCCATCGTCTTCGACCGGCACGTACCGGTTCTCGTAGAATGCTAGCTTTCCCTCACACATCTTGCGGTAGAAGTCGGCCTGGTCACTTAGCAAGTTTGCCGACTCGATGCACCAGCGCAGCCCGTCTATAAGCTCTTGCACCGCCGTGGAGTGCATCGCAGTCGAGTAGGCCCGCCACCATCGTCCATAGTTCTCGTCTAGGGTGCTTAGCCGTTGCAACGTTCGATGCAAGTTCACTTTGTCGGCTATATCCGTAAGGACCGTTATCATCGCCACGGCGGCATCACGCTCGCCGGTCCGATCGCCCGCACGCCTATAAGCGTCTGCGGCTCCGCGCGCATGTTGCAGCATCTGCTGGTGACTTCCGGGCCGTGGATGGGAGGATCTCATCACCAGCGTGAAGAGGCCGATCTCTGCTCTGCCCTCGGTGGCGGCGTCCCCTGCGGCGCGCGCTTGACGTACAGCCTCGCCAAACGCGAATCTTGCTTCTTCGATTTGCCCTCGATCCCGTAGCTCGCGCGCCCGTCGGTCGTGTTCGCTTGCGGTTCCCGAGCCGTGTGCCGGAGAGTTGGCGAGCACTTCCTGTCGGACGGCGTCGGCGAGTGGTTCGATGGGTGCAGCATTGACGGCAACTTGGCCCGACCGGACGAGGTGGATCATGTCCAGGTGTGACTGGAAGAACCGGACGTAGGACGGGTCCGGGTTGGGGAGGCCATGGCAGAGTTCGACGGCCCTGTCGAGCAGGCGTTCTGCCTCGTCACCTTGCAGGTGTGAATGCTCGCTGATCAATTGAAACTTGGCTCGTGGGCTACGTTCCGTTACCAACGTGATGATCAAATCGCGTACTTGCTCGCCGATTGCCTCGCCGGCATGCGCTTGCGCGAGCCACGCGGCGGTCACGGCCGTCGTTACCGCCCGTCTCGCCCTGGCGAGATGCGTGCCAGGGTCCTCGCTTGCACCCGCCGTATCCGCCATCACCAGCCCCTTTCCGCCATGCGCAGGAACCGATCTGCTCCGAACTGGCGGTGTTATTATGAGTGCTGTGCGGTCACAGTCGGATAACAAGGTGCGAGCGCTCTTGGTCGGAATCGACCGCTATCGCGTGGTTGGTCCGCTGCGCGGGTGCGCGAACGATACGAAGCACGTCGGCGCATTTCTGCGGCAAAGGCTGGATGCTCGGCTCAGTATGCGGTGTCTGCTGAACGAGGATGCGACTAGGGAAGCAGTTGTGACTGCGATCCGGTCCCACCTCGGTGGGGCCCTACCCGGTGAGGTCGCATTGCTCTGGTTCAGCGGTCATGGCTCGCAGCAGCCTGTCGCACCGGAGTTCTGGCACCTCGAACCTACCGGGATGAGCCAGTCTCTCGTCTGCCACGACAGTCGAGCCCTCGGTGTGCCTGACCTGACGGACAAGGAGCTATCCGTACTCCTCGACCGAGTTGCGGAGCGTGGCGTCCATACCGTGGTGGTGCTGGACTGCTGTCACTCGGGCAGCGGTACCCGAGAGTTGGGCTTCCGTGCGCGGGCCGCGCCAGCTGCGACCACCGTGCCGAGCGCGGCTGAATACGTGCCAGAGCTACGCGAGTTGGTCGCTGGACTGCGGGATCAGCAGGTCAGTGGGTTAACAATCGCCGGCCGGGCTCAGCACGTCGCTTTGTCCGCATGTCAGGCCCACGAGTTGGCGGCCGAGCGAGTGGTTGACGGCGAACCTCGTGGCCTGTTCACGGCGTCGTTGCTTGAAGCACTAGGGCAGCTCGGAACCCATGCTACCTATCGTGATCTCCTGCTGGCCGCCCGGTGTCGCATCGAAAACGTTCGTGCGGCGCAAACTCCCGTCCTGTATCCAGTCCATCGAGACGGTCTCGCTGACCAGCCCATCTTCGGAGGTGCCATCACTTCCCCCGAATCGATGACAGCGCGCTGGTCAATCGACAGATGGCTCGTCGATGCCGGTAGGTGCCACGGCATACCGGTGTCGCCATCTCACATCCCCGTCCTGATGAGTGTGACCCATAACGCGGACCGCGTATTGCGAGTAGTCGAAGTGAGAGCGGGCGAGTCGACAGTAGAGCCGTTGGGTTGGAAGCCAGATCCGGCCAAGCGGTACGGGGTTGCACTGAGCCGCGTTCCCGCTCCGCTTGCCTGGGTCGTCGTTGGGGGAACGGTCGATGACGAGCCTACTGTGTGTGCCCGCCTCACCGACGCCGTGAACAGCTCGGTCCACCTTCGGTCTGCCGTAGGCGGCGACTATGCCGGTGGGTTGCAGATGCGTCTTGCGGCTGTTCACCGGCTCGGACACGCGGTCCTGCGTATCCTTCGCCCCGACGGATCTCCCATGGCGCCCGACGTACGGGGCCATGGTGAACAGAGTATCCGCACGGTAGTGGCCTGGATGGAGCACATCGCGCGATGGACGCAGCTCAAGGAGCTTGCCAATCCCTGGTCCAGCCTGGTGGGCGCAGTACGCATGGAAATCGTACTCGCGCGGCCCGGAATCACCATTGCGCCCCAGGAGGACCCACCGATCCCGACCGAGGAGAACGGCGAGCTCACGCTGACCTACGACCGCACGAGGGACGGATGGCAGCCACCGCAGGTCTTTATTCGGCTTCGGAACACCACGAACCGAAGGTTGTGGTGTGTCCTGCTCAACCTCACCGACCGGTACCGGTCCCACGCAAGTCTCTTCCCTGGCGACTTCGTGGGCCCGATGGGCATGGCAGCAGCAGCTGAAGGGCAGCGAATTCCCGTCGTCCTACCCACCGGGCGGCCCGTTGGACCAGGTGCTACGAGCACTGATTGGTGCAAGCTCATCGTTGCCGACCGCGAGGTGAATCCCACCGCGCTGGAGTTGCCAGCGCTCGGCGAGCCGACCCCGCGCGGGAGAAGATCGCCTAGCATCGCGGAGTTTCTGGGCTGGGAGCCGACCCGCGACATGACTGTGGCGAACGGTGTCGGAGACTGGACCACCAGCATCGTCCCGGTCGTGACGCGCGTGCCGCACGCCCATGACCATCCCCGCGTCGCACTAGACGATCGATAATAGCCTGCCGCTGTCGACGACGAATCGCAGGGGATCATCCCCGCATGCGCGGGGAGCAGGAGAGCGGTCGGTCGATCTCGCTCCCGCTGTCGGGATCACCCCCGCGTGCGCGGGGAGGAGCACCCGCACACCCGCAAGGCCACGGCCGACCTTGGATCGTCCCGCGTGCGCGGGGAGCAGCGGGGTGTGTTCATTCTCGACTCTGCTCAGCCAGGATCACCCCGCGTGCGCGGGGAGCAGTGCTGCGCTCATTGGTGATGCATGCCCTGCGCCGGATCACCCCCGCGTGCGCGGGGGAGCAGGCCAACTGCAACGCGATCAGGGCGGTCACCGCCGGATCACCCCCGCGTGCGCGGGGAGCAGGCTTCTTGACCTGGGGTGCTAAAGATCAACTGTGCTGTTTTCGTTCACTTTGCCTGAAAGCTCGTTCATGGGGTCGGTCCTGCTTCCGCTGGTTGGGGTCCGACGGTGGTCGTACAGCGGATGGTAGTCAATGTGGACCCGGCTTCGGCGTCACATGGGCCAGTCGGTTTCCAGGCCGGCTGGCCCGTGAGCGAGCCGTTTGTTTCGTGGCGTTTGAGAGCGGTCCAGCGGCCGCCGTGGCCAGCACACATTGGAGGAGGCGGTGGGCAGCTTCGTCTGGCTTGCCGCACTGCCGACCGTCGGCCCCGCCGTGCTGTGGTGGTCGCTCAGCGGATTCAACGGGTAAGTCCTTCTGTGGTCCCGGTGTGGCACCGTGCTTCCGGATGGGTCGCCGAGGGTGCTTCATGTGAAGACGTCGTCGAAGCCGTAGTTGTTCCACCGGGTGGGTCGGTGTTTGTGGAGTGTTCCGGCTTTGTGGGTGAGTGGTAGCCAGTTGCCGTCCAGGGTCAGCGCGGCGTCTTCTGTTCTGATCACGGGCCGGGCTCCGGGTCTGCTGCACCGATAGGTGACAGGTGTAGTCACGCGGCCTGACTGGCCGGTGGGGTCATGATGGTCTCGTACTCGATGGGGGTCAACCGGG